>CAYTGR010000023.1:30776-69014 GCA_964437445.1 uncultured Anaerolineales bacterium | reverse complement strand
TCGGATTTGGGATTTCAGATTTCGGATTTGCCTACACAAATCTACGCCCTCTGTCAATCCGGCTTTCATGGGAGACGCCAGGCCTGGTTGCCCAGACCAGGGCGTTAACGGGCCTCGTTCACAGCCAGCAACGCCGCCCCCAAAAGGGTCTCGCTCCCGTGCAGGGGAGAGAACTCCAGCCGGGTGCGGCCCTGCAACATCGGCGGCAAATAATCGGCCAACGCCATCATGACGAGCGGGCGCATCCAATCCTCGGCGCGGGCCACCCCACCCCCTAACACCACCAGCTCCGGGTCCAACAAAGTAATCGCCGCCGCAATCCCCTGTCCCAGCGCGGTGAAAGCCCGCCGGACAATGGCCTGGGCCACGGGATTCCCGGCGCGCGCCGCCACGAGGACCTGCTCAGCATCCGGCGGTGGCTCACCGCCGAGCCGGGCCTGCCCGTCGCGGGCCAGTGCCCAGCCAGAGGCCAGACTTTCCACGCAGCCCCGCTTGCCGCACGAGCAACGCGGGCCGTCCGGCATCACCGTCAGGTGCCCGAATTCACCAGCCAACCCCTGCCCCCGGTAGACCTGCCCCTCCAGCACCCATCCAGCGCCGATGCCGGTGCTCACCTGGATATAGAGCAGGCTGCGCACGCCGCGCCTGGCCCCGAAGGTCCACTCACCAAGCGCAGCCAGATTACCATCGTTATCCATCGCGGCCGGCAGCCCCAAAATCGCCGACAAGCGGGCGGGCAGGGGGATACCCTCCCACGCGCCGACATGCATGGAACGCAACACGGTCCGCCGGTCGGCGCTGACCGGGCCACCAAAGCTGATGCCGATTGCAGTCACCGGGCCAGGGCTTTGGCGCAGGGCTGCCTGCGCCAGAGCGATCAATGCCGCCAACGAGGCCTCCGCGCCGCCGGCCGGTGTAGGACAACGAGCCGGCACGACCAGCTCGCCCCTGGCGACATCCACCACCGCCGCCGCCAGTTTCGTCCCGCCAAAATCCACGGCCAGCACGTAAGGGGACAACGAAACCCGGACCTCCAACCAGCGAGTTCCTACCCGGCCAACCGCAGCAGGCCGGTCAGGAGGTGATCTATCACCATGTGCACATCCTCAATCTGCTCCATCTGCGCCGCGGGAACGATCAGGCAAATATCCACCAGATCTTTCATCTTGCCGCCGGCGAACCCGGTGAGGCCGAGGGTGGTCAATCCCATTGCGCGGGCGGTCTCCAGCGCCCGGAGGACGTTGGGGGAGTTACCGCTGCCGCTGATCGCCAGCGCCAGGTCCCCCGGCTCGGCCAGCGTGCGCAGCGGCTCAGCAAAAACCCGGTCGTAGCCCTCATCGTTGGCGTAAGCGGTGAGGGTGGGCAAGTTGTCGGCCAGGGCGATCACCCGCAATCCCGGCCGTTCAGGGCCGCGGATGTTCTTGCCGAAATCGCAGGCCATATGCGCGGCCGTCGCCGCACTGCCCCCGTTCCCAAAGAGAAAGACCCGGCGCCCTTCCACCCGTGCCCGGCGCAGTGCGGCCACCAACGCCAGCAACGGCTCGCGCGGCAGGGCCACCAACACCTGCGCCAATTCCGCCAGGTACATCTCGACCCATTCACTATCGGTTGACATATTGCATCCCTCCCAACTCAAGGCTCGGGCCCCAGGCTGGCGTGCCAGACTGGACCTGCTGGCCGCCAGGGATAGGCCCCAGTGACCAATGAATGGCCGGTGGTTCATCATGCCGTGGTCAGGGAATAACGTGCGCCAGGCCCCCGGTCTACGCTAAGAGCACGGAGAACAATTGAGTTTCAGTATAGCACAAATCCAGGCGGAGCAAGCAAACCTCACGTTGAGAGGTCTGCCCTGATTGCCCGCCCATCCTTACCCGCCGTCAGCGTTTATTTGCCAGATTGGGAAATCGTGGTAAAATCCATCGCGCGTCAGCCTTTGGGGGCTCGTCTAATGGTAGGACAGTGGACTCTGGATCCATATGTGGGGGTTCGAATCCTCCGCCCCCAGCACCCAACGGCCCGGTAAAACCGGGCCGTTGGCGTTTCCGGGAGACACCATGATGATAGGCAAGTAAAGGCGGCGTAAAGTAATCAAACGCACAAGAACAACGACCTGCTGTGGGCTTTTTCACAGCAGGTCGTTGCGTTTAGCCGGCCAGTAGTCAAGTGACTGTGAGTGCAGCCAGCGCGCAGCTTACCACTTGCCAACAAGCCAAATCGGGGCAAAATACTTTATACTCATCCGGGGGGCTTACTGGAACAACAGGGGGTATAGTATGGCGACTCACTATGATTCATCCAGCGATGCCACCGATTTAGCACAAGATGCGGGGTCAGGCCCGTGCCGCCAGCCGGTGGAAAGAGCCGGAGCCAGGAAGGGAGAAGGAAGGGCTCACCAGCCTGGGAGACCCCGGCGTTGGCTCCGCGGACGCGATGTCGCCGCGCGCAGGCGAATTGCGCAGGCTCAGGCTTTCCTGGCACACTGTGGCAGTCAGGGCGAAGATTTCTTCGCCGCGTTGGCGCGTTATCTGGCGGCAACTCTGGGCATGGACTATGTGTGTATTGCCCGTCTGGAGGACGAGCAGACGGCTCGGGCGGTGGCAATTTATGCCGCCGGCAACCTGGAAGACAACGCCACATACACTTTGCAAGGCCCTTTCCGTGGCACAGAGGCAGGCCAGGGAGTAGGTTATTTTCAGCCAGATATACGCTCCTGGTTTCCCCCAGACGTCATACCTCAGGGAATGCGGGCTGAGGGTTATGCCGGCATGGTGTTCTGGGACTCCCGTGGGCGCCCCAGTGGCCTGATTGCACTCATGAGGGGGCAGCCGCTGGTGGATCCCCAATTGGTGGAAACGTTACTGCAGCTGGTGGGGGTGCGCACGGCCAGCGAACTGGAACGTCGCCAGGCAGAAGAAGCGTTGCGGGCGAGCGAGGCGCGCTACCGGTCAATCACCGAGCAGATGCGCGATGTAGTTTTTACCACCAACGCAGAGGGCATCATCACCTACCTTTCCCCGGCAGGCCAACTCCTGTTCGGCCTGGCGCCCTCTGAAATGACCGGGCACCACTTTACCGAGTTTCTGGCCCCTGATGCCATCGCTACCGCAGTAGCCGCCTTCGTGGCAACCGTTGAAGGGGGTACAGCGGATCGCAATCTCGTTTTGCGGATGCGCCGGCGGGATGGCTCGCTATTTTATGGAGAACTCAGTGCCAACCGTTTTGAAAATGGCGGCACGCTAGGTGTCATTCGGGATATCACCGAGCGTAAGCAGGTGGAAGAGGCCCTGCAGGAAAGCGAAAAGCGTTACCGGGACCTGTTTGAGAATGCGCCGCTGGCAATTTTTCAGTCCACGCTAAGTGGTCAGATTATAACCGTCAATCCCGCGTTTGCCAGCCTGTTCGGCTACGAATCACCCGAGGAAATCTACGCCACAGTCAAAAATGTAGCCACCGACATCTTTGCCGATCCCCAGCGCCGGTTAGAGATCATCCAGCTGCGGGCAGCAAACCCGGATTTGAAAACCTTTGAAAATCTCTACCGCCGCAAAGACGGTAGCACTTTCCTGGGTCGCCTGAATGTATGCGTCATCACGGATTCAGAAGGCCAGGTTTCGTCCTTTGTAGGCTTTATAGAAAACATCACCGAACACAGGCGGGCCGAGGAGGCGCTGCGGGAAAGCGAGAGAGACCTCCGCCGGGCTCAGCAAGTCGCCCACGTCGGTTCATGGCAATTTGATCTCAACACGCGGCGCGTGTTTGCCTCTGAAGAGGCCTGCCGTATTTATGGCCTGGGCGACCGCGAATGGCTGGTCAAGGAAGTCCAGACCATTCCGCTGCCCGAATACCGGGCCATGCTGGACGCCGCCTTACAAGGGCTGGTTGAGCGCGGGCAACCCTACGACGTTGAATTCCGTATCCGGCGACCTACCGATGGGGCGTTGCTGGATATTCACTCCGTAGCCGAATATGACCGCGAACGCAATCTGGTCATCGGCACCATTCAGGACATCACCGAGCGCAAACAGATGGAGCAGCGATTGCGACAGCACGAGCGGTTGGCCGCCGTAGGGCAACTGGCCGCCGGCGTCGCCCACGATTTTCGTAATCTCTTGACCTCCATCATGCTCTATACCCAGCTCTCCTTGCGCAGCCCCGACTTGTCGCCCAAAATCAAGCAGGCCTTTGAGATTATCCTCGGCGAGTCAAAAAAGGCCGCCGATCTCGTGCAACAGATCCTTGATTTTAGCGGCCGCGCCCTGGTCAAGCTGCGGCCGCTGGATCTCAGAGCCTGTACGGCCGATTTTGTCACCACCTTGCGACGCACAATTCCAGAGAACATCCGGCTCACGTTGACGGCGGGCACGGATGATTACACCATTGCCGGCGACTCCGGTCAGATCCAGCAAGTGCTGCTCAATCTGGCATTGAACAGCCGTGATGCGATGCCGGCAGGGGGGGACCTGCGCATCACACTTTCCCGGCTCCAGGTGCACCCGGCTGAGCCGCCGCCGGTGGCAGAAATGTCACCGGGGGCGTGGGTCTGCCTGGCCGTCGCGGATACGGGTACGGGGATGACTGAGGAAGTGTACGCGCACCTGTTTGAACCGTTCTTCACCACCAAGGAAGTAGGAAAAGGGACCGGTTTAGGATTGGCCCAGGTTTACGGCATTGTCCGGCAACATAAAGGCTACATTAACGTCACGACGGCAGTGGGCGCGGGGACGACCTTCTACATCTACCTGCCAGCCATCAATGCCGAGAGCACCAACACCGCCATACACCTCCCAGATGCGCCTCGGGGAGAAGGGGAGACTTTACTGTTGGTAGAGGACAACGAAAACCTGCGCGAAGGAGGGCGTAACTTCCTGGAAGCGCTGGGTTACCAGGTACTGACCGCGGCACATGGGCGTGAGGCGTTGGAGGTCTATGCCGCGGCAGAACACAAGATTGATCTGGTCATTACCGACATCGTCATGCCGGAGATGGGCGGTAAGGAATTACTCCAGGAGCTGCGGCGGAGAGATCTTCACTTAAAAGCGCTGGGCGTCACCGGCCACCCCTTGCAGGAAAGCCTGGAGGCGTTGCAACAGGTCGGCTTCCTGGACGTGATCCACAAACCCTTTGAGATTGAAACCCTGGCGCAAGTGATCCGCCGGGCATTGGCTACGCGCCTTGAGGGAAATTGAATAAGGCGCGACAATGAGCCCCCCAACGGTGGTGTACAGAGTGGTGAGGGATACATGGGAACTATCACAGAACTTACACACTTTTTGTTTAACGATCAACCTTTTGAGGCCGTAGTGAGGCCTTCAGGCGTTCCCGTAGCGCAAAAGGCAGCCGAAGCCACCCCCCAAAAACCAGGCTTGCGCAAGACCTGTATCAATAACAGGCATAGATGGTATAGCCTGGGACTTATTCTGGTCTTGATTCTGGGAGAAATGGGAGGAACCGCTGTCCACGCGCAGACGCCGCCCGTCTCTCTCACCCGCGGCCCCTACCTCCAATCCCTTACCCCTACCAGTGTGCTCGTGGTTTGGGAGACGGATGTACCAGGCAGCAGCCGCGTGGATTACGGGCCTACCGCCGATCACCAACTTTTCGTGGAGAACACAGAGGCCGTTACTCATCATGCCCTGATGCTGACCGGGCTCAATCCCAACTCGGTGGTGCATTACCAGGTCGCCACCGCCGGGCAGCCCCTAGGGCAGGATTGCACTTTCCACACCGCGATGGCCCCGCCATCATCCTACTTTACATTCGCGGTTATGGGCGACACCCGTTCCAACCCGGAAGCCCATCGCCAGGTGGTAGAGCACCTGCTGACTCTGTCACCGGCCTTTTACCTGCACACCGGTGATTTGGTGGCCGATGGGGATAGCGTTAGTGACTGGGATACCTTCTTCAGCGTAGAACAAGACCTGTTGTGCCGTGCACCGCTATTTAGCGTCTTGGGCAACCACGAACACGATAGCCCGCTCTACTTTGAGGCCCTGCACCTGCCCGGCAATGAACGCTGGTACTCATTTGATTACGGCAACGTCCACCTGGTGGCACTGGACCTCCCCACCGATGATACATATTCGCCGGATGCCGAACAGTTTCACTGGTTGGCCGACGATCTGAGCCGCACCCGACAACCCTGGAAGATAGTCTTCTTCCATGTGCCGCCCTACAGTTCCGGGTCACATGGCAGCAACCTCTCGGCGCGGGCTGTGCTGGAGCCGCTGTTCACCCAATATGGAGTGGCCGTGGTCTTTTCCGGGCACGATCATGACTACGAACGCAGCGTAGCCAACGGGATTACCTACGTAGTCACCGGCGGGGGCGGCGCACCGCTTTACGAACTCGCAACTGAGAATTCGGCCTCGGTCTATTTCACAACAACCATCCATGCAGTGCTCGTCAACGTCGCGGGCCCGCGGCTTACGATTAGCGCCCGGCGGCCGGATGGAGCCATCTTTGACCAATTCATCCTGCAACAATTAACAGGGTTTGCGTACCTGCCGTTGATCCTGAAAATGCCCCCCCAATCTCATAATGGCGGGTGACAGATGCGTTGCTTGCTGGACTGCCATCCAGCCCCCAAGCAAGGCTTTAGCGGCCCTTGTCTATCACCATCAACCGCCTCGTCAGGTTCAGATTTATCGCTTGGGCAAAGAAAATAGGGGGATTTTGTGCGCGGTCTCGCCACGTGCAAAATCCCCTCAGAAAATACCCCCGGCAAGGCAATCCGGTCATTATCCTTGATAAATCGTCCGGGTATGTTACAATTGACAAGCTCAATAGGAGGTTAAAAATATTATGCCTAATTTTAGTGCATCTGGACCACTTTCACTCACATCATTAGCTCTTAACCTGTTGGTGGGGCTGATTTTAGCGCTGACCGTTGCCTGGTACTATGAGAATTTCGGACAATCGCTCTCTAACCGCCACAAGCTGGCGCAATTATTGCCGGTCCTCACCCTCACTACGGCCCTGGTGATTTCTATTGTCAAGTCGTCGCTGGCCTTGACTTTGGGACTCGTCGGTGCACTTTCCATCGTTCGCTTCCGCACTGCCATCAAAGAGCCAGAAGAATTGATCTTCCTGTTCATTGCCATCGCCATCGGTCTGGGCGTTGGGGCAGATCAACGTTGGCTGACCGTCGTCGGCACAGTGGTCATCATAGGCTACATGGCTGTGCGGCTATTGTTCGGGCGCAAATCCCAGGCCAGCAACCTCTACCTCAACATTCTGCTGCGAGAAGAAGATCAGGCCTCGCTTTTCAATCGCGTGAACGCGCGCTTGCTGGAACATGTGGCCGTGCTTGACTTTCGCCGGCTGGACAGCCACGATGGGACGTTGCAGGTCACCTACTTCGTCCGCTGCTCCGACCCTCGCACGCTGAATGACCTCATGGATGATCTCAGAGGCCAGTTCCCTGTCGCTGAGATCAGCTTTATCCAGCAAGATCAGGTTCTGGGCGGGTGATGCGAGTTACGAATCACCCCTTCGCCACGGAAAAATCTTCCCGCGCCAACCGGGCTTGGCCCCTCTTACAACTCGGCCTCCTGCTCCTGGTCCTCGCCCTCGGATTTGTCGCAGGGCAGCAGGGCTGGCAACGCCCCCTCACCAACTTTGGGGTTGCTCTACTTCGCGCCCCCAGTCTGGCATTAACCGCGCCATTTCATCGCGCCGATCTCCCTACCCTGATGGTGGATCTCCGCTTCCGCGATTACCAGCAACTGCTGGATCGGCGCGCTGTCGCGCTTCAGACCGGCGTCAATTTAAGCGATGACACAGCGGCGGTCCCGGCGACGTTGCAATTAGATGGCACGAACGTTGCCGTCGCTCTTCAACTCACAGAAGGTCCCGCAACGGCATTTTCCGGCACCGCCTGGCCGCTTACCGTCCACGTGCGGGACGCCCTCTCGCCATGGGGCTGCCACGATTTCACGCTCACCCCCGCCGATAGCTCAGTCCTTAACACCTGGGGCTACCTGGCCGCGTTGCGCCAGGCGGGACTCCTGACCCCGCATTACGAGCTGGTCCATCTGATCCTTAATGGTACGGCCCACGGCCTTTACGCGCTGGAGGAGCTGCCAGGGGCCGATTTTCTGGCCGTACAGCCAACCGGCCGGCGTCTCATTGTTTTTGATGCCAGTGCCGCCTGGGCGGCGTCCGTCAGTTCCCTGGAGGCTTTGGATGATAACAGCTTCCGCTACGCCCAGATTGATGTGCTGCCCGCGGCCGCGTCTTCCGACCCTACTCGCAACGCCGCGATCCGGCTGGTGCAGGCCCTCCTGGCCGGAGAACGTACCCCGGCAGTCGCTTTCAACGCCGACCGGTTGGGCACCTTTTTAGCCCTTACCGCCCTCTGGCGCGGCACACCAGTATTGGATTGGCGCACTCTGCGCTTCGTTTACAATCCAGAGACCGGTGAGTTGGATCCAATCGGGACGGGACGCAGTTGGACCCCCACCGCAGCGCTCCCTGCGGCCTTCACTGCCGAACCGGTGCTCCAGCTGGCTTACGCGCGCGCATTGGAGCAGATCAGCCGCCCGGAGGCACTGGCCTACCTGCAAACCGAACTCGGCCCGGAATTGGAAAGCCTGCAACGCGCCGTTAGCCTTGACCTGGGCTATCCCAGCCTGCCCTGGGCAGCGCTGCAGGCGAATCAGGCCAGGTTGCGCCGCCAGCTCGCGCCGGAGCGCCCGCTCCTTGCCTACGCCATGACCACGGCCGATACGTTGGTCATCAGTGTGGGCAATCTCCAGCCCTTCCCGTTGGAGCTCGTGGGAATAGACGTTGGCGAGAGCGCCTTCGTGCCCGCCGATCCGGCCTGGGTAGACGCCACCGCAAGTGCCGTATGGAACACTGCCCCTGGCAAGCTCGTCTTGCGCGGGGCCACAGGGGAAACGCCAGACTTCGTGCGGCTTCTGATCCCCCGCGCGACCCTGACCGGCTCCGGCTCCCCCGACCAGATCCGGGTCGTCGCTCATCTGTTGGCGGTGGGGACCGCCGATGTCGCCGTACCGGTCCAAACCGATTATCCGCTGCCAGGGGGAGCACTCCAACCATGAAGATCTTGGTTGAACCGCCACGCTACGAAATTAAGATCCCCTGCGAATCAAGCACCCGCGCCGAGATTGAAGCCTGGGTGCGGCTGCATCCCGCCCACTGGCGCGTGGCCTACCCGCCACGTCAGGTCAACAGTCTCTATTTTGACACCGGCGACTATTCCAGCCTGAACGAAAATTTAAGTGGCAGCGGCGAGCGCGCCAAACTGCGGCTGCGTTGGTATGGCCCTACGCTGACCCTCAACGGTCCCACGCGGTTGGAACTCAAACGTAAACAAGGCCTGGTCGGCTGGAAAGAGATCGCCTGGCCGGATTTGCAGCTGGATCTGACCCAACCATGCTGGCCCGAGCTGCTCTCCAGTCTGCGTCGCGCCGTCACCGGCCGGGCCTTGGCCTGGCTGGACCAGTTTGCCTATCCCACCCTCATCAACCATTACCGGCGCGCCTACTATGCCACACCCGATGGGGCACTCCGGCTGACCCTAGATTCCGACCTGCACGCCTACGATCAACGCTTTTCCGCCCGGCCTAACCTGGATCGCGCCGGCTTACTCATGAACCACGCCCTCCTGGAACTCAAGTCTCCTACCGACCCGGCCATCTATCGCCGCCTGGCAGAAGTGTTAGCCCACTTCCCTGTGCGGGTGGATCGTTACTCCAAGTATGTGCAAGGGATGCTTACCGCGCCCGACTTTGAGGGCGTGGAGTTGCCGTAAGGGAAGAAAGGTTGTACTGAAATGAAAATTCAGCGTGAAGCCTTTGCCAATTCGCAGCCAACGCAAGATCAACCGGTCAAGGGCGCGTCTCTTTGGCTGCGCGGACGCTGGTTCCCGCTGGTGACGTTGCTGGCACTGGCACTCGGGGCGTTTGGGTTAGTCGCTTCTCTTCCCGGCGCGGCGGCCTCAACGCCATCAGGGATTGCACCACAGCCGCCCACCGCCATTGCCACGCCCACCCCGCTGCCGCCGACACCGACCCCCACTTTCCGCGAGACCGGCGACGTGCTGGACACCCTTTACCTTGACATCGCCCCTGCCGATTTTGCCAGGATTGAAGCCACCCGCGAACGGGCGCTGCAACTGGGCGTCCTCCTTGCCGAAGGGAACGACTACGTCCCGGCGCAGCTGCGGCTGGGGCAAGAGGAAATCCCGGTTCGGGTCCGGCTCAAGGGCGACTGGATTGAACATATCATGTTTGATAAATGGTCGCTCCGTATCCAGACCAAAGGTGAGCAATACGTCTACGGGATGAAAGTCTTCGCGATCCAGGATCCGGCCCGGCGTAACTATCTCAACGAATGGCTCTTCCTCAAAAACCTCAGCCAGGAAGGCGTGCTCGGCGTGCGCTATCGTTTCGCGCGCGTCGTCTTGAATGGTACCTACAAAGGGATCTACGCTGTTGAAGAGGGCTTTTCCAAAGAGCTGATGGAATCCCAACTCCGCCGCGCCGGGTTGCTCCTGCGATACGACGAAGATTTGATGTGGAAGTTCCGGGCTTACCACGCCGATCAGAACATTCCCGTCGGGGTCAACGATTTCTACGTGATTGATGATTACGGCGCGGGCGACAACCCCGTCAATGCACCCGGCCTGGCGCAGCAAAGCGACGTGGCAATCGGGAAACTGCGCGCGATCTGGACCGGCGAACGCGCCGCTGGTGAGGTCTTAGATTTGGAGACCATGGGGCGCTTCCTGGCGCTCTCCGACCTCTGGAGTGCCCCTCACGGTCTCATCTGGCATAACCTGCGCTACTACTACAATCCCATCACCACTCTGTTGGAACCGGTCGCCATCAATAGCAACGCCCTCGTCGGCGATCTGAGCCTGCTGGGGTTACCCCAGAGTGCCTTCCCCGGCAACCCGGATCTGCAACGCACCGTTTTTTACAATGACCCCCGGATTCAGGCCGCCTACGTGAAAGAACTCTGGCGGATGAGCCAGCCCGGCTATGTAGAAGCATTGGAGCAGGAACTCGGCCCGGAATACGAAGCGTTGCGCGCTGCTTTGACGCCAGAGTTCGGTGAGGAAGCCCTGGCTCGCCCCTGGGATATCCTCCGCCAACGCCAGGCGCTGGCCCGCGAAGTCCTCAACCCGTTTCAGGCCACGTATGCCTACCTGTTGCGCCCTCAACCGGCCACCACCACTCTGGCTATTGACGTGGGCAATATCCTGGCCTACCCGGTGGAAATCGTTGGTCTGGTTGCAGGTGACACCTTCGTGCCGGTCAACCGCAATTGGGTGCAGTCGGATGCACTCAGCCTGACGGTTGAACCGGCGCCGTCGGAAGTACCCGACGCGCTCGTGCTGCGCGGGCTGCCCGGCACGGCCACCGAGATCCCCTACGTTCAGCTCCAGGTCCCGCGCGATCTGCTGCCATCTGCCAACGCTATACCAGAACTGACGCTGATCACCCGTCTGTGGGGTCTAACCCAGACCCTCACACAGCCCGTCCTGGGGGATTACCCGCCCCCCCTGGAAGCCGGGCCGGTGCCTCCTGCCCCCACGCTCGCCACAGCCCTGGCCCGCTATCCCTATCTGGCAGCAGTTTCCGACAGCTCCTGGCTACGGATTCCCGCTGGCACCTGGACAATCACCGATCCGCTGATCCTGCCAGCCGGCTATGGCCTGATCGTTGATCCCGGCACGACGCTGCTTTTTGAACACGGCTCCTTCCTGCTGGCGCGTGGCCCACTGGATTTCCGGGGAAGCGACAAGGCCCCAATCGTCCTGCGCCCAACCACCGACCTCTGGTACGGCGTGGTCGTGCTGGACGCAGGTAGCCCTTCCATTTGGCGCCACGTGACGATAGAACGGACTTCAGCCATGAACCTGAACGGCTGGTCGCTCACCGGCGGGATCACCTTCTACCGCAGCGCGATCCGGCTGGAAAGCTGCCACATTCTGGATTCACTCTCGGAAGACGGGATCAACGTTATCCGCGAACGCTTTGAGTTCGTCGGTTCCGAATGGGCGCGCACCATCTCTGATGCTTTTGACGCCGATTTCGGCAATGGAATGGTGGAGAGCTGCTATTTCCATGACCTCGGCGGGGATGGACTGGACGTGAGCGGCACGTTAGTGGCGGTGCGAAACCTGCACGCGGTCAACCTCGGCGACAAAGGGATCTCGGCGGGCGAAGAAAGTACCATCACGGCGGAGAATGTCTACGTGGAAAACGGCGATTTCGGCGTGGTGGCCAAGGACAACTCGCACATCACGCTGAACGGCGCGACCATCGTCGCGCCGCGGATCGCCGCGCTGGCCGCCTACACCAAGAAACCGGTTTACGGACGCACGGCAACGATCACCGCAACCGCCGTCACGTTCCCCTCGGTTCCCCCTGAACGCCTCACCCTCGTTCAGACTGGCTGTTGGATTGATCTGGACGGCGCACGCATTTGGGGCACCGACATTGATGTGGATGCGCTCTACATGAAATGGGTAAAGTCCAGGTGAAGCGTGAAACGTGAAACGTGAAGCGTGAAAATACCGGCTACCTTTGGCTGATAGCAATGCGAAGAATAAAACGTCCTATGATGATCATCCTCCTGGGCGCGGGATGGCTGGCGCTTCTTGCCGGAGGGGTGATTTTCGTCCTGCGCGATCACGCCACAACGGCGGAGCGCACAGCGTCGCAGGAAAACCTGACACGCTGGATCGCCGCCGAAACCCTCCCGACAGAGATGCTCGCCGCGCAACCGGCCTGGTTGAACAACGCTGCTGGCCGCCCGCAACTCACGCTGCCGGCCAATCCCGACGCCGCCGGTTTGCTCCAGGCGCTCCGGCAGGCAGCCCCCGATTATTGTCTCGCCCTGAACAGCCTTCCCTGGCAGGGCGTGCAAAGCTCGCCCTGGTTCCAGGAACACTACCGCGAGGTCTATCGCGTCGGCGCGCCCGACGATCCCGCCGCGCCGCTGACGCTTTACCGTTATGTCGCTTCGCCGTTTGAAACAGGCGAAACGGTCACGGTCACGTTGCCGTTTACACTCGCAGAAGGACAAACGTTTACCTTGACCGGTTACCGACTGGAGAGCCGTCGCCTCACACCCGGTGCGCCGTTCCACCTGACGCTCTTCTGGCAGTCCGATACGGCGCTCCACGAGCCGCTGTTGCTGGTGCTGCGGCTGCTGGATCCGGCCACCGGGCGCGTCCTGCAACGCACCGAGAACGCGCTGCCGGGTGGACTCTCCACCGAATACTGGAACCCCGGCACGCAACTGGCAGATCGCTATCTCCTGGCCCCACCGCTGGAGCTCAAAGCGGGCAGCTATCCGGTTGAGATCACCTTCTACCGGCGCAACGGCGCACCGCTCGCCCCGCCGCAGGTCATTGCCACACTACTGGTCCCACCGGCCGTCAGCCCACAGCCCCCCACGCCGGATCACCCGCTCGCGTTCAGGTTGGACAACGGGATCGCACTTGTGGGCTACGACGCGCCCGCGCGCGTCACTACCGGCGAGACCGTCACAGTGCGCGTGGTGCTCTACTGGCACGCTACTCAGCCGGTGACAGGCGACTACAAAGTTTTCGTCCATTTCCTGACCGCCAACGACGTAGCATTGGCCCAGGACGACAGCCAGCCGGTCGTCTGGACCTATCCGACGACGCGCTGGCAAGCCGGTGAGTATATCCGCGACGAACACGCCCTGGTACTACCGCCCACCTTCCCGCGCGGCGACTACCGGATCGCCATCGGGATGTACGATCCAGCTACCAACGCCCGGCTGGCCGTGCGCGACACGGCCGGGAACGAGCTGCCGGACCGTCGGGTAATCCTGCACTCGTTGTCGGTGCGGTAGGTTGATCCATGAACTATGAAACACTGAAGAAATTCACCCCCCTGCTCCTGCTGGCTATCGGGCTGGCCGGGGCGCTCTGGGTAACAGATCGCATGGAACGCACGCCACTGCCGGCCGGGCCGCGTGAAACCCGTGCCGTTGCCGCTAACAGCGGGGTCACCTTCACCCCGCCCAGCGGCGTCTATGCCGGCAGCATGGCGGTGGAGATCCGCCCGCAAGTGCCCAGGGCACCGGTTGTCTTCACATTGGACGGCACGGCTCCAACCACGACGGTCGGAATGCGTTACACCCACCCCCTGCGCCTGGACGTCGCCGCCCCCGGCGTGACCGTTGTGCGCGCGCGCGAGTTTGTCAACGGCGCGGCCGGCCCCATAGCCACCAGCGCCTACATCGTCGGCGTAACGCACACACTGCCCATCCTCTCCATTGCGGCCGATCCAGTCGATCTATGGAGCGCCGACCGTGGCATCCTGCTCCACACCGAGGAACGTGGTGACGCCTGGGAGCGTCCCGTCTACCTCACTTTTTTTGAGGACCATCGCGTCAGTTTTGAAACTCCGGCGGGACTCCGCTATCAGGACAACGGCGTCTTCCAACGCTTCTGGCAAGAAGTTGCGACCAGTTCTGACCTGCCGCCAGGGCTGGCCCTCCACGGCGAACGTCCCGTCTCCAGCCCCAAACCATCGCTGCGGCTCTATTTCCGCGCCGATTACGGCGGCAGCCCAACTTTACAAACCACGCTTTTTTCCAACCACCCCCAACAAACGCTGGAAAACCAGAACTACCGCCACCTGCTGCTGGCAGCCGGCGATCGCACCGGCCGCTGGACGCTGCTCCAGGAGCCGCTGGTGGCCGACATTGCCAATGTGCTGGGGCTGCCAGCCGCCCAGACACGACCGGTGTTGCTCTTTATCAACGGTCAAACATGGGGTATTTACCTCCTGAGCGAGCGCCTGGATAATTTTTACCTGGACGAAAATTTCGGCATTCAGACGCCCGATCTGATCCGCAGCCAAAAAGCCCGGGAGGGCGATTCCGACCAATGGGCAGCGCTGATGAGCTGGGTCAAGTCCCATCCGCTGGACGATTCGGCAGCCTACGCCATGCTACGTGAGCAAATGGACGTGGATAGTTTCACCGATTACGCCATCCTGCGTCTCTACTTTGGGTTCCCGGAGAACGCACTAAGTGTGGCGCGTGCCCATGACGGTGGCGGGCGTTGGTTCTGGATTTATGGCAACGGTGGCGATTGGGGCGGCCAGCTTGATCCGACCCATGAACCGTCACTCTTCCGCACCGCCGCCACTGAAGAGGATTTTGGGCTGTTGTTCCAATCCTTGATGAAAAACGATGCTTACCAGACGCAATTCATCGCGCGGAGTGAGGTGCTGCTCAACACGGTGCTGGCGCCAGAGGCGATGGCCGCCCGGATAGAGCAACTGGCCGCTATGATACGTCCCGACATCGGCTACGAAGTTGCCCGCTGGCCCTCCCTCACCGACTGGGAAGCCAACGTTGCAGCGTTGCGTGACTTTGCTGCCCGCCGCCCCGCGCTCATGCACCAACAGCTGGCTACCATCTTTCCTTTGGGCGACACAACGACGCTCACGCTCACCGCGGAACCTGCGTCTGGCGGACAGATCTACCTGAACGGATGGCCGCTCCCCACAATTCCCTGGGCCGGTCATGTCAGCACCTCTATCCCGTTCCAGGCCATCGCGGTACCGGCGCCGGACTACGCCTTCGCCGGCTGGAGTGATGGCATCCCGACTGCCTCACACGCTATCACTGCCGGGGAAACTTCGCCACTGACGGCGTATTTCGCCCTTATCCCGGCCAACGATCCGGCGCTGCACCCGGATGACGTGATGATTAACGAATACTGGATCAACGACAATGGCACCCACTACCCCACAGTTAATGATCGCCCAATTGAAGGCGACTGGATTGAATTACTGGTCCGACGTCACACCACCGACCTGCGCGGCTGGCGGCTTACCGATAATGACACCAAGGCAGGCACGGGCGAGGGCTCTATTATACTGCCGCAAAGCGCTGTGCTGGCTGCCGTCCCGCGTGGAACAGTGATCCTCATTCTCGCCAGCGAGACGCCGGTCAACACGGCTTACTTTCCACAGGATGATCTTGATTTAAGCGACGGGCGGTTAATTTTTTACGTTGGCAATGGGAACCTGGATGTTAAAACTGACCCGGGCTTCGGGATTGGAACTGGACGCGATGCGCTAGCCCTGCTGGCTCCCGGGCCGACAACCGCCTTCACCGATGACATCGGTGTGGACTTTGTCGCCGAGGGCAATGGGGTGACCCCCGTCTCGTTTGGCATTCTGGCCGATGGGGTCGTTTTTCCTGCGCCTTTCCGGGGGTTAGGGGGCGATGATGGTGCGTACTTCACCGGTCAAGGCCGCAATGACGACACGGCAGCGTGGCGCGTGGACCCGCCGGATTACCAATCGGGCGATGCGCGCCGGCTCGGCAGCGTGAACCAGCTCACGCCGGGCGCGCTCAATCCGGGGCAGCGTTCAACGGCCCTGCGCTGGGAATGGGTGGTGCTGGGTGGCTGCGGGCTGCTGCTGGGCCTGGGGGTGGCCTGGCGGCGGTGGCATACCAACCACCGCCGCCCTGGAGCGAAGCGCCTAACGACGCAGCAGTAAGGGTAGATAAAGACGCTGCGTTTGCCCTAACAGGCCATATAACCCCGGCCGGGTAATCCAGGCGATCAGATATTCGCCGCCGCGTTGGGTCACGGTGATACCCTCAGTCAGCCAGGTGCCGGCGCTCAGCCGATACAGGTCCAGCGTACCGGAGAGAACAGGGTATCGCCCTTTAAATCCCAGCAGCACTTCTACCGGGGCCGGGAAAGGCTGAGAGGCGGTCTCTAACCAGAAAAAGTGTTGAATCCCCTGCAAGTTTCCGCTCGCCGGCTCGCCGCCGTAGGTGAGCGTGAGGAACGTGGTTTCAGTGACCACAGCGGTGGGCACATGCACTAAGGTGAGATGCCGGGGATCAGAGAGCCAGACCAGCCCGCCCCCAGTGTCAACCGCACCGGTGGCAAACGGCGTGGGGGTTGGCGTGGGAGTAGGCGGGGGCGGAGGCGCATCGGTGGTAGAGCGAGCACAGCGGAACCCGATCAAGTGCGTGTCGTAAATATCGGCTTCGTCTAAGCGCACCCAGGTGTTGGTGCCGAAATCCACCGAATCCAGCCATGAGCCTCCGCGCACCAGATGCTCACCTTTATCGGTGTAGGCCGGCCCCTGAGGGTTCAGGTAAGGCGAGGTCCGGTAATAGGGTTTGTCGTACAGATCGTTGACCCACTCGCGCACATTGCCGGTCATATCCAACGCGCCGTAGGGGCTGGCGTTGCCGGGATAGCTGCCCACCGGCGCGGTATCGCCAAGACAGCCGTTAAAGTTCTGGCGTTCGCAGGTGGGCATTTCATTACCCCAGGGAAACCAGCGCAAGTCGGTCCCCCGCGCGGCTTTCTCCCATTCGGCCTCGGTGGGCAGGCGTTTGCCCACCCAGCGGCAATAGCTATTGGCGCGGTCCCAATCTACGTGGATCACCGGGAAATTGGCATAAGCCGGATTGTCATAGTAATGAGGGCGCGTTTCAGAGCTGAGTTTCAGGGGGGGCTGGCAGGCTCGCGCCGCCACGCACGCCGCATATTGAGCATTCGTGACCTCTAACTTATCAATGTAAAAGGCATCCACATAAACCAGATGGATGGGAACCGCGTCATTGTCACATTTGATGGGTGAAAAGTCGCCGCTGCATCCCATGCCAAAAGGCCCAGCCGGGACATAGACCTCGTTGCTGCCGGCTTGACCCGCCACCGCTGGGGGGACGCCAGGTGCTGACCAGGCCAGCGCCCGCAGCGAGAACAGGCTCCCCAAAACTAACCCGCCGATGAATAAGCCCCTAAAGATTTTGTTTTTCATGGAACTCACCTCACCTGATTTTATCTGAACTGGCTAACAGAATCTGATCATTCACCACCGGCCCTTCTGCACCCACCACCGGCAGCCGCTCCAGCGTCTGCGGCTGATACATCCCCACTGCTAACCAGATGGGTTGATCGGCCGTCAGGGTTGTGGAGATTAAAACGTGTTCGTCGGGGATCAGGTCGCCGGGCCGCCAGGCGGAGGTGGGATACCTGCCAACGCGCGGCGGGCCGTCGTGTTGGGCCAGCTGCTCCCCGGCGGCATCCTGCGCATGGACGAAGACCGTGTAGTCGCCCGGCGGCACTGCCAGCGCCCGCCAGTAGAGCGTGGCCGTCAAAACCCCGCCGCCCGGCGCAACGGCGACGGTGTAGCCCGCCAGGGCGATGGCCTCGCCCAGCCGGTAGGCGACCGGGGTGGCCTCCGCCGGGAGCGTGAGCGGGCGCGCCGGCGCTACCCGCACCTGCGCCACGATGGGCAACACCGCTGCTCCGCTCTCTGCCTGGGCCGGGAGCTTATCCTCAGGCGTCGCGCCATAGAGTCCCACGAACAGGTCATACAGCTCAGGCCCCGGCGCCCAGGGTTCTACCCGCAAGGTGTAAACGTCACAAAAGGCCCGTCCGACCGGCCACAACGAGGTGGGGAACCGCCCTAAGCCGGGATAGGTCAGCCGCTCGCCCGCCCGCAGCAGGTCACGCCCGATCAGCTGCACGTAGACGGTGTAATCCGCCGACATGGGGGCCAGCGCCTCCCAGCAGGCCCGGACGGAGAGCCATTCCCCCGGCGCGACGGTAGGCCGCTCCACATGCACGCCCAGCAGGCGCGCCGCGCCGCCGAAGGTCAGCGCCGGCCCCGTCACGCTGGTTGCGGCCTCGGCCGGCTCCACTAAGCGCGGTTGGCCCAACGCCGGCCGGATGACCAGCGGCGGGACGACCAGGCTCAACGCGGCCAGCCCGGCCACGCTGCCCTGGATCAACCGGCGCAGCCAACGGGTTACGGTGGGAGCTTGTCCGCGCAGCAGTCCTTGCCAGCTGCCGGCGAGGAGCAGCGCCCAGGCGCCCAGCGCGGGGAAGAGCAGCCGGCCATGGGGCGCTTCCACTTGCCGCATCCACTGCGCCAACGCTGCCAGGATCGCGCCGCTCCAGAGCGCGGCCAGCAGGCAGGCCGAAAGGTGGGGCGGCCACTCTCGCCGCTGCCACCGCCGCAGCCAGCCGAGCAGCGCCGTGAGGGGCAGCCCTCCCAGCAGCAGGTAGACCCAGCCGGGCAGCCAGATATGCCCCCAGCCCCACGCGCCCCAGAACGAGCGGTAGAGCAGCCAGAGCTCGCGGCGGAGCGTCGCTCCTGCCAGCGGGGTTGTGCGCCGCCAGAGTGTCTGGAGATGCGCCTGCATGGCGAGGGGATCGCCGTAGAGTAGGCCGTTGCGCAGGTACCACCAGCCGCCCACCGTGAGCGCCACGCCGGCGAAGAGGAGCAGCTGCCCTGCCAGCCGGCGGGGGGAGGTCCCGGCGCGCCAGCCGCTCCAGAGCAGCGCCCCGCCCAGCAGGGGCAGCAATGCCAGCGCGCTGACCTTGGTCAGCGCCGCCAGCCCGACCAGCCCGCCGGTCAAGGCCAGCTGCCGGGCGGTGGGCCGGCGCAGCGCCAGCGCGCCGCTCCACAGCGCGGCGGTGGCGAGCGCCGTAGTCGCCGCATCGTTGCTGACCACGCCGCTGATGAAGACAAATTGCGGGTGGAAGGCAACCAGCGCCGCCGTCAGCAGGGCCACGCGCCGTGAGGCAAAGGCGGCCTGCCCCAGCCCGTAAGCGGCCAGCACGGCCAGCAGGCCAAACAGCCATGAGCTCAGCCGCGCCAATCGCACCGCCAGGACTGCGCCGCGCCAGGGCCACGCCTCGCGGGCGGTGTGGATGAGCATGTTTTTGTTATCGGGTACCGTGCCAGGGGCCTGGTAGCCAAAACCCGGATTGTTCCAGAAAAGTGTCTCCAGGTCGTCAGCGGGAGCCGGGGCGCTGAGCAGCGCGGCCACGGCGTAATACAACGGCGGCTGGGCTACTTCCTGGTTGGCGCCGCTGTCGTTGTTGTTCAGCGCGGGCAGCCCGTGTCCTGCAGCCAGCCAGCGGACGTAAGCGTAATGCCAGACTTCATCGGGCGCTTCAAAGAGCGGCGTGGCGAGGCTGGTGAGCACTACCAGGCCGCTGAACAGCAGCAACAAAACCGCCAGTGGAAGCCGGTCGTTCTGTTTCATCGGCGGGACTCCACGGTGAGCGGGGCCAGGCGGAGGCTATCGCCGGCGGCCTGCCCGTTGACCTGCACTGGCCAGCGTTCCACCGTCTCGGCCCAGTAGATGCCGGTCTCCGGGACGTACTCGCCCGCCGGCGCCTCCGGCGGGAGCAGCAGCCGGTGCCGCTGGACGATGATGTCGCCCGGCTGCCACTGGTCTACCGGCACGCCCAAGCCGTCGCCCACGATCACGGTGCCGGCCGGCCCCAGCAGGTGCAGCATGATAGAAAGCGGCCGGGAGGGGACCTCGGTCACGCGCCACCAGGTCTCCAGCTCCACCGTCGCGCCGGGACGGGCAGCCCGGGGGTTGAGGACCGCGCTGCCCAGGAAGGTTACTGTCCCGATGTGGATCTCGGCAGCGGCCGGTGTGGCCGGGGCGGGGCGACCGGTCTGCTCGTAAAGTGCAAAGGAGGGCAAGGCGCCGGTGTACCGTTGCTCGTAACTGAGCCGGGCCGTCGCCAGGCGGGCCTGGATGAAGGGATCGGCGCCGGTTGCCGTCGCGCGGAAGAGCGCGAACCAGCCGGGCGCTTCCCCGCCGGGGTAGAGCCAGCCGGCTGTGCAATCAAAGGTCGCCTGTCGCAGATCGTCCCGCCCAAAGCCCTCCGTGATCGCTTCCGGCGTCAGCGGCGCGACCGGGGTCGTGCACTGCGCGAGCCAGCCGGGAGGGAGTTCCGGCTCCGGCACGTGGTAGTAGAACAGAACGTGGGCGATGCGCGCCTCCGGTTCGCGGTGGCGGAACCAGTCGTACATCGCCGGATCGGCCAGCGGCACGCCGTCTAACGTCGTGGCGCTGATCACGTAATCACCGGGCGGCGGGTTGAAGCGAGAAGGGAAAACCGCCGGCGTGTGGCCGCCGAACGGCGTCAGCGGCTCGTAGCGCACCCCGTAGGCTGCCGGGTCGTAGAAGACAAAGGCAGAAAGTTTCACCGGTCCCAGCCCCCGCTCCTGTTGGAAGCGGGCCAGCTCGCCATAGCCCTGGCCCCAATCGGTGTTGGAATCGGCCAGATACCGCCAGCCGCCATCCGGCCCGCCCGCCAGTTCATTGAAAAAGGCCAGATAGTGCGGGGTGAGGCGCAGCGTGCCGAAGGCCAGCCAGGCAAGGAGGGCGTAAAGCGTGAAACGTGAAACGTGAGGCGTGAGGCGTGAAACGTGAGACGTGAAACGTGAGGCGTGTTGCGTGTTGCGTAAGGGCTGACTGCTCACTGCTAACGGCTGACGGCTGACGGCTGATGGCTGACGGCTGAACGCTGAAAACTGACCGCTGACGGCTACGTACAAGAAAGGGAAAATCGGCAGCAGGTGGCGGTAGCCGATGTTGAGGGAACTGGTCAGGCTGGAGAGGGCGTAGAGCAGCGGGAACAGGAGCAGCGGCAGGTACTGGCGGAGGGAGGGGGGAATCTTGAAGGCTGACGGCTGAAGGCTGAAGGCTGACGGCTGACGGCTGAAGGCTGGCGGCTGACGGCTGAAGGCTGACGGCTGACGGCTGATGGCTGACGGCTGAAGGCTGATGGCTGACAGCTGACGGCTGACGGCTTTGTATAGCACCCAGAGCAGAATCCCCAGCGTTGGCAGCGGCGTTTTGAGCGCGAAGGCGACGGGGAAGTAGTACCACCAGCCGTGCATCCCGTTTTGGCCCAGCAGGAAGGATTCGCGGCCGTAGGCCAGGTTGGCCTGCAATCGCAGCCAGCGCGCCACGTGGCTGGCAGCCGGGAGCGGGAGGGCGCCGCCGGCGATCTCCGGCAGCGGGCGCACCTCAAAGCCGTAGAGCGCCCACAGCACAAGCGCCGCCGCCCCCACGAGCGCCACTAAGTCCAGGCCCGACCGGAGCACAGCGCGGGTCAATGCCAGACGGTCACGGTTGCGCCAAACCTGGGCCAGCCACAAAAGACCGCAGACCGGCAGCAGCAGCAACGCGGTCAGCTTGGCCCCCTGCGCCAGGCCCAGGAGCAGCGCCGCCAGCGCCCAACGCGCGCGGGTAGGGCGCCGCAGGTAGCGGACAAAGGCCCCCGTCGCCCAGAAAATGAAAGCCACCGCGCCCAGGTCGGTTGTCGCCAGACTGCCGTGGGCCAGGAGGTTGGGATCTAATGCGAAAAGCGTGAGCGCGAGCAGCCCTGCCGTGGGGCCGAATTCCACCGCGGCCCAGCGGTACACCGTCGCCGCCAGGAGCACCGTCAGCAGCGCCACCGGCACGCGACAGGCCACGGCCACCCGCTCCAACGGGCGATAGGCCAGCACCGTCGCCTGCGCCACCTGGATCAGGTCGCCCTCGGCATAGCCCGGCGCGGTCTCCGGCGGGGGCAGGTCGGGCACGAAAAAGAGCGGCCAGGCGAACAGGGCTTTGGCCAGCGGCGTGTGCTCATCAAAGAGCTGCAACCGCCCGGTGCGCAGATATTCGTAGCCGCTGGTGATGTGAAAGCCTTCGTCCACGGTGAGAGAGAGGTGGGTGGCGGCGGCCAGCAACTGCGCCCAAAGCAGGCCGGCCAGGAGCAGCACCGCGCTCTGTTGCCAGCTGCGCTTCACCGTTTCACCTCCAGCTGCGCCACGACTAACCGGTCGCCCACCACCGCGCCGTTGACGCTCACCGGTAAGCGTTGGACATCAAGGAGTGTATAGGCCCCCACGCTGAGCCAGAGCGGGCCGGGCGCAGTCTCCGGCGGGAGTTGAAAGGTGTGCCGCTGCACGATGATGTCGCCCGGCTGCCATTGCTCCACCGGGACGCCCAGTCCATCCCCCACGGCCACCGGCGTCCCGTCGGCGCGCAGTAGATGCGCCATCAGCGAAAGCGGCTGCCCTGGCGGGGTCAACACGCGCCAGTAAGTCGCCACGACAAGCGCTTCCCCGGCCTGCGCCGGGGTCGTTTCGGTGGTGTAGCCCAGGAAGGCCAGCGTCTCTCCCAGCGCCACCGGCGGTGTGAGCACCGTGCCGGCTGTCAGCGCCTGCGCGGGCAGCCATTCAGCCGGCGCTGCGTGGACGGCGGCCACCGTCATCCCGGCCAGGGGCGTCAGGCCAAAGGCTTCGTAAACGGCAAAGGGCGGCGTGAAGCCAGTCTGCTTTTGCTCGTAGGCCAGCCGTGCCCCCTGCAACTGCACTCTCTGCCAGGTTGAAACCGGACGGGGCAGCACGTACCAGCCGTTGCCCGCCGGGTAGAGCCAGCTCTGGCTGCAATCAAAGGCCGCCAGGCGCAGGTCGGTGTGGCCCAGGCCCTCGGTCAGCTGCTCGACGGAGAGGGGGGCAACGGGCGAGGTACACTGGGCAGCCCATTGCACCGGCGGCGTCGGCGCGAGGTCGTAGACAAAGACGGCGTGGCCGATGCGCGCTGTCGGCTCCCGCTGCCGGAAATAATCAAACATCTCCGGATCGGCCACCACCACGCCCTGCAATTGAGTAGTGCTGATGGCATAGACGCCCGGGGCCGGGTTGAAGCGACGGGGCAACACCGGTGGCGCGTCAGGCCAGGGCGGGAGCGGATCGTATTCCAAGCCGTAGGCGTGCGGGTCGTTGATCGTGTAATGGCTGAACCAGAAATGCTGAACCCCGCGCGCATCCAGATAACGCTTGAGCGCCTTCCAGGTTTGCCCCCAATCCAGGTTGGAATCCACCAGATAGCGATATCCGCCATCCGGCCCGCCAGCCAGGAGGTTGAAATAAGCCAGATACCAGGGGAAAAGCGTGAGCGTCACGGCAGCATAACCGGTCAACAGAGCAGCACCAACCCACCGCCAGCATGGTCGCGCGGTTTGGAACCAAAAAACAATCTGCGACGTCTCTATTAAGAGAAATGGCAACATCGGTAACAAATGGCGGTAACCGATGTTGATCCCGCTGAAGAGACTGGTGGCAAAATAAACCACCGGGAAAAGGGTCAGCGGCAACCAGCGCCCGATTTGACGTTTGATGCCCGCCATCTGACGTAAAACATGGAGCGTGAAACGTAACCCGCCCCAGAGCAAGAGCCCCAGCGTGAGGGGCGGGGTTTTCAGGGCGAAGGCGAGAGGGAAATAACGCCAATCGCCATGATGGTAGTTCTGACCCCACAGGAAAGCTGCGTGTCCCTCGCGCAGGTGTTGTTGCAGCTTCAGCAGCGGCAGGAGATGGCTGGGCATGGGGATGGGAAAGGTTACCCCAGGAGCGGTGCCGATTTCAAAGCGGTAAATGGCCCACAGGGTGAGAAAGGCGATCCCGCCTGCTGCGACCGTCTGTCCCAGGTAGGCCCGCAGCGGATGGCCGGCGGGGCGGGCTACCAGCAATAGCAGGCCAAAGACCGGCACCAGCAGCAGGGCCGTGGATTTGACACCCAAGGCCATGCCCAGGACCACCGCCGCCGGCAGCGCGCGCCGCCAGCTCGGACCGGAGCGCTGTCGCAGCCAGCGCCAAAAGGTGTAGCTGGCGGCCAAGATGGCCGCCGCGGCGCCGAGATCGGTTGCGGCCACACCGGCATGGGCCAGCAGGTTAGGATCAAAGGCGCAGAGGAAGAGCGCCAGCAATCCGGCGCGCGGCCCGAAGAGGTCGCGGGCCCAACGGTAGACCAGCGCGGCCAGCACTATCGCTACCAGCAAGGTGGGGATGCGCGCGGCCGTGACCAGTGCATCCAGCGGGCGATAGGGCACCACCACCTGTTGCGCGACTTGAATCAGGTTGCTCTCGGCCCAGCCGGGGACGGTGCGCGGATCGGGCAGGGGCGGTTGGGCCAGCAGCAGAGGGGCAGCCTGGAGCATCTTAAGCAGCGGGGGATGTTCCTCCACCAGGCGGTAGTCGCCGGTCAACAGGCAGGCATAGCCACTGGTGATATGCAGTGGCTCATCCAACGTAATGGAGGTCTCACGGGCGGACAGGGTCACCTGGGCGAAGAGAGCCAGTAGCAAAACAGTTGTTGCCCACCGCCACCATTGACCGACGTTCTGTCTTTGCACAATGATACTCAAAATTCTGCCGGGTGAATAGACATTGCGAAATTCTCTTTTACAATGGGCCATTATAATCCGAAATGCCGCAGCCAGAAACCATAACCGGACATCCGCTTTTTATATTTTGATTTGACAGGTTGTCTTTTATCTGTATACTTGCCCTGGCTTTTAGTGGCGCAACAAGCAAGGATGCAGGTCAGTTGGCTCCATGAGCCTATTTTTTAGTTCTAAGGAGGTTTTTCCATGAATCTGTCAACCCAGCGATGGTGCGGCCTGAGCAGGGCGGGGTTCACACTCACAATCATGATCACCCTATTGCTGTCCGGCGCAACTATGGGTGTGCTGGCTGAACCGGAAGATCCCCCCACAACTCTACTCAACGAACAGACAACATTGGCAACAGCCTCATTGCATAATGCCGGTTTTGATAACCATGACTGGTATTTCTTCAAAGACCGGTACGATCCTACTTATCCCAATGGCCCTGATGGTCAACAGCCTTTGCTGCCGGATGCGGATAACAACCGCCCGGACGTTATTCCGGCCGCCTCACTCCAGGACTGGCGGCTGTGGTATATGCGCGGCACCCCGCTCATTCAAACGTTTGAGGAAAATTCTTTGGTTCAATCCGGGCAGTCGGTCGCTGTTCGCACCTATGATGGCGATATCCATCAGGGGGGACTCTACCAGATCATCTACAACACCATCCCCGGCGTGGTCTACGAGTTCAAAATCTACGCTCAGGCCCGCCCGCAGAGCGGCGACACGCTGGTGGGCCTGAGAGTGGGTATCGCGCCAGATGGGTGGGCGCCCAACTCCAAAGTGGATCCGGCTGTAGGCAGCTTCCCCTCCAACATGGTTTGGGGTACCGCCAAGAACACCACCAACACCTGGGTGGAACTGTCCGTGCAGGCGCAAGCGACAGCGAATCACATCACGGTCTTCGCGTTTGCCGATGCGCGCGGCGGCCGTTCACACGCCATTGTGTGGGATACGGCCAGCTTCCGCGCCGTTAACACCGTGGTTAATCCTACCGACCGGGCCACACTGCACAACCCCAGCTTTGACAACCACGACTGGTATTTCTTTGGGGCCGACCGCTATCTGGGATATCCCGATGGGCCTAACAGTAGTGGTAAGCCCATTGTGCCCGATGACGACAACAACGTGAGCAACAACATCCCCCTCAACATTCGCCAGGATTGGCGCATCTGGTATATGCGCAACACCCCCTTGATTCAATCGTTTGTTGAAAACACGATCAAAGTTTCCGGGGAATCGGTCGCCATGCGCACGTTTGATGGCAATATCCATCAGGCCGGGTTATACCAGATGATTTACACAACCACGCCCTGCCTCACGTATAACTTCCAGATGTACGGCCTCTCCAAGCCTGATAGTAGTATCGGCTCACCGGCGGCTGAGCTGAAGGTCGGGATTGACGTGGTGGGCTGGCATCCCAACACCGAAAGTTCGCCCTCCGACCCGGCCGTGCCGGGCGCCTTCCCCATCACCACTATCTGGGGCCCTTCCCACGATTATAAGGGCAACTTTGGCGTGTTGACGGTCACTGCCGAGGCCCGCGCCAACAAACTCGCCGTCTACTCCTACGCCTACACCACCGGTGGGCGCGCTCATGCCATTGTCTGGGATTCCGGCTCATTTGCCGATGTGACCCCGGCCACGCTGTTGGAGCCGACCGCCCCGCCGGCGGCCAGCGGTATCTCCAACCCTACGGTGGTCACGGCCAGCACCGGCGTTACTTTGACCTGGACAACGCCCAACAGCGCCATTGACCAGGTCTTCTACCACCTGCTTTACTGCGGTGAGGTGACCACGCCGGTCACCCCTACCGAATCTATGACCTATACCGTCTATCTGCCTGCGGTCAGCCGGATGACGCCGTGGCTTTATACCACCCTTAACAAGACGGCAACGGCCAATCACACCGTCAAACTCACCGGTCTTAGCCCCAACTGCACGTATGAGTACATTCTTGCGTCGCGCGGGGTGGCGGGAGATAGCTGTGTGCTCTGGTCTTCGGACAAACTGACTTTCAAGACAGCGCCCTGAGCTCTACCTGCACTCAAGGGCGGATCGGCAGGAGTTTGCGCGCGGCTTGTCCGCGCGCAAACTATTGCAGATTGTGGCTGGGGAAGCGGAACTTAGCGCCGTTTGACTGTCAAGGGGGAGAGGGCCAGGCTATCCACCGACATCCCTGCCGGTTGCCAGCGTTCCAGCGAATCCAGCCAGTAGACGCCGGTGACGGGGGTGTAAACGCCGGCGGGCGCCTCGGCGGGCAGGGTGAGCGTGTGCCGCTGCACGATCCAATCCCCCACCTGCCAGGTATCTACCGGTACCCCTAACCCATCTCCCACCAGCACGGGAGCATCCGCCGGCCCTTGCAGGTGGAGCATGATAGAGAGCGGGCGCGCAGGCACCTCGGTCACCTGCCACCAGGTCTCTATCTCCACCGTCTCGCCGGGGCGCAGCGGGGTGTTGGGAGCGCGGTAGCCCAGGAAGCGTAAAGCTCCCACCTCTACCGGCGGCTCAACCACCGTAGCCGGCTGCGGCAAGGGGAGCGGTTGTTCGTAGACGGCAAAAGAGGGCGTGAGACCGGTCTGCTTTTGCTCGTAACTCAGGCGCGCCGCCGTCAGCCGGGCCTGGAGAAAGGGATCAGCGCGGCGGGCCGTTTCACGGAAGAAGGCATACCAGCCTGGTTGCTGGCCCCCGCCCGGATAGAGCCAACCGGTCGTGCAATCAAAGTAGGCCAGCCGCAGGTCGTCACGTCCAAAGCCCTCGGCCACCACCTCCGGTGAGAGGGGGGCGACCGGCGCGGTGCACTGGGCCACCCATCCCGGTGTCACGGCGGGCGGTTCCACCCGGTAGAGCGGCATCACATGTCCGATCAACGCATCGGGTTCCCGCTGGCGGAACCAGTCGTACATCTCCCCATCGGCCAGGAAGATCCCTTGCAGGGTGGTGCTGCTCAGCACATAGATCCCCGGCGCCGGGTTGAAGCGCGCCGGCAGGACCCCCGGCGCTGCATGGAGCGGCGGGAGCGGGTCAAAGGCGACGCCGTACCCTTCAATGGCCGCGCCGTACTCAAAAAACGTGGAGAGCTTGACCCGTGCTATCCCCTCCTGCGCCATGAACCGTTGCAGGGCTTTGATGGCCTGGCCCCAATCGGTGTTGGAATCCACCAGATAGTGATACCCCTGATCCGGCCCGCCGATGGCCTCGTTGAAGAACGCTAAAGGAAACGGCCAGATAGCCAGCGTGCCGATGGCTAACCATAGCGCCAGGCCGCCGCCCAGATAGCGCCAGAGGCGGGCCGGCAACCGGGTCGGCCGGCCAGGCGCTAACAGCCGTCCGGCAAAGGTATACAGGAACGGCAGCACGGGCAGCAGGTGACGGTAGCCGATGTTCAGATGGCTGCGCAGGGTGACGGCGATATACAACAGGACGAATAATCCTAAGGCCAGTTCGTGCCGCCACGGGCGGCGCCCTCCCAGCGCCAGAGTGACCAGCGCCGCTCCCAGGATCAGCAGCGTGGGCAGCGGGGTTTTGATGGCAAACGCCAGCGGGAAATAGTACCACCAGCCCTGGGTGGAGAGCTCCCCCTTCAGGAAGGCCGGATGCCCTCCCCCGGAGACTTTGGCGACCTGTTGCAACAGGAACCCGTGCGTCCCGGCCGGCACCGAAAAAGTCATCCCCGGCAGCGCCCGCAGCTCAAACCCGTAGGTGGCCCACAGGGTCAACCCGGCGACCAGCCAGAGCAGGAATCCCTGCCGGACAAGCGACCACAGTCTGCGCCGCTCGGCGATGAGATAAAGCAACGCTATGCCGGCCTGAGTCGGCAATAACAAGAGCGCGTTGAGTTTGGTGCTCTGCGCCAGGCCCAGAACAAGTCCCGCCAGGAGCAGCCGCCAGGGAGTGGGACGCCGTAACCAGCGCCAAAAGGTAAACAGCGCGGCAAAGCCCCACGCCGTCGCCGCCAAGTCGTTGGTGGCCAGCCCGGCATGGGCCAGCAGGTTGGGATCAAACGTGACCAGGAGCAGCGCGCCGATGCCGGCCAGGGGACCGAAGAGATCGGCCGCCCACCGGTAAACCAGTGCGCCCAGTAACAATCCCAATAGGGCCACCATGACCCGCGCCGGGACCACTAAGCGATCCAGCGGCCGGTAGGGATAAATCAGCTGCTCCGCCATCCAGGTCAGGCTGATGGGGTCCGTGGAGGTCCAGGCCGGCGCGGTGGTGGGATCGGGGAAATCAGGCACGGCCAGGAGCGGCAGAGCGTTAACGACTTTGGCGAAAGGTGGGTGGCCGTCAAATTCAATCAGATGGCGGTCGCCGGTGACCAGGAACGAATAACCACTGATGAGCTGGGGGCCTTCATCGCTGGTGATGGAGTTTTGCGGGATGGCCGTAACCACCTGGAGGAAGAAAAGCCATAGCAGCGCAGGAACGATGATCCACACAAAACGGGGGGGCTTTGGCTTCACGGCTGCAAAACCTCTCCCAGGCGGGCGACGATGCGCTCGGCTGCTCCTTGTTGCGCGCGCACATCCAGTGGCCGGAAGGCTGCCCGGCCCTGTTCCAGCCAGGGCCAGGCCCGTTCTACCAACGTTGCGCCTTCATTGCCGATCAAGACGGCGGCCCCGGCCTCCACTAAGTATTGCCATTCCGTTTCTGGCCGGACGATGAGTAAGGGAGTTCCCAAAGTAGCCGCTTCTTCCTGAATGCCGCCGGAATCGGTCAACACCGCGCGCGCCTGGAGCATCAGTTGCAGCAGGTCCAGATAGCCTACCGGTTCAATCAGATGCAGGTGCGGGTGCAGCGCCAACGCCAGGTTCGCCGCCTGCAAGCCCTCCAAGACGGCGCGCGTGCGGGGATGGATGGGGAAAACGATGGGCCAGCGTTCGGCCAGGCGGTTGAAAGCTGCCAGCAATTCTCGCAGTACGTCCGGCAGGGTGTTCTCGGCCCGGTGCAACGTCAGTAGCAGAAAGCCATCCGGGCGCAATCTCAGGTCGGCGACGATGGAGCGGGTGGCAGCCAGCGGACGGCTGCGCAGGCAGGCGTCAATGGCCGTGGAGCCAACGACGGTGATCGCCGTGGCGGGAATCCCTTCCTGGAGCAGCTGGGCCCGTTCCCGTTCGCCCGGCGCAAAACACCAGGTGGCCCAATGATCCACGGCGATCCGATTAAGTTCCTCTGGCATCTGCCGATTGAAAGAACGACAGCCGGCCTCCAAATGGACCACCGGAATGTGCAATTTGGCTGCGGTCAAGGCACCGGCCAGGGTCGTATTTGTGTCGCCCAAAACGAGGACGGCATCAGGCGGCTCTTGCACTAACAACGGCTCAAAACGGGTGAGAATCCGGGCTGTCTGCTCCGCGTGCGAGCCGGAGCCAACCTCTAACCGGTAATGGGGAGCCGGCAAGTGGAGTTCCTCAAAAAAGAGCGCGTCCATCTCGTAGCTGTAATGTTGCCCCGAATGGACCAGCCGGTGGTCAAACGCGGCGTTCAATAAAGGAATGACGGGCGAGAATTTGACCAGCTCGGGGCGAGTCCCCACCACCGTCACGACTTTGCGCATGGTTCCAGCGTTTGCGGCACGGGGCGGCGGCCACTTAAGCGCAGCCCGATCAACCTGGCCTGGAAACGCAGGTGGGCCAGGATGATACGCAGGACTTTGGCCTTGGATTGACCATACTGTCGTACATGCAAGACGGTGGGAAATTCGGCGACCCGATAACCCAACAAGAGCGCATTGGAGACCCATTCGGCGGGCATCAAGAAACCGTTCGCCGTGGAAGGGACCCGCTGGACCGTCTCGCGCCGGTAAGCGCGGAACATGGCGGTGTAGGTGTGCAGTCGCCAATCCAGCAGCAGCCGGTAGAGCAGGGAAGCACCCTGGCTGAGGATCAGCCGGTAGCGGGGCACGCCCTCCACCCCACCCTGGGGATGATAGGGGGAAGCCGTGACAACATCTACCTCCGGCGTCAAACGCTCCAATAGAGGTAAGATCTCAGTAAAAGGGTAAGTTCCGTCACTGTCGGTGGTGACGATAATCTCACCCTGGGCCTGGGCAAAGCCGGTGCGCAACGCCGCCCCCAGCCCCTGGTTTTGCTGATGGCTGAGCACCCGGATACCGGATTGTCGGGCGGCCAGGGCGTTCAGTTGGGCCAACGTATCATCGGTGCTGCCATCATTCACTAAAATCAGCTCAGTGGGACCACGGCGTTCCAATTCAGCGACGATTGGAAGTAACCGATCTGCCATCAGCAGCACATTTTCAGATTCGTTATAACAAGGGATGATAATGGAAAACTTCATACAACTTCTTTCTTGAGCCAGATCATCATTTACCGCCTTCGGATTATACCCGCAATCACCTGCCCGACAAGAGCCCCTTGCCAAACAGTCAGTCCTGGCGATAATACAGGAGATAGCGCCGTTGCGCACGGCGGCCGCTATGATAAGGGCGGTGAAGAGACACGCGGGCCAGGGGTATGACAAAACGACCCGCCGAGTCTCTCAGCATTCGCCCCAACAGGGAAATGGAAAGGGAAATAACATGGCAAACGGAAGCATGAAAATGCCGTTGATCCTGTTCCGCGCCCATATCGTCACCAAGCGCGAACGTCAACGCAAGCGGAGCCGGACCGGTTTTAACATGGTGCTACGGGTCGTGGCGGTCCTGACGCTGGCCTCGTTGATTGCCTCCGGGCTGACCGTGGTGCTCGGCGTGGGCAGCGCGGCGGCCGCTTACTCCATGTTCACGGCGGGGTTGCCCACTCCCGAAGAGGTGGAGGCAGCCAGTATCCAAAATTTTGAGACCACCAAAATCTACGACCGCACCGGTCAAAATTTGCTCTACGAGGTGATTGATCCGCACGCTGGCGACCGCAACTGGGTAGCGCTGGATACATTACCCGACTATGTAATCTGTGCCACCGTCTCTATTGAAGACCGTACCTTCTGGACCAATCCCGGCATCAACCCGCGCGGTCTGGCGCGTGCTTTTTGGGCCAATCTCCAGGGGGGCGATATCCAGGGTGGCTCCTCCATCACCCAACAGGTCGTGAAAAACAGTGTGATCTCGGTGGAAGAGCGTTACCAGCGCAGTTACACCCGTAAAATAAAAGAAATCCTGATGGCGCTGGAATTGACCCGGCGGTACAGTAAACAGCAGATCCTGGAATGGTACCTCAACACCAACTTCTACGGCAACCTGGCATATGGGATTGATGCAGCGGCCCGGGTTTATTTTGACAAACCTGCCACGCAGCTGGATATTGCCGAGGCGGCAACCCTGGCCGCCATCCCCCAATATCCGCTGCTCAATCCCTTTGACGCCCCCGAAGATGCGCGCAAACGGCAGGGCCTGGTCCTGGATGCGATGATCGGTCAGGGCTGCATCACTACGGCTGAAGCCGATGCCGCCCGCGTGGAGTCCTGGCAGCTGGCCTCACCGGTCGCGCGCTATGATATCCAGGCCCCGCACTTCTCGCTCTACGTCCGGCGCCAGCTGGAAGAAATGTTTGGACCGGAGCTGGTCGCCGGCGGCGGGCTGCGTGTCTACACCACGCTGGACCTGGAGCTCCAGAACCAATCGCAGTGCGTTACCCAGGCCTATTTGCGCATCCTCAAGGGCGAACTGCCCACCGACGTGATTCCACAAGCAGTGGCCCAGGGCTGTGAGGCGGCGCAATACCTGCCCGATATGCCCGCTAACCGGGTGGGGCAAGATCTGCACGTCAACAATTCGGCCGTGGTCGTCCTCCGGCCAACCACGGGCGAGATCCTGGCCCTGGTGGGCAGCGCCGATTACTGGGACGAGACTATTGACGGCAAATTCAATGTGGCGGTGGACGGCCTGCGCCAGCCCGGTTCTTCCTTCAAGCCCTTCACCTATGTCACTTTCCTGGCGCAGGGAGGCAATGCCGCGCACATGTTCCTGGATGTGCGCCAGGCCTTTGAACAAGGCTCAGGTATGCCGCCTTACGTCCCGGAAAACTACGACCGCACCTATCACGGCCCGGTGCGGATGCGGGGAGCGCTGGCGCGCTCCCTCAATATCCCGGCCGTGGAAGCCATGTCCATCGCCGGGGTGGATAATGTGCTGCGCACGGCGCATCAGATGGGGATCAATACACTGGACAAAGGGCTGCAATATTACGGGCTCAGCCTGACCCTGGGCGGCGGTGAGGTTCACCTGCTGGATATGACCTATGCTTACAGCGTCTTTGATAACAATGGGACGATGTACGGCGCGCCGGTCCCCGATTCCCAACAACGCCCCGGGTTCCGGGAATTGGATCCGGTCGCGATTCTGCGCGTGGAAGATCGCAACGGCAAAGTCCTGTACGAGTACAAGCAACCGGAGGCCCGGCAGGTGGTGGATCCGCGCCTGGCCTACCTGATCACCAACATCATCGCCGACCGGCAGGCCCGCATTCCGGCCTTCGGGACGCCCAATCCGTTGGAATTAGCCGATAACCGGCCGGCAGCAGCCAAGACCGGCACGACCAACGATTATGTGGATAACTGGACGATTGGCTACACGCCGCAACTGGTCACCGGCGTCTGGATGGGCAACACGGATAACACGCCGATGACCAGCCTGCCCGGCGCGCGCGGAGCGGCCTTTATCTGGCACGCGGTGATGGAATATGCGCTGCGCGACGAGCCGATTGTCAGCTTCACGCGGCCTGAGGGGCTGGTGGAAGTGACCGTCTGCGCGCTTTCGGGCCTGAAGCCCACCAAGGATTGCCCCACCGTCACCGAGCTGATGATCCCCGGCACCGAGCCACAGGAGGAGTGCCGGATGCACCAGACCTTCCTGGTGAACAAAGAGACCGGCAAACTGGCCACCATTTACACCCCGCCGGAGCTGGTGGAGCAGCGGGTTTACGAGGTTTATCCGCCGGAGGCCAATGACTGGATCGCCGGCCTGGACGAGGACCGGCGCCCCCCCATCCCCCCTACCGAGTATGATACCGTCTACGGTCCTAATCTGACCGGGGCGGAAGTAGCGGTCATTTCACCCACGGCCTACTCCTACATCCAGGGGGTGATTCCCATCATTGGCAACGCCAAAGGCGACGTGGCCTTCTACCGGCTGGTCTTCGGCCAGGGGATGAATCCCACTCAGTGGCAGCAGATCGGCCCGGACCACAACAACCAGGTGGACCAGAACGTGCTGGAGTTCTGGGATACCACCGGTCTGGCCGATGGGCTCTACACATTGCAACTCCAGGTGGTAGGAGGCAGCGGCAACGTCCGCCAACATGCCTTGCAGGTGACGGTGGACCATGAGCCGCCGAAAGTGGACCTGACCTACCCGCTCAACAACTCGGAGTATGAACTGGGGAAAGACGAGTGGGTTAACATCAACGCCGAGGTCTCCGATAAATATTCCATCGCCCGCGTGGAGTATTACAAGAACGACGAAGAGCAACCATTCAAGGTGCGGACGATTGCCCCGTTCAACATCAACTGGACCCTGGAAGGGGTCGGCGAATACAAATTCAAGGTCATCGCCTACGATGCCGCCGGAAACAAAACGGAGACCGAACCGGTCAAGATCATCGTCGTGCCCAAGCGGACGCCTTGACCTGGATCACAGGTCCCACAGCTGGAGAGACGCCCCAAGGGGCGTCTCTGCGCTGTATCTCAACGCTGACAATGGCAGCGAGAAGCGAATTGAAGTTCGCGCTACCTGCGCCGTCAGCCTGACACTGGATAACCGATTCTAAGGGCAAGGGCACCATGGACTATCAAGAAGGCGCTTCACTCCTGCCGGCTCTGCAACTGGCGCAATCCATCGCGGATGAGTACGCTGCGCTGCCGACCGTGGCAGCTGTCGCCATCGCCGGCTCGCAGACCACCGGGTTGGCCGATGCCGGTTCCGACATTGATCTCTACGTTTACAGCCGCGAGCCGCTGCCGCTGGAGGCCCGGCGTGCTATCGCCACCGGGGCGGCCTCCCGCGCCGAGGTAGACAATCAATTTTGGGAACCGGGCGACGAGTGGGTAGATGCCGCCACCGGCATCCACGTGGACGTGATGTTCCGCTCCCCGGCCTGGATTGAGGAGCAGCTGGACCGCGTTTTACGGCGGTGCGAGGCCAGCGTAGGCTACTCCACCTGCTTCTGGCACAATGTCTTGACCTCGCAGGTGCTCTACGAGGCGCACGGCTGGTTCGCAGCGTTGCAAGCAAAGGCCCGGCAACCCTACCCGGAGCCGCTCCGCCGGGCCATTGTCGCCAAGAACCACCCCATCCTGTGGCAGACGCTTTCGTCGTACCGCTACCAGCTGGACCGCGCCGTGGCCCACGACGACCCGGTCAGCATCAACCACCGGGTGGCGGCACTGCTGGCGAGCTACTTTGACATCCTCTTCGCGGTCAACCGGTTGCCGCACCCCGGTGAGAAACGGCTGTTGGCGATGGCCGAGGCCCGCTGTCCCCGGCGGCCGGTGGCGCTACGCGCTCAGGTCACGGCCCTGCTGCGCGCCAGCGGTGAGGTCTCGCCGCAAGTGGTGGCTGCCGCCGCCGCGCTTGTCGCCGGGCTGGATGCCCTGCTGCGCGAAGAAGCGTTGCTCCCGTAGCGGGATTACAACTTGGCCAGCAGCTCCGCCTTCTTGCGGTTGAACTCCTCTTCGGTCAGGACCCCCTGTTGCCGCAGCATGTCCAGCGCGGCGATCAGACCGGGGACGTCGCGTCCTACCGCTGCCGGGGTGGCAACCAGCTCACGCTCCAGCCGCTCTTTGGCGTTGAGCATTGCCGTCTTGAAACGAATCGGGTCCCCAATCCGGCTGAAACGATTGCTGCCCAGCTCGCTGGCCGTCAGGATCTCCACATCGCCATAGCCCAGCAGCCGCCCGAAGGCCGATTGCTCCAGCCGGACGTCGTTGACCTTCTCCAGCGAGGAATCCAGCACGTTTTTGTTAACCACCCCCGAAATCTGGATCACCCGCCGCGTGGTCACCACGTACTTGCGGTTGGCCCAGGCCAGCACATCGCGCGTCAGCGCCAGGATGGGCAGCAAAACCAGCAGGTACCCTAACGCGACCAGCGGGTTGACCACCCAGGTGGTCAGCAAAAGGGTCACCAGCGCGACGATCCCGATCAGCAGCAGGATCTCGGCGATGATGGCCTCCGCCAGCACCAACCAGTGCTGCCGGGTCACCAGCACAATCTGCTCCCGTTCGCCCAACAGACGGTCCAGGTAGGCATCTCTCATGGTGTTTTCCTCCTTCGCCCATACATGTTCGTAGTCAGGCACTTCAGCGCCGTCTCCGCCGCGCTGCGGCACGGCACTACCAGCCTATTATTCCATATACGCTCACCTTTTTCATCAAACCCGACGCGCCAGCAAAATAACGCCGCCCAACAACGTGAGACTGATCAACATCCTTACCAGGCCCAGCCGCCGCACAACCGGGTGACGGATGAAACGCTGGCGATAAGAGCGTTTGATGAGCGCCCCATAAACGGGGCAAACGCCGGTGGCCAGCTCAAAAAGGCCGCTGAAAGCGTTCAACAGCGCAATCGCCCAGACGGTTGCTAACCCATACACCGTTGGAGGCGACACCCCTTGTATCACCCAGATTGTACTGACCATGCTACCCGTCAAGACGACTACCGACATGAGATCATGCAGGATAGGCAGCCAGCGTAGCGCCGGATAGGTCGCCCGCCACTCAGCCGCGGTGAGCTGGCGTTGACCTTTGAGCAACCAAGCCCGCGGACCAAACAACAACAGCAGATAGACCACCCAGGCCCCCAAGGTCTCCAGTGCCGCCAGACGAGCGCAGGGACCCGTGCAGTTCATGCACCGATCCACGCCGCCAGGTCGGCTTTCAACTGAGCCAGCACCGCCCGGCGGATATACATCATGTGTCCGGCCTCGTAGTAGCCCAGGCTGAGGTTGCCTCGCAGGCTGGGATCCAGCCCCAGATGGTTGAGGGTGTACTCGGTGGCGAAGTAGGGCGTTGCCAGGTCGTAGTAGCCGTTGGCGACGAAAACGCGCAACGCCGGATTCTGGCACATGGCCGCACGCAGCGTCTCCCCCACGTTGACATAGCGGTTCTGGTACTGGCTGTAATCCCAGGGCTGGACGCGGTCGGTCAGGATTTCGTAGGGCAGGTCGCTCTCAAAGTTGAGCTCGCGCCGCACGTAATCGTTGAGCAGCGCGGTATACGGTCCCTGGATGGCGGCGTAACTGGGATCAAACTCCGGCGTTTCCCCGGCCGCGTCGCGGTCAATCCCGACAAAGCGGCTATCCAGCCGGCCCACTGTGCGTTGCTGCGCCCGCAACAATTCCTTGGTGAAGCGGAAGATTTCCAGCCGCAGATCACTCTGCTCCACATACTCCGGCGTCAGGCCGGTGTAGCGGGCCAGCTTGCGGGCCACCCGCCGCCGTTCGGCCACCGGGAGGGCCGCTCCCTGGAACAGCGCCGCCGCGTACTCGCCGCGCGCGAAGGCTTCCACCTCGCGCAAAGTCTGGCGCAGATCCAGCTGCAATTCCGGGGCTAACCGGCGGTGATACCAGGCCGTCGCTGCATAGGTGGGCAGGAAGAGCAGATACGGCAGGTCGTTGCCAGGATGGAAGTCTATCGTCTGGAAATTGAGCACCGTGGAGATGAGCGCCAGGCCGTTGAGGTAGAACCCATGCCGCTGTTGCAGGAAACCGGAAAGCGCAGCGGCGCGGGTTGTCCCGTAGCTCTCGCCGGCCAGGAACTTGGGGGAGGCCCAGCGCCGGAAGCGCGTGGTGTAGAGCCGGATAAATTCGCCGACCCACTCCACGTCTTTCTCAATGCCGTGGAACTCTTTGGCTTCTTCTTGCTTGACCGCGCGGCTGTAGCCGGTGCTGACCGGGTCAATGAAGACCAGGTCGGTCACATCCAGCAGGGAGTGGTCGTTGTCCACCAGCCGGTAAGGGGGTGGGAGCGCCTGGCCCTCGTCGTCCATCAACACCCGCCGCGGCCCTAACAGCCCCAGGTGGAGCCAGACCGACGACGAGCCGGGGCCGCCGTTGAAGGCAAACGTCAACGGGCGTTGGGCCGGATCGGTCACGCTGTCGCGGGTGTAGGCGGTAAAGAAAACCACAGCTTTGGGAGTATTGTCCTCCTGTTTAAGGACGAGCGTGCCCGCGGTGACAGTATAGGCTACCACTTGGCCGTTGATGGTCACGCTGTGCTGAGTGGTGACAAGCGTATCCTGCGGTGCAGGTTGC
>CAYTGR010000023.1:0-30676 GCA_964437445.1 uncultured Anaerolineales bacterium | reverse complement strand
GTTGATGGTCACGCTGTGCTGAGTGGTGACAAGCGTATCCTGCGGTGCAGGTTGCGGTTCGGGTGTGGCATTCTCTGGCATGAATTGTTCTCGCTCCTTCTGGGTTTGCAGTCAGGCGCTTGAGCGCCGTTTCCGCCGCGCTGAAACGCAGCACTACGAGCCTATCCATGTTCGTAGTCAGGTGCTTCAGCGCCGTCTGAACCGCGCTGAAGCCCGTCACTAAAATTACTGCGACGACCCTTTGATGTAAGGCTGTCCCAGCGCGGCAGGCGCGTCACTCTGCCGGCTGCGGAGGAAGAGCGCCACTAGAGTGAGCACGTAAGGCAGCATCAACAGAAATTCGTAGGGGATAGCGCCGGCGCCCCGTTCCACCTGGCTGCTCAGCGCCTGAATCCGGTACTGGAGCGAATCCGCCAGCCCGAACAGCAGCGCGCCCACCAGGGCCAGTTCCGGCCGCCAGCGGGCAAAAATCACCAGCGCGACCGCGATCCAGCCACGCCCGGCGGTGATCCCCTCGCGGAAGAGCTTGAGCTGCACCACCGTCAGCACAGCGCCGCCCAACCCGGCCAGCGCCGTGCCGAGCAGCGTCGCCGCATAGCGCGTCCGCGCCACGTGGATACCGGAGGTCTCCGCCGCGGCCGGGTTCTCGCCGGCGGCCCGGATTTGCAGGCCCCAGGTCGTGCGGAACAGGAACAGCCAGACCACGACAACGAGCGCCGCCGTCAGGTAGACTGTCGGATCGTGGTTGAAGAGCAGCTCACCCAGCACCGGGAGCCGGCTCAGTCCCGGAATCGGCCACGGCTCCAGTCCCGTCACCCGTGCCGTCAGTGAAGCAAACGCCTGCCGGTAAAGATACGTGGAGAGACCGTGCCCGAAAACCACCAGCGTCACGCCGCAGATCACCTGATCGGCCTTGAGGGTGACGCTTAGCGCCGCCATGATCAACCCCATGGCCATCCCGGCGACCATGCCGGCCGCCAACCCCAGCCAGGCACAGGCTGGCCCCAGCGTTGGGCCCAGGGCGCTCTGCTCCAGGGCGTAGGCCGCCATGAAGCCGCCCACGCCGCCCATCAACATCACCCCCTCCAGCCCCAGGTTGAGCACACCGGCGCGCTCGGTGATGATCTCGCCGAGCACCGCCAGCAGGACCGGCGTCGCCAGCCGGATGCCGGCAGTGACGAGAGCGGTGATGAAACTCCAGTGCAATAATTGCGTCCAATCCATCGGCTACCCCATCCGGCGCGAATCACCCATCATCAAGGGAACACGCAACCCGGTCACGTTTTCTTCCGGTGCGCTATAGCATCCGCGGCCAGCACCGCCAGAACGATCACGGCCTGGATAGCATCGGCCAGCGCCGCCGGCAGGCCCGAAATGACATGCATGGATTGCGCACCGATGCTCAGGGCGGCGAAGAAGAGCGCCGCCAGCGCCACGCCAGCCGGGTGCATCCGCCCCAGGAGCGCGACCAGGATGCCACTAAAGCCATAATTGCCGGTGATGTCGCCCCGCAGCCGGGTGTGCAACGTGCTGACCTCTATGAGGCCGGTCAGCCCGGCGAGCGCTCCGCTAAAAGCCAGCGCAAACAGCGTGAGGCGCGCCACATCCATCCCGGCGTAACGGGCGACGCTGGCGCGCGAGCCGACCGCCCGCAGCCGGAAGCCGAGCGGCGTGCGCCAGAGCAGCGCGTAGACCACCGGAACGAACGCGACCGACAACAGGACCCCACCATGGATGCGCGTGCCGGGGATCAATACCGGCAGCCGCGCCGCCGGCACGAATTGAGCACTCACCGGCAGGTAACCGCCCGGCTCCTGGAGCGGGCCGCGCACCAGGTATTGCAGCAGCAGAATGGCGATGTAATTGAGCATCAGCGTGGAGATGATTTCGTTCATCCCGCGCTTGACTTTGAGCCATCCGGCGACCAGCGCCCAGAGCGCCCCCCCGGCCGCGCCTGCCAACAGCACCAGCGGCAACAACAGAACCGCCGGTAGCCAGGGGAACCAGAGCGCCAGGAGCCCTCCGGCCAGGGCGCCCATGGTGTATTGCCCCTCGCCGCCGATGTTCCAGACCCGCGCGCGGAACGCTGCCGCCAGCCCCAGCCCCATCAGCAGCAGCGGGGCGGCCTTGAGCAGCGTCTCGGTCAGCTGGCGCGGCCCGCCGAAGGCTCCTCGCAGCATGGTGCCGTAAGTGGCCAGCGGGTCGGCCCCGGCAATCATCATCAGCACCGCGCCGATCAGCAAGCCAACGAGCGCGCCCCACACCGGGGCCAGGGCCACGACCCCCGCCCCCCAACGGGAGGCGGCCGGCGGCCGTAAGCGGAGCCGGGCTGGGGAGGCGGAGGAGTGGCTCATGCGCACTGCTCCACTGGCCGGCTGCCGCCCATCCACAGCCCCAATTGCTCCACGCTGGCCCGGCTCCCTTCCACCTCGCCCACGATGCGCCCTTCGTACATCACGGCAATGCGGTCGCTCAGGGCCAGAATCTCGTCCAGTTCGGTGGAAATCAACAGGATGGCCACCCCGGCGTCGCGTTGGGCTACCAGGGCGCGATGGACGTACTCAATCGCGCTCACATCCAGCCCGCGCGTCGGTTGCGCCGCAAGCAGCACGCGCGGACGGCGGGCCAGCTCGCGGGCCAGGATCAACTTCTGCGCGTTGCCGCCGGAAAGTGTCCCGGCGGGCGCTTCCACCGTTGGGGTCCGCACGTCAAACTGCGCCACCAATCCGGCCGCCTCCCGCCGGATGGTCTTCCAGTCCAGCCAGCCCCGCCGCGTGAAGGGTGGCTCCCCCACCCGCTGCAAAACGCTGTTCTCGGCCACGGTGAAATCGCGCAGCAGGCCCAGGGCATAGCGATCCGAGGGAATGTGGGCCAGCCCGGCCGCCCCGATGTGAGCCGGCGAAGTGTTGGTTACCTCTTTCCCGCCGATCAGCACCCGCCCGGCGCTGACCGGGCGCAGGCCGGCGATCACCTCTTCCAGTTCAGTCTGGCCGTTGCCCGCCACGCCCGCGATGCCCACAATCTCACCCGCCCGCACGGCTAAATTGACGCCGCGCAACGCCGGCAACTGGCGATCGTTGAGTGCCTGCACTTCCTCCAGCCGGAGCAGCACGTCACCGGGCTGCGCCGGCGTTTTGGGCACTTTGAGCGTCACGTCACGCCCAACCATCAACCGTGCCAGTTCGGTCTTGTCCGCAGCAGCGGAGGCCAGGGTAGCGACCACCCGCCCGTCGCGCAAAACGGTGATCCGGTCGCTGGCGGCCAGCACCTCATCCAGTTTGTGCGAGATGAAGACGATAGATTTGCCCTCCGCCGCCAGCCGGCGCAACGTCGTGAGGAGTTCCCCGACCTCCTGGGGCGTCAACACCGCCGTCGGCTCGTCTAAAATCAGCACCTCCGCGCCGCGATAGAGCGCCTTGAGGATCTCCACGCGCTGCTGCTCACCCACCGAGAGCGTCCAGACCTCGGCCGCCGGGTCAATCGCTAAGCAATATTTCTCGGCCAGCGCGCGCAGGCGGCTCTGGACGGCGCTCATCTTTTCCAACCAGGGGGCGCGCGGGGAGGGCTGCCCCAGGACGATATTTTCGGCGACGGTGAAAGGCCGCACGAGCATGAAGTGCTGGTGCACCATGCCCAGCCCGTGCGCAATCGCCTCGCGCGGCGACTCAAAGGCGACCGGTTGCCCGTGGAGTAAGATCTCGCCGGCATCGGGCCGGTAGAGGCCGTAGAGGATGTTCATCAGCGTGGTCTTGCCCGCGCCGTTCTCGCCGAGCAGCGCATGGATCTCGCCGCGCCGCAGCGTGAAATCCACCCCGTCGTTGGCCGTCACGCCGGGAAAGCGTTTGACAATGCCGCGCATGGCGACGACGGGCTGGTCGTTCATGATCTAAGTCTAATCCATCCATTCACAGCCGGATTGCGTATTGCGTGTTCCGTCACGGCCCACGCAATACGCAACACGCAAGCTGTACCGGCTATGACCGCGAGAGGCTTATTTCTGCGCTTCTGGCACAAACGGCACGACCAGCTTGCCGGACTTGATGTCGGCGATGGCCTGTTCGGCGGCCTTGAGCGCCTCGGCGGGGATCTGGCCCTTCAGCGCTTCGTTGTAGCCGACGACCATCGCGCCCTGGGCCACTCCCATTTTGTAGAACTGGTTGCCGAAGGTCTTGCCCTGGATGTCGGTGAGCATCTGCTTGAAGACCGGCTCCAGGTTCCAGACCAGGTTGACCAGGACGACGGTGGGGCCGTTCTCGCTCATGTCGCCGACGTAGCCGGTGACGTAGCCGCCGCGCTCCTTCGCGGCCTCAATCGCGCCAAGCGCCGGCCCTTCGCCGCACTCAATCCAGAAATCTACCCCGGCATCGGCCTGCGCCAGCGCCGCCTCTTTGGCCTTGGCCACATCGCCCCAATCGCCGACGGCAGTGGTGATGAGAGCCGCGTTGGGATTGACCGTTTTGGCGCCGGCCAGGAACGCCTCGCCCATGGCGTGGCAGACGGGGATGTCAAAGCCGTAGAGCGCGCCGAGCTTGCCCGGCTTGCTCATGTAGCCGGCGATGACGCCGATGGGATAGGCCGCTTCGTAGAAGGGTTGGTCGTAGTCGGCCACGTTGGTCGCGGTGCGGTTGATCCCGCCGGGCCAGGCAAAGTTGATGCCAGCGTTCTCCTGGGCCACCTCAAAGACGGCATCCTGGAAGCTGAAGGTGTGGCCGACCACCAGCGTGTAGCCCTGTCCGGCGTATTCGCGCAGCACGCGGGCCGCATCGGCCACCGCCACGTTCTCCGAATAGGCGGTCTGCACGCCGCTTTTCTTGAGCGCCTCCAGCGCATTGTAGGCGGCCTCGTTCCAGGAGTTGTCGTTCCACGGGCCGATCATCACCACGGCCAGCTTCTGGCCTTCAGTCTTGCTGCCCCCGCCACCCCCGCCGCAGGCTGCGAGCAGCGTGACGCTGAGAATCAGGGCTACCAGTAGAACAAACCGGTGGGCTTTCATGATGCTTTCCTCCTCTGAAAATAACGCTCTGAGTTTGTAGTGAGGCGCTTTAGCGCCGTCTGAGCCGCGCTGAAGCGCGGCACTACGAACCTGATTTAACGAATAGCAAATGGCGAATAGCGAATGGCAAATAGCGAATGGCGAATGGCGAAACAGGTCTGGGACTTGGTTCACCTCCTGTTCTGGGGTCAGGGCTCAAGCATTGAGCAGGCGCTTGCCTAATTCCACGGCGCCGGCTGCATCCTCGGCATAGCCATCGGCCCCTACCAGTTCAGACCATTCGCGGGTGACACAGCCACCGCCGACGATGATCTTGTATTTGGAGCGCAGGCCCAACTCCTGGAAGAGCGCAATGGTGTTCTTGATCATCGGGCGCGTGGTGGTCATCAGGGAAGACATGCCCACCAGATCGGCCTGGTTGGTCTGGGCGGCCTCCACGAAGGCGCTCGGTGTCACGTCGCGGCCCAGGTCCACCACCTTGAAGCCGTGCGCGCGGAACATCGTCGCCACGATGTTCTTGCCGATGTCGTGAATATCACCCTTGACGACGCCCAGGACAATGACGCCGGGTGAGGTCGTCGCGCGGCCCTGCGCGGCGATCGCCTTTTCCAGATGCTGGCTGACCCGCTCGGCGGCCTCACCGGTCAACAGCAGCTCCGGCACGAAAATCTCACCCTCCTGGAACAGGACGCCCACTTCCTCTAACGTGGGGATCATCACCTCCTGGATCAGGGCCAGCGGGTCAACCTGGGCTGCCAGGGCCTCCAGGGCGACCGCTTCGGCGGCCTCGGCATCCCCCTCTTTCAAGGCTTGGGCTAAGCGTTCACGGATGGTATCGGGAATGTTCATGGTCGGTTCCTTTCAATCCAATGAGTCAACGAGTCAGCGAATCAACGAGTCAACGAGTCAGCGATACCGGGAGGTAGCAATTTCACAGCCGCAGGCCCAATCGGCGCAGGTGCTCTTTGACCTCGTAGTAAAGCGCCAGCCACTCCTCTTTCGGCTGGACGGTCGTCACGTCGTAGACTTCGGGGAACGGCAGCCCCCGGTTGGGGTTCTTGAGCGTGCCGATGTATCCCGGCATGATCTGGGGGATCAGCGCGCTGGCGTCTTGCCGGGTCAGCCCTAAGCTGGCGCGGGAGACTTCGGCGATGAAGCGCGCCTCCAGGCCGGTGGTGTGGTCGGTCTTGAAGCCGCCGGTCGTGCCGGCGCCCTGCATGTTGAAGCCGCACACGGTGCCCACGATGGCGCCCGCCGCGCATTCGTAGAGCAGCTCTTTCGTGCCGGGACCCGACATCACGTAGATGTCGTTGAGGCAGATGATATGGGTGTTACGGGCCAGCGCCTGCCCCACCAGCGCCTGCGTCCAGATGCCCATCGGGTCGGTGTTGTTGACGTAGTTGAGGTGCGTCAGCGAGAACATGTGGTAGTCGGCGTCGTAGAGCGCCACGCCGAGCAGGTGATCCGCCACGGAGACGACCGCCGTCCCCTCGGCGCGACCGCCCAGCCCTCCCAGGAGCGGCGTCATCAGGTCCACGCGGATGCCGCCGATGTTGTAGAGATGCGCTACCCGCGACAGTTGGTCAAAATCGGTCTTCAGTTCCACCATCTGCGAGACCAGGATGCCATCGGTCGGGCGCAGCCCGGAGCCGGGATCGCACGCCGCCATCTTGCCGGCGCAGGTAAGCGGCACCGCCACGTCGTTGATGTGCATCCCCGGCCGCCCGGCCATGCGGACCGCCTCGCGCGCCACCGCCGCATCGCGCCGCGCGCCCAAAATCTCCAGCGGCGTGCCAGGGATGATCGTCTCGCCCAGGTAAGTGGAAACGGAGCCCGCACCGAGACAATCCACCAGCGGCTCCTGCGCGCACGAGAGCAGGATGAGGGGATGGTAGCGCTCCGAGGCTGGCGTCCCCGTCGGGCCGGAGTGCATCACGGTGGGCGTGGGGTCTTCCACGCCGCGATGGCGCATCACCACGGCATCCTTGCCCGTGCCCAGCGTGACCGCGGCCGGAGCCTGCGCCAGCAGCTCCAGCACCTCATCACGGCTGAAGCGGATGCAGCGTTCGGTAGATTGGCAGTAGGCCCCAAACTCCACAAAGAGCTGGAGTCCCGCCTGGAAAACGCGGTCGGCCAGGTCATCATCGGCGGGTACCAGCACGGCCGGATTGTATTGGATCCCGTATTCCTTGACCAACTCGCGGATGCGTTTGGTGAGGGCCAGCTCAAAATCCTTTTCTTTCATAAAAGGCCCGCTCTGAGCACGTTTCATGATCTCTACCAACCAGGTGGTCCGCATATTCCCTCCTAATAAAAATAACGCCCTGCGTTTGTCGTGAGGCGCTTGAGCGCCAGTGAAAGGACGAAGGATGAAGGCGGAAGGATGAAAAATCTCCTCCCTTGAAAATAGCCCTGTGTTTGTAGTGAGGCGCTTCAGCGCCGTTTTGCCGCGCTGAAGCGCGGCACTACGAGCCTCTTTTTATCCCCACCGGCCCGGCCCCCTACAGAGAGTTGGCTCAGGAAACGGCAACGCCGCCACAAACGCCCGCTGAAATTCGCCCTCCAGCGAGGGAGTGATGTGCTCCACCCGCCGGGCGAGCTCGGCCGCTTCGCGGCGTTTGGCACAGCTCAGCAGCGCGATGCGCGCGCCGTCGCCGGCGGCATTCCCCACCGAAAAGACCTGCTGCGGATCGCACGGCGGCAACATCCCGATTGCCATCGCCCGCTGCGCATCCAACACACTGCCGAAGGCGCCCGCCAGTACGATCCTATCCACCGATTGTACCCCAAATTCGCGCATGAGGAATTGCGCCCCAACATAGAGCGCCGCTTTGGCCAGCTGGATGGCCCGCACGTCGCTCTGCGTGATGACAATGGGGGTGCCGGTCGCGCTCTGCGCCGCTTCCGCCAGGACAAAGGCCGCTTTGCCGTGGTATTTGATGAGGCGGGGCGTCTCACGCCGGGCACGGAAGCGACCGTTGGGCTCCAGCAGGCCGGCCGCGAGCAGCTCCGCCACCGCTTCCAGAATGCCGGAGCCGCACACGCCCCGGGCCTGGAGCGCCTCCGGCGGCAGCGCATCGCTCCATAGATCCTGGCCGATGACCTTGACCCGCACCGCCAACGTCTCCGGGTCAAGGCGGACGCGCTCAATCGCGCCGGGCGCTGCGCGCATCCCGTGGGTGATCTGCGCGCCCTCAAAGGCCGGCCCGGTCGCCGCCGAGGTGCAGAGCAGCCGCTCCCGGTTGCCCAACACCAGCTCGCCGTTGGTGCCCACGTCAAGGATGAGCGAGAGCTCAGCGCGGCGGTGGGGTTCTTCCGCCAGCAACACGCCGACGTTGTCGGCGCCCACGAAGCCGCCCTCCAGGGGGAGCACGTGGACGCGCGCGCCGGGGTTGAGCGCCAGGCCCAGCTCCGCCGCGCGCAGGTCCACCGGCCCGCCGGCCACCGGCACAAAGGGCAACGCCCCCAACGGCGCTGGATCCAGCCCCAACACCAGATGGTGCATCACGCTGTTGCCGACGAGCACGACATCTACCACCTCTTCCGCGGCCCGCCCGACCTCTGCCGTCGCCTGTTGCGCCAGGTCGTGGATGGCCGTCACCACTCGCTGCTGCAACTGCGCCAGCCCTGCCGGTTGCTCCGTTGCATAGGAGATGCGCGCCATGATGTCATCGCCGTAAGTGACCTGTGGGTTCATGGCCGAAGCGGTCGCCAGGAGCGCGCCGCTGCGCAGATCGCACAGGTAGGCCGCCAACGTCGTCGTGCCGATGTCTACGGCCAGGCCCAGCGGGGATTCGTGGTACCCCGGTTGAACGCGGATGATCTCCCGGCCCTGCCAGACCGTGACCGTCAAAGCCCCCTGCCCGGCGCGGAGGGCGGGGGGCAGGGCCTGGAGCGCCGGATAGTCCCACGTGACGCCGGTCAGACCAAAGCGCGCCGCCAGTTCGGCCGCCACCCGCTCCTGGTCAGAGCGCTCGCCGGCCTGCGGCGGCGCCAGCCGGACGTAGTAGAGCCGGATCACCGGGTCTATCTCCAGCGGGCGTTCGGTCGCCGCTTTCAGGATCACCTGTTTCTGCGCCTGGCTCTCCGGCGGCACGGTGATGAGTAGATCGCCCCTGACCTGAGCCGCGCAGGCCAGACGGGCGGTCTCCGGCAGGCCGCGCCGCTCGCGGAAGCGTTGTTCGTGGGCCGTCGGCGGGGAGAGGTGCGCCGGGTCGGAGGTCAAGTTGAGTTTGGGGAAGGAGCCGGCTTTCACGTAGACCAGGCATTTGCCGCAGGTCTGCTGCCCGCCGCAGATGGATTCCAGTCCCACCCCCAGGGAGCGGGCCGCTGCCAACAGCGAGGTGCCGAGGGGCACCGTGCCCGCCCGGCCGGAAGGCTGGAACACGATCCGGGCGTGGGGATCATCAGAGGGGGAATGCTCGGCTGCCATGGGTCAGGCCATATCTTGCGGGATGATTCTTTCCGGTGCTGGATTGAATTCCAGTTGCCACTCACCTTGCCAGGAAACCACGGACGACTGGCTACAGACCACCGGGTATCTTTTCAAAAAAACAGAGCAGGGGTTTGTCGTAGCGCGCTTCAGCGCGCCGACCACGGCGCTAAAGGGTCTCACTTCCAGGCTTTCCCCCTGATTGCTGAGAGAATATACCACCCCCCAAGGGTGGTCTGCGGTCGGTGGTCAAACAGCAGCAGGCCCCTTACCGGCGACAGGTAGCAACTTGGGTTATGGTTCCGCGAGCCATTATAGCCATCCCGCAAGGGGTGTCAAATGGCGTTGAAAGAGACTTTCGTCGCAGGCTGAGGGGGAAAGCCTACCGGGGACAAATGGAGTTATCATGGGTGAGAGGGACAGGTGCGACAGGCCGGGTAACTGGGCCACACTATATTTAAGTTACCCTCGATATCGCACCAGTTCCGCTCGCCCAAGCAAAATGCCCGTTAATCCCGTGCTCGCAGGGGCAGGCGCAGGTCTGCCACCTGAGGCTGAGCGACACCATCCACCAGGCGCGGCTGGAGCGGGCCGGGAATCAGACGATTGTTGCACAACCGAACCTGGAGCATGATTTCGGCCATGGTTGGCAGGAGGGCGGTTTCGTAGACGGCGTAGGTACGGAAATCCGGGCCTACCAGGAGCACGGTCACCTCATTGGGACGCGGCCCTGGCTGCACCTCAAATCCCCAGTGCTCCAGTAAACTGACTGCCTCGTCAAACGTAAGCTGTGGCTTCATTTTGCCCCCTTTGCTTGAGGGTGGACTGAGAGCTCCCCCAAGTCTACTTTCAGCATAACACAGACCCACCGGCATTACATCCTTGCATCGCTGTATTCTGCTATACTTTAAAACCATTATCTTACCCTCACTTGTGTAAAAAGGTGGATCGGGTCCGGTTTCTTACTGTTTTCTTACTATATTTTACCACACAGATCACCCATAGAAAATAGGAATTTAGTAACTATTGGCGAGATGAAAGCTGGAGTGGCGTTTTCAGACGTGCGGTGATAACGCGCTGTAGCGCGGGGTGGACGGCGTTTTAAGGGAATTTCCCATGAACTGGCGTTCACCAGCGGTGGGATGAAAATCAGGTTCGTAGTGCCGCGCTTCAGTGCGGCTCAGACGGCGCTAAAGCGCCTCACTACAAACTCAGAGCGTTATTTTCAGAGGAATTCCCCATGAACTGGCGTTCACCAGCCGTGGGATGAAAATTGGCTCGTAGTAACGCGCTTCAGCGCGTTGGACGGCGCTAAAGCGCCTGACTACAAGCAAAGCGCTATTTTCAAAGGAGACACCCGTCGGGATGTCTCTTTCGTGGTTTGCAGGGAATTCACCATGCCCCGGTGGACACCAGCGGGGGGTGAAAATAAGCTTGCGAGGCGTTATGTGGAATTGTTACTCGCGCGGGGCGCAGGTAACCGCAGCGTGACGGTTGTGCCGGCGCCAGGCGCCGACGCGAAGGTGAGTTCGCCGGCAAAGAGGCGGGCGCGTTCTGACATACCGGCCAGCCCCAAGTGCCCTTCACGCACCAGTACCGACAGCTCGGGCACCTGAAACCCCGGGCCGTTATCCTCCACCGTGGTCAGGATGCCCCATTCCTCGTAAAAGAGCGTCACAGTCACCTGCGTGGCCGTGCGGGCGTGTTTGCGCACGTTGTTGAGCGCTTCCTGTACAGTGCGGAAAACGGTTAACTCCAGTTCGGGAGTCAGCCGGTGCTCACTGCCGACGATTTCGCAATGGACGCGAGCGGCGGGCATGTCTCGCCCCAGCTCGCGGCAGAGCATTTGCAGGGACGCGGTCAGCCCCAGATCCTCCAGCGCCAGCGGCCGGAGGTTATGGCTCAGCCGGCGCACGTCAGAGACGAGGCTGGCCACTAAGGTGTGCAGTTCGTCCAACCGCCGCTTGGCAGCCGCCGGGTCGCGATCTAACGCATAACGGCAGAGCTCAATCCGCTGCACCAGCCCCACCAGGTCCTGGACGGTTTCATCGTGCAGGTCGCGGGCGACCCGTCGGCGCTCCTCTTCCTGACTCTGTAAAACCTGGAGGGCATACTGTCGCAGCGTGACCTGTTGTTCATCCAACCGCAGCACCATTTGGTTAAACGCGTTGATCAAGACCTGGATTTCCAACGGCCCTTGCGTCTTGAGTGGCTGGAATGGCGATTGGGTCGGGATGGCTTCGGCTTCCTGAACCAGCTGCATCAGGGGTTGTGTAACCCGGCGCAGGTTCAGAAGAAAAAAATACAGGAAAAGAGCAATGCTGACCACCAGAATCCCGGCTGCGGCCCATTGGAAAGGCAACGTAGGGGCCAGCAGCGCGCGCCAGGGTTCTTCCATGACCAAAGTCCAGCCGACGCCGGGCAGCGGCGCGAGCGAGGTAATCGCCGGTTGCCCCAGGTCTACGGAGTCGCAGAGCAGGCTCTGAGGTTGCCGGGTGTCAAGCAGCGGCCGCAGGGTCGCATCAGCGGGGAGCGCAGTGCCTAACCGCGCTGGATCAGGGTGGTAGATAATGGTGCCGGTAGCGTCCACCATGTAGACCTGCCCCCCCTGGCGGGTGCGCAGGGGTTCCAGGTCCTGCCGCCAGGAGTCGGCGCCCAGGAAACGGACCCCGATCAGGACGCCAACCAGACGCTCCGCGCGCAGAAGCGGCACGGCCACAACCACAGCGCTACGGCCGGAGGGAACCTCCTGCAGAACCGCCGAGAAAACCGGCTGTTGGGTCTCCTGGATTGTTTTGAAGTAGGCGCGGAAAGAATAATCCAGCCCCAGGCGCTCTTCATGACCGGGGGTGGCGGCAATGGCAACACCGCGGGAATCCAGCAAAGCAACACCCCCTTCAAAGCGGTTCAAGAAGCCGGCCAGCTCGTTCAACTTGGCGGTCTGAGCCGCGACCGAATCCGCGGCCACGAGGGTGTCGGCCGCCGCCTGGAGCGGATAGAGATAGCCGCGCAGCTCCTCGGCAACCCCGGCAGCCGCCACCTGGACCAGGGCCGTGTTGCGCTGCAAGGCCAGGTTTAGCGAAACCTGCCGTAGGGCATAGGCGCTGACCAGCGTGACCAGGAGGCTGAACAGCAACAGGGGCAACAGGGTAACGAGGGTCAGCTGTTTTTGCAGGCCCATGCCTGGATGGCGGTCGTCAACCGTCGCTGGAGATGGGAGTATTGAGCTCACTGAGGTTAATCCAGCCGTGGCTGAGGGCATAGGCAACGGCCTCGGTGCGGTCGTTGACGCCCAGCTTACCGAAGATGTTGCGCAGGTGCACCTGGACGGTGTTGGGGCTGATGGAAAGTGCCTCGCCGATCTCCTTGTTGCTCTTCCCCTGGGCCACGGCGCGCAGTACTTCAACTTCGCGTTCGGTCAGGCCCTCCTGCATCCCCTCGGCACGATAAATCTGTTTGCGGGTCAGGCGGGTGGCAAGTTTACTGGCGATCTCGTGGTCTAACACCGTCTCACCCATATAGACCGTGCGGATGGCGCGGATCAGCTCGGAACCACCGGTTGTCTTGAGCAGATAGCCGTTGGCACCGGCCTCCAACAACGGAAAGACATACTGGTCGTCTTCATAGGCCGAGAGGATGAGCACCCGGATAGTGGGATGTGCCGCTTTGATGGCGCGCGTCGCCTCTAAGCCGTTGAGACCGGGCATCCGTACATCCATAATCACCACGTCAGGCAACAGCTGGTGGGTCAGATGCACGGCTTCTTCGCCGTTTTCGGCCTCGCCGATGACCTGCAGGTAATCTACCTGCTCCAACAGCTGGCGGGTCCCTTCGCGGACGATTTTGTGATCCTCGACCAACAAAATACGGATTGGCATCATATACCTCAGTATCAGCCGTGTAAGTGGCGCGGTGGGGGATGGATACAAAAAGTGAGAACAACACATTCCCCCGCCCGATCAAGCCGGCAAAAATAGTATACCCTATTTCTGGTATTTCACCTAACTGGCTTTCGGGTCTGAAAATACTTAGAGCGCTTGATGCATGGTGGCGCTGTTAGCGCTATGCTATTCCTGGTAAACTCAAACACTCCAGCCGGGCAGTGCCAACACAGCAGGCTGTGAGCCACCTATTTATTTTTATTCTGCAAGGAGGGAACATGGCAAAAGTTTTGATGATCCATCCGGATCGCTGCACCGGCTGCCGCAACTGCGAGCTGGCCTGCAGCTTCGCTCACGAGGGCGAGTTCCGGCCACGCGCTGCGCGCATCCACGTCTACAGCTGGGAACGCGAGGGGTTCTCGGTGCCGATGATGTGCCAGCAGTGCGAGGACGCCGGTTGCGTCAATGTTTGCCCGACCGGGGCAATGCACCGCGTGGACGGCATGGTGGTGTGGGACGAGAAGCGCTGCATCCGCTGCCGGATGTGCACGCTGGGCTGCCCGTTCGGCAACGCCGTCTACGATGCCAGAACGAGCCAGATCCTCAAGTGCAACAATTGCGACGGCGAGCCAGAGTGTGTCGCTTTTTGTCCGAACAAGGCGCTGGAGTATGTGGACGATACGCTGGCAACTCGTTCCAAGAAAAAGGCCTTTGCTGCCCGATTCAAGGAATCCTTTGCGGAGGTGAAGTAACATGTACGGCTGGACCGGAACCATCCTGCGTGTGAATTTAACGACGGGGCAGATTACCCGTGAACCGACCTCGCCGCGGCTCGCCAAACAATTCATCGGCGCACGCGGTCTGGCAACCAAGATGATGTACGATGAGGTGGATCCTAAAGTGGATCCGCTCAGCCCGGCCAACAAGCTGATTTTTGCGCCGGGGCCATTCACCGGCACTTACGCTCCCTCCGGGGGCCGCTATGATGTCGTGACCAAAGGTCCGCTCACGGGCACGATTGCCGCCTCCAACTCCGGTGGTTTCTTCGGCGCGGAACTGAAGTATGCCGGTTACGATCTGTTGATCGTGGAAGGCAAAGCTGAGAAACCGGTTTACCTCTGGATCAAAGATGACCAGGTGGAAATCCGCGACGCGAGCCACCTGTGGGGTCAGACCGTCCCCGATACCACCGACCTGGTGCGCGCCGAGACCGACGAGGACGCCAAAGTCGCCTGCATCGGCCCGGCGGGTGAACGATTGGTGCTCTTTGCCAACGTGATGAACGAGATGCACCGGGCGGCCGGTCGCAGCGGCGTCGGCGCGGTGATGGGCTCCAAGAACCTGAAGGCGATCGCCATCCTCGGCAGCGGCACGGTGACGGTGGCGGACCCGGCCGCCTTCAAAGCAGCGGTGCTCAAGGCCCGCAAGAAGATCCAGGATCACCCGGTTGGCGGCACCGGCCTGCGGGTCTACGGGACCGATGTGCTGATCAACATTCTCAACCAGATCGGGGGTCTGCCCACCCGCAACTTCCACACCGGCTATTTCCCGACTGCCGATAAAGTCGGCGGCGAATCCCAGGCCGCCCGGCACCTGATCCGCCCGCGTGGCTGCTTCTCCTGCATCATTTCCTGCGGCCGCGCTACCCGGGTGACGAACCCAAAGTACGCGGGGGAAGGCGAAGGCCCAGAGTACGAATCGGCCTGGGCGTTCGGTCCCGACTGCGGCATTGATGATCTGGACGCCATCACCAAAGCCAACTACGTCTGCAACGAGCTCGGACTGGATACGATCACCATGGGGACGACCATTGCGTGCGCGATGGATATGTTTGAGGATGGTATCCTCACCCCCCAAGAGACCGACGGCCTGGCCGTGACCTTTGGCAACGCCGAGGTGTTGGTGGAACTGGTGCGCAAGACCGCCTATCGCGAAGGGTTCGGCATGCAGCTGGCCGAGGGGTCCTACCGCCTGGCAATGCACTACGAGCATCCCGAATATTCCATGAGCGTCAAGAAGCAGGAGATGCCCGCCTACGATCCCCGGTCGGTCCAGGGCGTAGGGTTAAACTACGCGACAGGCAACCGGGGCGGCTGTCACGTGCGGGGCTATACCGTCTCCGTGGAGGTGCTCGGCAATCCCTTCAAGATGGATAACCTGACGACCGAGGGCAAGGCCGACCTGACCATCACCTTCCAGAACCTGACCGCGGCGCTGGATTCCACCGGAGCCTGTCTCTTCACCACCTTTGGGCTGGGCGCTGACGAGCTGGCTGAAATGTTGACGGCCCTGACCGGCGTCACCTACACCACCGATGACTTCATGAAGACCGGCGACCGCATCTGGAACCTGGAGCGGCTCTGGAACTTGCGGGCGGGCCTGACGGCGGCCGATGACACGCTGCCCGAGCGGCTGCTCAAGGAACCGTTGCCTTCAGGCGCGGCGAAGGGCCACGTGAGCGGCCAGCCGGAGATGCTGCCGGAGTACTATGCCCATCGCGGCTGGACCCCGGAGGGCGTTCCAACGCCGGAAAAATTGCAGGCCCTGGGCCTGGCGTAACAATCACCCTGGATGAGCCAACGAATCAACGGGTCAGCGCGTTCAGCTGGCAGCGTTGATTCGTTGGCTCGTAATTCATGGTTCGTGCCATTATGCAAATCCTTTACTTTGCCGGTATCCGTGAATTGACCAAAGAAAAAGAGCGCCAGTGCCCGGTTCCGGTGGCGACGGTGCATGAACTGTTACTGACACTCTCGGCGCGGTACGGCACAGCCTTCCGGCAAAAAGTTTTCAACGGCGACGGGCAGCTGAGCGACGTGGTAATTGTCCTGGTCAACGGGCGGGATATCCGCCACCTGAATGGGCTGGAGACCCCCCTCGCGGCTGAGGATACCGTCTGCATCTTCCCGGTCGTGGCGGGGGGATAATGGAGCCGGGCAGCGGAAGTAGGGTGGTTTTGACCATGGATCCCAGACCGCCGGCCACGGTTAACCTCCCAGAGGGGTCTGGAATCTGTCGCCTGTGTCGCTTAAATGCTAACGGCTCATTGATTTTGGAGGCCCTATCGTGGAACGGTTGATCGCATGGCCGCTGCTGGTCCTGGTGGGCGGAGCGCTACTGCAAGGCATCGCCGGCCGGTGGCTGGCAGCCCGGGCTCGGGGCACGGTCGCGTTCTTGTGCGGCCTGGCCGCGTTGGGCGGCGTGCTGGGGCTACTGCCGGCGCTCGCCCGCGGCCAGACCGTAACCGTCGCCTGGCGGCTGTGGGAGAGCGCCCTGCCGCTCGCCTACCACGTGGACGGGCTGAGCCTTGTCTTTGCGCTGCTGGCGACCGGCATCGGTTCCGCCATCCTGCTGTACTGCATCCGCTACATGGAGCATGAAACTGGAACCGCGCGCTTCTACGCACTGATGCTCATCTTTATTGCCGGGATGTACAACCTGGTCTGCGCGGCCAATCTGCTGCTGGTTTATTTCAGTTGGGAAGTGATTGGTCTCTGTTCTTATTTCCTGGTCGGCTTCTGGTACCAGGAACCGGCGGCGGCCAATGGCGCGCGTAAAGTGCTGGTGATGACGCACCTGGCCGGTTACGGGCTGCTAGCGGCCATCCTGTTGCTCTACGTCAAAAGCGGCTCCTTCCTGTGGACTGACCCGGCGGTCGGCGCGGCGCTCACGACCGGTCTGTTTCTCCTCCTGTTGGTAGCAGCGATGACGAAATCGGTGCTTTTCCCGCTGCACACCTGGATTCCCGAAGCCATGAACGCGCCGACCCCGGTCTCCGCGCTGCTGCACTCGGCCTGCTACGTCAAGGCCGGGGTCTACCTGATCGCCCGGCTTTATGCGCTGACCCCCTGGCAACCCGGCTGGAACACGCTCGTGACCGCGCTCGGCTGCGTGACGCTCTGCGTGGGCGCGCTCTGCGCGTTGGCGCAGACCGATCTCAAACGGCTGCTGGCCTACTCCACGATCAGCCAGCTGGGTTACATCATCACCGGACTGGGGTTGGGCACCCCGTTGGGAGTCGCGGCCGGACTTTTCTACTGCTTGAGCCACGGCCTTTTCAAGGGCACGCTTTTCCTGTGTGCGGGGGCGGTCCAACATGCGACGGGGACACGCGACCTGCGGCGGCTGGGCGGGCTGGCCGCGCGGATGCCGGTCACGGCGCGGATCTGGCTGATCGCAGCGGCGGCAATTGTTGGCGTCCCACTGACCAACGGTTTTGTCGCCAAATGGCTGCTCTACGCAGCCGCATTGGAAGCCCACGCGCTGGTAGTGGTGCTGGTGGCCTGGGTAGTGAGTACCTTCACCGCTTTTTACATCCTCAAAGCCACCGTGAGCGTTTTTTACGGCGATTGGCCGGTCGGCCTGGACCCCCAACAGGTGCACGAGGCCGCTCCCACCATGCGAGTGGGGATGGGGACGCTGGCGGCGCTCTGCCTGCTCTTCGGCCTGGCCCCGCAGCTTTTGCTGCAAGGGGTGGTGGCTCCGGCCGTGCACGCGCTCGGCTTCCCCTGGGAGGTCTTGCTCTCCTGGTCAGGCGTGCAGACGGTAGCGGCGGGCGCGCCGGTGACGGTAGGGGCGGCGCTGGTCATCGGGGCGCTGCTCGTGGGAGCGGCGCTCTACGGGGCGACGCGACCGGCACGGGCGGGAGGTGTCCCGCTCTTCACCGGCGGTGACCCGCTGCCGGCCGGCGACCGGGTCGGCGCAGTGGACTTTTCAGAGCTGGCCGCGAGCGCTTTTGCGCCGCTCTATCGGGTGACAGACCCCGACCCGCTCTATCTCATCCTATGGCACGCGCTTCAAACCTTTGCTGCCGGGCTGGCCCGGCTCCTGTCTGCGCTGGAGGCCCACCCGTTGCCGGCGATGGGCCTGATCGCAGTCGTGGCGGTCGCGGTGATCTGGTGGGTGTAGCTGGGTGAAACACTCATGACACTATCTAATGAATCCTGGCTTTATGGTATCACCTGCGCCGGCCTGTGGGTGGCCGTGGCGCTATTGGCCGTCGCCACACCGCCAGGTGGCCGGCGCTGGTGGAGTGGCGCGGTGCTTGTCGGTGCTCTGACGCTGGCGGCGCAATTCATCCCCGGTGAGCTGCCCCGGATGCTGTTGTTAGACGGGGCGGAACTTGCCACTGTGGCGCTGATCTGGCTGACAGGGACGCCCCGGGCTCAACACGCTGCCGGCCTCATGCTGGCGCTGCTCCTGCCGGCGATGGCGGCGCTCGGAGGCGTCTTCGTGCTCACCAGCGACGGCACGGTCCCGGCTTATCCGCTGGACAAAGGGGTGGCGGCCCTGTTCATCGTCGGGTGGGGGCTGAAGCTGGCACTGATCCCGTTCTACGTCTGGCTGCCGGGTGTGGCAGAAGCAGCTCCGCCGCTGACCACGGCGCTGCTCGTGAGCGTGGTGGATATAGCCGCGTTTGGCGAGTGGTGGGCAGTGCGCACAACGATCCCCTGGCTCTTCACCGATTATGCCGGGCTCTGGCTGGCGCTGGCGCTGCTCTCCATGTTTGGAGGGGCGCTGCTGGCGCTCGCCCAGCGTGACCTCAAACGGCTGCTGGCTTTTTCTACCATTGACGACCTGGGCTACCTGGTGTTAGGGACGCTCATCGGCACAGAGGTGGGGTTGACCGGGGCGTTGCTCGGCGCGCTGGCACATGGTCTCTTCAAGGTACTGCTCTTTGGCGCGGTGAGCGTGGCCGAGGGCCGCCTGGGGACTGCGCTCACGCTGGACCGGCGGGGGCTGGCCACCCGTTACCCGGCCGCGGGGGCCGCCTTTATCGTTGGCGCGCTGGGAATGTTAGGCATCCCGCCGACCTTCGGCTTTGTTGGCCGCTGGCGGCTCTATCTCGCCGGAGCGCAATACGGCGGTACGGCATTGACCCTGGCGCTGGTAGCGGCGACCGGACTGGCGCTGCTGGCTTACGTCCGCGCCATTCACCGTGTCTGGTTGGGCGCGCCGGAACCGGAGGTCCCGGCCGGCGAACCGAAACTGGCCGTGGTGGTGCTGGTTGTGCTGATGGCGGCCGCGCTGGGATTGGGGCTGGTCCCGGTGGGGATGTGAGAAGGGGGAAATGCCAATGACGTTATGGGATAGACTCCTGGCGCTGGCCCGTCGTAAGTCGCCCTGGGTTTACGTGGTCAACGCCGGGTCGTGCAATGGCTGCGATATTGAGATCGCGCCCTGCTTCTCGCCGCGCTACGACGCCGAGCAGCTCGGGGTGTTGCGGCAGGGCAGCCCCAAGCACGCCGACATCCTGCTCATCACCGGCCCGCTGACGCTGCGTTCGCGCGCGGCCGTTTCCGCCATCTACGAACAGATGCCGTCGCCCAAAGTGGTGGTCGCGGTAGGCTCCTGCCCGGCAACGGGCAACGTCTTCGCCGGCAGTCCCACCGTGGTCGGCGGGGTGGCTTCGGTGGTGCCGATTGACATTTATGTGCCCGGCTGCCCGCCGCGCCCCCAGGCCATCCTGGAAGGCATCGCCCAGGCCGCGGCGCTGCTGGCAAGGAGGTAAGCGTGAGTAGCGAGGTGTGGCGTGCCGGCCTGGCGGTGCTGCTCTGGCCGGGGTTGGTCGGCGGGGCCCTGTTGAGCTGGCTCTATCTCTGGCTGGGACGCAAACTGCTGGCGCGGCTTCAGGGCCGTTACGGGCCACCGTTCTATCAGCCTTGCTTTGATTTCGTGAAGCTACTGGGCAAACAGACGGTCGTCCCCGGCGAGGTCAACCGCTTGCTCTTTTACGGCCTGCCGCTGGTCGCGGTGATCTCAGTGGTCGTCGCCCTGGCGCTGATCCCGGTGCCGGGCAATCCAGCGCGCGCGCTTTCCTTTGCGGGTGACCTGATCCTGTTGATTTATCTTCTGGAGATGCCAGCACTCTGTGATGTGCTGGCCGGCTACAGTTCCCGTTCGCTCTACGGGCAGGTCGGCGCCGCCCGTGAGGCGCTACTTGCGTTGGGCTACAATCTGCCGTTTCTGGCAGCGGTGATCGCGCTGGCCTTGCCCGCCGGCAGCTTCCGCCTGGTGGACGTGCAGGCCGTCGCCTATAGGCCGGTGCATCTGGCGGCGACGCTCGCTTTCTTGTTGGCACTCCCGGCCCGGCTCAAGTGTAACCCTTTTTCTATCCCCAACGCAGAACAGGAGATCGTGGCCGGAACGCATCTGGAATATAACGGCGTGCCGCTGGCACTCTTTGAACTGGCACACGGGCTGGAACTGGTAGCGCTGGTGAACCTGTTTGCGGCGCTCTTCGTGCCGCTGCCGGCCGGGGTGCCGAGCGGCCTGATCTACCTGCTGGTCGGGGTGGGGCTTGTTGCGCTGACGACCGGCCTGGCCGCAGCCACCGCCCGGATCAAGCTCCATCAAGCGTTCCGGTTTTACTGGCGGTGGGGGGCGGCGGCCGCTGTGCTGGCGGTGATCGTGGCTGCCATTTGGTGACGACCGGGGATTCCAGAGAGAGAATCATGGGCATTTTTTCAGCACTTTTGCACAATCTGAGCCGTGGCGCGCGGACGCGGCGACCGGCCGATGTCGTGCCGTCGCCGGCGGGGTTCCGCGGGCTGCTCCAACACGATCTGGCACTCTGTACCGGCTGCCAGACGTGTGCCTACGTCTGCTCGCCCGCCGCGATTACCTTCACCGAGGAGAGTGGGCGCGCGATTACCTGGCGCTATTTTGCCGAGCAGTGTACCTTCTGCGGCCGCTGTGTGACCTATTGTCCTACCCACGCGCTCCAATTTACCGAGACCTCCCCGGTGGTGACACAGGACCGTGAACAGCACCGGATCGCCCACACCGTCGCCTATCAGCCCTGTGAGCGTTGCGGCCGGCCGGTGATCCCGCTGCCGGAATTTTACCTCCGGCAACAGTACGGCGATCCGCTCCCGCCGGAGGTGCTGGCCCTCCGGGGCCTGTGTGAGTCCTGTCGCCGGCGGCTGGCCAGCGAGCGGCTGCGGCGCAGTTTTCAAGGTGAAAATCAGAGGGCCGCAGAATGAGTCCCCGGCCAGAACTCACCGCCGGGCACACGGAGCGCACCGGGTTTTCATTAAAAAAGACCTGGCGGTAAAAGCGCCTTTTTTAGGAGAGCCAAGGATGAGCGATCTGGAGAGACTGCTGCACGCGATAGCCGGCGAGGCAAAGGTAGAACAACGCCGCGATGGGCTATGGCTGACCGCGCCGGCGCTGGATGAGGTTGCGCTGGCCCGGGAACTGCTGGCGGCCGGGGCCCGGCTCAGCACGATGACCGGCGTGGCGGCGGCGGATGGCGAGACCGAGATCATCTACCACTACGCGCTCGGCGGGACAGCGCTCAACATCAAGACGCGGACCCGGCAGGGCCAGCTGCCCTCCATCACAGGGGTGACCCCGGCCGCGGCCTGGATTGAGCGCGAGATCCACGATCTCTTTGCGGTGGAATTTACCGGTCATCCTGACCTGGCGCGGCTTGTCCGCCCGCCGGAACTGCCGGTGGGGTTCTTTCGCGCCCCAGCGACCTGATCGGACCTCAAAAGGAACCTGCCATGCCTTATACCATTCCCATTGGACCTTACCACCCGGCTTTGGAAGAACCGTACAAACTGAGCCTGGCCTGCACCGGCGAGCGGGTGGACGGCGTTGAAATTGAGATCGGCTTCAGCTTTCGCGGCATTGAGCTGCTGGCACAGCGCCGCAACTATATCCAGGACCTGGTGTTGGTGGAGCGCGTCTGTGGGATCTGCTCCAACGTCCATGCGATGACCTTTGCAATGGCGGCGGAGACGCTGGCCGGAATCGTGGTGCCCGACCGGGCGCGGTATATCCGTACAATCGTCGCCGAACTGGAGCGGCTCCACTCGCATTTGTTGTGGGCCGGCATCGGGGCGGAAGATATCGGCTTCCAATCGCTCTTCATGGAGATTTTCTACCTGCGCGAGCGGGTGATGGACTTGCTGGAGACCATCTCCGGCAACCGGGTCAACTACGGGATGATTGCTATCGGCGGCGTGACCCGCGATTTGCCCGATCCCGCAGCGCTGCGGACCCCGCTTCGCGATCTCAAGGCAACATTAGAACACGACATCGTGCCCGTCTTCCTGCACGATCCCACAGTCAAAGCGCGAACGACGGGCGTCGGTGTGTTGACGCGCGAGCAAGCGCTCGCCTACGGCGTCGTGGGGCCGTTTGCCCGCGCCTCGGGCCTGGCGGCGGACATCCGGCAGGATTTCCCCTACGCGGCCTATGCTGAGCTGGATTTCCACCTGGTGACCGAAGCGGCGGGCGACGTGCAGGCGCGGGTGATTGTCCGCGCGTTGGAGATGCTGGAGAGCATCCGGCTGATTGAGGCCGCGTTGGATCGGCTGCCGGGGGGTCCGCTCCGCAGCAGCGAAGCCTTCCCGGTCATTCCGCCGGGCGAGGTCACCGCGCGCGCGGAAGCCCCGCGCGGTGAGGTGCTCTATTACCTGGCGGCCGACGGCAGTGACACACCCCGCCGGGTCAAAATCCGCACGCCCTCGTTCGTCAACATCCCGGCCATCGGCGTGATGGCTGTGGGCCAGCAGCTCGGCGATATGCCACTGATTCAGGCCTCACTGGACCCGTGCTGTTCGTGCACGGACCGGTGACCGCTTCGCTTAACCGCTGATTTCAAGCGCCGGGCGGCCGTTTAGCAAATGAATTCCTGCAACACCGCCCGGCGGTCATATGCCAACACTTGCCACGCCACGTTGACGAAGGCCAGCGACTGTTGCAGGTCGGTGACACAGTCACGCAGCGCAGGGAGATCATCACAGGCACAGACCAGCACGTCGGCGCCCCCGAGTGTGGCCAGCGCCGCCCCGACGGCTTTGAGCAGGGCGTGACGCCACAGATCGCGCGCCAACCCCGGCTCGCGCAACACGTCCGCTAACCCCGCCGGTCGCCCCAGCAGCGCGGTGAAGCCGCTTTCCTCGGCCAGGGCACGTTCCACCGCGGCCGGTTCCAGCCCCGCCTCGCAGAGCAGCAACGGGATTGCCGGGTCCAGGTCCCCGCAGCCGGTCGCCGAGGGCAGCCCCGCCACTGGCGTAAAGCCCAGGCTCGTGGCGACCGGGTGTCCCGCCTGTAGCGCCGCGACGCTGGACCGGTCGCCCAGGTGGATACTCACCACACGCGGCGCGCGCACCTGCTGGGCCACCCAGCTGTGGCAGAGACCGTCGCCGCCGTAGCGGCGGTAACCGGCGGTGAAATAGTCGTAGGGCAGCGCGTAGGCCGCAGCGACCGGCGGCAGGTCCGCAAAAAAGGCAGTCTCGCAGAAGAGCCAGTGCGCGCACTCCGGCCAGCGCGCTAACCCGGCCTGGACGGCGGCCAGCGTCCGCCCGTTCAGCGCCGGCAGGAAGCGGACGCAGCGTTCCAGGCGGGGCAGCTCGGCCGGCGTGAGGCGGGTCGCAGCCGCGTGGAATTCGGTCCCGCCGTGCGGCAAAATGTAGCCGACAGTGTCCGCGGTGTCCAACAGGTCCCAATCGGTTGGCGTGTAAGGATCAAAGAGGATCATGTTGGTTCTCCTGAGCAGTCAGCAACGCTACCCCTTCCATGCCGATCACCCGTTCTTCATCGGTGGGGACGGAGAGGATGCGAACGGGCGCAGTGGAGGCATTGAGCACGGCGATCCGGTCGGTAGGCGCGGTGCGATTGGCCGCTTCGTCCAGGACGACGCCGCACCAGGCGAGTCCGTCACACGCGCCGGCGCGGACCTGCCAGTTTTGCACGCCGATGTCGTCGGTGAAGAGCAGCGCATCCAGGCCGCCCAGTAGCACCGCATAGGCGCCAATCGCCTGCTTGAGCCGCTGGATGTAGAGTGCTATGGCGAGCGCGGCCCGTTCGTCGCCGGTCTCGTCGCGCCGCCGGAGCAGGTCTCGGAGGTCGCTGGAGAGCCCGGAAATTCCCAACAGGCCGCTCTGTTTGTTGAAGAGCTGTTCCAGCTGCGCCGGCGTCAGACCCCGTTCGCGCATGAGGTAGAGCGGCAGGAGCGGATCCAGGTCACCGGTGCGGGTGGACATCATCAGGCCGGCCAGCGGGGAATAGCCCATGGTAGTGTCTACGGAGCAACCGCCGGCGACTGCGGCGACGCTGGAGCCACCGGTGCCCAGATGGCAGGCGACCAGTCGCAGGTCGGCCAGCGGCACGCCCAGGAACCGGGCCGCCTCGCGCGTGACGAACTGGTAAGAGAGCCCGTGGAAGCCGTATTTGCGCAGGCCGTAGCGTTCCCGCAGAACGGCGGGCAGCGGGTAGGTGTAAGCTGCCGGCCGCAGCGGGGCGTGAAAGGCGGTATCAAACGTGACATATTCCGGCACCGCCGGCAACGTCGCGCGGCACTCGTGGATGACGCTCATGGAGTTGGGGTTGTGGATTGGTGCGAGCGGCAGGCAGGCTTCCAGCCGGGTGAGCGTCTCTGGCGTGAGCAACGCCGAGCGCTGGAAATGCGGGCCGCCGTGGACGAAGCGGTGGCCAATCGCGTCCACCGGCGCGGCCACGTCCTGCAAATAGCGCAGCACGAGGGCCGCCGCTGTCCGGTGATCCGGCAACGGCACCACCTGCTTTTGGGCGGCCCCGTGGTAGTGATGTTCAATGAACGCCGGCTCGGTCCCGTGGACGCCCACGCGGTGCGCTTTGCCGTAAACCGTGACCGTGAGCGACTCCGGACCGGAGGCCGTAAAGAGTTTATAGTTGAGCGAAGAGCTCCCGCAATTAAAGACCAGAATGTTCAAGACACGCCTCGCCATCCCTGGATTGCGCGGCGCGCATTGTACACCCTGGACGCAGGACGGTCAAGCGCCGCCCACGAATTTTCACGAATGCACGAAGAGTGCTTGCCGCCAGGGATAGGCTTCGCAAATAAGGATATCCGAATTTATTTGTTAAATTTCATAACGGGGCTACGGCAGCCCGGTTTACCGGGCGTGGCTTGGGTAGCCGGGCGATTGATCGCCCGGCTACCCACCGGGAAAAAACGAGTCGCCCGGTGTTACCGCATTTAATTTTTAAAGGCCAGCAAGCGTTTCTTGGCTGGTCACCGAAGGGGAGAACGCCTAAAGGCGTCACTACAGGTTTGTGGTCTGGGGTCCGTAGTCCGTGGCCCTCACAGCGTGCGTCCCACCAGGTAGCCGGCGCGCGTCGCCTCGGCAATGCTGGCCGGCGTGAAGGCGTCGCCCAGCAGCGTGACCTGGGCGGCGACGTGACGGGCCGCGCAGGCGGTGTAGAGCGCGTCGTCCGGCCGCATCCCCAGCGCCAGCACGACCAGGTCGGCCGGCAGGCGCTCCTCGCGCTCCTCCACCTGGACCGGCCGGGCGAGCGGATTCGGCAGCGCCTCGGCCAGCACCGGCGTCCAGGTGACGTAGGGATCGGGCAGCGTGGGGGAGACGTTGCGCGCCACGACGACACCGTCGGCCTCCACACGCAGCAGCCGCGTGCCGTTGAGGAGCCGCACGCCTTTGCGCTCCAGGTAGTGGATGAAAAAGCCACGGTTGGCGTTGCAGGTCCCCGGCATGAAGTGAGGCAGCATCTCAATCACGGTGACCTGCTTGCCGCGCTCGTAGGCCAGATAATAGGCCGTCTCGCAGCCGACCTCCCCGCCGCCAACGACCACGACGGTCTGTGCGCCCTCGGCCAGCGCCGGATTGAGCATCAAGTCTACCGCCGTGACGACGTTAGCGCCCTCCAGCCCCGGCAGCGATGGCCGGAGGGGCCGGGCGCCGCTGCATACCACCACCACGTCAAAGCCGCCGGCCTGGAGGGCTTCGGCGGTGGCCTCCGTGCTGTAGCGAACCGCCAGCCCGTACGCCTGCGCGTGTCGTTCCACCAGTGCGTTGAGGTGAGCTACATAGTTCGCTACCTCGTATTTGACCCGGGCAACGCCGCCGGCCAGCAACATCCCGCCGGCCTGCGGTTGGCGCTCAAAGAGCGTGACGCGATGGCCGCGCGCGGCGGCGGTGCAGGCACAGAGGACGCCCGCCGGCCCTGCGCCCACCACAGCAACCTGCCGGGTCGCTGTGGTCGGGGTCAACGGTTCGGGCAGCTGATCCTCAAAGTTCGTCCGGGGATTGACCGCGCAGATGGGATGTCCCAGATGCGAGAGGCGGTTGAGGCAGGTCTGGCAACCGATGCAGGGGACGATCTCGCGCACGCGGCCCGCGTAGGCTTTGTTGGGCCACTCGGGGTCGGCCAGCAGGGGCCGGGCCAGCATGACCATGTCGCAATCGCCTTCGCGCAGCGCCCGTTCGGCCAGATCGGGGTAGCCGAGCTTGCCCACAGCGACGACCGGCACCGGCAGCCCGGCGTTGGAGCGCACTCCCTGGGCAGCAAAGTGCTCTTTCACCAGGCGGGCGACCGGCAGGTAACAGCCCGGGGGCATCCCGTTGGGCGGGTGGGGCAGCCACCAGTTCTCGTAGCAACCGAGGTCCACATCAAAGAGATCCACGCCGGCTCTGACCAGCGCGACCATATACTCCAACGTCTGCGCGACCGTCCGCTCGCCCCGGAAGCGGCGCAGCAGCCGCTCGTGCTCCATCCGCTCGCGGTAAGTCGCGTCCAGCGCGAGCGAGAGGTCAATCCGGTACATGATGGGGTAACGTGGCCCGACGCGCCGCCGCATTTCCGCCACCAGCTCCACACCGAAGGTCTGCCAGTCGGCAAAGTGGCTCAGCCGGCGGTGGTTGAAGGCGGGATTGCTCAATTGCTCCAGCAGGTACCCCTCGTGACCGTGCAGGTAAACGCCGTCGGCGCCCGCCCCTTTAGCCGCGATGGCTGCTGCGCCGGCGGCGCGGATCAGCCGGTGACACTCACCGTCGGTCAGCGGGCGGCAAGGGACTGCTGGCAGATGATGGTTGTGGCTCCACGACGCCGCGACCGGCAGCCGGGCTTTGAAGACGGTCAAGGGCGGCGCGACCCGGCCCAGTCCTGGCGTCAATTGCACAAAGAAGCGCGCGCCGTAGGCGTGGACGCTTGCCAGGAGGTCCTGCCAACCGGAGTGGACGGTGAATGACCCCTCAAGGCGCGGGAGGATCGCGTCATTCCAGCGGCCGGTGATTGCCGGCTCTAACGCCGCACTGAGCGGGATCAAGCCAGAGGTAATCAACCCCACGCCGCCGCGCGCCCGCGCGGTGTAGTACTGGATCAGTTTGGCGTCCGGTCGTCCCAGAGGATTGCAGGTGAAAAGATTGCCCATCGGGCCCATCACCAGCCGGTTTTTGACTTTGACGCCGTTGAGCTGGATGGGCGAGAAGAGCTGCTCGTAAGGATAGAGCGCGTCGGTCATCTGGCCCGCCGCCAGCCGCACCGGATCGGTGAACCAATCGCCGAAGGAAGCCTCCAGGTCATGGATGAATGTTTGCCGGTCTTGCATCGTTGTTCCTCCCCAAAACTCGCAAGTTATGGGAGAATTTTAACGCCAAGACACAGGGAGGCAAAAAAAATCTAGCCCCACCGGGGCATATCACCAGGATTCCGCGACGTGGTGAGGCAAAAGAGTCAATTCAGTGGGAAACAAAACCACGCGACCTGAGGATTAAGTACCCCTGGCAGGATTTGAACCTGCGACCTACTGGTCCGCAACCAGTCGCCCTATCCAGCTGGGCTACAGGGGCATGAGAGGCGCTGCGGTTTGAACCGCTCACTGCAAGTACCCCTGGCAGGATTTGAACCTGCGACCTACTGGTCCGCAACCAGTCGCCCTATCCAGCTGGGCTACAGGGGCATCATCAAGGCGGGGAGGCAGGGATTTGAACCCTGGAGGGAGCTTTTAAGGCCCCCTAACCGCTTAGCAGGCGGCCCCGATAGACCACTCCGGCACCTCCCCGAGACTTCACTTGTTAAGGCGGAGGGAGTGGGATTCGAACCCACGGTGATCTTGCGACCACGACGGTTTTCAAGACCGTTGCCTTAAACCGCTCGGCCATCCCTCCGGGTCCAGGACCACTCCTCGCGGCAAAAAGTATACCACGCCCTGCCCGATTGTCAAAGCAGGGACCCCGTGCTTACGCCCGCCGGATGACCTCCACGCCGCCCATCCAGGGGGAGAGCACTTCCGGCACGACGACGGAGCCGTCGGCCTGCTGGCAGGTCTCCAGAATGGCGATCATGATGCGGGGGAGCGCCGTCCCCGAACCGTTGAGCGTGTGAACGAAACGCGGTTTAGCGCCCGGTTCCGGCCGGTAGCGAATGTTGGCCCGCCGCGCCTGGAAATCCTCCACGTTGCTGCACGAACTGACCTCCAGCCACTCAGCCTGGCCCGGTGCCCAGACCTCCAGGTCGTAGGTTTTGGCCGCGGCGAAGCCCAGATCGCCCGTGCAGAGCTCTACGACCCGGTAGGGCAGCTGCAGCGTTTGCAGGAGTTCCTCGGCGTCGTGGACCATCTTCTCCAGTTCGTCGTAGCTCGTCTCCGGCGCGACGAATTTGTACATTTCCACCTTGTCAAACTGGTGCCCGCGCTTGATGCCGCGCACATCGCGCCCGGCGCTCATTTTCTCGCGGCGGAAGCAAGGAGTGTAACCGACATAATAGAGCGGGAGTTGGCTCGCCTCCAGGATTTCGTCACGGTGCAGATTGGTCAGCGGCACCTCGGCCGTGGGGACCAGCCAGAGATCGTCTTCCACGTCACGATAGAGATTGTCCTCAAATTTGGGCAGCTGGCCCGAGCCTAACAGGATCTCGCGTTTGACGACAAAGGGGGAGTAAACCTCGGTATAGCCGTGTTGGCGGATGTGGAAATCCAACATCCAGGCGATGAGCGCGCGTTGCAGCCGCGCGCCGGCCCCTTTGAGGACGTAGAACCGGCTGCCGGACAGGCGGATGCCGCGCTCAAAGTCCAAAATGTCCAGTTCTGGCCCTAAGTCCCAATGCGGCACCGGCTGGAAACCTGCCGCCGCGAAATCGCGCGGCTCGCCCCAGGTGCGGATGACGCGGTTGCCGCGTTCGTCCGGGGCGACGGGGACACTGCTGTGGGGGAGATTGGGGAGCCACAGCAGCTTATCGTTCAAGGCCGCCTCTACGCCGCGCAGGCTCTCTTCCAGAGCCGCGAGCTGGTCGCCGACGGCCCGCATTTCGGCGATGCGGGCGGCGCGCTCGGCCGGCTCTTTCATCCGCCCGATCTCTTTGGAGACCCGGTTGCGTTCGGCCCGTAACGTTTCCACCGTTTGCAACATCTCGCGCCGCTGTACATCTAAGGCCAGCACGGCTTCCACCAGGGCGGGGTCGTCGTGGCGTTTCTGGAGCGCCTCGCGCACCAGGTCGGGGTTACGTCGGATCAAATCAAGATCAAGCATGGATCCTCCCTGTGACCGGTCGCCGGCGTCCGTGTGGCCGGGGGGGGCCGGCAAATTGTTCCGGTGATTATAACCGGGAGCGCCGCGCTGTCAAAGCTTTGAGGGGGATAAAATGGCAAGCGGAGCAGCGATACTTCCCTGATTTAGTTTGCGGTCTTTGGATCCGCTAAAGTTTATGCCACCTTCGCATCCCGCTGCCGAACCGCCAGGTCAGGAGTCGCGCCTGATGGCCCAGCCCGCCATCAGGCGCACCCATGAAAGCCTGCCGCCTGCCAGAGCTAATTTCGGATTTGGGATTTCAGATTTGCATACACAACTCTGCGGTCTCTGTAAATCCGGCTTTCATGGGAGAAATTCCTTTGCAAACCTTTTTCACCGCAAAGGACGCAGAGTCTCATTGCCATTCGCCATTCGCCATTCACCATTCGCTATTCGCCATTCGCTATTCGTCCCAAGCTTTATTTCCTGGAGAGCGGCAGTGTGAACCGGAAGGTTGTTCTCTGGTGGGGGACACTTTCTACGCTGATCTGGCCGCCATGTAAGGTGACGAACTGCCGGGCAATCGCCAGCCCCAGGCCGGCTCCGCTGCCCGGCTCGGTCCGCGTGCGCGATTTATCGCCCCGCCAGAAGCGCTCAAACACGTAGGGCAAATCCTCCGGGGCGATGCCGGTCCCGGTATCACTGACGGCCACTTCCACTACCTGAGCCTGCTCCTGAACGGCGGCCGAGAGGGTCACGACGCCGCCGGCCGGCGTATGGCGCAATGCATTGGAAATGAGGTTGCCGAGCACCTGGGCGATCCGCCGCCAGTCGGCCGGGACTTTGGGCAGGTCGGCAGGTAGTTCCAACGTTAGAGTGATACCGCAGTCCTCGGCCTGGGGGGTGAAATTGACGCAGGCGTCGCGCAACAAGTCCCCCACATCGGTAGGGCGCAGTTCCAGGGGCAGCTGACCGGCTTCCGCCTGGGCCAGGAGGCGCAAGTCCTCTACCAGTTGGGTGAGCAGGAGCGTCTGTTCCAGCACCGGCCCGAGCTGCTCCGGCGTCGCGGGGTAAACACCGTCCAGGATGCCCTCCAGCTTGCCCCGGATCACGCTCAGGGGCGTGCGGAGCT
>CAYTGR010000022.1:61568-72343 GCA_964437445.1 uncultured Anaerolineales bacterium | reverse complement strand
GCCCGCCACCCCCACCGCCGGCGTGACCTCCACTCCCCCCCGGCGCCGCCCTAACTAGGTATTCGACGGAATATATATCTATCTGTATATATTTCGTCGCCATCTACCTGTATATATCTACCTGTAGATATATACCATATACCTGTAGATAGTATATATCTAAATCTATATATCTACCCCTATATAGCCTCCTCTCGCACTACCCGGTCACCCAACCCTAACCGCACCACCTGCTCATACTTCAGTTCCCACACCTTCCGCTGCGCGTTCCAGGTCCCCCCCGCCTGCTTCACCTGCTGCCGGAGCGCCGCCTCCTCTACCCCAATCCGCAAGGCCACGATCTCCGTGGGCGCCGGCTCCGCCTCCGGCGGTTGCCAGTCGCGCTCCTCCACAATGAGCTCCACCGTCTTATAACGCTTGCGCTTTTGGGCGTCGTAGCGGTACCGCACACAGACCAGCCGGGCACCGTATTCGGCCACCAGCTGCTTTGTCCCCGGCTGTCCCGGCCACAACGTCAAACGGGTTCGCATAGTTGCACTTGGCAAAGTGAAAAAACACGCTTACAATCTAAGTAGCAAAACGTCCGGGCTTCAGCGCGGCTATTCGTGTATTCGTGAAAGCATTCGTGGACAGCCGCCCAACCTTAGTTCAAAACTACGGCCATTACAATTCATTATAAAAATAATCCCAACAAAGTCAACAACCATTCGCCATTTGCTCTTTGCCATTCATGACCGGAGGTAACTATGGCTGCTCCGCCCAAACTGTTAGACCAGGTGCGGGCTAAACTGCGCCTCAAACACTACTCCATCCGCACCGAAGAAGCCTATGTGGATTGGATTATCCGCTACATCCACTTCCACCATGACCGCCACCCCGGCGAACTGGGCGCCGCTGAGGTAGAAGCCTTCCTTACTTACCTGGCCACCGAGCGCCACGTGGCTGCCTCTACCCAGAACCAGGCCTGCTGCGCCTTGCTCTTCCTCTACCGTGAAGTCCTCAATATCCCCCTGGATGAAGAGGCCATTCAACCGCTCCGGGCTAAAAGGCCAGACCACCTGCCCACCGTGCTGACCAAAGAAGAGGTCAACCAGGTCTTGGCGCACATGACCGGCGTTCACCAACTCCAGGCTCAACTGCTCTACGGCAGCGGCTTACGCTTACTGGAATGTCTGCGCTTGCGCGTCAAAGACCTGGATTTTGCGCGGCGCGAAATCATCGTCCGCGACCCCAAAGGCGACCATGACCGCGTGACAATGTTGCCGGTCATGCTCATCCCCCGTCTCCAGCAACAATTGGAATATGCCCGCCGACTCCATGCCCAGGATTTGCAAGCCGGGTATGGAGCTGTCTACCTCCCCTATGCCCTGGCCGAAAAATATCCCAACGCTGCCCGCGAATGGGCCTGGCAGTATCTCTTTCCTGCAGACCGGCTCTCGGTAGACCCGCGCAGCGGCGTTATCCGTCGGCACCACCAGGACGAGAGTGGCCTGCAAAAAGCGGTACGCGCCGCTGGCCAGGCCGCCGGCATCCCCAAAACCATCGGCCCTCATACTTTCCGCCACTCCTTTGCCACCCACCTGCTAGAGGCCGGCTACGATATCCGCACCGTCCAGGAACTCCTGGGTCACAAAGACGTCAAAACCACCATGATCTACACCCATGTCCTCAACCGCGGCCCGCTCGCCGTCCGCAGCCCCCTGGACCTATGAACCGCCGCCACGCCTCTTCCCCTCCCCCCCTCTCCCGTCTCCCCCTCCCCCCGCTGGCCGCTGCACTCCTCCTGCTCCTCCTGCTCGCCCTCGCCTTCTACGCCTGGCTCAGCGCCGATCTCCCCTCCCCCGACGACCTGAGCCGCTACACCGCCGCGCCCAGCAGCAAAGTCTACGACCGCCACGGCCGGCTGCTCTTTGAACTGCCGCCGCCCTACACCGGCTTCCATACCCCCCTCCCGCTCGCGCAGATTCCCCCGGCCCTGCAACAGGCTACCATCGCCGCCGAAGACGCCAACTTCTACCGGCATCCCGGCGTGGATCCCGTCGCCGTCGTCCGCGCCGCCTGGTACATCCTGCAAGGGCGCGAAGTCGGCGGCAGCACCCTCACCCAACAGCTGGTGCGGCTCCTCATGCTCAGCCCCACCGAGCGCCTGGAACGCACCCCCCGCCGCAAACTGCGCGAAATGCTCCTCGCCCTTCGCCTCACCCAACGGTATTCCAAGGATCAGATCCTGGAGTTCTACCTCAACGAAGCCTATTACGGCCATCTGGCCTACGGCGTGGAGGCCGCCGCGCAGACCTACTTCGGCAAATCGGCCCGTGACCTGGACCTGGCCGAGTGCGCGCTCCTGGCCGGCCTGCCCCAAGCGCCCGCCCTCTACAACCCGCTGGAAAATCCGACCGCCGCCCGCGAGCGGCAGGCCGTCGTGCTGGACCTGATGGTGAAGCAGGGCTACCTCACCGCCGAACAGGCCCGCTTAGCCAAAGAGGAGCCGCTCTACTTCGCCCCGGCCGAGTTTGCCATCCGCGCCCCCCACTTCGTCATGCTGGTCCGCGCCCAATTGGAAGAGGAATTGGGTCTGGCGCGCCTCCAGGCCGGCGGCTTGAGCATCACCACCACCTTAGATGTGGATCTCAACGACACCGCGCTCGCCTTGATGCAGCTGCACCTGGAACGGCTGGCCACCTGTCAGGGCGAAGCGACCTGCCCCCCCGGCGGCCACAACGTCCGCAACGCTGCGGTGGTGGCCCTCAACCCGCAGACCGGCGAGCTCCTGGCGCTGGTCGGCAGCCCCGATTACTTCTCCGCCGCCATCTCCGGCGCGGTCAACGGCGCGACGGCGCTGCGCCAGCCCGGTTCCGCCATCAAGCCGCTCACCTACGCCGCCGCCTTAGAGCGGGGCGACTTCACGCCCGCCACGCTGTTCTGGGACGTGCGCACCGCTTTCGTGACGCGCGAAGGCCAGCCCTACGTCCCGCACAATTACGACCTGGAGTTCCACGGCCCGGTCCGGCTCCGCGAGGCGTTGGGTTCCTCCTACAACCTCATCGCCGTCAAAGTGCTGGATACCATCGGCCTGGAGGCACTGATGGAAATGGCGCGCCGGTTGGGGATCACCCCCTGGGAGCGCCCCGACCGCTTAGGGCTGGCGACCACCCTCGGCGGCGGTGAAGTCCGCCTGCTGGAACTGACCGCCGCCTATGCCGCCTTCGCCAACGGCGGCTATCGCCTCCGGCCGCTCCTGATCAGCCAGGTGACGGATGCCACCGGCGCTGTCATCCACGGCAGTTGGGAACAGGCCGGGCGCGGCGAGCAGGTGCTGGATCCGCGCGTGGCCTACCTCATCACCGACATCCTGAGCGACGACCAGGCGCGCCTGCCCACCTTCGGCGAGGGGAGTGTCCTCCGGCTGACCCGGCCGGCCGCCGTCAAAACCGGCACCACGACCTACTTCCGTGACAACTGGACCATCGGTTACACCCCCGACCTCATCGTCGGCGTCTGGGCGGGCAATGCCGATAACGAGCCGATGCGCGATGTCAGCGGCGTGGATGGCGCCGCCCCCCTCTGGCACGCCATCATGGAGACCGCGCTCAAGGGCCGGCCGGTGCAGGAGTTCCCCCGCCCCGAGGGCATCGTGGAGCGCGAGATCTGCGCGCTTTCCGGGCAGCTGCCCGGCCCCGCTTGCCCGCACCGGATCACCGAGCGCTTCATTGCCGGCACCGAGCCGACCCAGACCTGCACCCTGCACCAACGGATCGGCGACCGCGTCTACCTTGCCGTCCCGCCGGAGGCGCAGAGCTGGGCGCGCGCGCAGGGCTGGCCCCTGCTCCCAGAGACGGCCGTACAGCCGGCCACCACCGTCTTAGCCCTGGAAAGCCCCGATCAGGGCGCGACCTACCGGATTGATCCGACCCTGCCGCCCGCCACCCAACAATTGGAGATCGCCGCCCACGCCGACGGGCTGATCACGGTGACGCTCCTGGCCGATGGGGAGCCGCTGGCGACCTTCAGCGCGCCGCCCTACCGGGTGCTCTGGCCGTTGAAGCCGGGCGTCCATCGCTTCTGGGCGGAGGGCACCGACGCCGCCGGCACCCTCGTCGTCAGCCCCGTGGTGCAGATTGCAGTGAGCAGTGAAGAGTGAGCGGTGAAGAGTGAGCAGTGAAGAGTGAGCAGTAAAGTCCGTCGTCAAGGCGCTTTAAGGTTTGTAGTGAGGCGCTTTAGCGCCGTCTTAGCCGCGCTGAAGCGCGTTACTACCAACCCATCGTCAGGCGCTTTGAAGTTTGTAGTGAGGCGCTTGAGCGCCGTTAGCCGCGCTGAAGCGCGGCACTACAAACATACGCTGAAGCGCGGCACTACGAACCTGAGACGCTAAAACGCTAAGACGCTGAGACGCTGAGACTCTGAAACGCTCAGATTGCCCCCTGCCCCATCCGGGTTATAATGACACCATAACCGGGAACCAAACCACACCCGCCAGCGTCTATAGCTAAGCTTTCCCAAACCAGCACCAACGCGCAAAGGATAACTTAAAACTGTGAGCCGTGAAGAAGTCCATCAGACTCCCAGCTACCGCTCACTACTCACTGCTCACTGTTCACCTGTACAGTTTAAGGAGGTACCCATGTCCCGTCGCCCTCAAACCCGCTGGTTAGCCTTGCTCGCCCTGCTCGCGCTCCTGACGAGCGCCTGCCAGATCACCTTTGGCCCGCGGACAGGCCCGCAGACGGCCCGCACGCCAACGCCCGCCGGTCCGACTACAACCCCGCTCCCGCTGCCGCCCCCCCGCCTGCTGGAGCGCACCCCCGCCCCCGGCGCCGAGCAGCCGCTGGACGCCCCCCTGACCTTCACCTTTGACCAGCCGATGGACCAGGCCAGCGTGGAAGCGGCCCTGGTCATTTCGCCCACGGTGGAAGGGACGCTGGCCTGGGCCGACACGCGAACGCTCACCTTCACGCCGAAAAAGCAGTTGGCGCGCGCTACCCGCTACCAGGTGACGCTCACCGACGCGGCCCGCAACGTGGAAGGGGAAGCGCTGGCCGAGCCGCTGCGGTTTGACTTCTCCACCGTCGGCTACTTAGCGGTCAGCGAAGTGCAGCCGGCGCCCGGCACCCAGGACCTCAGCCCGGAGACGCGCGTCACCGTCGTCTTCAACCGGCCCGTCGTCCCCCTCACCGCCATCCAGAACCAGGCCGGCCTGCCGCAACCGCTCACCTTTGAGCCGCCGGTCAGCGGGCAGGGCGAATGGCTCAACACCTCCATCTACGTCTTCCGCCCGGAGCCGGGCTTCCAGCCGGCCACGGCCTACACCGCCCGTGTCAGCGCTGCGCTCCAGGACACGTTAGGCAACCCGCTGGCCGAGGAGTACGTCTGGACCTTCAGCACCTTCCGCCCCAAGGTGCAGGAATTCTGGCCCCGCGATAAGTTCCGCTACGTCGGCCCGACCGATCCCATCACCGTCACCTTCAACCAGCCGGTGGATCACGCCTCTGCCGAGGCGGCCTTCTCCCTGAAGACAGGGGGTACCGCGCTGGCCGGCACTTTCCGCTGGAGCGGCGGGAGCGAGATCACCGACACCGAAACGCTGGTCTTCGTGCCCAACGCCCCCCTGCCGCGCAACAGCCACTTCCAGGCGCTGGTGGCCGCCGGCGTCCGCGCACGCACCGGTTCGCCGGAGGTCGGCATGGCCAAAGATTTGACCTGGAGCTTCCAAACGGTCAACGATCCCGGCATCTTGAGCGTCTACCCTGCTGACGGCGCGACCGACGCGGACGTCTACGGCGATGTGGTCATCAACTTTGCCAGCCCGATGGCGACCGACGTCTTCACCCGGCATCTCACCCTCACGCCGCCGATCACCGACGTGTATGTCTACTGGTCGGAATACGCCACCGAAGCGCGGATCTATTTCCCGCGCCGGCCCAACAGCCCCTACAGCGTGGCGCTGGACGCGACCACGCCCGACCAGTACGGCGCGCCGCTCGGCCAGGCACTACGGTTCCGCTTCACCACCGGCGACCTGCCCCCCGATGCCAATCTGAACACCGATGGCCGGCTGGGCACCTTTGGCGTCACCACCGACACAGTGATTTACGCCACTACCATCAATGTAGCGCAACTGGATGTCGCGCTCTACCGGCTGCCCGTGGAGCAGTTCATGCTCTTCAACGGCTATAGCGACTGGGAGGCCTGGGAGCGCTACAAGCCGGAGGAAAGCACGCTGATCCGCCGCTGGTCGCAGCCGGTCAACGCCCCGCGCAACGAGTACCGCCTGGTCAGGCTGGCGCTGACCGACGCCCAGGGCCAGGAGCTCCCGCCGGGCCTCTACTACGTCCAGATGCAAGCGCCGGAGGTGCTCCGGCGCGATCCCAAGCGCGCGCCGCAACGCTACATGTTCATCAAGTCCCGGCTCAATTTGACCCTGATGCAATCGCGCTACGAAACGCTCGTCTGGGCCACCGACCTGGCTACCGGACAGCCGGCCGGCGGGCTGCCGGTGCGCTTCAACGCGCAGCACGCCGGCTGGCACAACGCCGGTCAGACCAACGCGCAAGGGCTCTACGTCGCCCCGGCGTCCCCCACCGGCAATCTGTGGGATCCCTATTTCGCCTTCGTGAGCGAGCCGGGAGAGCGCGATTTCGCCGTCGCCGGCAATGGCTGGGACAACGGCATCTCACCCTGGAATTTCAACGTCAGCGCCGACTTTGAGCCCAGCCCCTACCGGGGACAGCTCTACACCGACCGGCCCATCTACCGCCCCGGCCAGACTGTCTACTTCAAGGGGATCGTGCGGGCCGACGATGACGCGCACTACCTGCTCCCCACCGCTCTCCAGACCGTCACCGTTACCATCCAGGATCCGCAGGGCAAGGAAATCTACCGCGAGCTGCTCGCCTTGAACGACATGGGGACTTTCCACGGCGAAATCACTCTGGACGCCGAAGCCGCCCTGGGCAGTTACTACATCAACGCCAATAATGAAAAAGAGAACTACTACAGCGGCATCAACTTCCAGGTGGCCGAATACCGCAAGCCGGAATACCAGGTGACCGTGACCACCGACCGGCCGGCCTACTTCTCCGGCGACACCCTCGCCGTTACCGGCGAGGCCACCTACTACTTCGGCGGCCCCGTCGCCAACGCCGCCGTCCGCTGGAGCGCCCTGAGCGACGATTACACCTTCGCTTACGATTGCCCGGCGGGCCAGACGTGCCCCTGGTATAGCTGGGGAGAATATGAATGGGACTGGTACTTCTACCGGCCTGAGTACGGCGGCTATGGGCACTTACTGGCCCAGGGCGAGGCGCAGACCGACGCCCAGGGGCGGGTGACTTTCCAGGTGCCCGCCGACCTGAGCACCCAGCAAAGCAGCCAGCGTTTCACGTTAGAGGTCAGCGTCACCGACCTGAACGGCCAGGAGGTGAGCAACCGCACCACCACCGTCGTCCACAAAGGCGAGTTCTACATCGGTGTGGCCGCGCGCGGCTACCTGAGCCAGGTGGGAAAAGAGAAGCCGGTGGATATCCTGGTGGTACGGCCCCCCACGGACCTCGGCGAACCGGCGCAGCCCGTCGCCGGCCAGCCACTGACGGTCGTCTTCCTGAAGGAAGCGTGGTACAACGTCCAAAAGCAGGCCGAGGATGGTCGCTTCTACTGGGATTGGGTGCGCGAGCTGACGCCCGTCTTCACTACCACCGCCACCACCGGCACCGACGGCAAAGCGGTGGCCACCTTCACGCCGGAGGAGGCCGGCGTTTACCGGGCGCGCGTCACCGGCGTGGATCAGCGCGGCAACGAGCTGCGCAGCAGCGCCTACATCTGGGTCTGGGGCGGCCGGGAGTTCGTCTCCTGGCAACGGGAGAGCACCAACCGGATCACCCTGATCCCCGACAAGCGCGAGTACCAGGTCGGCGAGGTGGCCGAAATCCTGATCCCCTCACCGTACAGTGGCACAGTGCAGGCCCTCATCACCATTGAGCGCGGCCATCTCCTCCAGACCGAAGTCCGCGAATTGAAGAGCAACAGTGAGGTGGTGCGCATCCCGATCCTGCCGGAGTACGCGCCCAATGTCTTTGTCTCCGTGGTCATCGTGCAGGGCAGCGCCCAGGCCGCCGACCAGCTCGCCAGCTTCAAGATGGGCTTGATCCAGCTGCCGGTCTCGGTGGCGGATAAAGCGCTGCGGATCACGCTCAAGCCGGATAAAGAGATGGCGGCAGGCCAGCACTACGGCCCGCGCCAGCAAGCTGCCTACGACATCACCGTGACCGACGCGCAGGGCCACCCGGTGGAGGCCGAGCTCTCGCTGCGGCTGGCCGACCTGGCCGTGCTGGCACTCGCCGACGAACAGGGACCTTCGCTGCTGGAGACCTTCTGGAGCCAGCGCGGCCTCGGCATCCGCACCTCGCTGCCGCTGGTCATCGCCATGGAGCCGTTCAACCGCGAGCTGGCCGCCCGCGCCAAAGGGGGCGGCGGCGGGGGTGACGAAGCGGGCGGCTTTGTCCGCACCAACTTCGCCGATACCGCCTTCTGGGATCCGGTCGTCCGCACCGATGCCAACGGCAAGGCGCGGGTGGTCGTCACCCTGCCCGACAACCTCACCACCTGGCGGATGCAGGCGAAGGGGATCACGGCTGACACCTTAGTGGGTCGCACCGACGTGGACGTGTTGAGCACCTTAGACCTGCTCGTGCGCCCCGTCCTCCCACGCTTCCTCATCGTCGGCGACCAGGCCCGGATCGGCGCCATCATCCACAACAACTCCGCCGAGCCGCAGACCGTCCAGGTCAAGCTGACCACGGAAGGGCTGGCCGTGGCCGAGCCCCAGCCGACGCTCACCGTCAACATCCCGGCGGGCGATAAATCCCGGATTGATTGGAACGTGACCGCCCTGCCGGGTGAGCAGGTCAAAGTGAAAATAGAAGCGCGCGCCGGCACGCTCTACGATGGGCGCGAGGATACGCTGCCCGTCTATCGCTACTCCACGCCGGAGGTGGTCGCCACCGCCGGCCGGATCAGCACCGGCCCCGACGCCCGGCTGGAGCTGGTGCAGCTGCCGCGCGTCTTTGATCCCACCCAGGGCGAGCTGACCGTGCAGCTGGATGGCTCGCTCACCGCCGCCACGCAGGACGCGCTGGATTACCTCAAGCACTACCCCTACGAGTGCACCGAGCAGACGGTCAGCCGCTTCCTGCCCAACGTCGTGACCTACGAAGCGCTCAAGGAGTTGGGGATTGAACGCCCTGAGCTGGAGACCAATCTCAAAGAGCAGGTGAGCATCGCGCTCCAGCGGCTCTACGCCAACCAGCACTACGATGGCGGCTGGGGCTGGTGGACCGCCGACGACAGCCATCCCTACCTGACCGCCTACGTCCTGCACGGCCTGCTGGAGGCCCGGCGCGCCGGCTTCACCGTAGATGAGAAGGTGCTGGCCAACGGCGCCGATTTCCTCCGCAACCGCCTGACCTCGGTTGGCGATGTGCAAGCCGGCTGGCAGGCCAACCGGCTCGCCTACCAGCTCTACGTCCTGGCCGAATACAACACCAGCTTCAACCGGTCCGCCCAAGGCGAACTGGGCGTGGCGATCAATCTCTACGAAAAGCGCCACCTGTTGAGCCAGTACGGGCAGGCAACGCTGGCCTTAGCGTTGAGCCGGCTGGAACCGGCCGAGCCCTCCCGCCAGCAGACGCTCGTGGCGGAACTGAGCGGTGCGGCCGTCACCAGCGCCACCGGCACCCACTGGGAAGAGGCCACGCCGGACTACTGGAACATGAACACCGACATCCGCACCACCGCCATCGTGCTCTGGTCGCTCTCGCAGCTCAAGCCCGAAAGCGAGCTGCTGCCCAACGCCGTCCGCTGGCTGATGACGGTCCGCAAGGAGGGCCACTGGAGCACCACGCAGGACACCGCCTGGTCGTTGTTGGGGCTGGTCGCCTACATGCGCGCCAGCGGCGAGCTCCAGGGTGACTTCAGTTACCGCGTCTACCTGAACGATACGCTGCTCGGCAAAGGCGATGTCACGCCAGAGACGATTGACGAAAGCCGCCGCCTCCAGGTGGAGATCGCCAAACTGCTGGTGGAAGAGGGCAACCGGCTGGTCATTGAGCGGCTGGCGCCGGCCGGCAACCAGACGGGCCAGGGGCAGCTCTACTACACCGCCTACCTGCGCTACTTCCTGCCCGTGGAAGAGGTCAAGGCGCTGGAGCGGGGCATCATCGTCGCGCGGCAGTACACCCCCCTCAGCGCGCCGACCACCACCGTCACCACCGCGCGCGTGGGCGATGTCATCAAAGTGCGGCTGACCGTGGTCGCGCCGACGGATCTCTACTACGTCGTGGTAGAAGATCCGCTGCCGGCGGGGTTTGAGGGCGTGGACCTGAGCCTCAAGACGACGAGCGTCGTCGGCGAAGCGCCGGAGCTGCAAAACCTGAGCGCCGAGGCCGAGGACTACTGGCTGCGCTGGTACGGTTGGGGCTGGTGGTGGTTCTCGCACACCGAGATGCGCGACGAGAAAGTGACGCTCTTTGCCACCTACCTGCCGCGCGGCACCTACGAGTACACCTACCTGATGCGGGCCAGCGTCCCCGGCACCTACCAGGTGCTGCCCACCACCGCCTCACAAATGTACTTCCCGGAGGTCTTCGGCCGGAGCGACGGCGCGATCTTCACCGTCAAGCCCTGAGCCGGCGGTGCTGACTTCACGCAAGCAGAGAATAGGGGCGCGCGCTACACCGCGCGCCCCAGTTTTTCTCCATGCCCCATTCGTGCATTCATACCTT
>CAYTGR010000022.1:49248-61468 GCA_964437445.1 uncultured Anaerolineales bacterium | reverse complement strand
ATTCGTGCATTCGTGTCTTATTCGTGGACGGCAGTCGTGTCCCATTCGTGCATTCATACCTTATTCGTGCATTCGTGTCTTATTCGTGGACGGCAGTCGTGTCCCATTCGTGCATTCGTACCTTATTCGTGCATTCGTGTCTTATTCGTGGCCGGCAAGCCAGTTCGCCCAACTTAAAGCCCCTGGATTGAAGGCTACCAGAAAACGAGTATAATCTCACTCATAACAGATATGTAGGGCAAACTTCAGTTTGCCGATTGCCAAAAGCAGAATTTACACGGAGCTGCTAAAATGATTGAAGTCACCATTGCCACCATCCAGGTCAGTCTGATCTCCCAAAACCGGATTGTGGTGCTCAAAGAAGCCGGCGCCGAGCGTTACCTGCCGATCTGGATCGGTCCCTTTGAGGCCGAAGCAATTACTATCCATTTGCAGGAAACGGAGACGCCACGGCCTTTGACCCATGACCTGATTGGCAACCTTTTGGACGCGCTGGGGGCCCGGCTGCGCTACGTGGCCGTCGTCTCCCTGGTGGAAAACATCTTCTACGCGCGGCTGGTGCTGGATGTCAAAGGGCTGACCATAGAGGTGGATTCCCGTCCCAGCGACGCCATCGCCATCGCCGTGCGCAAAGAAGTCCCCATTTACGTGGACGAAAGCGTGATGGACGTGGCCGGGATCGTGCCCGAACCTGACCTGGAGGAGGAAACCGTCGCGGATCAAAACCTGGGGGCTTTCCGCCGTTTCCTGGATACGCTCAACCTGGAAGGGTTGGAGCGCAATGACTGAACCCCCACGGGCCGTGGTCAGCGGATAATCCTCCCAGACGCTGTCCGCCGTTCACCTGAGATTACCCATGGCAACACCTGATAAGACCGTCCCGCAAAACATAGAGGCCGAGGAAGCCGTCCTCGGCGCCCTGCTGATTGACCCCGAGGCCATCTTCCGGGTCTCGGCCTTTCTGCACGCCGATGATTTCTACCTCCAAAAGCACCGCTGGATCTACGAAGTCATTGTCACGCTGCACGATCAGCGTGAGCCGCTGGACTTCCTGACCCTGACCACGGCGCTGGAACGGCGCGAGCAGCTGGAGGGCGTCGGCGGCGCGGCCTACATCTCGCAGCTGGTCAACGCCGTCCCCTCGGCGATCAACGTGGAAGCCTACGGGCGTATGGTGGAACAGACCGCCATCCGCCGCCGCCTGCTGGAGGCCGCCAGCGACATCGCCCGCCTGGCCTACGACGAGGAGCGCCCGGTGGACGAGGTGGTGGATCGGGCCGAACAGGTGCTCTTCGGCATCTCCGAGAAACGGGTCACGCGCGATCTCCAACCGATCCAGGAGGTCGTGCAGCGGTATTACGACCGGGTGGAGTACCTCTACGCCCACCGGGGCGAGCCGATGGGCGTCCCCAGCGGCTTCGTGGACCTGGACCGGCTGTTGGGGGGGTTCCAACGCTCTGACCTGGTGATCGTCGCGGCCCGGCCCGGCGTCGGCAAAACCTCGTTGCTGCTCACCTTTGCCCTGCGGGGCGCCGAGCGGGGCAAGACGGTCGGCATTTTCAGCCTGGAAATGTCGGCCGAGCAGATTGTCCAGCGCATGGTCGCCGCCTACAGCAAAATTGACGCCCAACGGCTGCGCTTAGGCGACATCCACGACGACGAGTGGCCGCTCTTCAGCGACGCCATCGGCCGGCTCTCCGAGCTGCCGATCTACATTGACGACACCCCCTCCATCTCCGCCATCCAGCTGCGCACCAAGTGCCGCCGACTGCACTCCGAGCGGGGACTGGACCTGGTCCTGGTGGATTACCTCCAGCTGATGACCAGCGACTTCCGCTCGGAGAACCGCGTGCAAGAGGTCTCCTACCTGTCGCGCTCACTCAAAGGGCTGGCCCGCGAGCTGGACATGCCGTTGATCACCGCCTCCCAGCTCTCCCGCGCCGTAGAACAACGCACCGACAAGCGGCCGGTGCTCTCGGACCTGAGAGAATCTGGCTCCATCGAACAAGACGCGGACGTCGTCATGTTCATCTACCGGGACGAGATGTACCACGAGGAAACCGAAAAGCCGCACATCGCCGAGATCATCGTCGCCAAACACCGCAGCGGGCCGACCGGCACGGTGCAGCTCTTCTTCAACAACCGGCTCACCCAGTTTGCCGACGCTGCCACGCGCATCGCGCCGGAGGATTACCATGCGTGAGGTAAGATGGGCTACCCGCTCCACGCCATACGCAACACGCAATACGCAATACGTGTCAAGTGAGGGCTCCCTTGCCGCAGCACTTTGCCGGCTTTCCAGAAGGTAAAGCACCTACCGTGCGCCTGCCCGACCAGCTCTTCACCGAGCTTGTCCCGCAGATAGACGACCTGCACGAGCTCCAGGTAACGCTGCTGGTCCTGCGCCGCCTGGCACAGCTGCGAGGCGCTGTCGCGCCGTGGGTGACGCGCGCAGAGCTCTGGTCCGACCCGATCGTGCAGACCGCGTTCGGCCCGGCCGGGGAATCCGCTCTTGAAGAGGCCCTGGCGCGCGCGGTGACCCGTGGCACGCTGCTGGAGGCCCGCTGGGAGCGCGGCGACGGCGTGGTAGAGCAGCGCTATTTCGCCAACAGCCCCCGCGGCCGGGCCGCCGTGGACGCGCTGCGGCGCGGTCTCAGCCCGGCGCGGGCGGCGGTGCCGGAACGGCCCAACATCTTCACACTCTACGAACAGAACATTGGCCCCCTCACCCCCCTCTTGGGTGAGGAGCTTCAAGAGGCGGAACGGAGCTATCCGCCCGATTGGATTGAAGAGGCCTTCCGCGAGGCCATCCGGCTCAACAAACGCAACTGGAAATATATCCGCGCCATTTTAGAACGCTGGCGCACCGAGGGCAAAGATGAAATCCGTAGGGGAGATCGCGAGACAGATCGCCGACGTTACGTTGAGGGCGAGTACGCCGACCTCATCCAGCACTGACCCCGCCACCGATCCAGGGCTGGTGGGCGATCCCCATTGTCCCGTCTGCCACGGCTTCGGCTACGTGCGGTTAGACGTACCGGTAGGGCATCCCGATTTTGGGCAGCTCTTTCCTTGCGCCTGCCGGGCCGCCGAGCTGCGCCAACGGCGCGCGGCGGCGCTCGTCGCCGTGAACGACCTCAAGGGACTGGAACGGTTCACCTTTGAGAACTTCCGCCCGGAAGGACACGGCCTGCCCGTGGACCGCCAGGACAACCTCCGTCGGGCCTACGACGTCGCCCGCGCCTACGCCCTCAAACCGCGCGGGTGGCTGGTCATACGGGGTGGCTACGGCTGCGGCAAAACGCATCTGGCCGCCGCCATCGCCAACACCTGCCTGGATCGGGGCCTCCCGGTCCTCTTCGTCACCGTGCCTGACCTGCTGGACCACCTGCGCGCCGCCTTCGCCCCGACCAGCGAGGAACCCTACGCCGAGCGGTTTGACGAAATCCGCACCGCACCGCTGCTGATCTTGGACGATTTGGGCACCGAGCAGAGCACCCCCTGGGCCCTGGAAAAACTCTTCCAGCTGCTCAACTACCGCTACCTGAACCGCCTGCCCACCGTCATCACCACCAACCGCGCCTTAGAAGAGCTGGAGCCCCGGCTGCGTTCGCGCCTGGCCGATCCCGACCTGGTGGATATCGTCACTCTGCTGGCACCGGATTACCGTCAGGCGGGCGTGGATCAGGCCGAATCGGACCTGAACACTCTCTCCCTGTACAGCGGGATGACATTGGAGACCTTTGACCTGCGGCAGGGGGAGCTCTCCCGTGAGGAGACCGACAATCTGCGCCGCGCCCTGGCCCTGGCTCACGAATATGCTGCCGCTCCCACCGGCTGGCTGGTCTTCATCGGTCCTTACGGTTCCGGCAAGACCCATCTGGCCGCCGGCATCGCCAACGCCTGGACCCGGGAGGGACATACAGCGCTCTTCGTCGTGGTCCCCGATCTGCTGGACCACCTGCGCGCAGCTTTTAATCCCCAAAGCCCGGTCTCCTATGACAAACGCTTTGAGGAGGTCCGCCGGGCCCCGTTCCTGGTGCTGGACGACCTGGGGACCGAGAACGCGACCCCCTGGGCGCGCGAAAAGCTCTACCAGTTGTTCAACTACCGCTACGTGGCCCGCCAACCCACCCTCATCACCACGGCCCTCCAGGTGGCAGACCTGGACGCCAAATTGCGCACCCGGCTGTTAGATACCAGCCGCTGCACCATTTTTGCGCTGGAGGTCCCCCCTTATCGGGGTCAGGTGGCGGCGCCCCCTTCCAAATCCAGCCGGGTCGGGCGCCCCCGGAAAACAGCGCGTTGAAGCTTGCCAAATAGAACTTTTGTGCTATACTCATCACTGAAACACTGAGCCAGTGAATCAGTGCAATCCATGTAATCAGTGCAAAGCGTGTAATCAGGAGGATGCGATGCCAGAAGACGGACGGACCAAATCGTTAGAGCAGGCAGTGGCGCAGGTACGGCGCCGCTTCGGTGACGGCGCGCTGATGCGCATGGGCGAGGCCACCCACCTCAGGATTGAAGTGATCCCCACCGGCTCCTTAGCGTTAGACATCGCCTTGGGCGTAGGGGGCATCCCCCGGGGACGCATCACCGAAATCTACGGCCCGGAAGGCGCGGGCAAGACCACGCTCTGCCAGCACGTCGTGGCCGAAGCGCAAAAGCGCGGCGGCGTCGCAGCCTTTATTGATATGGAACATGCCATGGATCCGACCTACGCCGCGCGCTGCGGGGTAGACGTAGATAGCCTCTACATTTCCCAGCCGGATACCGGTGAACAGGCCCTGGAAATTGCCGAAGTGTTAGTGCGCAGCGGCGCAGTTGACATTGTGGTGATAGATTCCGTGGCGGCGCTGGTCCCCCGGGCCGAAATTGAGGGCGAGATGGGCGACTCCCACCCTGGCCTGCAGGCCCGGTTGATGAGCCAGGCGCTGCGGAAGCTCTCCGGCGCGATCAAGCAGAGCAATACAGCCATGGTTTTCACCAACCAGCTGCGCGAAAAGATCGGCGTGATGTTCGGCTCGCCGGAAACCACCAGTGGCGGCCGCGCGCTCAAATTCTACGCCTCCGTCCGCCTGGACGTGCGCCGCGTGACCGCCATCAAAGTCCAGGGCGAGATCGTCGGCAACCGCACCCAGGTCCGCGTGACCAAGAACAAGGTCGCGCCGCCCTTCCGCTCCGCCGAGTTTGACATCATGTTCGGCGAAGGAATCAGCCGCGCCGGTGACATGCTGGACGTAGCCACGGAACTGGGGATTGTGGAAAAACGGGGCTCGTTCTTCCTCTACGGCGGCGAACGGCTGGCCCAGGGCCGGGAAAACGCCAAGGATTACCTCAAAGCTCACCCCGAAACGGCCAACGCGATAGAGGCGGCCGTCCGCCAACGGCTGGCAGAGATGAAAGATATCCCGCTTTCATTGGGGGGCGAAGGTGGCGAGGAAGAAGAAACCGATCTGGGCGAATAGTCCGTCGGGAACAGAATGATCGTTCTGCGCGCCGGGTAGCTTATGGCTATCCGGCGCGTTTTTTACTCCCGCCAATTCTGTGATAAGATAGAAGGGTCAGGTCTACACCAGCCCGATCTTTGGCAAACCACATTTATACAGAGAGAGCCTATGACCGCTTCTATGAACCAACATGAAATCCGTGAACCGTCCCCCTTGTTGAATTCCCAGGGTGCGCTGGCCCAGGTCGGCTGGGCTCGCCAGCCGTTGCTGGATTGCAACCTGGAAGCCGCGCGCTTCTACGCCCTGCGGCCGTTGCAGCGCTTCCGCATCAAACGCTGGGACTATTACGGCCTCACCACGCCCACCCACTACTTCTCCTTCACCCTCGCCGATCTGGGCTACGCCGGGCAGGTCTTCGCCTATGTCGTGGATTTTGAGGCCCGCCGCCACGAAGAACAGACGCTGACCCTCCCGTTTGGCCGTGGCATCACGTTGCCCCGCAACAGCACTGCCGGGATCAGCACATTTGCCGATCGCCAGGCGCGCATGAAATTTGACGTCACGGCGGAAGGCCGGCAAATTGACCTGGCCTGGCCGGGATTCGGCGACCACGGCCTGGCAGCCGGGCTTACCCTGGCCGTGCCGCCGGAACACGAATCCATGACCATCGTGATCCCGATCCCCGGCCGGCGGTTCTATTACAACCGCAAGCTCAACTGCCTCCCGGCTACCGGCTGGATCAACTACCAGGGCCGGCGATGGGAAATACGCCCCGACAGCTGCCTGGGCAACCTGGATTGGGGGCGCGGCGTGTGGGCATACCGCTCCTTCTGGGTCTGGGCGAGCGCCTCCGGCTTCCTGCCCGACGGCCGGCGCGTCGGGCTCAACCTCGGCTATGGCTTTGGCGATACCACCGCGGCCACCGAAAACGCGCTGATCCTGGAGGGGCGCATCCACAAATTGGGCGCGGTGGAGTTCACCTATCGTTCAGGGGACTTCATGCAGCCCTGGCACATGGTCGCCCCCGACGGCCGGCTGGACCTGGAATTTGTCCCTTTCTACGACCGCACGGCGGCCACCAACTTGCTCCTGATCACCAGCGAGGTCCACCAGATGTTTGGCCGTTACCACGGTACGGCGCGCACCGACGACGGGGAATTGATCCACCTGGACGGCCTGATCGGTTTTGCCGAGGAGCACCACGCGCGCTGGTAGCAGGGGGATGAAAATGTGAGCAGTGAGCAGGAAGCAGGAATTTCTACCGCCTGCTCTCTGCTCACTACTTAACTGGTTTCTATATCTCAGAGGAGTAAATCATGGGTGAGTTTTTTGGGAAGGACTACACCGGAGCACCGTTTATCTTGTTTGGGCCGCCCCATTTGATCGCCTTAGGTGTCGTGGCGCTGGTCAATCTCTGGGTGATCTTTTACCTGCGGCGCAACACCAACCCCGCCGCGCGCCGAGCGTTCCGGTGGGGGCTGGCGACCGTGCTCATTGTGGACGAGCTGCTCTGGCATCTCTGGAACTACACCACCGGGCAGTGGAGCGTCCAGACCACCCTCCCGCTCCACCTGTGCAGCATCTTTGTCTTCCTGAGCGCCATCATGTTGATAACTAAAAGCTATGCCATTTACGAATTTGCCTACTTCCTGGGAATCGGCGGCGCGCTCCAGGCCCTCCTGACGCCTGACGCCGGCATTTATGGCTTCCCCCACTTCCGGGCCTTCCAGGTGATGATCTCTCATGGCTCCATCGTCACCGCGGCCATCTACATGACGGCAGTGGAGGGGTATCGCCCCACCTGGCAATCGCTCAAACGGGTTGCCATCGGGGCCAATCTCTACATGCTGATCATCTTCTTTGTCAACCGGCTGCTGGGCAGTAACTATCTCTTCATCGCGCACAAGCCCGAAACCGCCAGCCTCCTGGACCTGCTGGGCCCCTGGCCCTGGTACATCCTGGCCATAGAAGGGGTCGCCCTGATCGTCTGCCTGCTGCTCTACCTGCCGTTCGCCCTCCATGACCGGCGTGCACCAACGGCAGGATGAAAATAGGTTCGTAGTGCCGCGCTTCAGCGCGGCTCAGACGGCGCTCAAGCGCCTGACTACCAACTCAACTTGCAACTCTTAACTACTTTCTTAAGGAGGTTCTATGCTTCAAACTATGGCCGGCCTTAACCCCATCCTGCAAGCCCTGCTGGCGACGACCTTCACCTGGTTTGTCACCGCCCTGGGAGCCGGCACCGTCTTTCTCACCCGCGAGGTCAGCCGCAAGCTGCTGGATACCATGTTGGGCTTTGCCGCCGGCGTGATGATCGCCGCCAGCTACTGGTCGTTGCTGGCCCCGGCCATTGAAATGTCGGCCGGTGGGCCCCTGCCCGAATGGGTGCCACCGGCCATCGGCTTCCTGCTGGGCGGCTTCTTCCTGCGTGGGATTGACCGCGTTCTGCCCCACCTGCACCGGGGCGAGACCGAGGCCGAAGGTCTGCACACCACCTGGAAGCGCATCACACTGCTGGTCTTAGCCATCACCCTGCACAACTTCCCAGAAGGCTTAGCCGTGGGTGTTGCCTTTGGCGCCGTCGCGGCGGGCCTCCCCTCGGCCAGCCTGGCCGGCGCGGTCGCGCTGGCGCTGGGGATCGGCATCCAGAACTTCCCAGAAGGACTGGCCGTTTCCATGCCGTTGCGACGGGAAGGGATGTCACCGGGCCGGAGCTTCTGGTACGGCCAGCTGTCGGCGATTGTGGAGCCCATCGCCGGTGTCTTAGGAGCCGCCGCCGTCCTGGTCGCCCGCCCCATCCTGCCTTACGCGCTGGCCTTCGCCGCCGGCGCGATGATCTTCGTCGTCGCCGAGGACCTGATCCCGGAATCGCAACAGGGCGGACATCCCCACCTGGCGACGTTGGGCGTCATGATCGGCTTCGCCGTGATGATGATCCTGGATGTGGCCCTGGGATAGGGCTTGCCTTCTGCAACTTCGCTCCTATAATGGAGCTGAGAGTTTTATCAGCCTCGCCAGGCTGACGTCCAAGTTCGCGAAAGGAGGCATGATGGTGGAAGGAGCAATCAGCATTGGAGTTTGTATTCTGGGTGGGATTATCGTCCTGGGCCTTGTCCTGCTTGCTTCGGCAGTCCGGGTCGTCCAGGAATACGAGCGGGGTGTCATCTTCCGGTTAGGCCGCCTGGTCGGCGCCAAGGGACCGGGACTCTTCTTCATCATCCCGTTCATTGACCGGATGGTAAAAGTGGACCTGCGGACCGTCCCAATGGACGTGCCCCCGCAGGAGTGTATCACGCACGACAACGTGACCGTCAAGGTCAACGCCGTGGTCCTCTACCGGGTCATTGACCCCGAACGAGCCATCGTCAACGTAGAGGATTACCGGCGCGCCACCTGGCAGATCGCCCAGACGACACTGCGGAACGTTATCGGCCAATCGGAACTGGATGAACTGCTGGCCCACCGCGAGAAGGTCAATCAGCAGCTGCAAATGATCATTGACGAACAGACCGAGCCCTGGGGCGTCAAAGTCGGCGTCGTAGAAGTCAAGGACGTGGAGCTGCCGCAGACCATGCAGCGCGCCATGGCCAAGCAGGCCGAAGCCGAGCGCGAGAAGCGGGCCAAGATCATCCACGCCGAAGGCGAGTACCAGGCCTCGCAACAGCTGGCTCAGGCGGCCGACGTCATCTCCGCCAACCCGGCCACACTCCAGCTGCGCTATCTGCAAACGCTGACCGAAATCGCCGTGGAAAAGAACTCCACGATCATCTTCCCGATGCCGATTGAGTTCCTCAAAGCCTTCCAGCGCCTGTTTGAGGCCCTGGAACAGGCTGAGGAAAAGCGCTAACGCCACGCCTGAGCAGGTATCCCTCCCGGAGCCTCCCCTGGCTCCGGGAGTTTTTGTCCGCTTGCCACATTCCCCATCCGTGATAGACTATCCCCTTGCCGGGAGGCAACATGGGACAGGCACTCTACCGTAAATGGCGACCGCAGACCTTTGACGACGTGATGGGCCAGGAGCACATCGTGCGCACCCTGCGCAACGCGCTGCGCCAGGGCCGCATCCATCACGCCTACCTGCTGGCCGGGCCGCGCGGCACCGGCAAGACGACAACCGCCCGCCTGCTGGCCAAAGCGGTCAACTGCTTAGCGCCGGTGGAGGAACGCCCCTGTAACGCCTGCGAGATCTGCCGGGCGGTCAACGAGGGCCGTCTGATGGATCTGATTGAAATTGACGCGGCCTCCAACACCGGGGTAGATAACGTGCGCGAGCTCCTGGAGAAGGTCGGCTTCCGTCCGGCTCAGGCCCGCCTGAAGGTCTACGTGATTGACGAAGTCCACATGCTCTCCACCGCCGCCTTCAACGCGCTGCTCAAAACGTTGGAGGAGCCGCCGGAGCATGTGCTGTTTGTACTGGCGACCACCGAAGCCCACAAGATTCCGCCAACGGTGCTCTCGCGCTGCCAGCGGTTTGAATTCCGCCGCATTCCTTTGACCGTGCTGGTGGAGCGGATGGCGCAAATTGCCCGCACCGAGGGCATCCAGGCCGAGCCGGAAGCGTTGGACCTGATCGCCCGGGCCGCCACTGGCAGCTTCCGCGACGCGCTCAGCCTGCTGGACCAGCTGGCCGCCGAGGGGACAGTGACCGCCGAAATGGTGCGCCAGATCCTCGGCGCGGAACGGCGGGACGTCGTGCAGGCGCTGGCCCGCGCCTGGCTGGCACACGACCTGGAGGGCGGCCTGCACACCATCAACCGGGCAGTGGATGGCGGCGCCGACCCCCGTCAGCTGGCGCGCCAGACCGCCGATCTGCTGCGCGGGCTGCTCCTGATGCGCCTGGGCGCCGGCGATACCTGGACCGATCCGACCGCCGAAGAACGGCCCCTGCTGCAAGAGCTGGCTCGCGGCGCGGAGCCCGATCGTCTGGTGGAAGCAGTCCGCCGCTTCAGCCAGGTAGCCGCGGAAAGCCGCACCGGCTGGCAGCCCCAGTTGCCGCTGGAACTGGCCTTTGTAGAAGTAGCACTGGAGCAATCCCCGGCAGCGCCGGTCCCCCCACCCCCCCAGCGCCCGCCGGCCGTCACGCCCTCCACCCGCCCGCCGGAGCAGCGGCCGCCGGCTGAAACGGCGCGCCCGGCCAGCCTCCCCGCGCGGGCCCCGGCTGCCGACCGCCAGCCGCCCCCTCCCCCCGCGCCGGCGAAACAGCCGGTCGCCCCCCCTCCGGTAGCCCCAACCGCCCCGCCTCCGGCCACCGGCAGCGGGACACTGCCGGTAGAGGATATCCTCAAAGGCTGGCGTGACATTGTTGCTACCGTCCAACCGGTCAACCTGGCGGCCTTGCTGCGCGATGCCCGGCCACTGGGTATGGAGAGCGATGGCGTCCTGGTCATCGGCTTTAAATACCCCTTCCACCGCGATAAAGTCAACGACGAAGCTAACCGGCGCGCGCTGGAAGAGGCCCTGGCCCGCAAATTCAGGCAGCCTATCCGGGTACGCTGTGTGCTGGAGAAAGAGTGGACCCCGCCCCCAGTCCCGGCGTCCCGCCCGGCCGTGCCGCTCACGCCTCCTGAAGAGCCGCCGAATGACCCACTGGCTGACGATTTGGTGCAGCGCGCCGTCACCCAACTGGGGGCCCAGCCCAAGGTGGTCTCCGGTTAGCCGCCAGGGTCATGCATTGCAGGGCAATAAAGAGACCACGATGAGTTCACAGGTGCAGGAGCAAATACCTCAAGCCGAGGGCGATACCCCGCGCGGTTCTTCCCTGCGCCTGGCCTCCCTGTTGCGCGACGAGCGGGCCGCCCTTGCCTTCACCTTCATTGCCGGCCTGGGCCTGCTGGCCCGTCTGGCCCAATACCGGGCGAACCGCTCGCTCTGGTTAGATGAAGCCTATCTGGCGTTGAATATCTTGCAGCGCGACTTTAAGGGCCTGTTGCAGCCGCTGGCGGATAATCAGATCGCGCCCCCCGGCTTCCTGTGGGCCGTGAAGACTGCCACGCAACTCTTCGGTACCGGGGAACCGGCGCTGCGGCTTGTGCCCTTGTTGGGCGGGCTGCTCTCCCTCTGGCTGATGTACCGGGTGGCGCGGCCTGTGTTGGGACCCGGCGCAGCGCTGTTTGCCACGGCCCTCTTAGCCTGGTCGCAACCGCTGATCTACTACGCATCCGAGCTCAAGCCCTACGCCACCGACGCCCTGGCGGCCCTGGTCGCCTATGCACTCGTTGGACCGCTGCTCGCCCCACCGGCCACACCGACAGGCGCGCTCCCTTCCTGGCGGCGGGTGCTGGCCCTGGGGCTGGGCAGCGCGCTCCTCCCCTGGCTCTCCTACCCGGCCACTTTTGTGCTGGCGGGACTGGGCGTGGCCCTGCTGGGGGAGCCGCTATGGCGGCGGGAATGGTCCCGGCTGCTCCGGCTGGCCGTGCTCCCGCTGCTGTGGGGCCTCAGCCTGGGTCTGCTCTACGCGCTCGTCCTGCGACATGGCCTGGCCAACGATTTCCTGCGCGCGTTCTGGCACGACTTCTTCGCGCCCTTTCCCCCCCGCTCGCTCACCGATCTCTACTGGTTCCCGCAGAGCTGGTTTGACTTCCTGGTCTTCGCCGGGGGCTTGCCATTTTACGGGCTGGCGACCTTCGCCTGGCTGAGCGGCGCGGTTGCGCTCTGGCGGGAGCGCCGCCTGACCTGGCTGCTGGCGCTGCTCCTGCCGCTGGGGCTGGCCGTCGTGGCCTCCATGCTGCGGCTCTACCCGCTTTACATCCGCGTGCTCTTGTTTGCCG
>CAYTGR010000022.1:6865-49148 GCA_964437445.1 uncultured Anaerolineales bacterium | reverse complement strand
GTGGCCTCCATGCTGCGGCTCTACCCGCTTTACATCCGCGTGCTCTTGTTTGCCGTGCCACCGACCTTTCTGTTGATCGCCGCCGGCACGCAAACACTTTACCGCGCGCTGGCCGCCCACTCACGGCTGACCGCGGTACTGTTGGTGCTGCTGCTGCTGTTTCACCCCTTCTACCGCTCGTTGACCGTGCTCGCCAGCCCCTGGACCACCGAGGAGCCGCGCCCGGTCATCCAGCACATCCAGGAGCAATGGCAGCCGGGCGACCGGATCTACGTCTATCACGCCGCCGCGCCGGCGTTTACCTATTACGCCCCGCGCTTCGGCCTGAACGACCCCACGCTCTACCAGGTAGGGCAGGTCTCCAACGGCAACTTCAATCTGTTGCGCGACGATGTGGCCCGCTTGCCGGGAACGCGCGTCTGGTTCCTGTTCATGCATGTCCATACCTTCAACGGCATCAGCGAACAGGCTTTCATCCTTTCTGAACTGGATCAACAATGGCCCCGGCTGGACGCTTTTGAAGCCCCCGGCGCGGCGGTTTTCCTGTATGACTTGCGAAGGAAAGATTAACGTGAATGATGTGAGCAGTGAGCAGTGAGCAGGAAACAGGCTACCGGCTGCTCTCTGCTCACTCCTTAACTGGTTTCTATTTTCATATTCCATAGGGAGGAACACAATCATGAAAGGTGGCGGTATGCGCATGAATCCCAATGACCTGATGCGCCAGGTGCAACGAATGCAACGCGACATGGAACGCATCCAGGCCGAGGCCGCACAAGAGGTGGTGACGGTGACGGCCGGCGGCGGCGCGATCACCATTGCCATTACCGGGGGCCTGCAAGTCCAGAGCATCACCCTCCAACCGGAGGTGGTGGATCCAGAAGATGTGGAAATGCTCCAGGATTTGTTGGTGGCGGCGGTCAACGAGGCCATCCAGAAGGCCCAGGCGCTGATGTCCGACCGGATGGGGGCGCTCACCGGCGGGATGGGGCTGCCCGGTTTCTGAGATGAGCACAACGGCTGTCCCCCCTTCGGTCACGCAGCTGATTGAGACGCTCTCCGAACTGCCCGGCGTGGGACCCAAAACCGCTTCGCGGTTGGCCTTCTACCTGCTGCGCGGTCAATCCGATCTGGCAGTACGCTTGAGCGACCGGTTGAAGGCGCTGGTGGAGAAAACGCGGTTCTGCTCCCTCTGCTACAACGTGACGGAGGAAGATCCCTGCCCCATCTGCGCCGATCCGGCCCGCGACAAGGGGTTGGTCTGCGTGGTGGAGGAGCCGATGGACCTGCTGGCCCTGGAGCGGACGGACCAATACCACGGCGTCTATCACGTCCTCCATGGCGCACTCTCCCCCCTGCACGGCGTCTTCGCGGAGAACCTGCGCGTGGCCGAGTTGGAAACCCGCCTGAAGGCCGGCGGCGTCCGCGAGGTCCTGCTGGCGACCAATCCCACCAGCGAGGGGGATTACACGGCGGCCTATCTGCTCACCCGCCTCAAGCCGCTGAACGTGCGCGTGACGCGCCTGGGACGCGGCCTGCCGGTCGGCGGCGACCTGGAGTACGCCGACGAGGTAACACTGACCCGGGCCCTGGAATCCCGGCAGGAGCTATAGGGACGTAACGGCATATGACAACCTGGACCCTGGATGTGCGGCGGGGCTGGCAAATCGGTCTGGCATTGACGGTGGCCCTGGGGCTGGTCGCCGCCGGTGCGGTGGTCGCGGCGATCCGGCTGCCCCTCGCCTTTTGGACCTTCCTGCTCATGGTGGTGGCGCTGCTGGCGGTGAGCGGCGCGGTCATCGTCGGTTACCGGCTGCGCGGCTTGACCCAGGCCTCCTACGCCATGGACCGCAACGCGCTGGTCATCCATTGGGGCGGCAACGAGCACCAGATCCCGATGGCGGCCGTGCGCGGCGTACAACCCGGCTCCGAGCTCACGGGACTGCAATTCCGCCGTGGGCTGCGCTGGCCCGGTCACTACGTTGGCTTCGGCGAAGCACCGGCCTTCGGCCCGATCCTGTTCTACGCGACCCAGCCGCCGGCCCAACAGGTCATCATCCGCACCGAGGAGATGGCCTACGCGATCTCGCCCGCCGACCTGGAGGGCTTCCTCACCACCTTCCGCGAGCGGCTGGAGATGGGGCCCACGCAAGAAGTGAAAGAGGTCTCCACCCACCCGGCCTTTTTGGACTGGGTGATCTGGCGGGACCCCCTCGGCCTGGCGCTCTTATCCAGCAGCACCCTGTTACTGTTCCTGCTGGTGGGTATGCTCTGTAGCGCCTATCCCTACCTGCCCGCGCAAATTGCACTGCGGGTGGACCCGTTAGGAGAGGCTCACCTGGTCGCCTCGGCCGGTCGCATTTTCTACTTCCCGGTCATCGGGGCGATTTTCCTGCTGGTCAACGGCGGCCTGGGCGGATTGCTCTACCGGCGCGAGCGGATGGCCGTCTACTTCCTGTGGGGCGGGTTGCTGATGCTCCAGGGACTCCTGTGGGCAGCCGTGCTCTCAGTATTACTCAGCCAATAGGGCGACTTTGAAAAAACTGACCGCCGAGAACGCAGAGCCCACAGAGTTTTTCATTAAAAAATACTCCACGTTCTCTGCGAACCCCGCGGTAAAACCACCTTGTTGCAATAGAGTCAATCATGATTCGCTTAGTCGCATTTGACCTGGACGGAACGCTCATCGGGGACGATCTGAAGATCGGCCCCCGCACGCGGCGGGCGATTGCACTGGCGCAGGCGCGTGGCGTGCTGGTCACGCTCGCCACCGGCCGGATGTTCAACGCCGCACTCCCCTTTGCCCAACAACTGGGCCTCACCACCCCTTTGATCTGTATGCAGGGCGGTTGGATTCAAGCGCCGGCCGACGCCGCCCCCCGTTATCGGGCGCAGCTCTCCCCGGCGGTAGCGCACGCCGTGGCCACCTTAGCCGAAGCCCACCGGTGGCATGTGGCCCTCTACTCCCAGGGCCACATCTTCCTGCACGAGTGGCGTTACCCGGCCGAGTTCTACACCATGCTGCTGGGGGAAGCCACCGTGGTGCCCGGCTCCTGGGAGTCCCTCATCCAACAAGCGCCTGTGGATAAGATTCTATTCATGGCCGAGGCCGAAGCGATACCCGCCATTCAGCAAGCGCTCCAGGCCACGACGAATGGCTCCGCTGAGGTCTGGCGTTCCCATGCCCAATTTGTGGAAGTGGTGCCGCGCGGCGTAGATAAAGGGAGCGGCCTGGCCTGGCTGGCTGCACACCTGGGGCTGAAGCAGGCTGAGGTTATGGCGGTGGGCGATCACGAAAACGATCTGCCCATGGTCCAATGGGCGGGCCTGGGTGTGGCGATGGGGAACGCCGTGCCGGCCGTGCGGGCAGCGGCCGGCTGGCAGGCGCCCCCGCTGGCCCAGGAGGGCGCAGCCGTGGCGTTAGAACGGTGGGTCTTGAGGGAACCATGAGCGCGCCCATCATGCCCATCCGCCATCCCGAATCGGTGGAACGCGCCGTGACCGCTCTCCAGGCCGGCCAGCTGGTGGTGATCCCTACCGATACGGTTTACGGGCTTGCAGCCGCGCCCTGGAATGCCGATGCCATTACCCGGCTCTACAGTGCGCGCGAGCGCGAACCGGAGCCGGCACTCCCGCTGCTCATGGCCTCGGCTGACCTGCTCACCACCCTGGGACACGCCACGGCAGAGGCCTGCCGCCTGGCCCGGCGCTTCTGGCCCGGCCCGCTTTCCCTGATTTTGCCGCCAGGCACCGGGCTGCCGTTAGAGACCAAACCGGCGCGCGTCACGCTGCGCGTCCCCGACCTGCCCACCCTCCAACCTCTCCTCAACGCACTGGGCGGTTTCCTGGTCGTCAGCAGTGCCACCCGTTCCGGTTACCCTTCTTCCATCACGGCCCAGGAAGCGGCCGAACAACTGGGTGAGATGGTCGCCTTGATCCTGGATGGGGGACGCTGCCGGTTGGGCATTCCCTCCACCGGCGTGGACTGTACCCAGAGTCCCCCCACCATTAGCCGGCATGGCGCGATCCCTGACGAGAAAATCCTGGCGGCGCTGCGGCTAACCCCAACGCGGTCGCCGGCTCCTTCGTAAAGCAGTCAGTGAGCCGTGAGGAGTGAGCAGTACCGGCGGTCCAAGGCACTCCTTACTACTCACTGCTCACTATTCACATTTTTCCGCATGATGTGCCAACGCTCATGACATCGCCCTTGAAACCAACCTTCAGGACTAAAACTCCACCTATACCGCCGGCCGCCTGGACGCTCCGGCTCTGGGTGCTGGCGGTCTTGCTGCTGGCAGCCGGGCTGCGCTTCCACCAGTTGGGCGCGCAATCCTTCTGGAACGACGAAGGGAACGCCGCCCGCCTGGCCGAACGGTCGCTCACACTCATCATTCGGGGCGCGCAGATGGACGTCCACCCACCAGCCTATTACCTGCTCCTGCATGGCTGGCAACTCGCCACCGGCCTCTCGGAATTTGCCCAGCGCAGCCTCTCCGCGTTGTGCGGCCTGTTGACCGTGGCCGTCGCGGCCGCGGTGGGACGGCGCGCCGGCGGCCCGCTCGTCGCGGCGGGAGCGGCCCTCCTGGTCGCCGTGAATCCGCTGGCGGTCTACTATAGCCAGGAAACGCGAATGTACGCGCTGTTGGGACTGGTCACGGTCTTGACGTTATGGGCTACCATACTGACCATGGACCGCAGTCCGCAACCCGCCGGGCGAACCCTCCCCCGCTGCCTCACACTCGCCCTTTTCCTCGGCTGCCTGATCTTAGGGCTCTACACGCAGTACATGTACGCACTGGCCCTGCTCGGCTTGAACCTGGCGTTTGGCCTCTGGTGGCTGACACGCCGGCCCTGGCAGTGGCGGCCGCTGACGACGTGGGTCGCCCTCCACCTGCTGGCCGCGCTCGCGTTCCTGCCCTGGTTGCCGCAGCTCTTCACGCTCACCTTCTGGCGTCCGCCGGATCTGGCAACGGTCCCGACCACCACCGCCCTGCAGGAGATGGCGCGCGCGCTCTTGTTCGGCATCACCCTGCCCGGCCAGGCGGGAACCTGGGGAATCGTCAGCGCCGGCCTCCTGGTACTCCTGGCGCTGTTCAGCCGGCCCCGCTCGCGGCTGGCGGCCTGGGCCGCCGCCGGGATGGCCCTGGTGCCGCTCGCGCTCCTGACCGCGCTGGGGGCCTACCGCCCGGCCTATCTCAAATTCCTGCTGGTCTCCACCGCCCCGCTGGCCGTGGTGCTGGCGCTGCCGTTGCGCGGCTTGAGCGCTCCCCTGAAAAAAGGACTCACGCCAGGCCACCCAGAAAACAATGATAAAAACCCGCGCGGGCCTCGCCTCCTGGCGAGAGACTCCTGGCCTTTGGCCAGAGGTCTCGCCGGACTGCTGGCGGGGGGCTTGCTGCTCAGCCTGCTGCCAACCCAGGCCCGCTCGCTCCAGCACCTCTACACTGACCCGGCTTACCGGCGCGACGATTACCGGAGCATCGCCGCCTGGATCGCCGCCGAAAGTCGCCCCGGCGACGCGATCATTCTGGACGCGCCCAATCAATGGGAAGTCTTCACCTATTACTACCAGGGGCCGCTGCCGGTCTACCCGGCGCTTTACCACCCGGAACCGGAAGAGACAACCCGGTGGGCTAAAGAAAAAGTCGGCCAGCACCGCCAGCTTTTCGTCCTCTACTGGGGCGATGCGGAATCCGACCCCCACCGCTGGCTGGAGGGCGCCCTGGCCACCTGGGGCTACAAAGCCCAGGAGCAGTGGATGAGCTCGGTGCGGGTCGCGCGCTACGGCACGGGACCGGCCCCCCAGGTCCCGGAGCAGCGCCTGGACGCCCGCCTGGGCGAGACCATTCAACTGGAAGGGTACAGCGTGCCGGTGCGCACCCTCAGTCCCGGTGACGTAATCCCGGTGGTGCTCTTCTGGCAGGCCCCCGCTACGCCCGGTGAGCGTCTCAAGATCTTCGTCCACCTGCTCAACGCCGCAGGGCAGCTGATCGCGCAAAACGACAGCGAGCCGGTCGGCAACACCGATCCCACCGACCGCTGGCTGGCCGGGAAAACGCTGGCCGATCACTACGGCATCCTGATCCCGCCGGAGCTGCCGCCGGGCGAGTACACCCTCCAGGCCGGAATGTACCGGCTCAATGGCGACCGGCTGCCGGTAACACTGGCCGGCGCGCCCGCCAGCGACGTGATCCGGTTAGGGACGGTCACCATAGACTCCAATGCCAAACCATAGGTACCGCGAAATTGTTAATGCGCGACTACATTGGGACTTATACTACGCCCAGCAAGAAGAAAGTGCCACATTAGCCACCATCCCAACGTATAACGCGACCGCTCATGGGCCAACATGTAGCGGCGGCTGCACTACTTTCAGCCCCTAAGAGACTAAGAGACGCCATCAAGCGTCTCTACGCCCACGTAGTTGCCAATTCCTACGCCGGATTTATAATTCGGACAATTCTCATTGATACGAAGGAGTTTTTGCGATGCCAACCCGACGTTACGCCCTGCAACCTCAAGGTCGCAAGCGGCTGGAGCTTTCCTGGGGCGGTTTATGGAAAAACTTCACGGTCAAATTAGATGGCATCCCGGTGGGCACCATCGCCAGCGCTCAGGCGCTACGAGCCGGGCAGCAGTTTGGATTACCCGACGGCTCCCTCCTGAAAGTGCAATTAGTGCAGAGCTTTTTTTCGTCGGAACTGCGGGGGCTGCGTGATGGGCAGCCTTTACCGCAATCGGACTCCGATCCATGCCGGCGACTCAAGAATGCCTGTGGCGTCCTCTATTTTATCGCGGCGGTGAACCTGATCCTCGGCCTGGTGGCCGTCCTGTTCCAGGTAGAGCTTTTGCTCCAGCTGGGAATGGGCTACTTCTCCATCATTGTCGGTCTGGTTTACCTGGGATTGGCTTTCTTCACCCAAAACCGGATCGGGGTGGCATTGATCCTCGCCATTGTGCTCTACGCACTGGACGGCATCTTGGGAATTGTCGGCGCAGTGAGCGCTGGCGTTAACCCGGTCACCGGCCTGCTGGTCAGGATCGCTTTCCTGGTCCCCATGGTTCAGGGCGTCGGGGCGATCAAAGCCCTCAAACAAGAGGAGCGCGCGACCGGTTTGTGAACGGCAGCAGCCGATAGCCAATCCCCGGGGGCGCGCCCCCGGGGATTTCTGTTATAATGGGGAAGCTGCAAAAGACTCTTAAAGGACTTGTCATGGACCAATCTTTAGCCGTAGCAACCGAGCAGTTAGGCCGCGTCTACAAACTGCGCGGCCAGAAAAAAGGCGCGGCCCGCGAGTTGACCGCGTTGCACGACGTCACCATCCAGGTGCAGCGGGGCGAGCTCTTCGGCCTCCTGGGGCCTAACGGTGCCGGCAAGACGACGCTCATCAAAATCCTCACTACGCTGCTGGCCCCCACCACCGGCGTCGCGCGCGTCGCCGGGTATGATGTGGTGCGTATGCCGCAGCGCGTCCGCGAGCGGATCAACATGGTCTCCGGCGGCGAATCCTCCGGCTATGGGCTGCTCACCGTCCGGGAGAACCTCTGGATGTTCGCGCAGTTTTACGGCATCCCTTCGCCGGAGGCCAACCGGCGCATCCAGGAACTGATGGGCGTCGTCGGCATGGCCGACCGGTTGAACACCAAATCCTCGGAGCTCTCCACCGGCCTGCGCCAGAAGATGAACATCGTGCGCGGTTTCCTCACCGACCCGGAGGTGCTCTTCCTGGACGAGCCGACCTTAGGGCTGGACGTGAACGCCGCGCGCGACATCCGCGCCTTCATCCGCCGGTGGATGCAAGAGGACCCCACCCGGACACTGCTGCTGACGACGCACTACATGGTGGAGGCCGACGATCTCTGCGACCGCGTGGCGATCATCAACCAGGGCAAGGTACTCGCCTGCGACACCCCCGCCGCGCTCAAGCATGAGTTGCAGCACGAAGCGATCTTCACGATGGAGGTCAGCCCGCTCAACGGCCTGACCGCGGCCAGCTTTGAGGCGCTGCCCGGCGTCTGCCACGTCGTCCACCGCCCGCTGGATGGCCGCGCCGCGCTGGAGTTCATCCTGCAAGAGGAAGACGCACTGGGCGCGGTGATCAACCTGATGACCCGCCACAACGTCCACCTGCTCAATCTGACCAAGCGCGAGCCGACGCTGGAGGACGTCTTTGTCAAACTGGTCGGGCGCAGCATGGAAGACGTGGAGAAGACAGAAGCGGAAGAGACAGCAGTGGGAAAGACGGAATTGGAAATGGAAGCGGAAAAGGCAGAAAAGGCGCAGGCTCATGACTGAGCGTATCCACAAAAACACCGGCTGGCGGCTCTTCCTGCAAACCGTAGTCGCCCGCGCCTACCCGCGCGTGATCGGGCAGCAGCGTGACCTCTCGTGGCTCATCTTTGACATCTTCCTGCCGCTGCTGGGCGTAGCGGCCTACGTCTTCATCTACCGGGCCATCGGCGCAGCGGAGGAGTATGTCGGCTTCGCCGTTGTCGGCGGCGCGATGACCGCCTTCTGGCTCAACATCCTCTGGAGCATGTCCAGCCAGCTCTACTGGGAAAAAGAGACCGGCAACCTGGGCCTCTACATCGCCGCCCCCAATTCCATGATGGCCATTCTGCTGGGGATGGCGCTAGGCGGCCTGGTGGCGACCGCGCTGCGGGCCGCCGCCATCCTGATCCTGGGCAGCTGGCTCTTCCACGTGCGGTATGTCGTGACCAGCCTGCCCCACCTCATCACCGTCTTTGCGCTGACGATGACGGCGCTCTACGGGATGGGGATGATGGCCGCTTCGCTCTTCCTGCTGCTCAGCCGCGAGGCCTGGCATCTGGCTAACCTGGCACAGGAGCCGGTCTACCTGCTCTCCGGCTTCTACTTCCCCATCAAGAACCTGGGCTTCTGGACGGCCACCGTCGCCTCCATCATCCCGCTGACCTTAGGGCTGGACGCCATGCGCCAGCTGATCTTCCCCTCCGGCGCGGCGCTCGGCTTCCTGGACGTGCAGAGCGAGACGCTGATCCTGCTGGGATTGTGCGTGCTTTTCCTGCTCGGCGCACGACTGCTCCTGGGCTACATGGAGCGGCTGGCGATCCGCGAGGGCCGCATCACCGAGAGCCGGGGGTGAAACGGCGGGAACAAGGGGAGAGAGAAGAGAGAAGAGAGAAGGGAGAGGGGAGAGGGGAGAAGGGAATTCCCCATGGACTGGCGGCAGGGGGATGAAAATTGGCTCGTAGTGACGCGCTTCAGCGCGGCAAAACGGCGCTCAAGTCAGCGTTGTAGCGTTTCAGCGTTTTAGCGTGTTTGTAGTGCCGCGCTTTATGCTTGTAGTGACGCGCTTCAGCGCGGCAAAACGGCGCTAAAGCGCCTGACTACAAACAGAGCGCTATTCAAGGGAGGAGATTTCATCCTTTCGCCTTCATCCTTCATCCTTTCAACGGCGCTGAAGCGCCTCACTACGAACGCAGAGAGCTATGTTCAAGGGAGAAGATTTCATCCTTCCGCCTTCATCCTTCATCCTTTCAACTCAAAGCGTTATTTTCAATTGACGCAACACGCAATACGCAGAACGGATAAACACTCATGACAACTTCAGAGACTACCCTGGCGCTGCGCGGGCGGCTGGCCAGCTTCACCCGCTCATTCCGCATGGCGACCTGGCTCGGCTGGCAGATTGAATCCAACTGGGCCGACCCCTTCCTGTTCGCCGTCTACTCCATCGTCAAGCCGCTGGCCGGCGCCGCCATCCTGGTCGTGATGTACGCCGTCATCACCCAGGGCAATTACCAGTCGCCGACGTTTGCCTACATGTACCTGGGCAACGCCTTCTACATGTACGTCGGCGCGGTGATGACCGGCGTCTCCTGGGCCGTGATTGACGACCGCGAGCACTACCGGACGCTCAAGTACATCTATGTCGCGCCGGTGCAGCTGCCCGCCTACCTCCTGGGGCGCGGCGTCGCCCGTTTCCTGACCGGCACCTTCTCGGTGGTGATCACCATCGCCGCCGGCGCGCTCTTTCTCCACCTGCCGCTGGACCTGGCGGCGGTGAACTGGCCGCTTTTCCTGCTGGCGCTCGCCATCGGCATCGTCATGTTAGCGCTGATCGGGCTGCTGCTGGCGGGCGTGACGCTGTTGCTGGTGCGCCACGAAGGCGTGCTCGGCGAAGCGACCGCCGGCGCGCTCTACATCTTCAGCGGCGCGGTCTTCCCGCTGAGCGTCCTGCCGCCGGCGCTGCGTCCCCTGGGCTACGCCATGCCGATGACCTACTGGCTGGAGCTGCTACGCCGCGCGCTCGTGCCAGCAGTAGCGCAGGCCTTCCCCACCCTGGCCGGCTTCAGCAACGGGCAGCTGCTCGGCATCCTGCTCGCGCTGACCGGCGGCTTCGGCCTGCTCAGCATCTGGATTTTCCGGCTGTGCGACCGCCGCGTGCGCGCCCTGGGGCTGGTAGACCGCACCACCAACTATTAGAGCTATCCCGTCTCACGTCTCACGTTTCACGGCTCATGGCTCACATCTCACAATTCACGTCTCACGTTTCACGTTTCACGTATCACATATCACGTTTCACCATGACTACCACGGCACTGAATTACCTGACCAACCTCCCCCGCCTGCTGCGGGGCGATGGCCTGTTCCGGCCGCTGGTGGTCTCCTATGGCGTCACCCACCACTGCAACCTCAACTGCGCCTACTGTGAAGATTTCGGCGCGCGGCGCAACCCCAACCAGACGCCGCCGCTACCGCTCCCTGAAGCCCGGCAGCTGCTCGCCATCCTGCGGCAGGCCACCGCTGCGCTCATCATCACCGGCGGGGAACCGCTGCTCTACCCGGAGCTGCCCGCGCTGCTCCAGGGGGCCCGCCGCGAGCTCCGCTTCCGCAGCGTGACCCTGCTCACCAACGGCCTGTTGCTGGCCGGGCGCGCGGAGGCCGTCCTCCCCCACCTCACACGGCTCGTCATCAGCCTGGATGCCACCGACCCGGCGCTGTGGGACACCACGCTGCGCGCCGCAAGCGGCGCGGCGCAGACCATCCTGGCGACCATCACCGCGACCGCGCGCCGGCAGCGCGAATTCGGCTTCCGCCTCATCGTCCACTGCGTCGTCGCGCCGGAGACGCTGCCGCAGGCCCGCGCCGTTTTGGAATTTTGCGCCGCGCACGATATTCTGTTCTCGTTCTCGCCGCAATCGGCCAACAACTGGCCCCGCTACGAGCTGCTCATCGCCGACGATTACCGAGCCTTCGTCGCGCACGTGCTGGAGCAGAAACAGCGGGGCGCCCCGGTGCTGGGCAGCCGGGCCTACCTGCGGATGATGCTCACCTTTGAGCCGTATGCCTGCTATCCGCTGCTGGTGCCGCGCGTGATGCCCGACGGAACCTTAGCCTACCCCTGCCGGCCCATTGAGCGCAGCGGCACCGAGCACGGCGGCCGGGCCGTCAACCTGCTGGCCGCCGGCTCCTGGACGGCAGCCATGCGCCAGGCCGTAGCTTACTACGGTTTGCCTCCTTCCACCTGCGGCAGCTGCTACCAGCAATGTTACGTGGAACCTTCGCTCCTGCAGGCCCGCCCGCTGGCGCTGCTGGCCGAACTGGTGCGCTTTGCCCCCTCCCGCCAGGGCGAACTGCTCACCTACGCGCCGGGGTAAACAAATAGCAAATGGTGAATAGCAAATGGCGAATAGCGAGTGACGAATAGCGAATGGCAGATGGCGTACACGCATCACGTCTCACGTTTCACGCATCATGTCTCACGCATCACGTCTCACGTTTCACGTATCACGTATCACGTTTCACGTCTCACGTTTCACGTTTCACTAACCCATGACCTATGACCTGCTCATCATCGGCGCCGGCGTGGCCGGCCTGACCGCGGCGCTGCACGTGGCTGAACACGGGCTGCGGCCGCTCGTGCTGGAAGCCGACCCGGAACAACCCGGTGGGCGGCTCAAGGGCGGCCCGCCCGTGACCTTAGAGCAGGGCGGGCAGACCTGGCACTTCCCCGGCGAGCACGGCGTCCACGGCATCTGGTCGCCCTACCGCAACCTGCAAGCGCTGCTCGTCCGGCATAACCTCCGGCCGGTGCTCGTCCCCGCCCGGCAAGAAGATTGGATCCTGGGCCACGGTCGCACCGTCCGCCGCGCCGAGGTGGGCAGCGCCATCCGCACCAGCTGGATCCCCGCCCCCCTGCACTACCTGGGCCTCTTCGCCCGCCCGCGCTTCCTGGCCCTGCTGGGACTGCGCGACTGGGCCGTCCTGCCCCGCGTTTTCGTCAGCTTGCTGGCGGCGCTCTCCATTGACCCACTGGAAGAGGGGCAACCCCTGGCCGGCATGACGTTAGCCGATTTCTGCCATCGCTGGTCGCCCAACCTGACCGGCTTCTTCACCGGGCTGACACGCAACGCGCTGCCCGCCAGACTGGAAGAAATCCCCGCCTCTGGCTTCATCGCCTTCCTGCGCTTCTACACCCTGCGCCGGCGCGACGCCTGGGCCTTCTCTTACCTGCCCTCCACCGGCGGACAGACAATCATGGCGCCGCTGGTGGCCACGCTGCGCGCGCTCGGCGGCGAACTCCGGCTGGGTACGCCCGTCCGCCGGCTGGAGCGGCTCCCCACCGGCTGGCGCGCCCTCTGGGATGGCGGCAGCGCCGAGGCTGAGCAGCTCATCCTGGCCGTGGATGCCCCGGCCGCCGCAACGCTGCTGCGCGCCAGTCCCGCCACCGCCGCCGAGGCCACCCGGTTGCAGCTGCCGGAGGGCAAAGCGACCGCCATCTTCCGGCTCTGGTTTGACCGCGCCCCGGCCCGCCCGCGCGCCGAGGCCGGCATCTTCAGCGGTGATTTCATCCTGGATAACTTCTTCTGGCTCCACCGCCTGTATGACGAATACATCCGCTGGGCGCGCGCCACCGGCGGCAGCGCCCTGGAAGCACACCTCTACGGCCCGCCGGAGCTGCTCGCCCTGCCCGACGCCACCCTGCTGGCCCAGGCTATCCTGGACGTGGGGCGCGCCTGGCCCGAGCTGCGCCAGCACCTGCTCCACGCCACCCTCACGCGCAACCCGCCGACGCACACCCTGCTCCGCGTGGGCCGGCCGGAGGAACACTTAGGCGTGCTCACCCCCTGGCCGGGACTCTTCTGCTGCGGCGACTGGGTCCGCGATCCCTCCCCCACCCTCTTCCTGGAGCGGGCCTGCGTCACCGGCATCCTGGCAGCCAACGCGGCGTTGGTCGCCCGCGACCGCCCGCCGTGGCCGCTGCTGCTCGCCCCGCCGCCGGAGCCGCTGGCGGCCGCGCTGGAGCTCTGGATGGCCAGCTTCCGGCGCTCGCTGCGCCAGGCAAGCCATAGACAGGGGCCGCCGTCCGCATCCGGCCAATAACCGCCGGGCCGGTGGCCGATTGCGACTAAATGCCTATTCTCTATCTGACAAAATCGTGCTAAAATTGAAAACATGAAACTGCTCTTTATCGCATCCGAAAAAACCCAAAGCTTGATTCTGACTATGGCCCTCCGGCAACCGGACGGGGTCGCCATTCAGCGGTGCCACGCTCTCCAGGAAGCCCAACAGATACTGGCCCAGCAAGGGATGGATGCTATCATCCTCCTGGAGCCGCTGCCGGATGGCAGTGCTGTAGATCTGTGGCATTTCTTGCGCCAGCAAAAGCTGCGGGTGCCGCTCATCGTCGCCGACTCGCAGGACCCAGAGCACGCCACGTTGGTCGTCCCCACCTTTGCCAAGACCGCCATCCCAGGTTTGCCGACCTTCGGGGACGAAACGCCGCTGTTGTTCACCCCCCGCGATATGGCAATGGCAGAGTCGCTTCGCGGTCTGTTAGAGCAGGTGGCAATCCCGCTCAGCCCGGAATCCCGCCCGGCCCTGCAGGCGCAACTGCTGCAATCCATCCTGGACATTGCGCCGCTCCTGCTCACCGAGTTTGAATTGCACGCGCTCCTGCAGCGGATTGAGGAAGCCGCCGTGCGGCTGATCCCCAACGCGCAAGCCGGCAGTCTCCTGATGTTAGAGGACGGCCGCTTCGTCCACCGGGGTATCGTCGGCCATTCCGAGGCCCTGCAGGCCGTCCGGTTACCTGGCGATCACTACCTGGTGCCGGCGCTCCAACGCGGGGAAATCATCCACATCCGCCAGCCCCAACAAACGATGAGCAACTATTTCTCGGCCGAATTGATCTCCCAACTGCAAGAAAATAGCCGCCTGGCTGAGGTCGTAGAAACGGTTGCCGCGCCCTTGATGATGAAGGGCGAGCTGATGGGGTACCTGACGGTGGACACGTTCACCAAAGGAGCCTCCTTCAGCACCACCGACGAGGAAGCGCTGCGTCTGTTTACTTCTTTGGCCGCGATCGGGGTGCACAATGCCCGTCTTTTCCAGGCCGAACGCGATGCTCGCGCTCTGGCCGAAACGCTCCAAAAAATTGGGACGGCGCTGGTCACCGCCCTGGATGAAAACGAGATTATCCAAATTGCCGCCGGGCAGATCCGCCAGATTTTGCCTTTCCAGTGCATGAGCATTTCTTTACTCCAGGAGGCCAGCTTCGTGATCACCCCTTACAGCCAGGGGTTGCCGGCCGACATCGTGCGCTGGCTTCAGGGGCGACTGCCGCTCAGTACCTTCCACACCTGGGTACGGATGTATCAGACCGGCCGGGGTCTCGTCATCTCCGACACCAACCAGGATCCGCGTTGGGTCAAGCTGGGCGACGACCTGCGCCAGAACTCGTTCATCGGGGTCCCCCTCCGCGCTCAGGGCAAAGTGATCGGCTTCCTGACCCTCTCCATGGACGAGAGCGGCTTCTACCAGCCGGCACACCTGATCGCCCTGCAATCTTTTGCCGACCTGATCGCGGTCGCGTTAAACAACGCACATCTCTTCTGGGAAGTCCGGCAGGCCCGGATCAAGGCCGAGGCGGCCGTGGAGTCACTCCGCCGCCTGGATGCGATGAAGTCCCAGTTCATTCAGAACGTTTCCCACGAGCTGCGCACGCCACTCTCCATTGCCAAAGGCTATGTGGACCTGCTGCTGGACCAGTCTTTTGGCTTCCCGGTCGAGCCTACGCTGCAACAGGCAGTGCAAGCGGTCCAGGTGCAGCTGAATCAGGTCGTCAGCCTGGTGGAATCCATCACCGCCCTGGAGGATTTAGAGATGGACCGGGTCAATCTCCGCCCGCAGCCCATCCTACCGGTGATTCAGTCGGCAGTCCAGTTCTTGCAACAACAGACGCAACAGCATCACCTGCAATTGACGATTGATCTCCCCCCCTATCTTCCTAACGTGGTGCTGGATGCCGAGCGTTTAGGGCTGGCATTGATGCACATCCTGGATAATGCCGCCAAATTCAACCGGGAGGGCGGGCATATCTGGCTCAAGGCGACGGCGGAAGGCGAACGAGTCCACATTGAGATCAAGGATGAAGGGATCGGCATTCCGGCGGAAGAACTGGAACGCATCTTTGAACGTTTTTACCAGATAGACGGCAGCGCGCACCGGCGTTACGGGGGCATGGGCGTTGGGCTTTCCATCGTCAAAGAGGTCATTGAGAAACATGGCGGCCGCGTCTGGGCCGAGAGCCCCGGCCCGGATCAAGGTACCACCATCCACATCGTGCTGCCAGTCTACCAGGAAAAGGGGAACCCCAGATGACGCCCGCCTTCCGCCAGCGGCACTCAGGCCGGTCGGGGTGGTGGCTGTTGTTGGGGGGCCTGTTGTGGGGAGCGGTTTGGACGGCCTGTAGCCCGTCTCCCACTGCCGCGCCGGCGGAAGCCACGTCCCAGGCCGATACGATTATCGACAATTTTTCTACGTCGCAAACGCATTGGGCGTTGTTTGACACTCCGGAAGTTGCAGCCAGCATTCAGGCCGGAGAGCTTTATCTGGAGGACCGGGGCCAAGGGATCGCCGCTTATTCGCCGCTGGTAGGAAAAACCTGGAACAACGCGGTGATCAAGGTCCAGGTACGACAGGTAGAGGGCACCTTTAACAATTGGATGGGCGTTATTTGCCGCCAACAGGATGAGGAGAACTATTATCTCTTTGCCATCAGTGCCGATGGCTACTACTTAATTCTCAAAACCGAAGCCGGCGCCGCCACCCCGTTGGTCGGTCCAACCTTCACCAGCGCCGTCCACACCGGCCAGGACACCAACCGGCTGGAAGTGCACTGCGAAGGGAGCATTTTAAGCCTGACGGTCAACGATACGTTGCTGGTCTCACGCTCAGACCGCACCTTTGCCAGCGGGGGGGTCGCGCTCTTCGCGGATGCAGTAGCGCCCGGCGAGCCGACCACAGTCGCCTTTGACCGTTTCTCCCTCACAACCCGGTAACCCAACTGAGGCACGACTATGTCTGACAGCCAGGCCCCTTCCCGTCCCGCCAGCTGGCAGTACGTTCCTGGTGGCCTCCTGGTCCTGCTGGCGCTGCTGGGCTACTACGGCCCCTGGATCCGGCAACGCGCGGCCGGGCTGGCCTGGAACGCCTACGATCTCTTTGACCTGTTGCGCTTCTTACCGCAGATAGAGGCCGGCGCCCTGCACGTCAACCTGCACACGCTGCGACTGCCGTTGCTCGGCCTGGGCGTGCTGTTGCCGTTGGGACTGGCCGCCGCCCGGCCGGCACTGCGCTGGAGCGCCGCCGCCGTGGGTGCCTGCCTGAGCGCAGCGACGTTACCGCCCTATCCCCAGATCCTCACGGCCTGGCAAACCCCCGGCTGGAACGTCGTGCTCTGGTGGGGGCTGGGCGGCATCGCCGGGGCCGGCCTGATGGCCGGATTCGGCGCCCGGCTGGGACGTTTCCGGCCGTGGGTGGCCCTGGCCTGGCTGGCAGGAACCGGCCTGCCGGCCCTGTTCACGCTCCGGCAACTTCTGCCGGCTCTGACGGTCCTGCATCACACACCGGTCGGCCCCGGCTGGGGGGCCTGGCTCTACGGCGTGGGCTGGCTGGGCCTGCTGCTGGGAGCCGGTTGGAGGGGAATACAGGTCTGGAGGCAACGATGAGCGAAGACCTTTACGCGCGCATCCGCGCGGTCAAAAAACGGCACGAATCCATGCTCCTGCGCAAGGCCAACGTCGTCGGCGTGGGCATTGGCCTCCGCCACTGCCAGGGGGAACCGACCGGTGAGCCGGTGCTCGTCGTCAACGTCACCCACAAAGTCCCCCTGGCGGAACTGGCCCCTAAGGATCGGATCCCGCGCGAGCTGGACGGCATCCCGGTGGACGTGCAGGCAGTCGGCCGCCCCCGCGCCGAACAGGAAGCCGGCTTGTAGGGCAACGCTTCAGCGTATCAGATGGCGCTAAAGCGCCGTCCCATGAATTTTTCACGCCATTTTCATGAGGGAATTCCCCATGAACTGGCGTTCACCAGCCGTGGGATGAAAATTGGCTTGTAGTAACACGCTTTAGCACGTTGGACGGCACTAAAGCGCCTCCCTACAAACTCAGAACGTTATTTCCAGAGGAGGAATCAAGATGACCGATACAATTCTGGCCCAGGTCAGGGGCATCTACCCGCAAGTCGTCCCCCAATTGCTCCAAAAGCCCAACGTGGTGGCCTGCGGGATCGGCTATAAGGTCACCGAGCAGGGGCAGACCGACCAGCTCAGCCTGGTCGTGTCGGTCGTCCGTAAGCTGCCCAAGTCGGAACTCACATCTCAGGCATTGATTCCCAGCAGCGTGGATGGGATGGTGACCGATGTCGTGGAGACCGGCAAAATCCGAGCCCTGATGCCCGGCCCCACCGACCGCTACCGGCCGGCTCAGCCGGGGATCTCCATCGGCCACTATCAGATCACCGCCGGCACGTTCGGCCTGCTGGTGCGGCGGCGGGGCGAGCTCTTCATCGTCAGCAACAACCACGTCCTGGCCAACAGCAACGCCGCCCAGGCCGGCGATCTGATCCTTCAGCCCGGCCCGGCCGACGGCGGGACTACGGCCGACCGGATCGCCACGCTGGCCGAATTCGTGCCGTTGGATTTCGGCCAGGAAGAGGGAACCTGCTCCATCGCTCAAACCATTGCCAGCTTGCTGAATGCGCTGGCTAACCTCTCCGGTTCCAGCCATCGCCTGCAGGCGGTCCAGATGACCGCCGGCCGGAACCTGATGGATGTCGCCCTGGCCCGTCCCGACAGCGCCGACCTGGTCAGCCCCCAGATCATGAACATCGGCCTGCCCACCGGCGTTGCCGAGCCAACGCTGGGCCTGGCGATCCAGAAAATGGGGCGCACCACCGGCCTGACCCAGGGCACGGTGCAGCAAATTGACGTGACGGTGAACGTGGATTACCACGGGCAGACGGCCCACTTCACCGACCAGGTCATTGCCGGCCGGATGAGCAGCCCCGGCGATTCCGGCTCCTCCATCCTGGACATGCAACGGCGGGTCGTCGGCCTGCTCTTCGCCGGCTCCGACCAGGTCACCATCTTCACGCCCATCCAGACCATCCTGGACCGGCTGGAACTGGAAGTGATTACCGGCTAACTGTGGCCGGCCGCCCACCCTTTTCAGCGCTGATTCTGGAGCTCCCGGCACCGGTTACAGACAGGGATCCTCGCCATCGGCTTGTTTGCCGGTGGCGGCAGGCGGGCTGGCAGTCAGCGCGGGAGGCCTGGCCCTGGTCACTGTCAGCGTGGTAGGGATCGGACCGGTTTCCGTCTCCATCCTGGCCATCGGATATCTGGCCGTCGGCATCCTGGCGCTGGGCCTCAGGAGCGTCGGCATCGTCGCTATCGGCGAGAGCGCGGTCGGCATCCTGGGGATTGGGCAAGAGGTGCACGCCCTCTTTCGCCCGTAAGCGGCAGGCCCGGCATCTTGTGCGAGATTTCAGGCTTTCGTAAATGGATTCACACCATGAAAAATAACCGTTATTTAACCCTGATATTGGCCCTCGGTTTAGCCTGGCTGGGCCTGATGATGGTTCTGGTTCCAGTGGCGGCCGAGGAATGGAGCCCGCCCTACCTGGCCGGTACCCTCAATACCAATCTTCCCGGCAGCCAGCCCAAGGCCGTGGCCGTGGATCCGGTGCGCGGCTATGCTTACATTGCCGACAGCGGCACCGGCAGCGAAGTGGTCTGGGTCATGCAAGGGATCACCCTGGGACTCTCCTCTTTTCGTGGCACCACGCCAGCCGCCATCGCCGTCAACCCGGACACCGGTTACGCTTATGTGACCCGGCAGGGCGCCGACACCGTTGTGATTCTGCAAGGAACCACGGAGATCAACCGGGTGGTCGTGGGCACCAACTCCGAAGCGGTCGCGGTGCTCACCACCACCGGTTATGTCTACGTGGCCCTGCCGGGAGCCAACAAAGTAGCCGTTTTGAGCGGGACACAATGGATTACCGAGTGCGCAGTCGGCCAGCAGCCCAAAGACATCGCCGTCAACCCGGTCACCGGCTATGTCTACGTCGCCAACCGGGGCAGCAACTCCGTCTCGGTCTTGCAGGGAACCGTGCCGGTAGCCACCATCACTGACGTCCCCACCCCCACGCGGGTCGCCGTGAACCCGGCCACCGGCTATGTTTACGTGAGCAACGGCCTGGCAGGGATCGTCACGGTGCTCAGCGGCACCCAAAAAGTGACCACCGTGGGCGTCGGCACCAACCCCAGCAAGATAGCGGTCAATCCCGCGACCGGCTATGTTTATGTCATCAATGAGGGCAAACCCGTGGACCAGATCGTCGGTTCGGTGAGCGTGTTGAGCGGGACCAGCGTGATCGCCACCCTCACGACGATCACCCATCCCTGGACGATTGCCGCCAACCCCAGCACCGGCTACATTTACGTGGGCAACCAGAACCCCAACCTGATCGCCGTCATCCGCGGTACCCAGGTGACCCAGTGGTTCTCCTTAGGAGCAACGCCCCAGGACATGGCAGTAGATACCGTCTCCAACCTGGCCTATGTCCCCTTGTCGCAAGGCAAGATCGCCGTGGTCGGGCAGACTTACGGCTACGGTTACGACCTTCCGCCTGGTGTCAGCGGCTCGCTCGTCTGTACCGGCACCCAGGGGCTACCGCTCCGGCTGGAAGTTCCCGCCGACGCGATCACCCTGACCCAGGTGCGGCTGCTCTGCAGCCCGCTGGTGGAGGCCCAAACCCAACCGTATCTCTGGGCCGGCCAGGCCTTCCGCCTGGAGGCTTATCAGGGGGAGGTCCACCTGCCGGGCTTCCGTTTTGCCCGGCCCATTACCGTGGGCATGGCCTATAACGAGGCCCGGCTGCAAGGCGCGCCCGAAACCAGCCTCCAGCTGCGCACCTGGCAATGGTCCCAGGCCCGCTGGACGACCGACGGCATCGCCCTGGTCGCCCGCGTGCCGGCCCAGAACTGGCTCACCGTGACCCTGGCGCACCTTTCAGATTACGCCGTCGTGGCGCCGCCGCGCATTTTCCTGCCGCTGGTGCTGCGGAACAAATGACGAGGTGAGTCGTGGGCTGTGAGGGGTACATCGTGCGTACTCAATCATGCGGGCAGTGACAGCTCACTAATCACTGCTCACTCATCAAAGATTACCAAAGGAGATCTCCAATGAAAAGACGGCTGCTGGCTCTGGTACTGCTGACCTTGCTGGTGCTGACCGGGGTGGCGGCGCGTCCGGCGCAGGTCACCGATATCACCTACGAGCGGTACGATGTGGACATCACGCTCAACCCGGAGGGAACCTTCACCGTGCGCGAGCGGCAGCAAATCCGCTTTGACGGCGAGTATCACAATGGATTTGCTGAAATCCCCACCGCCTACACCACCGGCCTGGAAGACCTGCAACTGCTGGAAGAGGATCAGCCTTACGTCCGTGACGGCAGCGGGCCGGGCAGCTTCACCGTCTCCAGGGAAGGCGATAGCCTGTATGTGGAATGGGAATTCACCCCCACCCGCCCCGGCGATGTGCGCACCTTCGTGATCCAGTACGACGTCAAGGGTGGGCTGTGGGTCTACCCCGATCAGACCGTGCTGGAATGGCGGGCCGTCCCGGCCGACCGCAGCGGGATCCCGGTGGAGGCCAGCCAGGTGAAAGTGACCCTGCCCCAAGCCGTCGCTCCCGAAGCGCTGCATTACACCGCCTATGGCCCGGAGTTCACCGCCCGGGTCACCGAGGACAGCGTCACCTTTGAGGCCGGCGCCATCCCTGACGGGACCGCCTTCCAAGTGCAGGTTGGTTTCCCGGCCGGGATCGTGGCAGCGCAGGCCCAGGCCTGGCAGCGGGAAGAGGAACAGGCCCAGCTCCAGTATCGCCTCACCGGCTTTGACGTGGAACTGGCGCTCGGGGCCGATGGGATGCTCACCGTGGACGAATATCAAAGCGTCGCAGTAGATGCCGGTGCGCTCTACAACGGCAATCGCTCCATCAGCCTGCTCTACCTGGACAAAGTATCCGGGGTTGCCCTGTGGGAGGGCGATCAGGCCTTCACCCAACAGGCCGGGGGATGCGATTACTGCTTCACGCTCCAGGAATCACCCCGTTTACCCGGCTGGGTGCAATACGATACCGGAACCCACGATCTGAAAATCAACGAAGATTATGCCGGCAAGGTGGATGTGACCTGGACCGTCCCGGCGCTGGTCAAGGGCGAATCCACCACCTTCCAGTTGCACTATCAGGTGGAGGGCGCGGTCCGCGTGCAGCCGGATAAGCAACAATTGAACTGGACGGCCGTCTACGCCGGGCGCGACGTGCCGGTGGAAGCGGCCCGCGTCCTGCTCCACCTGCCGGCGAGCGTGAATCCGGCCCAGGTGCAGATTGAAGGCGGTACCGTGAAACAACAAAGCGACGGGGTGTTGATCACACACGCCGGGCCGGTGCCGGCCAACACTCCGTGGGAAATCAAGGTGACGTTGCCTGCCGGCGCCCTCGCCGTCAACCCGCCCTCCTGGCAGCAGATCATGGAAAATACCCTGCGCGACGGTCAGACCGCGGCCGCTCGCAAGGCCCGCCTGCAGCTGGGGTTGGGAGTCCTCAGTTTGTTGATCTTCTTTGGCGGTTTAGGGTGGGTGTTAGGGCTCTGGTTCCTCTGGGGGCGCGACCAAAAGGTCGCGTTGCCCGCCGAATACCTCAAGACTCCCCCCTCGCCGCTGCCGCCGGGCATCGTCGCCTACCTGCTGGATGAGAAAGCGACGCTCAAGGGGGCGCTGGCCTCGCTCTTCCACCTGGCGACCCTGGGGCTGTTGCAGATCAATTTCACCAACGGGCAGCTGACCTTACAACGCAACAGCGATGAAACGCTGACGCCGGGCGAAACCCTCCAGACGCCAGAGGGGGAAACGCTCGCGGTGCCCAAGCACCTGGTCACACTCTACAACGCCGTCCAGCCAGCCATCCCCCGCACCACAGCCGTGCCGTTGGGGACCGTCGCCCCGGCCTTCCACCGCATCCTCCCCCAGGTCTACACTGAAATGGGCGTGGAGGCGACCGAATTCTTCTCCATGCTGCCGGAAAAGTCGCGCCAGCTCTGGACTACGCTGGGAGCGGTGATTGCAGGTGTGGGTGTGCTGGCCTGCTGCCTGCTCTCCTTTATGTTATCGGCAGGTATCGTCGCCAGCCTGCCGGGACTGGCGCTGGGAATCACCGGGGTCGCGCTGATCATTATCAGCCGGTGGATGCCACAGAAGAGCTCCAAAGGCGCACGCGAGGCGGCCTACTGGCAGGCGTTCAAGCGCTTCCTGCAAAACCTGAAGCAGTACGGGAATCTGGAGGAGGCCCAGACCGTCCTGGATCGCTACTTTGCCTATGCAGTGGCGCTGGACGTGGAAGAGGCGGTCTTGAAGCAGGCCGAGACGTTGGGGGCGTCCATGCCGATCTGGGTATTGCCGGCCGAAGTGGTCCGTGAGGGGCAATGGATGCGCCTGCGGCGGGCCAGGCGGATGCTGCCGGCCAGCAGCCTGGGCAGCGGCGTGGGGCAGGCCGTGAGCGGCGGGCTACCGCAGGTCAGCGGCGTCGGCGAAGCGCTGAGCGGGGCCGCCGAGACGCTCTCGCTCCAGGGGCTTTCCGACCAGCTGGCCCGCTCCATTAACAATGCCAGCAACGGATTAAGCCAGCTGTTGACCACGGCTACCAGCGGTGGCTCCGATACCATGCGCACTCTGGGCCGCATCTTAGACGAATCCTCCTCCGGCGGCGGTAGCGGCGGGTTCAGCGGCAGCAGCAGTCGCAGCAGTTGGAGCAGTTCCGGCAGCCGCAGCAGCTGGAGCAGTTCCAGCAGCCGCAGCAGCTTCAGCCGCAGCAGTTCCAGTCGCAGCAGCTTCGGCGGCGGGCACCGCAGCAGCGGCTCGCGCAGCAGCGGTGGCGGCGGCCGGCGCGGCTTCCGTTAGACCTGAGAACAGCAGGGGCCGGCGCTTCCGCAAGTGCCGGCCCCTTTATCCTGGCATCCAGGAGGTCCCATGCCCACGGGCTCCCCGGCCTATACCTTGCTCAGTTACCTGTTCACCACATTCAGCGCCACGGTGGCGCAGCTGTTTATTCTGTTCGGCCCGCTGTTGCTGTTGGGATACCTGCTCAACGCCTTAGCCCGTTTCATTGAACGGGAAGTCGTGGAAACGATCGGTCTGAAAATCCACAACGCGCTCATCATGCCAGGCGTCTTTGTCCATGAGTACCTGGGCCACGCGCTCTTCGTGCGGTTGTCTGGCCGGAGAACCGCCCTTTGGGTCAATTTTGGCCTGCACTCACCAGTGCGGGGCCTCACCCTGGTTCCGCCGGCCCGCACCTTGCGCCAATACGTGGGCGATTTCTTCGTCGGGATAGGCCCGCTGATCATGGGAACGCTGATCCTGGCCCTGATCACCTGGCTGCTGATCGGACCGGTAGCCTTTCAAACGCTGAGTCCCTCCCCCTTAGATAACGGCGTCCTGACGCTGGCGGCGGCCGGACGGCTGATCAACGGGATCGTCAGCGGTGTCGGCGTCCTCTTGACCCTCCTGTTCAGTGGGCACTACGTAGCCGGCTGGCAGGTCGTACTTTTCCTCTACCTGACCTTCAGCATTGGCAGTGCCATGGCCCTCAGCGCACCTGATTACCGCATCGCGGTGAACGGCTTCCAGGCGCTGGCCACGACGCTGTTGGTGTTTAATTTCTTGACCGTCTGGATGGGGCGATTTCTGGAGCCGTTCTTCAGCTGGCTGGCGCAGCTCTACCAGGGGCTCTATACCGCTATGGCGTTCACGCTCATCGCTACGGCCGTCGTGGCCGCCCTGCTTTTCCCGCTGTGGGTGCTTTTCAAACACTGAAAACTCTGCGCCCGGTCTCATTATCTACATCCCACACCGGGGCAGTGACTGAGATTACTCAACCCAAGTTGCTGCCTTGCCCCTTTCGCTAAGCCCATGGGCGCTTCAAGGGCCAAGACGAGTTGGTAGGGACGGCTTCAGCCGCTCGTTACACCACCGGAACGCCTGAAGGCGTCCCTAAAAACCGTAAGGGCCACTCAAGTTACTTATAATCGCTATATTCCAGCACCGTGTAGACCTCCACCGGCCCGTCAAAGGTAAGGCCGAGGAATTGAACCGGAGGCCGGTCGGGGGAGAGCGCCCGGCCGGTGACCGGCCGACCAAAGTCCACCATCACTGTCTGCGGCTCAGCGGCATAGTTGACCAGGTGCAGCTGGTGTTTTTCCCCCTGCCGCCAATGCTCCACCAGAACGGGCGTTTCCGCAGTGACATGGGGATGCGCTCGCTCCCCCACCTGCGCCAGCAAAGTCGCCTGGGCAGCGGCAGGCGGTAGGGCAAAGGAGGGCGCGGCGGTGTAGAAACGTTGGGCCACTCCCCGCCGGTCGGTCCAGCGACGCACCCAGGGTGATTCAAAATAAGCCCGCAGCAGCAAGCGGAGGAGCGTCCCGGCCAGTGGCTGGAGTGCCGGATGGCGGGCCAGCCGGCCCGGAGGCGGAGGGGCCCAGCCGGGCAGGTCCGGCACATTCACCAGGCGCCCGGTGATTGTGGACCAGCGGCCGCTACGGGCCTCCGGCAGCGCCCCGTCGGTGCCGGGCGGCAAGATGTTCTCAAAGCAAAAGAGCACCTTCAGCCCGCTCAACTCGTCCTCCGGCAAGACGACCCGCCAGGGAATACCGGCCGCGAGCAACGTCTGCGCAACCCCAAAGTAGAGCGGCGCCACGCGATCCCAGGCCTGCCAGAGCGCCTCGCCGGGATAGAGCAGCGCCACCGTCGCGGCGTTCTCGCGGTCACGGTAGAGGGCGGCGTACTCGGCCAGCCAGCGGTGATAGCGGCCCATTGCCGCTCGCTGCTCGGCGTAGCGCCCGGCCGTCAACAGGGTAAAGGTGCCGCGCTCGTCCACGAACTCCGTCCCTTTGACGACCATCGGCATCCCACAAGCAGCCGCCTCGGCAATTCCCTGCTGAAACCGGCGCGCCGGATAGACGTCATCAAAGCCAATGCCCTTGTCGTAGGGATCGGTGGTCACCGGCGTACCGCCGGCCAGCGCGCGCGCCGTGCGCAGCGTGAGGGCATTGTTCACCAACAGGGGGGCGTTCCCCTTCGCCCCCGAGGCTGGCTCCCAGCGCGGCAACGCGAAGTCCTCAATCATCAACACATCCTGCACCCCTGCCAGCCCCGCCAGGTCAATGCCGTGGGCGATGAAGCTGGGGCGCATCACCACGTCGTAATCGTTGGCACTGATGGCGATGGCGGGATTGAGCGTGCGAGCGTAATCCGCCAGCTGCTGCAACGTTGCTGTCACCTGCATGGCCCGCCAACGCAGGTAGCGCCGGCTGGTCAGATCGCCAGTGGGGTCCAGCCGGGTGGGAAAATCCAACCCGGTCGCCGCCTGGAACGCCTGGCGGCACCGGGGGCAGGCACAGCCCGCTCCGCCCAGCCAGACACCGCCCACGTGAAAGGGTTGCGCGCCCCACCAGGGATTATCAAAGAAGACGCCGTCGGCCCCGGCCGCGATGACACCGGCCGTCATCTCCTTGAGGTGCTCCAACCACTCCGGGTGCAACCAGCAGGTCATCAGCCGACCGGTGTAATAGGGGAAACGGTGGCCCTGGATGTCTACCGCGTACCAATCCTTAGTCCGGTAACTGCCGGTGTAGGCGCAATTGGAGGTCTGCACATAGCCAAAAACGCGCACGCCGGCCGCCTGGTAAACCGGCACGGCCTGGCGGAAGGCTTCCCAGTCAGCCTCTTCCACCTCTGGCGGGAACCCCCAATCATAAGTAAGGTAGGCCCAATTGAAGCCGGCTTCGTCTGCCACGCGCGCCACCCCGGTCGGGGTATGGGCTTCCAGGTGGACGGCCTCATCCACCGGAGCGTTGAGGAATTTCAGCCGGTTCATGCGAATCGTGCCGGGACCGGCCCAGAGATAAACCGGCCGGTGTCGGCCCACGGTGAAATCATCACGAGAGTTCATACCCCTCCTACTCCCCTCCCCTTACAACAGGGTGCCGGCCCCGGTTTCGGCCTCCAGCGCCGCCAGATAGACCTGCATCTCCGCCAGGCGGACTGCACCGATCCGCTGCGCCGGAGGCGTCAGCAACAGCGGCGGCAGCTGCCCGGTGAAGCGGCGGATGAGCGCAACGGCAGCGGGCAGGTCCGGGGCCCAATCGTCCAGCCCAACGATAGCCAGCAGCCGCGTCACGCCGATGTAGCCCATAAAATCCAGGATGTCGGCGTCGTGGAACACTTTGACCGCCACCGATTCCGTCACCGGGATATGGAAGGTATGGCCCAGGATGATCTCTTGCACCAGGGGCAGCTTTGCTCTGGGGAAATCGGTCGGGCCGAGCACCTCCTCCAACAGCTGCACAGACCGCGCGGCATGATCAACGCCGGGTTGGCGGTGTGGACCGAGCGCGCCCAGGTCATGCAAATAGGCCGCCGCCAGTAAAGCTTCCTCGTCCACCTCAGCGCCCAGTTCGGCGGCGAGTTGGAGCGCCAGCGCGTACACCCGCCGGGAGTGCGCCAGTCCCCAGGCCGGATGGTGAAAGTCTTCAATCAGCGCTTGCACGGTTGATTGCCACATCGGTTCCCCCTTTGATACTATAGTTCTGGCTTGCTCCCTATCCCTACTCCACCTATGGCAGGTTGAGGCAACAAAAACGCCTCTCCGCAAGAGAGGCAATCCGTTAGCAGGCGCTCCCGTCTCCAACCTCATCTTTCAGAGCGCTCCAACCTGGGCCTCTGCCGGATTTGGCACCCGTCACGCCGTAGCGTCGGGTTGTCGAGGTTTCACCGGGCCGGTCCCTCCACCTCTCTTGATGAGCGGCGGGCTTCCCACCGTTGCCGTCTACTTTACTACGAGTCAGGATGATTGTCAAGAAGAGCGCTGTAGCAACGCGCTTCAACGCGGCTCAGACGGCGCTCAAGCGCCTGACTACAAACTTTTTACGCTCTTTTCAAGGGAGATTTCATCCTTCCGCCTTGATCCTTCATCCTTTCAGAAGGCGTGCACCAGCGGTGAGATGAAAATGTGAGCCGTGAGCGGTGAGCAGGAAACAGAAACTGCTACCGGCTGCTCTCTGCTCACTCCTTAACTGGTTTCTACTTTCAGAGGAACGCGCAAATGACTGCAATTTTGGCGATTTGGCCGCCAAAATCCCCGGGAAGCTATTGACATTTCAATTTTCTCATGCTACAATAATCGTGTAAGCGCTTCCAAATCCAAAACCGTGTCAGGGGGGAATGCTCTCAGCTCTAAGAGACCCGGTTATTGACACCAGACCGAGAACCGTTGACACAATACCGAGAACCTGATCGTTATTGGTCTACAAGCCCAAAGCAAGCTGCAAAAGTCAGCCTCCCCCCCTAAAAGTAGCCAGAATTTGCAGCGTTGGGGGGAAAGCGTCGTAAGAATTTAGGAGAAAGTAACCTCCAGGACAGCTTTTTAGCGCGCGTGAAGGCATCATCTGCGCTACGGAGGTTTTAGGGAGCGGTGTTCCTGGCAAAAACTTACGATTATTGGCAACCTCTATCTGAAGAGATTTTCTCAGGCCTGTCGGCAAAATGGACAGGCCTAAAAAACAAAATTCCATGTGAGCGCTTACAAGAGAGATGGCTACTCCCAACCTCAAAATCACCATTATGGATGTGGCGGCTGAAGCCGGTGTCTCCTTCGGCACAGTGTCGCGCGTGATCAACAACGACGTCCACGTCAGGCCAGAAACGCGCGAACGGGTGTTGCAGGCCATGGAGCGGCTGGGCTTTGTAGCCAACCGGCAAGCGCGCAGTCTGGCCGGGGGCAAGACCAACGGTATCGGGCTCCTGGTGCCCGACCTGGGGACCGGCTACATCGGGGAGATCATCCGCGGCATTGACGCCGAGCTGACGTTGCAGGGACTTGACCTGATCCTCTACACCACCCACCGCACCGCCAGCAAGGAGGCGACGTATGTCGCTAATCTGGCCCGTGGGATGGTGGATGGGCTGCTGCTGGTGCTCCCGCGCAACCCGGCGGATTATGTCGGCACCCTGACGCAACAAAATTTTCCCTTTGTGCTGATTGATCATCAAGGGACCGGCAAGGATTGTCCGGCGGTAGGGGCGACGAACTGGCAAGGCGCGTTTGATGCCACGGAATATCTCATCAAATTGGGCCACCAGCGCATCGGCTTCATCACCGGTTCCATGGATCTCGGGTGCGCGCAAGACCGTCTGGCCGGGTATCGGGCGGCCTTACGTACCTATCACATCCCCGTCGCGGATGAGTTGATCTACGAAGGTACTTTCTTCCAACCAGACGGCTATACGGGGGCCCTGGCCCTGCTGGACCTATCCAATCCCCCTACCGTCATTTTTGCCTCCAACGATGTGATGGCGATGGGCGTCATGGATGCCATTCGCCATCGTGGTTTGCGAATCCCTGATGATGTCTCCGTGGTCGGCTTTGACAATATTCCCCAGGCCTCCCTGGTACGGCCCGCCCTGACCACGGTCCAACAGCCGCTGGAGAAAATGGGCCGCGTGGCCACCCAGATGTTGTTGGAATTGTTGGAACATCCCGAAAGGAAGGTCCAGCGCATTGAACTGCCCACGAAACTGATCATCCGTGACTCGTGCAGATCACAACAGGACAGCGCTGACGCTAATCCCCCTCTCTCATAACGCCTAATTTTCAGGAGGTGATGACGTTTAACCAATAACAGGACGATACGATTGCCCCAGGTTCGTTAATGGTTCAAGGCAGATCCTTATTCAATTCAAAGAAGGAGAGATTCAATGCAACGCAAACTGTTTCGCGTACTGGCTCTGGCCATGATTGTCATGAGTGTCTTGGCCGGCTGCGGCACTCAGGGAACGACAACCCCGGCAGAAGGCAACCAACCGGTTGCCACCACCAAGCCACCGGAAGCGGCCACGACGCAAGCGCCCGCCTCGGGCGGAGGAGAGAAAGTTGTCATCCGCTGGTGGCACATCACCACGGCGGAAAACCAGAAGGCCGTCTGGCAGAAGCTCGCCGATGAGTACATGGCGGCCCATCCCAATGTCACCATTGAGATCACCGTGCTGGAGAACGAGGCCTTCAAGACCAAGCTGTCCACTGTGATGCAATCTGGCGACCCGCCCGACATCTTCCAGAGCTGGGGCGGCGGCACGATGAATGAGTACGCCAAGGCCGGCTTGCTCAAGGACATCACGGCCGACCTGGATGCGGACGGCGGCGCCTGGCGCAACACGTTCGCGGCCGGGGCCTTGGGTGTATATTCATACGAGGGCAAGAACTACGGCGTGCCGTGGGATATGGGCATGGTAGGCATGTGGTACAACAAGGCCCTGTTTGCGCAGGCCGGCGTTACCCCGCCCACCACGTGGAACGAACTGCTCGATGTGGTCAAGAAGCTCAAGGCGGCCGGCATCACCCCGATCGCGGTGGGCGCCGGGGACAAATGGCCCGCCGCGTTCTGGTGGGAATACCTGGCCACGCGCATGGGCGGCTCGTCCGCTTTTGGCGCGGCAGCCAACCGCACCGGCTCTTTCGCCGATCCGGCCTTCGTGGATGCGGGCAAGAAGCTGCAGGAGCTCATCGCGTTAGAGCCGTTCCAGGATGGCTTCCTCGGCGCGACCTGGGGCGATGAAGCGACCGCCATTGGCAATGGCAAGGCCGCGATGGACCTGATGGGACAGTGGGGGCCGGGCGCCTTCGCCGACAACAGCGCTGACGGGAAAGGCCTGGGCGAAAACCTGGGGTGGTTCCCGTTCCCCATGGTGGAGGGCGGCAAGGGCGATGCGAATGATGCGGTCGGTGGCGGCAACGGTTTCGCCATCGGCAAGAACGCCCCGCCGGAGGCCATTGACTTCGTCAAGTATTTGACCCGCGCCGAATCCCAGGCCCAGTGCGCCGAAGTCGGCTTCTGCATCCCCGTGGTCAAGGGTGGCGAAGTAGGGCTGAAGGATCCCCTGATGATCACAATCCAGCAATCCCTGGCCAAGGCCAAGTACTTCCAGCTGTACTATGACCAGGCGTTGACGCCGGCGCTGGGCTCTGTTGTGAACGACAGCGTGCAGGGCATTTTCGCCGGGACGCTGACGCCGGAACAGGCCGCGCAGGCCATTGAAGATTCAGCCAAGCAAGAGCTGAAGTAGTCTCGCGCGCGGAATAACGGGGGTTGGGCTGTCGCGAGCCCAATCCCCGTCTTCCAATCTACGTCAGGAGAAACCATGGAAATTACGGCTACCAGGCGAACTATGAAGTCAGGCGGTAATGGGCAAGCGCCGCATCGGGCTACAGATAGTTTCACCATTGTGTTGTTCTTATTGCCGGCTTTTGTGCTCTTCACCCTCTTCGTGGTATATCCTATTCTGCGTTCTGTTTACTTCAGCCAGTTCAATTGGAATGGGCTGGGTCCCGCCGTTAAATACGTGGGATTGGACAATTTTAAACGCATCCTGACCGACAAAATTTTCATGACCGCCATGAAAAACGGGCTGTTGATCGTCGTGCTCTCTCTGACGTTACAGTTGCCGCTCTCCCTGGCTCTGGCGATCATGGTGGGGCGCGATTTGCCCGGGCGGGTTTTCTTCCGCACGGTCTTCTTCATGCCATACGTGCTCTCCGAAGTGATCACCGGAATCATCTGGTTGGGTCTTTTCAATGCTGCCCCCGAGCGCGGGTTCATCAATGCCCTGCTGGTACTGGTGGGTATCCAGCCGCAAACCTTTCTGGGTAATATTCACCAGGTGTTAGCCTGCATCTTTGCGGTGCTCACCTGGAAATATTTTGGCCTGCACATGTTGCTCTTTATGGCAGGGCTGCAAGGTATCCCCAAGGAGCTGGAGGAAGCCGCTCGCATAGATGGGGCCAATGGCTGGCAGGTCATCACCCATGTCACCATCCCCCTGCTCGCCAGCACCATCCGCACCTCCGTCTATTTGTCGGTGGTCGGCGCCTTGACCCAGTTCAACCTGGTATGGATTATGACCAGAGGCGGACCGGTCAACGCCAGCGAGGTCATGGCGACGTACATGTATCGTTACGGTTTTGTGCGCCTCTGGCTGGGTTATGGCTCCGCCGTCGCCCTGGTCATGCTCGTCATCTGCCTGATTTTCTCCATTGTGTACCTCAGGCTGGTGCGGCAACCGGATTATCTGGGCAGCTATTAGGAGGCAAGGACGATGACCCCTATTTCACCTTCATACCATCGCCGGGCCACGATGAGAAAAGCCCTCCCGCGCGCGCTCCAATATCTGGTGCTTTCCATCTTCACCTTGATTGTGATCGTGCCCATCGTGATTCTGGTCTTTGGCGCGCTCAAGACGCGCGGGGAGATGTACTCACTCCCGTATACCATCCCCAATCCTCCCCACTGGGAAAATTTCGGCAAAATTTTGTCGCAGCCCACCTTCTGGACCATGCTGCGGAACAGTATCGTGGTGATGCTGGGGACCACTTTGGGCGTTTTGGTGATCTGCAGCATGGCAGCCTTTGTGTTTGCGCGCCTGAATTTCAGAGGCAAGGACCTGGCTTTCAACTTTCTCACCCTGGGCTTGATGTTCCCCATCACCGTGGCGATCATGCCGGTGTTTTTGGTGATCCGCCAAATGCAGCTGACCAATACGCACCTGGCAGTCATCCTGGTGCAGACGGCGTTTCAGCTGTCGGGGAATATCATGATTTTGCACGGATTCTTTCAGGCCATTCCGGCGGAGCTGCAAGATGCGTCGTACATTGATGGCTGCACGGCCTTTGGTTTCTTCTGGCGCATCCTGCTGCCGCTGGCTCGCCCGGCCCTCTCCGCCGTCGGCGCGCTGACCATGATCGCCAGCTGGAACGACCTGCTCACCCCGCTGGTGCTGATTGACGTGGACAAGCTCTGGACGTTGCCGTTGGGCACGATGCAGTTCCAGGGCCAGTACGGCCAGGACCTGGCTCTAGTCGCGGCCTTTGTCACCCTCTCCGCCGTCCCGACGCTGATCTTTTATCTCTTTGCGGAACGGCAAATCGTCTCCGGCCTCACCGCCGGCGCGCTCAAAGGCTAATCCAAGAGAATCGGAACGATGTCTATCTCACGGCGTTTTGCTATGCTCACCCTGATGCTCTGTACTCTGCTGGCCTCCTGTGGGACGCCAACGCCTCACAGCCAGCCGGCCCCTACCCCCGCTGCTACCCAGGCCACCTCCCTGCCGGCCATCCAAAGCGGCGAATACCGGAACCTGTTTGCCGAATACCTGGGTAAACCTGAGGCCGAGATCCAGGCCAAAATTGAGTCTGCGTTTCAACAACTCTTCTATGGCGACGATCAGCAAGAGCGTGTCTACTACCCCGTCGGCGACAATATGGCCTACATCCTTGATACGGGCAACAATGATGTGCGCAGCGAGGGCATGTCCTACGGCATGATGATCGCCGTGCAGCTGGACAAAAAGGAGGAATTTGACCGCCTCTGGAAGTGGGCCAGGACTTACATGTACCAGACCGACGGGGGGTACAAGGGCTATTTCGCCTGGCACTGCAAGCCCGACGGCACCCCGCTGCACGTCAACCCGGCCTCCGATGGCGAGATCTGGTTCATCACGGCGCTGATCTTCGCCGACGCCCGTTGGGGCAGCGGCGAGGGGCTCTACAATTACCGACAGGAAGCCCAATCCATTCTGGATGTGGCGTTGCACGCCGACCAGCTGAGCGGCGACCTCGCCACCAATCTCTTTGACCCGCAGACCAAACTGGTCGTCTTCGTGCCGATGTTGGGGAAGAACTCCTCTTTCACCGACCCCTCCTATCACATGCCGCATTACTACGAGCTCTGGGCGCGGTGGGCAGATAAAGATAACGACTTCTGGGCCGAAGCCGCGACCGCCAGCCGCGCCTACCTGAAAACCGCCGTGCACCCCCAGACCGGCCTGGCCCCCAATTATTCCTATTTTGACGGCACCCCCTACCACGATGCTTACAACGGAGAGTTCCGCTATGATGCGTTCCGCGTGGGGGCCAACCTCGGCGTGGATTATCTCTGGTTCCGGCCGGATGAATGGCACCGGGAGGAAGCCAACCGGCTGCTCGGTTTCTTTACGGCGCAGGGGATAGACAGCTACAAGGCCGAGTATTCCCTCGCCGGTGAGCCGCAAGTCTCCCACCGCTCGGCGGGATTGATAGCCACGAACGCGGTAGCGGCGCTCGCCGCCGATCCATCTGTGGGCCGGCCTTTCGTCCAGGCGCTCTGGGATCTTGACCTTCCCACCGGCAAATACCGCTACTACGACGGCTTGCTCACCCTGCTCGCCCTGCTCCAGGTCAGTGGGAATTTCCGCATCTACCTGCCCTGAGGGCGCCGGCGCGGCCGGCCCACCATCTCGTTCTTTACGTTCTTTCATTTGCCAAAATCGTACAACCAACGACAATCACGCCGTGACCCGATCCGTGAGACCCTCCCACGAACACCACAAGGCAGCGTCAGGCCGAGACCCAACGTTGTCCATGCTGGGGCAGGCACACCAGGTCATGGTCAACCCTTAAACTGGAGCTATGCGTGGACACCCTAGATCTCGCCATCCGGGAACACAGGACCGCCACAGCCACGATCACCCTGGTCCATGCCGGGGCGCCCGTTGTGCTGCAAGACGTTCTCGTAGCCCAACAGCGGCACCAATTCCTGTTCGGCACCAATTGGGGCGACTGCACCCTCGCCTGGGTGAACGGGGAGCTGAGCGGGGAACAGCAAGAGCTGGCCGAACGGCGCAACACGGCCTTCCTGCGCCTCTTCAATCAGGCCACCCTGCCCTTTTACTGGGCACGCTTTGAACCGGAACGCGGCCACCCCCAGACGGAGCGCCTGCTCAACCTGGCGCGCTGGTATCACGAACACGGCTGCACGCTCAAAGGGCACCCGCTCTGCTGGCACACGTTGACCGCCGACTGGTTGCTGGAGTTGAGCCCCGAGCAAATCCTCCAGGCCCAGCTGGACCGGATTGACCGCGAAGTCTCGGCTTTCGCCGGCCTGATTGACCAGTGGGATGTGGTCAACGAAGCGGTCATCATGCCCATCTTTGATCGCTACGACAACGGCATCACCCGCTTGTGCAAGCAGCTGGGACGTCTGGAGCTGATCCGCGCCATGTTTGAGGCCGCGCGCGCCGCCAACCCGCGCGCCACGCTGCTGCTGAACGATTTTGATGTCTCGCCCGCCTTTGATATTCTGGTTGAAGGCTGCCTGGCGGCCGGCGTCGCCATAGATATGATCGGTATCCAATCGCACATGCACCAGGGCTATTGGGGCGTGGAACGCACACAGCGCATCCTGGAGCACTTTGAACGCTTCCACCTCCCCCTCGCCTTCACGGAGACCACCCTCGTCTCCGGGCCCCTCATGCCGCCTGAGATCGTGGATTTGAATGACTACCAGGTGGCAGACTGGCCCAGCACTCCGGAGGGAGAGGAACGCCAGGCCCAAGAAGTGGTCCTGCATTACAAAACGCTGTTCGCCCACCCCGCCGTCCAGGCCATCACCTGGTGGGACCTCACCGATGGCGGTTGGCTGAACGCCCCTGCCGGCCTGTTGCGCCGCGACCAATCGCCCAAACCCGCCTACGACGCTTTGCTCAAGTTGATCAAAGGAGAATGGTGGCTGGCCCCCACGTCCATGACTACCGATGCCAACGGCCAGTTCACGTTCACCGGCTTCCTGGGCGATTACACCCTGACCATCGGTTCACAAAGGATTCCCTTTTCCTTACAACAAAAAGGGCCGGTTTCCATTTTTATCCAGCTTTAAACAGATTCAACATTATATAAGGAGTTACCCATGTCTGATTACACCCCTAAACCCGAACATAAATTTACTTTTGGCCTCTGGACGGTCGGTTCGCGCGGCTCTGACCCGTTTGGCGCCCCCACCCGTGGGTCTCACACCCCAGCCGAGCTGGTCTACCTGCTCGGCGAAGTGGGCGCTTACGGCGTTAACTTCCACGATAACGACCTGATCCCCCTTGATGCCACCCCAGCGGAAGCCGCTGCCATCAAAAAAGAGTTCCGCCGGGCACTGGAGGACACCGGTCTGGTCGTACCGATGGCGACCACCAACCTGTTCTATGACCCCATCTTCAAAGATGGCGCCTTCACCAGCAATGATCCCCGCGTGCGCGCCTACGCCCTCCAGAAGACGATGCGCGCCATTGACCTGGGAGCGGAGTTCGGCGCGCGGGTCTACGTCTTCTGGGGCGGACGGGAAGGGACCGAAACGGACTCCAGCAAGAGCGCCGTGGTCGCCATCCAGCGCACCCGTGAGGCGTTGAACTTCCTCTGCGAATACGTCCTGGACCAGGGGTACGATCTGCGCTTCGCGCTGGAGGCCAAACCCAACGAACCGCGCGCCGACATTTACAGCCCCACCACCGGTCACATGTTGGCCTTCATCGCCACCCTGGACCATCCCGACATGGTGGGCGTCAACCCGGAGGTGGCGCACGAACACATGGCCGGCCTGAACTTCATGCACGGCGTGGCGCAGGCCTGGGAAGCCGGCAAGCTCTTCCACATTGACCTGAATGACCAGTATCCGGGCCGCTACGATCAGGACTTGCGCTTCGGCTCACGCGACCTCAAAGCCGCCTTCTACCTCGTCAAATTCCTGGAGGATGTCGGCTATGACGGTGCGCGCCACTTTGACGCCCATGCCTACCGCACCGAGGACCTGGAAGGCGTCAAGGACTTCGCGCGCGGCTGTATGCGGACCTACCTCATCCTGAAGGAAAAGGCCGCCCGCTTCAACGCCGATCCGGAGATCCAGGCCCTGCTGGCCGAGATCAACGCCGATGACGGCACATTAGCCCCGTTCTTCGGCGCTTACACCCCCGCGAAAGCCACGGCGCTCAAAGCCCAAGCCTTCGACCGGGTTGCCATCGCCCAACGCGGGTTCCAATACGAGCGTCTGGATCAACTAACCATTGATCTCCTGCTCGGTGTCCGTTAGGTGCCGCGCTATGACTCTCTCCATCGAACAACGCCTTGATGATTTGCTGGCCCAGATGACGCTGGACGAGAAACTGGCGCAACTGGGCTCCTGCTGGGTCCCTGAGTTGCAGACCGGCGCGGCACTGGATCCTGTCAAAATGCAGCAGCGCCTTTCACACGGGATCGGCCAGATCACCCGTCCCGGTGGCAAATCCACCCTCCCCCCCGCCGAGGTCGCCCGCCTCACCAACGCTCTCCAACGCTTCCTCGTGGAGCAAACGCGCTTAGGCATCCCGGCGATCATGCATGAGGAATCCTGCTGCGGCGCTATGGTGCGCGACGGAACGATGCACCCCCAACCCATCGGCGTAGCCAGCACCTTCCAGCCGGCCCTGGCCGAGGCCATGGCGACCACCATCCGCCACCAACTGCTCGCCGAGGGAGCGCGTCAAAGCCTGGCCCCCGTGCTCGACCTGGCCCGCGACCCACGCTGGGGGCGCACCGAGGAAACTTACGGCGAGGATCCTACCCTGGTCGCCCACTTTGGGACAGCCTACATACGCGGCCTGCAAGGCCCCTCTCTGGCGGAAGGCGTCATGGCTACCGGCAAGCACTTCATCGGCCACAGCGCCTCCCAGGGGGGACTCAACTGCGCTCCGGCGCATCTGGGCTGGCACGAGCTGTACGATCTCTTCCTGGCCCCCTTCCAAGCAGCCATCAACGAGGCCGGCCTGGCCTCCATGATGAACTCCTACCCTGAACTGGATGGCGAAGTCGTGGCGGCCTCCCGCCGTATCCTGACCGGACTGCTGCGCGAAAAACTGGGCTTCACAGGGCTGATCGTCTCGGACTACAACGCTATCTCCATGATCCACACCTACCACCAGGTCGCGCCAGACCTGCAACGTGCCGCAGTGTTGGCCCTGCAAGCCGGTATTGATGTAGAGCTCCCTACCACGGAATGTTATGGCGAATCCCTCCGCCAGGCCCTGGAAGCCGGTGAACTGGACCTGGAAACCATCAATCAGGCCGTGCGCCGCCACCTTCAGAAGAAATTTGAACTGGGCCTCTTTGATCACCCCTACGTGGACGAAGGGCGCGTGCCCGAGCTCTTTGCCGTAGACGAGGCCCGTGCCCTGGCGCACCGGCTGGCCCGGCAAAGCCTGGTGCTGCTCAAAAACAACGGGCTATTGCCGCTAAGCCGTTCGCTGCGCACCCTGGCGGTCATTGGCCCCAACGCCCACAGCGGGCGGAGCCTGCTGGGCGACTACTCCTACGCCTCACAACGCGAACTGGCCGCGGTGCAGTATGAAGGCTCGCCGACCGTGCCCGTGAATGAGCTCACCAACCCACCCTTCCTCAGCGTCCTGGAAGGACTGCGCACCTTGCTTGACCCCACCACCCGGCTACTTTTCGCGCCCGGCTGTGGCAATCTGGAACCAGAGCGCAGCGGTTTTGCTGAAGCGGTGCAACTGGCCCAACAGGCTGATGCGGTAGTGCTGGTGTTGGGAGATCGCTCCGGGTTACTGCCCTACTGCACGACCGGCGAGACACGTGACAGCGCCTCCCTGCGCCTGCCCGGTGTCCAGAACGAACTGGTACAGGCCATTCTGGATACCGGCAAGCCCGTCGCCGTGGTCCTCATCAACGGGCGTCCCTACGCCATCCCCGAACTGGAGGCCCGCGCCGACGCCATCCTGGAAGCCTGGCTGCCCGGCGAAATGGGTGGCCTGGCAATCGCTGAAGCGCTCCTGGGCGAGTTCAACCCCGGCGGCAAACTGCCCGTCACCTTCCCGCGTTCGGCCGGCCAGCTCCCCATCTACTACAACCACAAACCCTCAGCCCTGTACTCCAACTGGTACAGGGATTACGTGGATGAAACGGTACAGCCGCTCTACCCCTTCGGCCACGGTCTGAGCTACACCACCTTCACTTATGACCGGCTGACCATCGCGCCGGCAGAGGCCACGCAGGACGAGACAGTCACCATCAGCCTGGAAGTCTGTAACAGCGGCCCCCGGTGCGGTGACGAGGTCGTACAGCTCTACGTGCACGACGAATTTGCCAGCCTGCCGCGCCCGGTGAAGGAATTGAAGGGCTACCTGCGCCTGACTTTGGAGCCGGGCGAGCGCAAGACCGTCACCTTCCACCTGCCGGTCAACCAGCTGGCCTTCTACAACCAGGATTTCCAACTCGTGTTGGAGCCGGGACGCATCAACATCCTGCTCGGCAGCTCCTCGGCGGATATCCGCTTACGTGGTTCGTTCACCATCGTCGGCCCGGAAAAGATGCTGGTTTCGCAGCGGGTCTTTACCTGCCCGGTGGAGGCACATTGAGGCCAAACAGCAAAGGCATTCACCCTATCCCCTGCCTGGATTACCCCACAGAGTCGGAGGCATGACCATGAAAACCTTTCTGGGACTGGATATTTCTACCACCGGCAGCAAAGCCCTGCTGGTGAATGAGACAGGCGACGTGGTAGCCGTGGCCACCAGCCCGCACACCCTCCAAACCCCGCGCCCGCTCTGGTCCGAGCAAGACCCCCACGAATGGTGGCAGGCGGCTGCCGCCTGCATCCGCCGCGTCCTGGCAGAAAGCGGTATCAGCGGCGAAGAGGTCGCCGCCGTCGGCCTGACCGGGCAGATGCACGGCCTGGTACTGTTAGACGCAGCGGGTGAAGTCCTGCGGCCGGCCATCCTGTGGAACGACCAGCGGACGCAGGCGCAATGCGACGAGATTCACCGGCGGGTGGGCCGCGAGCGTTTCATCCAGATCACCGGCAACGTGGCGCTCACCGGCTTCACCGCCCCCAAAATCCTCTGGGTCCAGCAAAACGAGCCGGAGCTCTACGCGCGGGCGCGCCACATCCTCCTGCCCAAGGATTACGTCCGGTACCGGCTGACCGGCGCTTACGCCATGGATAAAGCCGACGGCGCGGGGACGGTGCTCTTTGACCTGCAACAGCGCACCTGGTCTGCCGAGGTCCTGGAGACGTTGGGAATCCCGGCCGCCTGGCTGCCGCCCACCTGCGAAGGCTCCGAGTTCACCGGCTACGTGACCGAAGAAGCCGCCGCCGCGACAGGACTGCGGGCCGGCACCCCGGTCGCTGCCGGCGGTGGCGACCAGGCCGCGCAAGCGGTCGGCGTCGGGGCCGTGGAGCCGGGTGTAGTGGCGCTCACGGTCGGCACGAGCGGCGTCGTCTTCGCCACCACCCCATCCGCCCTCATTGAACCCCAGGGGCGGCTCCATGCCTTCTGCCATGCCGTCCCCGGCCTGTGGCACTTCATGGGCGTGATGCTCTCGGCTGCCGGTAGCCTGCAATGGTACCGGGATACACTCGCCCCAGGGCTGGACTTCGCCGACCTGCTGGCCGAGGCCGAGAACGTGCCCGCCGGCAGCGAAGGGCTGCAATTCCTGCCCTACCTGACCGGCGAGCGCACCCCCTATCCCGACCCGTTGGCGCGCGGGGCCTGGATTGGGCTGACCATCCGCCACGGACGCGGTCACCTGACGCGCGCGCTGCTGGAGGGGGTGGCCTTCGGCCTGAAAGACAGCTTCACCCTCATTCAAGAGGCAGGACTGGGCGAGATCCGGCAGGTGCGTGCTTCGGGCGGCGGGACGAAAAGCGCCCTCTGGCGGCAGATCATGGCCTCCGTGCTGGAAACGGAGCTGGTCACCGTCAACACCACCGAAGGAGCGGCCTACGGGGCGGCGTTGCTGGCCGCGGTCGGGGCCGGACACTGGCCCGACGTGCCCACAGCCTGTGCCGCCGCCATCCAGATCACCGGCCGCGTCCAGCCCGACGCGGCGCAAGTAGCAGTGTACCGGCGCACCTATCCCCTCTACCGCAGCCTCTACCCGGCCCTGCGCACCACGTTTGCCGCCCTGTAACCCCCGGCAGGGGACGACAGGGTAGGTTTAGAAAAAATGAAGAAAAGGGGGATTTTACGTGCGGCTTCGCCCGCGTAAAACCCCCCTTCAAAAATAACGCGCAAAATTCCACCCGCAGAGCGGAGCCGGCCGGCGCTAATCAAAATCCGTCGGCCACTCCGGATGCCGGTGATGCTCAAAGAGTCGCGCCAGTTCGGAGGGCGTCACCCGGCCTAAAGAGAGCTCCGGCAGCGCATCCTCGGCAAAAAAGGTGGCGCCTGCCGTCTCCAGGCTGGGAGCCGGCGCGCCCCCGGTTATTTCGCACAGGAAGAAGAACTTGTAGATGGTGAACAGGTGCGGCGGGTGCCCATGCCGGCGCCGGTCGTAAACGGCCAGCAACTTGACCGCCCGCACCTGATAGCCCGATTCCTCCCACACCTCGCGCTCCACCGCCTCGCGGGGTGAATCGGTCACGTCGGCCCAGCCGCCGGGCAGCGTCCAGCGCCCCCCATCCAACAGCTCGCGCACCAGGAGGATCCGATCCTCCTGGAAAACGACGCCCCGCACGTCCACCTTCGGCGTCAGGTAGCCCTGCTCGGCCTTGAACAAGTCGCGGACGACCGGTAACTCCGTCTCACTACCGGCAGCCACGATCTCAGCTGCCAGGTCGCGGAGCGCCTCGTAACGCTCGCGGTCAAAAGGGCCTTCCGTGTATGCCAACCCGGCCTGAGCCAGCGATTGCAACCGCCGGGCCCACTCCAACCATTGAGGTTCCATCATATTCACTCCCTCCACTCTAAGAATAACCCACTGATGTAGCGCAAACTTTAGTTTGCGGCTCAGGGATCGGTATCTATGCCATCATACTGGCGAAAGAGCTCCGGCACGATCACCCGCACCTCAGGGGCCAGCTGCTCTAACCGGCGGCGAAAACGGCTCAAGTCGGCCCGCCGCAAGTTGGGCATGAACAGCGGCCGCAAAGGCCGGGAAAGGGGCCGAAAAAAGTTATCCCAGTGCACCGGCACGACCCAACGGGGACGCACCGCGGCCAATAACGGCCGGTAGCGGGCCGGCGATCCAAACAGCGTGACAAAGAGCACGTCGGCCGGCGGCGCCCCAGCGGTATCAACACCGGCCCAGTCCAACCAGCGCGTGCCGGCCGCCTCCACCAGGAAGCTGAAACAGACATCCATCCGGTAATCCCAGGGACGGAGCGGGCGCTGGCGGCGGTGATCGCGCAGCGCTCCCTGCAAGACCGGGCGACGCAGCAGGGGCACGTGCCGGGCCGACCAGACGGTCACCGTGAATGGCCCCACGGTGAAGCACTCGCCGGCCGCAATCTGCCGGCACTGCTCTGGTGGGACGCCAGCCAGCGCCAACAGGCGACAGGTGTTGGCCGAGCCGTAAACGGTCGCGCCGGTCTGCCGCGCGATCTCCGGCACGTCCAGCAGGTGATCCCAATGCGCGTGCGTGACCAGCACCGCATCGGCATGGGGCAGGTGGCGGGCAATCAACGCCGCATCAGGACGCACATGGGGTGAAAAGGCCCGGCGCAGCGGGAAACGGCTGACGAACGGATCTATCAGCAGGGCCGCATCGTCGGCGTAGAGCTCAATTCCGGCGACGCCCAGCCAGCGAAATCCGACCGGCAATGCTTGCGCCCTCCCTACCCGGCCGCCTTCAGCACCGTCCAGGCGCGGCGGTACCGCCGCAGGCGCAGCAGGTCCTGTTCCGTTACCTCCGGGAGCCGGCGCAAATCCATGTTATCTTCCAGATCGGCCAGCTTGACCCGGCGCGCCAGGGGATGCGGCCGGATGCGCTCAATGAACACCTCGTAGGTCTCCCCCTCACGGCGGCTCAGGTGATCCACCGCCTCTACCACCTCCGGCGGGTAGCCGGCGGCCTGTAACGCTTCCAGGGTAACCGGGGTATCCTCCACCACATCATGAAGCACTGCCACCATCCGCTCTGTTTCTGTCTCCAGGCGGAGCATCACCCGCAGGGGATGGAGAATGTAGGGCGCGCCGAACCGGTCCACCTGCCCGGTATGCGCCTGAACGGCCAGTTGAATCGCAGCTTCCAAAGTTGGCATGGC
>CAYTGR010000022.1:3727-6765 GCA_964437445.1 uncultured Anaerolineales bacterium | reverse complement strand
TCAATCCGCGCCCCCAGGTTCATGGCGTCCCCTAAAACGGTGTACTCCTGACGGGTCTCAGCGCCGGTCGCACCGGCGACCACATCGCCGGTGCTGATCCCAATGCCGAAGCGCAGGGTCGGCTGATTCAACAACGACCGCCGCCGGTTCAATTCGGCCAACCCGGCGCGGATTTTGAGGGCCGCCCGCAAGGCACACTCGGCGTGATTGGGCAGATCCATCGGCGCGCCGAAGACGCAAACTGCGGCGTCGCCCACAAAACGGTTGACAATACCCCCCTCCTCATCCACCGCCTGAATGATCACAGCGAAGTATTGGTTGAGCGCGGTCATGAACTCCTCCGGCGGATGCGCTTCGGCGAAGGTGGTGCTGCCCCGCATGTCGCAGTAAAGCGCGGTGATCACCCGCCGCTCGCCCCGCAGGCTGACCTTGCCGGCCAGCACAGCCTCGCTTACCTCGGGGCTGAGGAAACGGCCAAACAGGTCACGCAATTGCTCCCGCTCTTTCAGCCCGCGGACCATCTGGTTAAATGCCCGCGCCAGCCGTCCGACCTCGTCCCAGCGCGTTTCGGGGACGTGACGGGTCAAATCGCCATGCGCCACAGCGGTAGAAGCATCGGCGATGCGAGCGATGGGGCTCAAGCTGCGCCGGGTGAGGAGCGTAGTCAACGCAATAGAGACCGCCAGCGCCGCCAGGGTCGTCCAGAGCGACTTGCGAACCACATCGCGGATGACGTTATCCACCATGTCCGTGGAAAAGCCCAGATAGGCAATGCCCAGCCGCACGCCGGCGGAGTTCTGGATCGGCACGGCGGCCTCAAAGACGCGCTCGCCGGTCCAAGCGGTGAGCTGCACGACTGAAGAGGAGCCGGCCGGCACTATCGTCTGGGTCAGAACGCGCCCCAGATATTCAGATTGCGGCGGATAGACCACCCGCCGGTCGTTATCGGTCACCAGGCCGTAGACCAGGGTGAGCCGGTATTGAGCCTGCGTGCCCGTAAACTGCTCGCGGAAGGCATCGGCGATGGCCCGGCTCTGCGCGGCCGTGGCGTTGGCCAGCTCCGGCGTCAACATCGTGACCTGGGCCGGGATCCGCGACCTGGCGACCCCGGCCGACAGGTCCACCAGGCGGGCCAGCAACGTCTGCACGTTCTCCTCCAACAACTGGCGCTCGTCGCGGACCCGCACGGCCGTCATGCCGGCAATCGTCACCACCAGAATCAGGCCGATTGCCAGTGAGAGTCGCGCCGCCAGGGGCATCCGGGCCAAAAGGCCACGCAGCCCGGCGGGACCATAACGAGCCACCGGCCACAGGTAGCGCGTTCCGCCCTCCAGCCGCATCGCCTCGGCGGGATGGATGGCGGCCGCGCGCCCCGCCGGATAGAGGGCCGCGACCATGGCCAGCAGCGGGCCGGTCAGCAACGCGACGCCGGCAATAGACCAGGGCAAGGGAACACCGGACACAGGCGCCATCCCCAGCACTTCATCCAACGTATTGAGGAGATGAGTAAAGGCCAGCGTCATCCCCAGCCCGGCCACCACCCCGACCAGCGCCCCCGTCAGCCCCAACCAACCGGCCTCCAGGCTGATCAACCCCTGGACTTGCCCGCGCGTCATCCCTAACGCCCGCAACACTCCCAGTTCAGCCTGACGCTCACTGACGGTCGCCACCAACGTGTTGACGATGGCCAGCGCCGCGATCAGCCCGGTCAATGCCGTCAGCCCGGCAAAGAGGGCCAGAATGACATCCAGCCAGAGGTCAATCACCTTAGAAAAGGCCGCTTGTGGATCGCCGGTGAGGCCCAGCGCATAGCGGCGGGCCAACGTCTGCAAGCGCGCCTCCAGCGCCGCCTGGTCCTGCCCCTGCCGTGCTGTGACGAGAAAGGCGAAGGGCGGCGCATGGAAGTACTCTGTACCGATCTCTGGCGTCACCACCACGACCGGGCCGCCGACCAGCGCCACGGTGAAAGAGACGCGCCCCTCCAGCGTCTCCACCTCCACCGTCGCGCCGGGATGCACGTTCAGGCGGCGGGCGACCAGCTGCGGCAGCGTCAGGGCAGGGCCGGCAGCGAAATACCGCTCGGCCTCCGCCCACGAGCCCTCCACCACACGAAAGCCCGGATTGTCGCGCACGGCCGATAAACTCAACGCCAGGCCGACATCCAGCCCCGGGCCGCTGGCATAAGTCTCCGGCAGGTGAATGCTCGCCAGCGCCGTGACATCGGCCTCTTGCGCCAGAGCATCCAGTTCCTGCTGGAGCTCCGCGGGGATCGGCGGGTAGACCGGCAGCGACATCCCCGTCTCCAGCGAGGCCCCCTCCAGCGGCGCCATCCGTACTAACAGGAAATCGCCCCGGAAAAAGGAGAGCGCCGAGGCATTGATGGCCCGCTGGATGCCCTGCGTCATCCCGGCCAGCGCCACGACGAGCATCATGCCAACGGTCAACGTGGCCGCGGTCAAGGCAGAGCGCCCCGGCCGCCGGGCCAGATTGCGGGCTGCCAGCCGCAGCAGGTTGGTCCGGCGCGTGGGCTTCAACCGCTGCGGCAGAGCCATCAGCCCCTGGAGTGCCACCGGCAACGCCAGCAACGCTGCGCCGCCCAAGAGGAAGGGGACCAGCGCCGCCAGCGCGAAATTGGCCGTCCGGGCTCGCCAGAGCACCTGGACGGCAATGGCCAGGGCCACGATGAACACGAACAAGAATCCGAGCGCGCCGATCCAGAGATAGGAGAGCACGCCATGACCTTCGGTGGCAGGGGCCAACCGCAGCGCCGGCAGCGGACCGACACGCCCGGTCCGCCAGGCCAGGCCGGCGGTGACCGCCAGCGTCACCAGCACGCCCGCCCCCACCGCCAACAGCGCCCCATCCCAGGGCAACGGCAACGGCGGCAGGGCCCGCCCTTGAAGGGAGCCAATGATCACCTGGATCAGGCCACGTCCCAAACCAAGCCCCACCAGCAATCCCACCGCCGAGCCGATCAGCGCGACGATCAAAGCTTCCAACAGCGTCTGCCGGAACACCTGCCCACGGGTCATGCCCAG
>CAYTGR010000022.1:0-3627 GCA_964437445.1 uncultured Anaerolineales bacterium | reverse complement strand
AAGTTCGCCGGTCTTCAGCCGGAGGAAGAAAGAGCTGACACGCTCCGGCGTCTCAAAGGCCGCCTGAACTGACGCCAGGGGCAGCCAAGCGGTGGGCCTGCCCCCAGGGACCGCGTCCGTCTCAGCTTCCAACAGGCCGACGATAGTGTACTCGCGGGTCTGCGCCCCGGTCGTCAGCGCCAGCGAGTCGCCCACTTGCAGGCCGTTCTGGGTGGCCCAGGCGGCCGGCAACAGGACCTCAGCCGCGTCGGGGGTCGCGAAAAAGCGCCCTGCGGCCAGAACCGGTTGGGCCAGCAAGTGGGTGGGATCCACACCCAACAGCACTAACCCGGTCCCCCGGTAGGGGTAATCACCCGTGAGCTCCAGGACGCCGTTGGTCTCCACCGTCCCTTCCAGGCGGCGGTAAACGGGAGCAACCAGCGCCACCTCTGACCGGGCCGCGAGCCGCTCGGCCAGCCCGGCCGGGATCAGCGCACCGGCAGTCGCGCTGGTTACCTCCAGATCGGCCTCACCCAAACGGTCGGCGCGCGCAGCGTCGGCCGCCTGCGCCACAGCGACCCCCACAATCCGCACGGCGAAGATCATCCCCACGCCCAACGCAATCGCCAGCGCCGTCATCACTGTCCGCAAAGCGTGAGCGGCAATGTTGCGCCGGGTCAAGGCAAACAGAGAACGCATAGGCGCCTCCTTGCGTAGTCCGTATCGTTACAATCCCAACGCCGTCATCACTTCCAGAACCGTGGGCAGGGCGGTCGCCCCGCGCGTCAACCGGACATCGCGCACAACTTTGCCGTCTTTCAAGAAGACCACCCGGTCGGCCTGGGAGGCCGCGCGGGGATCATGGGTCACCATCACAATGGTTTGCCCCTGTTCGTCACAGGCCCGGCGCAGCAAGTGCAGGACTTCCAGGCCCGAGGCACTATCCAGATTGCCGGTCGGTTCATCGGCCAGCAGGAGCGCCGGCGCGGTCACCAGCGCCCGGGCGATGGCTACCCGCTGCTGCTCACCACCGGAGAGCTGGTCGGGGCGATGATCTTTGCGGTCGCCCAATCCCACTAATGCCAGAAGCGCATCAATGCGGGCGGCGTACTCATCCACCGGCCGGCCGTCAATCACCAGCGGAAGGGCGACGTTCTCAGCGGCGGTCAACGTTGGCAGCAGGTTAAAGAATTGAAAAACAAACCCGACCTGGCGCCGCCGCAGCAGGGTCAGTTCGTCGTCGCTGAGCTGGGCCATGTGGATGCCGCCCAACACAATATCGCCCGCAGTGGGCGTATCTAAGCCCCCACACAGGTGCAGCAGCGTCGATTTACCGGAGCCGGAGGGGCCCATCACGGCCACAAACTCCCCCTGCCGGACGGAAAAATCCACCCCCCGGAGGGCTTCTACTACCACTTCGCCCATCTGGTACTGTTTGGTGAGTCCGGTCGTCTCCACAATGTTAGCCATACGACTCCGCCTCCTGGAATTGGGAAAAGCCGGCCCGTAATTGCCTGCAGATCGCCGCTTAACGCCCTACCGGGCCGGGCAATTTGAGTATAACCTGATTTTGAGTGGAAGTCAAAGGTTTGCAATCCGTTAAAGAGTGCCCTGATTGATCAGCCAAGATGCGATAGGCTCCAGGCGGCCTGTTCGCGCACCACTGGATCAGGGTCATGGGTGGCGGCCTGGCGGAGTGCCGGCATCGCCGCCGGATCACCGCGATTGCCCAGCACCAGGGCCGCGTTGCGGGCCAGGCCGGCGCGCGTCGCCCGCCACAGCGGCGTGACGCGGAAGCGCGCCCGGAAACCGGCCTCGTCCAGCGCCAAGAGCTCCGGCAACGATAGCGTTGCGCCGGGCGGCGGCGTCTCCGTCGCGTGCACCGCCAGGGGGCGGCGGTTCCAGGGGCAGACCTCCTGGCAGAAGTCACAGCCGAACAACCACTCCCCCACCGCCGGCCGCAGCGGCTCCGGGATTGGCCCCCGATATTCAATGGTGAGATACGAAAGACAGCGGCGCGCATCTACCAGGCCGGGCGCGATCAACGCGCCGGTGGGGCAGGCCTCCAGGCAACGGGTGCAGCGGCCACAGGTGGGGAAGGCCGGGAGGGGAGTCGGCTCCAGGTCCACCCCCAGCAGTGCCACCCCTAAAAACAGGTACGATCCCAGGCGGGGGTGCAACAGGCAGGCATTCTTGCCCACCCACCCCAGGCCGGCCGCCTGGGCCCAGGCCCGTTCCAGCAGCGGCCCGGTATCCACGTAGCAGCGATAGGGAAAAGGCCCTGCCTGCGCCACGATCCGCTGGACCAGGGCCTCCAGCCGGGAGAGCAGCCAGCGGTGGTAATCTTCGCCCCAGGCGTAACGTGAGATGCGACCATGCAACGGAGGCAGCGGCAAGAGAGGTGCTCCGGCATAGGAAGCGGCCACCACGAGGAGCGAGCGTGCCTCCGGCAGCACCAGCCGGGGATCGGCCCGGCGTTCCACCGCGTCGGGACGGGCCAGGTAGGCCATGGTGCCGGCGTAACCCTGCGCCAGCCACTCCCGGTAAGCAGCCCAGGTTGGCGTGGACCCGACCGGCGCTATCCCGACCAGGTCCAACCCCGTTTCGGCCACCCACGTTTCGTCCAGACGCGCGCTCATGCTGCCGGTTATAGACAGAAGTGGGGGAAATGCAAACGGGCCGGAGCAACCCCCGGCCCGTCAGGCTTGAGCAATCACCCCCCAGCGTTTACTGGGGCTTCTGCTCGGTCAGGATCACGCTACAGCCGCCGGCATCCTCAGGGGAGATCATGATCTGCAATGTGCGATCGTCCTTCTCCCAGGTTTGCATTACCATCGTGCCGAGATCGCTGATCTCTTTCTGAGTCCAGCCGTTACCCGGCAGTTCATCCTGGTAGAATTGGCTTATCTTAGCCATATCATCAGCACTCTTGAAGCTGGTCATCCCCGGCATGGAGAACAAATCCGTCGCCCCCTCGTAAGCCGGGATATCCTCCGGCAGGCCGGCATTCTCGGCCCCCTCAGGCGGCTCAATGGTGAACGAGGCATTGACGTCGTAAACTTCCTGGGTGATGGTGGCCGTCCCTGGCCGTTCCTGGTCATTTTCCTTGAAGGTGCCCTGGACAATGAGCACAAATTTGACTGCAAATTCCGGTAAGTCGGATTGATCGGTAATCCAGACATCGGCTTTCACGTCTTTGACGTCCGTGGCGCCCATGGACATCAGAGCTGCTTCGGTGGGTGAGATCTTCAACCGGTAATGGCGGGTCTTCATGCCGTTGACCGTCTCCTTACCGATATACTCGTAATCCTCTTTGTCCATAGAGGATGCCATATCGCTAAACGAGGTAAAGCCGCCGCCGAACGCCTCCGGCGTGGCATCCGGGCTTTGCTGGCTTTGCATCCACCCGCCCTCGCCGAAATTGATCCACTGGGTATCCCCAATCTGAATCATTTCCATCGTGCTGGTCTGTTCCACGCCTTCCCCAGCCATCGTCATAGACATATGCTGAGCACGCGGTTCGCGGGTTTCCGATTGCTCCATGGAGATCTCGGAAAATTTGCCGTCCTCGTAATCGGTGCGGATAGTGACACGGCTACGGTAACTGTTCAACCCCTCCAGGGCGTTGGGGTCCAACTCCGGCGCAGA
>CAYTGR010000021.1:70290-73154 GCA_964437445.1 uncultured Anaerolineales bacterium | reverse complement strand
GACCTACGGAGTCCCGGTGGACGTGCTGGACGTGGAGGGGCGGCGCGTGGTGCTGCTGCGCGAGGGATAGAGAGCGCACTCCTCGCCGGTTCCCTGATTCCTAATCCCTGCTCCCCATCTCGTTTTTCTGGCGAGGCAACCCCACCAGCAGCGCGAGCGGCCCAATCAGCAACAGCCAGAGTGTCATTTGCAGCCCCCAGCGCTCAGCGACTAATCCCAATCCCAGCGGGATGAGCCCGCCGACCAGCCCGGAAAGGCTGTCCAGCGCCATGGATGTTCCGCTCTGGCCCGGCAGCGCGGCATAGAGCTGCGCCTTCAGCACCGAATACCAGCCGGCATTGGCGAAGCCCAGGGCGCCCAACAGGATTAGCTTGGGCCACCAACCCGGTGTGATTAAGAAGGCGACGAAAATGACCAGTTCCACGGCCGCGCTGTACCGCAGGTAGACCAGCCCACGCACCCGCTCCAGGAGCGGAATGAGCAGGAAGTCGCCCAACAGCCCCACGCCTGACCAGACGGCGACGGCCATCCCAGCCTGGACCGACGTTACCTTCACGACGTCCACGCAGTAGAGCGCCAGAAAGCCCAACAAGACATCCAGCAGCAGATCGGAGCACTGGAGAAGCACCAACCAGCGCCAGACGGCGCTTTGGCGCAGGGCCACGAGTGCGTTGGCGACTCCCTGCCGCAGCGTCGTCGGGGCCGCCGTAGTCTTCTCACCCGTCAAGGGGAACCGCCAGGCGGCCCTTAACGGCAGCAGGGTCAGCGCCGCCAGGAAGAGAAAAAGCCCGCGCCAGCCGGCACCCACGGCGACGGCCGCACTCAGGATCAACGGGCCGCCCACCACGCCTAACGAACCGGCGAACGTCCAGCGGGCCATGTTCTGCTCGCGGCGGGCTGGATCGCTGTCCATCAGTGTGGCCTGCGAGAGGCTGACGAAAGCGCCAGAGGCCGGGTAGAGGAGGATGAACGACAGCAGCAGCGGGGCAAAATTCCGGCTCAACGCCGTCAGGCCGAGCGCGGCTGCGAAGGTGGTCCCGCCGCCCAGGATCAGGAGCCGCCGCCGGCCTGTGTCGCCCAGGATGCCGAGCACCGGTTCCACCAGGCTGCTGATGAACTGGGGCAGGCTGAGCAACAGGCCCACTTCCGCATAATTCAACCCCAGGTCGGCACGCAGCAGCGGCCAGGCCGCTTCGCGCGCCCCGTAGACAAATTCGTCCAGGAATTCAATGGCGAGCAGGACCAGGGTCAGCGTTGTCAGGCGAGGACGGGAAGGTAAGTGGAGTCTCATGGGGCTGGTGGTGGTTGTTGGGCGACGGTCCCGCTCACCGGCCGCAGCCGGGCCGGGATGAAAGAGGCCAGCACCCGCCCCGCCCGCCAGAAGGCGACCGCCGCCATCCCGTGCGCCAGGACGGCAAAAAGCGGTGGCGTCTGCCGCGTGTAGTAGGTCCAGCATTCGCGGGTAGTGCCCCATCGTTCCAGGAAGTAGCCCAGCCCGGCGCCGGCGACGAAAGTCAGCACCGCCAGCCGGTGCCCGGTCGGCGTGGCAATCAAGAAGGCGCACAGCCCTAAGGCCACTAACGTCATGGGTTTGTCTATGGTCGGGCGGACGAAGGCCAGCATCAGCGCGTAAAAGCCCAGGAAGAGGAGCCAGTAGAGCCGGCGGAAAAGCACCGGGCATTCCGGGATCACCAGGTGCAACAGGCGGACCAACCGGTCAATAGCGAGGCTGGCAATGGGCCAGGCCGGGATGATCCAGAGGGGCGGGCGTTCCAGCGTGTAGTAGCTCCAGAGGAGCGTTTGTGTCCCCCAGCTCTCAATCACCAGCCCGCCCCACAGCCCCACAAAGACGATGAGCGCATCGGTTTTGAGATCGGCGCCGGCCATGATGAGCAGCGTCATCGTCAGGAAAATGCCAATCAGCAGCCAATCCAGCTGAAGCCACCAGGGGCGGGCGGGATCAAAATAGGCCAGCGCTTCCTGCGCTAACGGCCACCAGACGTAGCCGATCAGCGCCAGCAGCGCCAGGAAGCCGCTCAGCAGCACGTAACTGGCGCGGGTCCAGCCCAACGCCGTGACCAGACGGTGGCGCAGGGAGAGCTGGCTCATGGCGCCGGCGCGTTGATCCCTTGCAGGAAGGCGACCGCGTTCTCGCCGAGCCGCTCCAGGAGGTAGCCGCCCTCCTGCACCAGGAGCGTGGGCAACCGCAGCCCGGCGATGCGGGCGCCGATGGCGTGAAAGCCCGCCGGGGTGAGGGCAAAATTGCCCACGGGATCGCCCTGCGCGGTATCCAGCCCTACCGAGACGACCAGATGGCGCGGTGCAAAGTCACGGATGGTCGCCAACGCCTCATCCAGCACGGCCAGGTAAGCAGCATCCCCGATTTTGGGCGGCAACGGCCAGTTGCGGTTGTAGCCCAGGCCGGCTCCCTCCCCGCGTTCATCGGCCCGGCCCCAGTAGAAGGGATACTCCCCATCCGGGTCGGCGTGCAGCGAGCAGAAGAGCACGGTCGGATCGGTGTAGAAGATGGCCTGCGTGCCGTTGCCGTGATGGTAGTCTATATCCAGGATGGCGACCAGGCCGGGGGCCGCCTTTTGCAGCCAGCGCGCGGCGATGGCCGCGTTGTTCAGGAAGCAGAAGCCGCCGTAGAGATCGGTCGCGGCGTGATGGCCGGGCGGACGGCAGAGCGCGTAGGCCAGCCGCTCCCCCTGCAAAAGCCATTCCGCCGCCGTGAGCGCGGTCTGCGCGCTCCAGTAGGCCGCTTCCCACGTCCCCTCCACGATGATGGTGCCCGACCCAAAAGCGTAATAGCCCAGCCGCGCAAAATAGGTGGTCGGCTTGGGGCCACTGTAGCGGAGGGCGAA
>CAYTGR010000021.1:11865-70190 GCA_964437445.1 uncultured Anaerolineales bacterium | reverse complement strand
CTGCGCCACGAGCTCCTCGTGGTCAATTCGCGCTTTATCGCCACCGTCGCGCCGGTCTTCAGCGTGGAGGAAGCACGCGCCTTCATCGCGCGGATCAAGGCCGAATTTGCCGACGCCACCCACAACGTCCCGGCTTATCTGATCGGCTACGGCGCTTCGGTGATCGCTCACTGTCACGACGACGGCGAGCCGGCCGGCACTGCCGGGCGCCCGGCGCTGGCTGTGCTGCAGGGCAGCGGCTTAGGCGATGTGGCCGTCGTCGTCACCCGTTACTTCGGCGGGACCAAGCTCGGCACCGGGGGGCTGGTCCGCGCCTACAGTGACGCCGTCCGCGAGGTCCTCGCGCGGCTCCCCCGCGCCGAGAAGGTCGCCACCCATACCGTCATGGCGGCGGTCCCCTACAGTTTCTACGAACGGGTGCGGCTGCTGGTAGCCGAACATCACGGCGAAATGCTGGAAGCCGACTTTGCCGCCGATGTCACCGTGACCGCGCGGTTGGCCGTGGAGCAGACGCCCGGCTTCCAGGCCGCGTTGCGCGAGCTCTCCAACGGGGCGCTGACCGCCGAGATTGTGGAGACCAACCCGGCGACCATCCTGCCCCTGCCGTCCGGCGCTCAGCGGGAGCGGTAACGTTCTATCGCTAGCGCCAGCAGGTCCATGGCCCGCGCCAGCTTGGGCAGCTCCAGCACGTAGGCAATACGGATTTCGTCACGTCCCAGGCCGGGCGTGGCGTAGAAGCCGGCCCCCGGCGCGACCATGACCGTTTCCCCGCCCTCGCTGAAATCGGTGAGCAGCCAGCAGGCAAAGTCCTCTGTATCCACCCCGGCAATCCGCGCCATCGCGTAGAAGGCGCCGGCCGGTTTGGGGCAGGTGACGCCGGGAATCTGGTTCAGCCGTTCCACCACCAGATCGCGGCGGCGGGTGTATTCGGCGTTAACTTCGGCCAGGTAGTGGGGTGACATATGGATGCAGCTGGCCGCTCCGATCTGGTCCAGCGCCGGCGCCGAGAGCCGGACCATCGCCAGCCGCAACGCCGCCTGCATCAACGCCGCATGGCGCGAGACCAGGCAGCCTACCCGCGCGCCACAGGCCGAGTAGCGTTTGGAGACGCTATCCAGCATCACCGCGTGCTCCTCCAGGCCGGGGAGCGAGAGCACGCTGGTGGGCATCTGGCCGTCATAGGTGAACTCGCGGTAGACCTCATCGGCCAGCAAGAAAAGGCCATGGTCGCGGGCGATCTCGCCCAGGAGCGCCACCTCGTCGCGGGTGTAGACCACACCGGTCGGGTTGCCGGGGCTGGCGTAGAGGATAGCCCGCGTCCGGGGGGTGATCCGCGCCTCAATCTCGGCGCGTGGCGGCAACCGGTAGCCATCGTCAGGGCGCGTGGTGAAGGGAACAATCCGCACGCCGGCCATCGCTGCCACGCCGTCGTAGTTGGAGTAGTAGGGTTCCGGCGTCAAAATCTCATCGCCCGGTTCGGCGCAGGCGAGCATGGCAAACAGGATCGCCTCGCAGCCGCCTACGGTAATCACGATCTGCTCCGGTTGGACTTCCAGGCCGTACCCGGCATAGTACGAGACCAGCCCCTGGATCAACTCCGGCCGGCCCGCCGAGGGCGCATACGCCAGGGTCGGCTCGCGCTCCGGGAAGAGCCGGACGGCGGCCCAGAACTCCGGCGGCGTGGGCACATCAGGTTGTCCCAGGTTAAGCGGGATGACGCGGATGCCGCGCGCCTGCGCCGCCTGCGCCAGCGGCGTCAGCTTGCGCATGGCCGACATGGGGATTGTCGCGCCCCTGTGCGAAACTGAAGGTTGAGACATGAAAAACACCTCCGGTAAAAGTTAAGAGACCACGGACGACAGACGACAGACCACTCCCTGCTCACTACTCCCTGCTCACTACACCCTGCTCACTGCTCACTACTCACTGCTCACCGCAACGCAATCCACGCTTCGGTACGATATTTCGTCTCCGCCAGTTCGGCGGCGCGCGCCAGTTCTGCCGGCGTATAATCGCCCCGTTCCACCGCCTGCCCCCGGCTAAAAGCGCGCTCCAACGCCGCAATCAGCGCCTCACGCGGGGCGGGGGTGTATTCCGCCAGGCTCGTCACCCGTTTCTTGACGCTCTGGATCACCTTATCCGAGACTTTGACCTCGCTGACGGTCAGCAACGAGAACATCGTCTCCACATCCACGCGATAGAGCACCGTCCCGTGTTGCAGCAAGACACCGCCCCGCCGGGTCTGCGCGTTGCCGGAGATTTTGCGGCCCCCTACGGCGATATCGTTGATCGGCTGGAACTCGGCTTCCAGCCCCAACTCGCGCAACGCTTCCACCACGTGGCCGCAGATGATCCGGTAGGAGGCCAAAATATCACGGGGATAGAGCCGTTCCGGGGCGATGAGGCTGTAGGTGACTTCGCCGGCGGTGTCGTGATAGACCGCGCCGCCGCCGGTCAGCCGCCGGACGACATCCACACCGGCAGCGCGGCAAGCCGCGAGGTTGACCTCGTAGTGCAGGCCCTGGAAGTAACCGATGGAGATGGCGGAGGGCGTCCAGCCGTAGAGCCGCACCGTGGGGGCGCTGCGCCCCGCGCGCACACTCTCCATGATCGTTTCATCCAGCGCCATGTTGGTATAGGCGTCAAAGTGACGGTAAGGGATCAGGCGCAACGGTTCCATAGATGGGCGTATGTCCTCAGCTTTACTCCTGAACGATGGCGGCGGTCAGCGCTGCCACCAGGTCCTCCGGTGTCGCGCCGAAGAGGGTCGCCTCCTGTTCGGCCAGGATGGCAGCCAGCCGGGCAGCCAGCGCCGCCCGGTCCAACGGGAGGGGCACACCGGTCAGAGCTGCCTCCAGCGCCTCCAACGTCTCCTCCGGGTGGAGAAAGAAGTCGCCGGTGAGCCGTACCTGTTCAATCCGGTCACTATAGGTCACATCCACCCGGATTAGCTTGCCGCCGGGCACTTTGTAGAGCGCGGTATGATGCGTCATATCGCCCTATGAGTCTCCTGCAAAAAGCTGCAAAGCCCGGAAAATAGAAACCAGTTAAGCAGTGAGCAGTAGGTAGAAATTCCTGTCCCTGCTCACCGCTCACACTTGAAAAGTATGAAGGATGAAGGCGAAAGGATGAAACCTCCTCTGAAAGGAACGCTCTGTTCGTAGTAAGGCGCTTCAGCGCCGTCCAACACGCTACAAGCCCATTTTCATCCCCAGTCGGCTTCAGCCGACTTTGCCTGTCAGCCTGAGGCTTCAGCCTCAGGCGTCAGCGGCGGCGACGTGATCCGCACGGTTGGCCGTGCCAAGCGCTCTCCGCCCTGCCGTCCGCCCCGCCGGTTGAAACCGGCGGCTGCCACCTCAAGCCCGCTGAAGCGGGCTTCTCCCTTGAAAATAGTACTCTGCCGCGCTAAAGCGCGTCACTACAAACTAAAACACTGAAACGCCAAGACGCTGAGACGCTAACTTGAGCGCCGTCTGCGCCGCGCTGAAGCGCGGCATTACAAGCCCATTGGGTTATTGACCGGGTAAGCCGTCAATGCTTCCGCCGGGTAGGGCGCCAGGAGTGGTTGCAGGCGCGCCGGGGGCAGCTCAGCCGGCTCCAACCAAAGCGCGTAGACCGCCTCCGGCAGGATCACAGGCATCCGATCATGGAGCGGCGCGATCAGGGCGTTGGGCGTGGTGGTGATAAGGGTGCAGGAGTGGACCGGCGCGCCTGCCGGCGGTTGCCAGGTTTCCCAAAGGCCGGCGAAAGCGAAAAGGCCGCCGGAGGTCAGCCGGATGTAGTAAGGCGTCTTGGCCCGGTGGCCCGGCTCGGCGTGCCACTCGTAGAAGCCGTCGGCCAGGATGAGACAACGGCGCCGGCGAAAAGCGCCCCGGAAGGCCGGTTTTTCGCTCAAGGTCTCGGCGCGCGCATTGATCAGCCGGTTGCCGATGGCCGGGTCTTGGGCCCAGGCCGGGATCAGCCCCCAGCGGAACAGCTCTACCTTCCGTGCGCCGGTGTTGGGGATGACCGCCACCGGTTGCGAGGGGGCGATGTTGTAGCGCGGCGCCAGATCGGCGGGCAGCTCATAACCGGGTAGCGCCGCCGCGATTTCAGCCGGGTCCAGCCCTAACGAAAATCGTCCGCACATGGAAGCTGTTCCTCAGATGTGAATCAAGCACCAAGTGAGCCGTGAGCAGTAATGGCCAACCCAACGCACGGCCCTGTTTGCAGTCAGGCGCTTCAGCGCCTTAACGCGCTAAAGCGCGTTACTACCAACTCCATTAGCCCCCGCCGCCCAGGACGCCCTGGACCGTCTGCACGAGCGAATCGGCGCGCAGCGTGCCGAGCGTGTGACAGGGCGCGCCAAGATGGTCTGCCAGCGATTGCGCCAGCCCCTGGTCAAAGGCCGCGGCCTCCATGTTGATGACGATGGAGCGGATGCCGGCGGTCTGAATCTGGTCGGCGATCTGGTAAGCTTCCAGCTGCGGCGGGTAATCTCCCATGGAGACATTGCCCGCGCCGTCGGTCAGGATGACCAGCAGCGGCACGAGATCGGGATGGCGCGTCATCTCCTGCTGGACGGTGAAGAGCGCCAGCCAGAGGCCCGCCGAAAGCGGCGTCTTGCCGCCTACCGGCAGGTTGCTGAGCATCTTTTTCGCCAGGTCCACGCTGTTGGTCGGCGGCAGCACGAGCGTGGCGCGGTCTTTCTGGAAGACGATCATGCCGACGCGGTCGCGCCGCTGGTAGGCATCCACCAGGAGCGAGAGCACCGCGCCTTTGGTGGCCTGCATCCGCTCGGAGACGGCCATGGACCACGAGGCATCCACGACGAAGAGCACTAAGTTGGCGGCACGGCGGATGCGCACCTTGCGGTAGTAATCCTGCGCTTTGAGGCGGAGCGCCGGGCCGCCGGGCGCGCGCTGCTGGCGCTCGCGTTGATAGGGAGCGGCAGCGCGCAGTGTCGCGTCAAAGGCCAGGTCGGTCGGATCGCGGGGCGAGGGCCGCGCCTGCACATACCGCCCGCGCTTGAGCGTCGTCACCGTCCGGCTGCGCCGCCCGCTGATGGAGCGCTCCATCCGGTCCAGCGGCGTCTCCAACCGGCGCGGCTGGAACTCCGCACCGGGAGTGATCAGCTTGCCGCCCTCCCACCATTTCCCCTCGGTGGGCCAGCGGGGTGTCTCTTGGGCGATCTCTTGTTCCTGAGGCGAGCTCTGGTCTTCATTGGCCTGATCCCCCGCCTCAGGGCTGATCAATTTTTTGAGGGCTGCTCCCCCGGCGTGTCGCCGGCCTCGTCACTGTATTCCTCGCGTTCCGGTTCGTTCCTCTGCGCCTCTTTGCGCGCTTCGGCGGCGCGTTTATCCAGCTCTTCCAGCGAGGTCCTGATCTCATCAAAGGGCCGGCGCTTGAGCCGGTGCGGCAGCGCCAGTTCGGCTGCCAGGACGATATCGCGGTCGTTGATGCGGGTGCGCTTTTCCCAGGCGGCATGGGCCACGGCGGTTTTGAGGATCACCAGGTCGCCGCGATGGCCGTCTACTTTGAGGTCGGCCATCATCGTGGCGATGGTCGCCAGATCGGCGCGGGTGTAGCGGACCTGCGGCAGCAGCCGGCGCGCCTCCTCAATGCGGTGGGCGAGCGCCTGCTCCTGCGGTTGCCATTCGTCATGGAAAGGTTGTGGGTCGGCCTCAAAGGCCAGATTGCGCTCCATGATTGCCATCCGGGCCTGAGCATCCAGCACGCTGCCCACATCTACCGAGAGCGCGAAGCGATCCAGCAATTGCGGGCGCAGGTCGCCCTCCTCCGGGTTCATCGTGCCGATCAGGATGAAGCGCGCCGGGTGTTGGAAAGAGATGCCCTCCCGCTCCACGAAGTTGACTCCCATGGCCGCCGCATCCAACAAGACATCCACAATATGATCGTCCAGCAGGTTGACCTCATCCACATAGAGGATCCCCCGGTTGGCAGCAGCTAGGATGCCCGGCTCAAAGTGGCGTTCGCCCTTCTGGATGGCGCGCTCAATGTCTAAGGTGCCGACGACGCGATCTTCGGTGGCGCCGACAGGGAGGTCCACAAAGGGGACCCGCTTGCGGGCGCGGGGCAACGTCTCACCGCGTTCCAGCCGCTCGTGGCAGAGGGTGCAGAGCGTGGCCGGCTGGTCGGGATCGCAGGCAAAGGGACAATCAGCGACGACTTCAATTTCCGGCAGGAGGGCGGCCAGGGCGCGCGCGGCGGTGGATTTGGCCGTCCCCCGCTCGCCGCGGATCAGGACGCCGCCGATGCGGAAATTGATGGCGTTGAGCACCAGGGCACGTTTCATGCGCTCCTGGGCAACGATGGCAGAGAATGGAAAGACGATGCGGCCGTTCGGTGCCATACGGTTGTGTGCCTCCTTAAAAAAGTCAGATGGGCAATCAGTCAATCAATCCATCGGTCGTGGAAGTACTGGCTTCCGGCTTTATTATCCTTTTGCCTTGCTTGGATTGCCCGTGTCCCATTATACTCCAAAATGGGGCGGGGCGCGATAAAAAAACGGGGGATTTGGGCCACTGACCCCAAATCCCCCCATTATTGTGGCGGCTGCCGCGCTATTCAATCAACCGGAGGAAGATGCGCTTGTAGAGCTCGTCAAAGATGGGATCCAGTTGCTCAGGGCGCGGGGCGTGCCGGTGGACACCGCCGGTCAATTCGGCCACGTATTGCATCACCTCGGTGTCAGCACCCGCGCCCAGGGTGATCGTGTAGATGACGATGCCGTTATTACGGGCCTGGCGGGCGTAGTAGACCACGCAGTCCTTGGCCCGGTCATAGTCGGTGTCGCCGGTAGCGCCGGGCCAGTAATCCTGAGCGTAGCAGGCCGAATCCACGCCCGTGTAGGTATTAGCTTCACCGTCGGTCATCAGGATCATGATGTGCGCAGCGCCGGGCCGTCCATAATGGCCGGTTTTGGTGCTCAGGACATCAATCCCATACAGGATGGCCTGCGGGATGTTGGTGCTGCCATCCGCATAGACCGCGTCCAGTTTACTGATAACTGTATCGGTCACAACCTGGGGAGTGCAGCTGGTGCTGCCCAAGCGCCGGAGGCATTGCAACTCGGAAACGGTGGAAGCACTGGAGGAATAAGTGACCAGCCCGGCCTGGTCAAAGCGGTAATCCAGCCGCATCAGGAATTTCTTGGCCGCCTCTTTGGTGCCCCGGACAGGTTGCTCGTCGTCGTAGAGCCAGTCCAGGTAGCGGTAGGGCTGGAGGCCGGCGGTGCAGTTGGGCGGGTTGCTGCCGCCGGTGCCGCCGGGATAGCCGCCAAAACGGGAATCACAGACATCGCAGGCCCAGCCGGTACGGTTGTTGTCTATCTGGCTGGTGTTTCTCATCACTGTGTTGACAAAGGTGGTGTACGAACTTAGCGGCGTCTCAGTGCCGCTGCTGAAGAAGGTACTGGGATCCCGGCTATCGGTCGTGATGATGATGCGGTCCAGATCAAAGCCGGCGGCGCCGGCCCAGATGTTCAGGGTATAGGTGCTGCTGGTATTCAATCCGCTCATAGAGCCCAACCGCCGCCAGCGCCATTTGCTGGAGCTGGCCCCGTTGTAGACCAGCCCCTGCGAGCCGAACCCAGAGACGTCGCCAAGCGGCGTGCCGTTCAACCCCCACATCAGGTTGTCGCCGCCGTCGCCGCCCTGTCCCCGGACCCAGACATACCAGGTGCCGGCGCTGGGTACTTTGAAGTCGTAATCGGCGCGCGGGGCCTGGTAAGGACCGCCGACGCTGAGCGTCCAGCTATCCCGCAGGCAGACCCGGCCGTTGATGGGATCAGGGTTGTTCAGGTCCGTCCAGCTACAATTGGACCCGGTGCCGTCGTCCGATTGGGTGTGGTTGCGATAAGGCGCGTGAGAGATGTAAGCGCCATAGGAATCCCGTCCTAAAGCGCCCGCGCTGCCCATGTAGGAAGCCGTGGCGCTGGTCTGTGAGCCGTTGCGCTGGAGTACCCAGTAGGTACGGCCGACCGAATAGGTGTCGCGGTCGTAAGGGTTGCTGATCCGGGTGTATTCCTCGGCTTCAATGATCTTGTAGGTGTAGGTGTTGTTGATGATGGGGCTGCCGCTGCCGGAGCAGTGGGTCGCCGGACCGTTGGCCGGTCCCCCCCAGGGCAGGGGGTAACGGTTGCCGTCCGGGTAAGGCACCGTGACACCGCTAACTTTTTTGGGCGTCCAGCAGCCGTAGCAGAGGGTATCAAATTCCATGGAACCGGATTTGTCAAAGACCAGCACCACGTCCAGGTTGTTGATGTTCTCAGCTGTGGCCTGGCCACTGACCGGTACAGTGTTGAAGCCGAGCACGCGCATGAAAAAGACCGCTACTTGTTGGGTGATCTCTACCCGGATCCGGTCGGCTGTATCCGGCGCTGATCCCTGGTTGGTCGGGCGGTAGTCGTAGGTGTTGATGCGGATGATCCGGCTCGCCGCGCTGGCATCTGGGCCGAAGACTTTGCGGTCGCTGGTATAGGGTGAGTTGAGATTGATTTCCACCCGGACGGTGGGATCATTGCAGGTATAGTTCAATTGCGCGTTGCTCCCGGTCCCTGACGCGGTGGCCGTTAGTCCGCAGTCGTAGTCGTTTTGCGCCAAATATTCCAGCGCGCGCACCTGGGCGGCGTTTTCCAGCGGCAGTTCGGCGGCCGCCGCCAGCGCCGCCGCGTCGGCGGCACGCCGCACGCGCACCCGTTCCACGTAAGAGAGCCCCAGATCTACCGCCAGTCCCACAAACGCAACCAGCGCTATGATGGCAAAAACCACCAGAATCAGGCTCTGTCCGTGTTCCTGGCGTAACCAACCTTTTTTCATGTTCATAGATTACCTCCTAAAACCTGCCCGCTTCCCGTGCCTTTAAGCTGTGCCGGATGCGGGGCGGGCCTCGCCGGGCCGGTTAATCAATACGTGAATCTTGAATGATCCGCATGGTGGAGCAGAAATAAAGCCGCATGGGGTTCGGCACTCTAAAAACGCCCGACAGCAGGACGGGACGATGAGCATAAAAGGTCTCCACAATCACCAGCTCTTCGGATTGCATATCGTACCCCTTTTCAGAGCGGTAGGAGTTGATATTGCGGGTATAACCGCCGTTTTTGCTCAAGAAATCCTCCATGTCTTGCCGGGTAATCTGGGTATCGGAGTTCTGGATGGGGCGGGTGGTCCAGGTCCCGCCGGTGGTGGTGACGGCAATGGTGCCGGAGATGTAGACGGTGACGGTGCCCAACGTCACCGCGCCCGTGGAGGGGTTGACCAGGAGCGGGACATGAGTCACGATGACGCCCAGGTTAGGATCGGCGCCTAACGTGCGCAGATTGGGCTCGTAAACGCCAGCGCTGACCTCGCGTAGCCCGCCGGCTGCCACCACGCGCTCAGTGACCACGGCGTCGGTGAAACGGCCGCGCGAGGCCAGGCGGATCCCTTCACGGTTGGAGGTGGCCAGCACCATGTAATTGTAAAAGGCAAATCCTACTTCAACCAATCCCACCAGGAAAAGGAGCAACAGCGGCAACACTAAGACAAACTCTACGATGCTCTGCCCTTTGCTCTGGGCTAACCATTTTTTCCCTCTCACGCTCATGGTTGACCTCCTTGCCCGTAGGTTGTCACGGGCTCGCCGGTATCGGCGCGTATCTCCGCAAACGTCAGCAGATCGCCCCGCGCGTTGAGAACGTTGATCCGCCAGGTTACCTGCCCGTTTTCACGAGCTTTCAGGTTCAGGTAGAGATTTTCCGTCTCGGGCAGCCGCCAGAGCGCCTGCCCGCTTTCCTCCCACCAGCGGTTGAAGATGGCGGTACTGTCTACCTGCCACAACGTTAGCTGGATGGGCTGCGGGGTGAAGAGGGCCGCCTGTTCGCGCACCACCGTCACTTCCTGACCCCGTACCAGCACCACTGCCAACCGCTGGGTGGCAGCCGAATAGACCTGGAAGGTCCAGCCGTCGCTATCCAGTCCTTTTTGTAGCGAGGCGGTAGCGGCCACCGGCACGGTGTCCGGCGCCCAGCCAGCGGCCCAGGTCTGGAGCACCTCGTAGGCCTGGCGGGCGCTGAGATTGCCCCCCGGTTGGGGAACTCCGGTCAGGATGGTGGTGCCCCGGGGGCGCGTCGCACCGAGGACGAAGGCGACCGCCAGCGCCAGCACGATCATGATCAGACCCACGATCCAGATACGTTTACGCATGGTTCACCTGTTGCGCAGGACCAGCGGCAGGAAAATACGTCCCCACGGATGGATCCGCCCCGAGTGGGCGACGTGCGAATCGGGATCCGCGCAACCGTCATTGCCGCCATCGCCTTCGTGACTCTCAATTCGGTAATATCCACCGTTTACCCCGGCCGGGGTGCGGATCTCCAGCTCAAAGTTGACCGGGGCCTGAACGGTGGGGGTATAGAAAAGCCGCGTTTTCACCGTGCCGGTGATCGGACACCACCAGAGCGAGTAACCATAGGTGCTGTATGGGTGATCTCTGACGGTGACCTGGAGTGGATCATTGGGTTTGGGGGCATAGTTATCCACCAGGATGTAACCGCCGGTATAGCTGGGGTCCATTACCCAGGTGCGGCTGACGACCGCCGACGGCTCGGTCTCGCCCATTTCCCCATTGCTGTCGTAATCTAACCAGGCCGTGACGTTGACGGTGACCGGCCGGTTGGCGTAGATGGTGGTGGTGATCCAGCCATCGGCGTCGGTGAACAGGGTGACAGGCGAATCGTCCACACCGGCGTAGTTGAAGCTGGCCGTATCCAGGCTGTTGGGATCGGGATTCCTGATACTGAAGGTGACGGCGCTCCCCTGTACCGGTGCCCCGCCGTTATTCAGCACACGGGCTACCACCGGGAGCTCGCGGTTGTCGGGCAGCATGGCCGTGGCCGTGAGCGGCTGGAGCAGCAGGCCGGCCACCCGCTGGCTGCCGAAGTAATCGTAGTAGATGCGGTAAGCCGTCGTGCCAACCGCCCGCTGCATGAAGACCTGGTGCATCCCCTCCGGGTCTACGGTGGGCGAGGCCATGCGGATCACCGGCAGCAGCCGGACGTCGTCGCCCTGGCCCTGCCATTCGTCATCCCGGGTGATCCAGTCAAAGTCCTGGTAGCTCGGGACGCTGATCACGTGCGTGGTAGTGATCTGAGTGCCAACGCCGGTGGTGCTGATCTGCCAGGTGACATGGAGCTGGCCGGCGGTATCCATGGTGGCCGCCGGCCGGAGATGGGCCGCGTAGGAGGCCGTCTGCTCTTTATCGGTGCCGGGGTAAACTCTCTGGATGGCCCCTTTCAGGACATCGGTCCCGACTTCGCGCTCGTTGTTACTCAGAAAGCTGGTGCCGCCGTCGTTAGAGCGGGCATACAGCAGGTCAAATTTCTTGCAGGGTGGGTTAAGATCCACATCCACGCAGATCTGCCAGACGAGCACCACCCGGTCGCCTTGAGCCGCCACGACCGGCAGCGGGGCCGTGGTCTGACTCTGGGGAGTCCAGGGGCGGAAGTTGAGGGGGGTGGTGGTGCAGGTGCCGCTGGCCGGGCAGACGCGATAGCAGAGATCTTTGGTGTTGCGGTTTTCCCAGACGAAGAGCAGGCGCGACCCTTCGGTGGCCTGGGTCCAGGCGATGCCGGGGCGGTAGGCGTTGCTCTGGCAATTGGTGTTGTTTTGCGACAGCTCGGTCACCGTGGTCCAGCTGTTGCCGCTCTTGCGGGCGAAGTAGACCTCACCGTCACTGGCATCGTCCAGGCCCTGGTTGTAGATGACATAGGGGGCGCCCTGGTCATCTAACGCGATCCGCGCGTCCAACATGCGGCCGCTGGTCGTGCTGGCGACCGTCTCCGTTGCGGAACAGCCGCCCGTAGTCAGATCGCACGTGCGATAGTAGATGGCGGCGCTGGTGGTGTCGTAGCAAGGTCTCCACGCCGTAGCGACAACATGGACCGTGGTGCCGTGTATGGCTATGTCAGTGTGGACGATGCAATCACTGGCCGCCGAGCCGTCAAAGACTGTGAGCGGAGTGCTCCAGCCGGCCTGGGTGTGGCCTTCTGTCGCCCAGCGCAGCACGGCTCGCCCCTGGCCGTCTTTGCAATACCCCGAGCTGTTTTGGGTGCTCTGAACCCAGCTGACGGCCAGCCATTGGCTGTCGGCGCTGGTGGCCAGGCGGGGTTCCACCGCGCTGCACTCAGCCGTTGGATCGGAGAGCAGGGTTGGCCCGTGTACCAGGTAGGCCGCAGCCTGCTGGCTCAGCCCGGTGAACAGCGCGACCAGCAGCCCGCTTAATAGAATGATCCACAGACGGCGTTTCATCGGACCTGCCTCACTGGAGCAAGAGCCGGATGTCATACCGGCGTTCATCGGCTGCCAGGGTGATCTGGGGCACCGTTGCCGTGCGCAGATCGGCGCCGACCGTCGCCTCCGCGTAGACCAGGTAGGTGCCGGGCGGGATATTGTAGAAGTGGTAGGTGCCGTCGTGGATGCTCTTGGTGTGGTAGATCTGCCCACCCTGAGCGTAGGCCCAGACATCAGCGCCGGTGATGATGATGGGCACGTTGTTTTCACCGATGGTGGAGACCAGTCCCCCGAAGCTGGCCGTGCCGGAGATGGGCGCTGGAATGGGCCAGTTGGTACAAACCTGGGCACTCATCTCGTCCAGGTAGAAGAAGGTCCCGTTGTAGTCCTGGTCGTGGGTGCCGTTCCAGTAGAGGCGGACTGTCTGCCCGGCGTAGTCCACCAGGTTGAACTGGCTGCTCAAAGTGGTGCTGATGGTCTGCCAGGTATGGCTCAACGCGCCGGTCATCAGCAGTTGCGGCGAGGTGATGTCGGTGCCGCCGGTCTGCTGGAGGCGCAGGTAGAGCACGTCGTCGGCCTCGGGCCGGTCGGCGTTGCTGCAATCGCGGAAGCTGCTGCCCTCGGCCCGGTAGTGCCCGGTGACGACCAGGGTGGTGATGGAGTAGACTTCCGTCGGGATGGTGACCAGCTGGTAGAGATAGGGCTGCAGGATGTTCTCCGAGCAGGGCCAGGCTCCCAACGAAGCGTGCAGGCGCAAGGCGAAACTGCCCCGGTAAATCTGGGCCGAGCTTTGCGCAAACGCGCCTTCGCTGCCGGCACTCCAATAGGTGAAAACGGTCTCGCTGTTCCCCTCAAAGCCGGGGATGCGGATCAGCTCGGAGCACTGGATCAGGCCGGGGGGATGGATCGTGTCCTGGGGTTCGGTTGGCTCCTGGGTGACCGTCGCGGAACAGAGCCGGAAGTCGTCGGCGATGCCGGTGGCCGGCCCGTAGGAGGTGCTGTCGCTCCCAGAGCTGATGATAATCCCCAGCTGGTTCATGGTGGAAACCATCGTACTGGTGCCACGGGTGATCCAGTCGCTGGGCCTGGGTTCGGTGGTGGAGGCGGAGAGATAAGTATAATTGTTCCCCTGCCGGACGATGCGCACCCAGAGCGGGGTGGCGGAGGATTGCTCGTAGGGGCGGGTGGGGGTCGCGCTGGCGCTATCCCGGTAGACCACCTCCAACCGGGTTGTGCTGCGGCTGGTGAGGTCTATCATGGCATACGGCGCGGTGGGATCGGTGCTGGCGCGCACGTGCAATCCGAACCGCCCCACGTTGTTGTTGTTCACATTGGGCTGGGGCTTCTGGATCAGGCGCAACCGGGCATCAAAGTTGCCGGTGAGCGTCTGGTAGAGGTAGTAACCCCGGTTGCTGCCTCCCCAAACGAGACCCCGGCCGGTCAAAGACAACTGGTTCCCGGTGGTGGCGGCCGCGCCAGATACGTTGGTATTGATGGCAGCTTGGGTCCATTGGGAGCCGAGGCCGCCGTTAAAGGTGTCGCTGCGGGCCAGGTCCAGGACACAATCGGTAGCGTTGAAGTTCACCGGCCCGTAGACGTTGTTGGTTTCCCCCGTGCTGCCTTCGTCAATGTAATTGGTGGTATCCACTTGGGCCCAAAGGTTGTGAGCGCCGAATTTGTACACCGTGACGACCGATGTGATCGTGGTGCTCGCTAACGGTCCCAGGGTGGGGATCCACACTTTGACCTTGCCCAGCTCGCGTGGGGACGGCGGATCTATGCGGTCCAGGTAGAGATCCAAATCAAACGGCCCGCCGGTGACCCAGCTGGCGTTCAGGTTCTCCACTCCAATCACCAGCGTGATCGGGCGGCCAGGCAGGACCGTGGTGCCTGAAACGAAGGTGACACTGCTGATGTGCAGGTCCGGCGGGGTCGCCGCAAGGCGGATCGTGGCCGAAGCGGCGACCAGAGTGCTGTTCTCGGTACAACCATTGCTCCCGCCGGTGCCGCGATGCGATTCCAGCCTGTAGTCGCCGGTGGCTGTCAGGGGCACCTGAACTTGCAAATCCAGGGCGTCCCAGGTGACCGTATCCACATTGATGGGGTAGACCATGCGGCGGTTGATACTTTGTGTGGTGGAGACCGGGCACCACCAGAGGGAGTAGGGATTGTTAGTTGGCAGGTGGTCCATGACGTTGACGCCGATGACCTCCAGCGGAGCCGGGTTGTGGTTGGTCACCACCAGATAGGGGCCGGTGACCCACCAGGTCTTGACCGCAGTGTCTGAAGGCTCGTTGGTGTCAATGACCAGGTCGCCATCGTAATCCAGCCAGGCCTCAATGGTGGCGGTAGTGGGCAGGTTGGCGTAGATGGCCAGGCGGGCCCAGCCGTCAGCCCCGGTGTACTCCGCCGTGAGCGGCACTCCACTGCCGGCATAGCTGAAGCTGCCCTCGTCAGTGCGGAAGGTCACGCGCGCGCCGGCGACCGGCTGGCCGGCTTCGTCGCTGACCAGCGCGCCAAAACGGTGCTCACGTTCCGTGGGCAGCTGGTTGCTGGCCGTTTCAAAGTCTAATGTCAGACGATACTCCGGTATCTGGGTGGGGGTCGGGGATGGGCCGGTGGTAGCCGTCGGTTCGCTGCCCGGCGGCGGATTCTGGGGGGTTTCCCAGGGTAACGTCCCAATCGGCGGCGAGGTGGGCGGTGGTCGGTCGCCATAGCCCACCTGGATCCCTTCGTTGATCATGTCGGTCACGCCGTTCACCCGCACGAAGGAATTAGGCAGAACCGGGGCAAAGACCACCAGGGGGACGTTATGGATTACCTGCACCCGGACGGGCAAGCCGGGCAGGCCGGGGTTATCTTCGCGCATAGCCTCTTCAAACGAAGGATAGCCCCATACCCGTACTCCCAGCATCCCTTCCACATTGATGTTGCTGTTGATGCAGGTCCAGTCCATGCAGGCCGGCGTGTTATACCGCAGGCCCACCGCGGCATCCACTGCCGCCAGTTTGATCAGCTGCACGCGGCGTTGCTGGTAGGCAGTATCACTTTCACTGCCTAACGTCGCCGGGCAGTAGGGATACGGGGCAGTGGTGACCCCATCCAGACATTCTCCCTGATTGGGCTGATAGGTGATGGCGAAACGTGCTGCCTCACGAGCGGCATGGTTCACCGTCAGATAGCCCTGGAGGATGAAAGCCCCATCTATGATGCCGAGGAAGATTAAGAGGAGCAAGGGGAGGATGAGGGCAAACTCCACCATTGATTGTCCTTTATTCCGCTGTCTCATGCTACCCTCCTCAGAGACACAGGGCGAAACTGGGTAGACGATATTCTTACCCTATTTAGATTATACTCGCGCTCGGAAGGGATGTCAACGGTACAAAAGTCCTCTTAATGGCCTTCTGGGGGCCTTTTAGGCCCCAGATCGTATTGTCTCTCTAACCATCTAGCCAAAGGAAGAATGACCTGTTGGCACAGTCTTGAGGATGTTACTGGCTGTGAGCGGGGGGAAAAGGATCGGTGGAGGACACGGGGCGGGGGATAATCTGCAAGGCGCGCCAGATCGCCGGGACAAGGTCGGTGTTCAGCGTGGCTTTGGGGACCAGGTCATTCGCGCCGGCTTGCAGGGCGGCCTGGCGATAGGTCTCGTTATCCAGGAGCGTCAAGACGATGATGCAAGCTTCGGGCAGAAGCTGGCGCAGCAAGGGGATGGCGTCCAGGCCGGAGGAGCCGGCCAGCGCCAGATCAATCAACACGACGTTGGGCTGGAGGTGCTGGGCTTTGGCCAGGGCGTCCTGGCTGTTGTTGGCTGTGCCGACGACCGCCAGTTCCTGATAGCCGGCCAGAAAACGGGCCGCGATGCGTACAAAAACGGGATTATCATCTATCAGTAACACGGATGCCGGGGACATGGCTATTGCACCCTCCTGAAAATAGTCCGGTCAGCGCCTCGTCGTGTTGTCAGATAGCCGTTTTTGTCTGAACGCCGGTGCAGCGCAGAGTGCATAGGTAATTCTCCTGCATGGTCAATCTCAGTTTAGGAGCGGCACCCAGGATGGTTGGCAGGCCACCGGCGGCCAATCTCTTGCGCACCACTCTCACTTTAAGGTTATCTCATTGGGAGGCGGGTGTCAATCCGTAAAACTACGTAATTTGCGCTGCAATTTCCCGTAATTGGGTCTGCGGAGGCGCACTTTTTTAACTATTCTGAAGGTAAAAGACTGCGCTTGATGGCATAGCGTACCAGCTCAGCCTGGGAGTGCAGGTTGAGCTTTTGCATGAGGTGACGCCGGTGAGATTCCACGGTGCGGGGGCTGATGGAGAGTTGGGTTCCAATTTCGGTATTATTGTGTCCTTCCGCAATGAGGCTCAAGATTGCGCGCTCGCGGGATGTCAGGGTGGCGTAAGGGTCTTCCATGGCGGCCTCGTCGGTTTTTTCAAGGTAGGCGGTGATGGCGCGATCGCTCAGCGGGGCGCTGAGGTAACGGTGGCCGGCCATCACCGCGCGGACGGCGGTCGCTAAATCGGTGAAGCTGGCCTCTTTCAGGACATAGGCGGCGGCGCCATGGCGCAGTGTCTGGCTGACGTAGGCTTCATCGTCATGCATGGAAAGGATCACGATCCGAGTCTGGGGGGCGTATTGGTGGATCTGGCGGGTAACTTCTAAGCCGTTCAGGTCGGGCATCATCAGGTCCAGGATCAGCACATCCGGGTGCAGGCGTTCTGTCAATTGGATTGCCTCCAACCCGCTGCCAGCTTCACCGATCAGGCGAAAATCCCCTTCGGTCTCCAGCAGCGCCCGCAGGCCCTGTCGGACAATCTGGTGATCATCGGCCAGCAGGATAGAAATGGTCATCGGTGTGCTCTGATTTTGTCAGCCAATTAACCGGCGCTGAGCGGGAGCACGGCGGTCAGCTGAGTCCCCTGACCAGGGGCCGAGGCCACCGTCAACTCGCCACCTACGAGGCGGGCCCGCTCCAGGATCCCCGGCAGCCCATTGGAGCCACCGTGGGTCAGGATGGCATGTGGCTCAAAGCCGACGCCGTAGTCTTCTACCTGTAAGCGCAAATTTTTTTCATCACACCAGATGCGTACGGTGGCCTCCGGCGTCTGAGCGTGGCGGGCCACGTTGGTCAACGCTTCCTGGATGATTCGGTAGACCGCCGTTTCCAGACCCGGAGAAAAGCGCCGTTCCAGCCCGCTTTGCTTGAAGTGGACCTGGACGTTGGTCTGGGCTGTGTAGCGCTCAAAATGCCAGAGCAGGGCCGGCAGCAATCCCAGGTCGTCCAAGAGGCTGGGGCGCAGGTCCAATGAAAGCTCGCGCACCCGGCCAATCAGGTCGTTGACCAGCGTGAGCGCTTCGTGCTGCCCTTGTTGGGCCTGCTCGGCCGGCCGTCGTTCATTCAGCTCCAGGGTCAGCTTGAGGCCGGTCAGGAACTGGCCGATTTCGTCGTGGAGCTCCCGGGCGATGTGGCGGCGTTCATTTTCCTGTACTTCCACCAGGCGATGGGAAAGGGTTTGGAGACGGCTGGCGGTTTTCTGCACCTGTTCAAAGAGCCGGGCGTTTTCCAGGGCGATGGCAATCTGACCGGCTAACGTGCTCAGCGTGTCCAGGTCCACCTGGCTGAAAGCCTGGCCCCGGACGTTTCGAATAGCCAATATGCCGATCAAGTGATCGCGTGTGGTGAGGGGGACGGCTATCTCGGCCCAGGGAACTGCTGCTGCTGGCTCCGGCTGATGTACGATCAGCTCGCGCCGGTTGGCGGCCTGCATAAGGGTCTCGGTAACGGCGGGGAGCTCTGCTCCGGGATAACCGGCGGCCGAGTCACCGGTGACACTGATCACATGCAGGGTGAGACGTTCTGTCTCCGGGTCCAGCAGGTAGAGCGCGACTTGGGGGAAGCCAAAACGGGTGCGCAGTTGGGTGACCACTTCAGGGAGTAGCTGTTGAGGGTCCAGAATGCCGTTGATCTGTTCTACCAGGTCGGCGGCGGCGCGCAGCTGGGCGGTAAATCGCAGCTGTTCGGCTTCCATTTGCTTGTGCACGGTGATATCTTGCGCCGCTCCGTAGATCTGCACGACGTGCTGGTGGAGGGGGTCCCAAACCGGGCTTTGATGGTTGCGCAGGATGCGCAGTTCGCCGGTTGGGAGGACGAAGCGCAGCTCGGCTACCGTGGATTGTCCGGTGCGGGTGGTGCGGAACTGTTGGATGGCCGCCGGCCTATCTTCAGGGTATACCAGCTCCAGCAAACTCTCCAGATCAAGCAATTTCTCGTCCGCCAGCCCACTGGCCCGCTGGAAAGCTCCGCTGATCCATTCTATTGTGAAATGGTCCGGCCCCAGCCGAAGTGCGTAAGCATAATCGGAGGTCAGCTCGGAAATGGCCTGGTAGCGCATTTGGGATTCCTGGAGCGCGGCCTCCAGTTGTTTATGCCCGGTGATGTCCTGGAAGGTCCACAAGACGGCCGGCCGGCCTTCGTATGAGATGAGGTCGGTCGTCAAATCTATCCATCGTTCTTGCCCGGATTGGGTAATGATTTTGGTCTCATAGCGGCTCTGCTCTGGCTGCCCGCGCAGCTGCGCCAATGAACGGGCCTTGATGGCTTCCCGCTGCTCGGGATGGATCAGCTCCCAGAAGTTGAGCGCGTACAGGTCTTCCAGGAAATAGCCGGTGATGGTAGCCAGGGCCGCGTTGACGTAGAGGCATTTGCCCCCTTGATGGATCAGGATCGCGGCGGTGGTGTTTTCCGTGAAGGTGCGGAATTTTTGTTCGCTCTCTTGCAGGGCCATTTCGGCCTGATGCCGTTTGATCAGGGCCCCCAGGTAGTTGGCCAGCCCCGCGGCCCATTGGAGAAATCGCTCGTCGGCCTGGATGCTCTCGGTATGGATCAGGCTTAAGACGCCGATCACCTCCTGGTCCACAATCATCGGCAGGCCGATGTAAGTGTTTGCCCTGGTCCGGCGGAGTGCCTCGTGGAGATGGGTGGTTTTTTGCAGGTTGGATTGGAAAAACAAGCGTCCGGTCTGGGCCACTAAGCCAGACGGCGACCGGCTAACCGGTATCTCCAACGGCAGTTTGAAACCCTGGGCCCATTTGAAGACCATGGTTTGGCGGGCGGGATTGTAAAGTTCAATCGCTGCAAACGGGAATTCCAGGGCGGTACTGATTTCCTGAATGATGGCCTGGCCGGCCACTTCAAACGAGCTGGCCTGGAAGGCGATTTCCGCAATGCGATGGGAGGTGGTGAGCTCGTGGTTGCGGCGCTGGACCTGGCGCAGCAGGTCCGTATTTTCTAAGCTCACGGCGAGCTCGCGGGCGAAGATTTCCAACATATCCAACGTTTCGGCTTCCAGCGGCTCGGTGCTGAAGAGCGCCAGGACGCCACGCAGCTGTTTGCCCCTTAACAGGGGATAACCGGCGAAGGCTACCAGGCCGCGTTCCTGGGTCCAGCGGTAGGTTTTTTCCGGCTCGTCCTCAATCTGGTTGAGGATGATGGGGCGTTCTTCGTTGACGACGGCTTCCACATAGGGGGGAATCTCGGTGGGGGAAGCGCTCATATCGGAGAGCGTGCTGGCCACGGCCTGGAGTGCGAGCGGCGCGCCCGGAGCCGGGGCCAGCCAGAGGCCGGCATGGGCCAGGCCACACTCCTGGACTAAGGCCTGGACGACGGCGGCGGGGATCTGCTCCAGGTGCAGGCCGACCGAAGCGGTGGAGACGGCCTGATTGAGGGCATGGAGATAGCGGGCCGTGCGTTGCTCATGGCGGAAGAGCCGCGCGTTCTCAATGGCCGCGGTCGCCAGGGGGACCAGTGCCTCCAGCCAGGCCAGGTCGGCCGGCAGGAAAGTGCCCTGCCGTTTGTTGACTGCTTCCAGCACGCCGATGCCGACCCCTTTGACGACCATGGGCACCGCCGCCACGCTGCGGGTGCGGAACCGGCTCACCTCGTCGGAGCGGCGGTAAAAGCGGGAATCGTCCTGGGCGTCGGACACTAAGGTGGCCTGTTGGTGTTGCAGGACCCAGCCGGCGATGCCCTGACCGGGCTCAATGCGCATTCCAACGATGCGCTCCTCCCCTCCCTTGACCGCGACATAGCAGACCAGGCTGCCATCCGGTGCCGGCAGCCAAACCGAGCCGGCCTCGGCGTCCAGTTCGGCCTCCATAATTTCCAGGATACGCCGCAGCACTTCATCCAGGTCCAATGTGGAAAGGAGCAGCCGGCCGGCCTCCACTAACCGTTCCAGCCGGTTTTGCGAAGCGCGTTCGGCCCGTTTCCATTGGAGCACGGCCTTGAGCCGGGCCAGCAGCTCCGCTGGCCGCAGGGGTTTCAAAACATAATCGTTAACCCCTGCCTGGAGGAGCCGCGATTGAGCCTCCTGGTCCTGGTCGCTGCTGACCGCCACGATGGGTAACGGGGCAAGCCGGGGATCGGCGCGTAGATGCTGAAGCAATTCCAGGCCGTCCAGGGTCGACGCGGTTAGATCCAGCAACAACAGGGCTACCGGCGGCCGCTCGCCGGCCAGTCCGACTTCCAGGCGGTCCCAGACGTCGGAGGCCGTGCGGCCGAGCGTGATCTGGTAGCCGGCCTGGGTCAACGCACGGATGATGATCTTCGTGCTGCCGGTGCTGACTCCAGCCACCAGGATGTGGTCTCCCGAAATTTCATTGACGGTAGGATTGGTGTCCGTGTTCACGTTGCTTGCCTCTGCTTGTCTCGTAGTTGCTGCGTTGTTTTTTTATTCGGTCAGGACAGTCTTTTGCCTTGCAGTATAGTGCAATGTCTGTGGGGCGCAACTTGACAATTCCGTTGCTTCAGATACAATAGCGGTCAGGTTGCCGAGGTAGCTCAGTTCGGTAGAGCAGGGGACTGAAAATCCCTGTGTCGCCGGTTCAATTCCGGCCCTCGGCACTCAGCATCAGCACAATGCGGCCCGGCTCACCCCGGGCCGCTGGTGTTTTCTGGCAGCGGTGAGGGGCGGGCACCGCTGAGACGAGATCGCTTTTCCCCTTAGCACCCTTGCCGGCCGTCGGGTAATGTGCAAAATGAATTATGAATTCCTTTCAAAAAAGGCCTGCAACCCCTGATTGCTCAACACTTCCACCAGCCTGGCGATTTCTTGCGGACTTTCCCGCATACCGGTTTTCACCCAATTTTCAATCACCCCGGCGCTGCCGTGAGCGGTAAATGCATACAGCGCCTCCAGCTGCGAGGCGGGTGCATCCCTGGCCAGCGCTTGCCATTCTGCGATGCTCCTGTCGTGGGCGATGTAGACGATTTTTCGGATGAACGCTTTGTCGCCAAACTCGCTAAACAGGATTTTGCAGAGGTCGCTGTTTTCCGCGATGGCCACAAAAATGTCACACAGCAGGGTGGAGGTGGTTTTCTCATGCAGGGATTTTTCGAGCGACTGCCGGATTGCCTCATACAGCTCCTGCTCAATTTGTGAGAGCAGGTCATAGGGATCAGCATAATAGGCGTAGAAGGTCCCCCGGTTGATATCTGCCAGGGCACAGATATCCGTGACCGTGATTTTGTTGATCGGCCGTGTTTCCATCAGCTGAAGCAGGCTTTGCCGCAGCACCATTTTGGTGTATCTCACCCTTCGGTTGGGTTTATCCATTTGCTCGATCGCCTCCCGGTATTCATGACGCTTTTCCGGTTCGGAGTGTACAAATCGCTTACGAAATGTTGCGAATCGTACACTATCGGCCATTTTAGTGGTTGACAGGCAAACACGGCGTCATTATAATCCACATATATCATAAAATCAACACTCTGTCTAATCTTTAGGGGAGGGGAGAACGGTTCCGGTATGGCTAAAATAACTGCAATTCCCTACCGTACGTATGACCACGGCAGTTTTGAAGAAGAATGGGGTTGCCACAAAAAGACCTCCGAGTGGTGGTATGCCACCGGCTATTTTTCCGATGCAGCCGGGAAGATGTTCTCCTTTCAGTTCACCTTGATCCGCACTCCTTTGCTGCGTTTATTAACTCCCCATGTTCTCATGCTGGCACTGACGGATTTCTCTACCGGCCAACACATCTACTCCCAGAGGACCGCCTTAACCAGCAGCGCTATCACCATTGACAGGAAGACCGTCCGGTTTGGGGACCTTGCCCAAATTACAAAGGGCGCAGAGGGGATGCACCTCACCAGCCGCCACCCGGATTTTACGCTGGATCTGGAGCTCGCTTACGGCAAGGGTGCCTGCTGGCATTGCGACCACGGGGTATTGCGCATGGGGGTGGATGAACCCAAGGAGACCACCCTGTACTACTCCTATACCAATATGCCCACCGTGGGCACGATGACTCTGAGGGGGAGTCCCGGCACGGTAAAAGGCAAATCCTGGTTTGACAAGCAGGGCGGGCCGTACAGCATCATGGACAGAAAAACCCATTGGGAATGGTTCTCACTGCGGTTCTTTGACGACGAGGAAATGATGCTATTTACCTTCCCCCAGAGCCATTATCAGGATGGCACCTACATCCCCAGGCAAGGTGAAGCCACGCGCCTGACCCACTACACCATCAAGCCATTGGATTTTGTGACGGTTAACGCGATGAAATTCTCTACCGGTTGGACTTTGGAGGTCCCCGGGCTGAAAGATGAACATTACACCATCCGGCCGCTGTTGAAGGGGCAGGTGAATCTGGCCTATTTTGAGCAGCTGGCAGGAATCTACACCTTGGAGGGTCAGCAGGTTGGTCTCTGTTTTGTGGAGCTGCTACCCGGCGTCTATAACGAAAAATTCCCCTTGCGTATGTTTACCAGGGTGGAATGAGGCGGGCGGTTAAGTTAGATCTTTGGTTTTGGTCAAGGAAGAAAAGCGATGATGACAACAGCAGACCATAGCCCCTACGATGCCATTGTGGTTGGAGCCGGCCCTGGCGGCAGCGCCAGCGCCGCCCTGCTGGCCAAAGCCGGTTTGCACGTCTTGCTGATGGATAAGAACGCGACGGCCGGCGGCAAGATGTTGACGATCCAGCGGGACGGGTTTTCTTATGAGCTGTTCCCGATCAATGCCGTACCCTCCCGCAACTCGTTGTTTGAAAGCCTGATTCGCGATCTGGAGTTGGAAAACGAGGTGAAAGTCATCTATCCGGACCCGGTGGGGAGGTTCTATTTTGAGTTGCCCACCGGGGAAATCCGCACGCTGGAAATACCCTATGGGAGCCCTTCCCCGTGGGGGTTCAGAAGGTTGTTGGGGCTGAGCTGGGTGGGGTTCTTTCAATTCCTGCGGATCTTTGCCCGGATGGTTTCCATGAAGCCGGAGCAACTGGACCGGCTGGCCGGGACATCGGCGCTGGATTTCATAGATGGTTACCACCTGCCGCAAAGCCTCAAGTCTTACCTGCTCTCGGTTTATACCGAGGGCTATTTTGAAGCACCCCCTGACCGGGTGAGCGCGGCCGCCATGATCCGCGCCGTCCAGCAAACTGCGGCCTGGGGCGGTGGGCGATATTATCAGGGCGGCATAGGAACCGTATTTCAGGGGTTCGCCCGTGCGGTGGAAAGGTATGGCGGCACGGTTTTGTTCAAAACCAGGGTTGAGAGAATCCTGGTTGACCAGGGCCACGTCACGGGGGTTGAGGCCGGGGGGATGGTCTATAGCGCCCCTATCGTTATCAGTAATGCCGGCATCCAGCCCACGGTTTTGAAGCTGATTGGCAGGGAGAAGTTTGACCCTGAGTATGTCGCCTGGGTTGAGGGCCTGGAGATGAACCTGGCCAACGTGGGGTATCGCTGGTTTTTGGACAGACCATTGCTCACTTCCCCCATGAACGTCTATATCACCTATAACAGCGTCTCCACCCGCGCTGATTTTGAGAATATGGAACGTGGTCAGTTCCCTGAGCATTCCTACGTCTACCTGGGTACCACTTCGCTGTATCCTGGCCTGGCCCCTGAAGGCAAGCAAATTGTGTATGCCTGTATGTCTTGTTTAGGCGATCCGGGCGTCAATATCCAGCCGTATCTCGCGCAGGTCAAGAAGATTGCCGTCAGGATGCAGCCGGACATCCTGGAGCACATTGAGCGAGAAGAAACGTTCGGCCCTTTAGAGATTTCCAGGTTAGGGCGTGACAGTGTGCTGCCTGGTAGGGGCGGTGAGGATTACGGGGTGGCCCTTTCGGTGACGCAGTACGGCGACGAGCGCCTGAGTGGCAGGTCCCCGATGGCGGGGTTGTACTACGTCGGCGGCGATGCCGGCGGTTTTGGCCTGGGCACCCACCAGGCGGTTGATTCTGCCGTCAAGGTGTCTCAGCTGGTGCTGGATGACTACCGTGCCTTAGATAAGCATTGTTCTCCAACATGCCCTTGATTCCTGGCAGGCGTTTCCCGGATGTCCGCGAGAACTTCAAACAATTGCGGAACGGCCTTCAGGCCACTCCGGGGCCGGATCAACCGGCTACCTGGAGGAGTGGTCACGTATTAACCCGCAACCGGTACCCCACACCGGGTTCGGTCAGGATGTACTGGGGACGCGCCGGGTCGGTTTCAATCTTGCGGCGCAGGTTGCTGATGTTGACACGCAGCAGATGCATTTCCTGTTCGTAACCCATTCCCCAGACGGCGCGTAGTAAATAGTGATGGGTGAGTACCTTGCCGGCGTTGGTGATCAGGATGCGCAGCAGGTCATATTCTGTCGGCGTGAGCTGCACTTCGTGCCCGGCCATCGTGACCAGTCGCCGCGTCAGGTCCACGGTGAGCTCCCCGTTGACGAACACCGCCTCCACGGCCGCTTGACCGGCACGCCGGAGCGCCACTCGCATCCGGGCCAGCAATTCGCCGGCGCTGAAGGGTTTGGTCAGGTAATCGTCGGCGCCGGCATCTAACGCGGCGATTTTGTCAGCCTCTTGACCGCGGACCGAAAGGATAATGATGGGGATCTGCGTCCATTCCCGCAACAGGTGGGTCACTTCAATCCCGTCCAGATCGGGCAACCCTAAGTCCAGGATCACCAGGTCGGGCCGGTCGGCTACCAGCGAGGAGAGGGCGGCCTGACCATTAGCGGCCTCAAAGGTGGTGTACCCGTGCGCGGTCAGCGAGACTCGCAGATAGCGCCGGATGGCCGGTTCATCGTCCACAATTAATACCCGGATGTTAGTTTCGGTCATTGCTTAACCGCCTGGCTGAAGGTTTTGGGTGTTAACAAGTCTGCAATCAGAGCAGGTGCTATGAAGTCTCTACGGGATGCAGTGGCAGCGCTACCGTCATGATCACGCCGCCGCCGGTGCGATTTTGGGCGCTGATACGCCCACCGTGCGCCTCCACGATCCCCTTACAGATGGAAAGTCCCAAACCGGTGCCGCTGACCTGTCCCGGGTGATGGACCCGGAAAAACTTGTCAAAGACATGGTTCAAGTCCTCCGGCGGAATGCCGATCCCCCGGTCAGCTACCTGGATCACGATTTCATCCGCTGCCAGCTGGGCTGAGATTGTGAGCGGTGTGGTGGGTGGCGAATATTTCAGTGCATTGTCCAGCAAGTTGATCAGCACCTGGGCCATTAGCACAAAATCCAGCGGGACCAGCGGCAGCTCCGGCGGTGCCTCCACGGTCACGGGCCGGCCGCGCAGTCGCTCGGTCAACGGCTCCAAGGCCGCGCTGATGATCTCCAGCACATCGCACGGCTCGCGGGCCACTTTCAGGACGCCCGCTTCAATGCGCGTCATATCCAACAGGTTGCCGACCAGCCGGTTGAGCCGTTCGGCCTCTTCGCGGGCATTTTCTACCAGGTTGGCGCGCGCAGTCTCGTCCAGGTCTTCATCTTCCTGCAGGCTGCTGAGCGCGCCGGTGATGGAGACCAGGGGGGTGCGCAGGTCGTGCGAGATGGAATTGAGCAGCGCTGTTTGCAGTTTTTCTGTGGCCTGCAGCAGCTCGGCCTGGTGCGCCTGTTCGGCCAGCTGCGCCCTTTCAATCGCCAGCGCAGCTTGACCGGCGAACGCTTCCAACAATTGCCGCTGGTCGGAAGTGAGGTATTGGGTCGGATCGGTGGGTTTCACTCCCAGCACGCCCACCACACCCCGCGCGGTTTTGAGCGGCAGGTAATGCACACCAATCGCCGCGAGGGTGTCGGTGCCACGCCCGGCGGGTTGACCGTGCTGAAAAGACCAGTTCGCTGCGGCCAATTCGTTCTCGTGCAGTTCAAAGCCGGGGCTGAGGGCCCGGGGGTGGATCCCGGTGGCGGTGGGGAGCAGAATGACCACGTCGCGGCTAAACGTTTGCCCCAGGTGGATGATCACCGCCTGCAAAATCGCGTCCAGGTCGCGCGTCACAGCTAGGTCCCGGCTGAGCGTGTACAGTTCCGCCGTCTGTACCGCGCGATGCTCGGCTACCTCCGCCTGGACGCGGACTCGCACGGCCAGGTTGCTGATCACCAACCCGACCACCAACAGTCCTACAAACGTCAGCAGATATTCTGAATCCGAGACGGCCAGGGTGAAATAGGGAGGTATGAAAAAGAAATCAAAGACCACGACACTGAGGATGGCGGCCAGCAACGCCGGCCCGCGACCCAGGTAAAACGCGGCGATGACGACCATGAGCAGGTAAATCATCACCAGGTTAGTGGGGGATAGGAAATTGTAAACTAATGTACTCAACCCCATGCCGGCACCGACCAGCAGGAGGCTTCCCAGGTAACGCCCCAGCGGGCGATGGGGATACCAGTTCTCAGCGGTCAGGAGTTTGGGCGCTTCCGGCGTTCCGCTGATGACATACACGTCAATGGGCCCGCTGGCGTGGATGAGCTGGTCCACGACCGGGCGGCGCAGCGCCTCATACCAGCGTGGATGGATGGGCTTCCCCACGATGATTTTAGTCACGTTGTGCTGGTAGGCATACGCGAGAACGGCCTCGGCCGTCGTGCGTCCCGGCAACGTGACGGTTTGGCCGCCCAGCTCTTCGGCCAGGCGCAGGATGCGCGTGATCTGTTCTCTGGTCGCCGGCTTGAGTCGGGCATGTTCGTAAGTTTCCACGTAGATGACTGTCCAGGTCGCGTCCAATTCGTCAGCCAGTCGCCGGGCGCTACGGACGAGCCGTTCGGCCAGGGCATTGACGCTGACGCAGACCAGCAGGTGGTCCTTGGCCGGCCAGGGCCCTGGAATCGCGCGGGTTTGCATATAGGCCAGCATCTGGTCATCTACCCGCTCAGCTGCGCGCCGCATGGCAAGTTCCCGCAGTGCGGTGAGGTTGCCGGCACGGAAGAATTTCTGGATGGCGCGTGCGGCCTGGTCGGGCACATAGACCTTGCCGTCTTGGAGTCGCCGCAGCAATTCATCGGGGGGCAGGTCCACCAGTTCCAGTTCGGCGGCGGCGTCCAACACCCGATCAGGGATCGTCTCACGTACCGTGACGCCCGTGATTTGTGCCACCACATCGTTGAGGCTTTCCAGGTGTTGGATGTTGAGCGTGGTGTAAACATCAATCCCGTTGTTCAGCAGTTCCGCTACATCCTGATACCGTTTGAGGTGGCGCGAGCCGGGCGCATTGGTGTGCGCCAGTTCGTCAATGAGGACCAGCTGGGGCCGGCGTGCTAACACTGCATCCACATCCAGCTCCGACAGGGCGAGCTCGCGATACTCCACGCGCCGGCGCGGGAGCACCTCCAGCCCTTGTAGCAGGGCCTCGGTCTCGGCGCGTCCGTGTGTCTCCACATAGGCCACGACCACGTCCACACCTTCGGCCTGCCGCTGGTGGGCTGCCTCCAACATCGCGTAGGTTTTGCCTACCCCGGCCGCGTAGCCAAGGAAAATTTTGAGCCGGCCGCGGGTCGGTTGTTGCTCCTCGGCCTGCACCCGTGCCAGCAAGGTATCAGGATCAGGACGCTCATTCATAACATAAGGCCCTCCCATCCATGATGGGTGATTCATGGATGACACACCATGTTTTCCCTCTATTTTACACCATCCAGCGCCAAATTGAGCAGGAGCACGTTGACCCGGGGCGCGCCGAGCAATCCCAAGGTGCGGCCCGTCGTCTGCTGTTGAATCAGGGCCAGCACCTGTTCAGGGGGCAGCTGCCGCGCTCGTGCCACGCGCGGCGCTTGATACAGCGCCGCTGCCACGCTGATGTGCGGGTCCAACCCGCTGCCGGAAGCTGTGACCAGGTCCACCGGCACGGGGGCAGTGGCCTCGGGGTCTGCCGCGCGCAGCGTTGCCACCCGTGCCTGAACGGCCGTCATCCATGCCGGGTTGGTCGGGCCCAGGTTGGAGCCACCAGAGGCTGCCGCGTTGTAGGGGAAGAGCGCCGTAGCCGAGGGGCGCCCCCAGAAGTAACGTGGCCCGGTAAAGGATTGCCCGATCAACGCCGAGCCGCGAATCTGTCCCTCCTGGACGATCAAGCTGCCGTTAGCCTGATGGGGGAAGAGCAGTTGGGCCGCTCCCGTCACGACCAGCGGATAAACGATGCCTGTGAGCAAGGTCAACGCCAGGAGCAAAACCAATGCAGGTCTCAATTGGGTCAGCATTTCAGTCCTTTGAAAAATGATCTCTGGCCGTCCACGAATGCCCGAATGATCGCGGTGCGATTCGTGCCTTCATGTTTCATTCTTGGGCGGCTAACGCGCCCATTTTCATCTTACCGCTGGTGAACCTCTGGTTCGGGGGGAATTAAAAATACCCCTCAGGACAGCCCCAACAATACCAACAACCAGTCAATCAGCTTGATGCCGATAAAGGGGGCGATCAGTCCGCCCAGGCCGTAAATGAGCAAATTGTCGCGCAAGAGCTGCGCTGCACCCAATGGCCGGTACGGCACCCCCCGCAGCGCCAGGGGAATCAGTGCCACGATGATCAGTGCATTGAAAATCACCGCTGAGAGAATGGCGCTCTGCGGCGTCGCCAGGTGCATCAGGTTGAGGGCATTCAGCGCCGGGTAGGTGGCCGCAAAAGCCGCCGGGATGATGGCGAAGTACTTGGAGACGTCGTTGGCGATGCTGAAGGTGGTCAAAGCGCCGCGTGTCATCAACAGCTGTTTGCCGATCTCCACGATCTCAATGAGCTTGGTCGGGTTACTGTCCAGGTCCACCAGGTTGGCCGCCTCACGCGCTGGCTGCGTGCCGGTGTTCATCGCCACGGCGACATCGGCTTGCGCCAGGGCCGGTGCGTCGTTGGTGCCGTCGCCGGTCATCGCCACTAACCGCCCACCGGCCTGATATTCGCGAATCAGCCTGAGTTTTGCTTCCGGCGTCGCCTGTGCCAGGAAATCGTCCACGCCGGCCTCGGCCGCAATGGCCGCCGCGGTCAAGGGATTGTCACCGGTGATCATCACGGTTTTGATCCCCATGCGGCGGAGCTGCGCAAAACGTTCCTTGATGCCACCTTTCACTACGTCCTTGAGGTGAATGACTCCCACGGCCTGACCGTTGCGCGTGACCACCAGCGGCGTCCCGCCAGTACGGGCAATGCGTTCCACAGCGGTCTGCAATTCCGCCGGGATAAGGTGCCCCGAGGCTTCCACATACGCGATCATGGTATCGGGTGCCCCTTTGCGCAGGGTCAAGCCGTTGAGGTCAACTCCACTCATCCGGGTTTGCGCTGCAAAGGGGACAAAATGCAGGGCGGGCTCGGCACTGCTGGGACGGCCGCGCAGCCCATACCGCTCTTTTGCCAGTACCACGATACTCCGGCCCTCCGGCGTCTCGTCGGCCAATGAGGCCAGCTGCGCCAGTTCGGCCAGTTCACGTTCGCTGATTCCCTTGACCGGGATAAATTCCACGGCCTGACGGTTGCCCAGGGTGATCGTGCCGGTTTTATCCAGTAACAACACGTCTACGTCACCGGCAGCTTCTACAGCCCGCCCGGAGAGCGCAATCACGTTGCGCCGGATCAACCGGTCCATGCCGGCGATGCCGATTGCCGACAACAACCCGCCAATCGTGGTCGGGATCAGACAGACCAGCAGGGCAATCAGCCCCGTCAACGAAATGGGAGCGCCAGCGCCGGCTACCTTGACCGCGTACAGGGAATAGGGCAGGAGCGTAGCGCAGACCAGCAGAAAAATCAGCGTGAAACCGGCCAGCAGAATGCTCAGCGCGATTTCGTTGGGGGTTTTTTGCCGCCGCGCGCCTTCTATCAGGTTGATCATCCGATCCACAAAACCCTGGCCCGGATTGGCGGTGATGCGCACGATGAGCCAATCGGAGAGGAGGCGAGTGCCCCCTGTGACGGCGCTCCGGTCGCCGCCGGATTCGCGGATCACGGGGGCACTCTCGCCGGTGATGGCGCTCTCGTCCACTGCCGCGATACCCTCCACGACCTCGCCGTCCGCTGGAATGAGGTCGCCGGCCTCCACCAGCACCCAGTGACCCGCGCGCAGCGCCGTGGAGGCCACTTGTGTGACCGGTGTGCCACGGCGAGGCTCGCGCAGCTGCTTGGCGACGGTCTCGCAACGGGCACGGCGTAACGCTTCCGCCTGTGCTTTGCCTCGTCCCTCGGCCAACGCCTCGGCAAAATTCGCAAAGATGACGGTGAACCAGAGCCAGAGCGTCACCCAACCGATAAAGCGGGACGGGGCCTCACCCTGGCCGCTCAATGCCTGCACCCACAACCCCGTAGTCAGCAGGCTCCCGATCTCTACCACGAACATCACCGGATTGCGGACCATCTGGCGGGGGTCCAATTTGAGCAGCGCGGCGCCGGCCGCGCGGCGGTACAATGTCCACCGCTCACCCCTTGACGAGTCAGGTGAGAATCTCATAGGTTTCATAATCCTCTCATGAATTGTTCCACGATGGGCCCCAGGGCCAGGGCGGGTAGGAAACTGAGCGCGCCGACGATCAATACTACCCCTATCAGCCAGGCAATGAAGAGCGGCGTGTGCGTCGGCAAGGTCCCGGCACCGGCCGGCAGTTTGGGCTTGCGCGCCAGCGATCCTGCCAATGCCAGCACCGGCAGGATCACCCCATAGCGGCCTATCAACATCGCCAGCCCCAGCGCGAGGTTGTAGAAGGGCGTGTCGGTTGTCAGCCCGGCAAAAGCGCTGCCGTTGTTGTTGCCGGCAGACGAGAACGCATAAAGGACTTCACTGAACCCGTGCGGCCCCGGATTGAAGATACCGGCCTGACCGGTGGGGGTGACAACGGCGGCCGCCGTTCCCACCAGCACTATCAGCACCGGGATCAAAATGACGAGGGCGGCCATTTTCATTTCAAAAGGCTCCAATTTTTTGCCCAGGTATTCCGGCGTGCGCCCCACCATGAGCCCGGCGACGAAAACCGCGATAATTGCAAAGACCAGCATCCCATACAGGCCGGAACCGACGCCGCCGTAGACTACTTCGCCCAACTGCATCAACCAGAGTGCAACCAGACCACCCACCGGTGTGAACGAGTCTAACATGGCGTTGACCGAGCCGTTGGCAGCCGCCGTGGTCGCCGTGGCCCACAGGGCCGCGTTGACCGCCCCCAAGCGCACCTCTTTGCCCTCCGACGCGCCCGCCGCCTGGTCAAGGCCCAACGGTGTTAAGGCGGGATTGGGTTGCAGCTCAGCCCACACGGCCACGCCGAGCAGCACGACAAAAATCGCCGTCATTGCCATGAGTAACGCCCAGCCCTGGCGCGTGTCGTTGACCAATCGCCCAAAGGTGTAGCACAGCGCCGCGGGAATCGCCAGGATAGCGAGCATTTCCAACAGATTGGTCAGCGGCGTGGGGTTTTCAAAGGGATGCGCGGAGTTGGTGCCGAAAAAACCGCCGCCATTGGTTCCCAGCTGCTTGATGGCAATCTGAGAGGCCGCCGGGCCGACCGCGAGCAGCTGGTGGGATACTGGTTCTCCGCTCGTAGTCTGGGTTGGCTCCAACAACAACGCCGTGGGATAGGGCTGGAAGGTTTGCACGACGCCTTGCGAAACCAGCACTAAGGCCAGTCCTAAGGCCAGCGGCAGGAGGATATAGAGCGTGGTTCGGGTCAGGTCCACCCAGAAGTTGCCGATCTCCCCTTGGGCCGGGAGGGCATCCGGCGCGGGACGACGGGCCAGCCCTCGGGCGAGCGCTACCAGGACCGCCATCCCGGTCGCCGCCGACACGAAGTTCTGGACGCCCAGGCCCAGCATTTGGGTCAGATAACTGAGCGTGACCTCGCCGCTGTACGATTGCCAGTTGGTGTTGGTGGTGAAACTGACGGCGGTGTTAAATGCTAAATCCGGTGCGACTGCTCCTAAGTGTTGTGGGTTGAGCGGCAACCTGCCCTGGAACCGTTGCAGCAGATAGACGATCAGGAACCCCAGTCCGTTGAACAGGAGCAACGCACCCGCGTAGGTCTGCCAGTTCATCTCCTTTGCCGGGTCAAGGCCGGCCGCACGATACAAGAGTCGTTCCATCGGCCGCCAGAGCCAGTCTAACCAGGTCCGCTGCCCCTGGTAGACGCGTGCCATGTAGGCTCCCAGCGGTCTGACCAGGAGCAGCAAGAGCGCCAGGTAAACCCCGATTTGCGCCCAATCCCAGCTCCTCATTTGAACCACTCCGGTTTCAACAGTGCCACCAGGAGATAGATGAACAATCCTACCGCCAGGCAGCCGACGAACCAATATTCCCAGGTCATCATCACAAACCTCATCTTACAGACCGATCACTGATTTGAGATCCAGCATCAAGTATAGATCAGGGCGCGTCAATGCGGGATCAAGAATGCCGGTAGGCAGGTCAAGAAAGCCTAAAGGAATCCCTTTTTCAAATCTATCTTGAGAGACTATTTCGCTTGTGGGGCGAAAACAAGATTCCATCTGCTTGGCAGATCGTTGGGGTCCACTTTTTCATCTTGACCTTTTCTTGACCTGGACGCCACGGGTCTTGTCCCCATTTTGACCTCATTGCTGGTAGACTCTGCTCTGGAGGTGTGAACCTATGCGTAACCAATCGCAGTGGTGGAATATCTATATATGGGCTGCGCTGGCATTGGGGGCAGGTTTCTGGATTGATCGGCAGGCCTGGCCAGCGTTGGCACGGCAGATTACAGAACTGGGGTTGACCGGGGCGACGTATGGCATGGTTTTCTGGTGGGCGCACGTTCACCCCGGCGCTTTCATGAGCCCTGAGTTAACTGCGCCTGATGACGGGCTACAAGGGCAAGAGGAAATGGGGGCGAGCAATGCCAGGGGCTTGACTTACCGCCATCTGGGGCCGGGCATCTGGCAGTATGGTGATGGAGAGCAACCGTTACTTTATAACGCTCCTGCTACAACACGGCTTGAAAAATAGGCGGAATTGACGCAGGCCCTGCTGGCCTCCCCGGTTTACCCAGCAGAGGCGGTACCGCTTGCGACCAGACACTTTCATGAAAGTCTCCTGGCTCCAGCCATAGGGAGCCCCCCAGCCTCAGCGGTCTCTGTGCCCTCCGTGGTGAAAAAAGCTTTCACAGTAGTGAATAGCGTGACTTGCACGAATCTAATCAGAATAGAGAAAACAAATTATGGGTAACATCAATTCAATTTCCTTTCATACTTTGCCGATTGACCAAATTTATCCCGCGTTGGCGACCCGCGCCGACGGACTAACTACAGCGGAAGCTGCGGAGCGCCTGGGCCGGTTGGGCCCCAATGTCATCACCGAGGCCAGGGGCAAACCGCTGTACCTCAAATTCCTGGCCAATTTTACCCACATGATGGCGATCATGCTCTGGGTGGCAGGGATTGCCGCCCTGGTTGCGCAGATGCCGCAACTGGCGATTGCCGTCTGGATGGTCAATGTTATCAACGGGGTCTTTAGCTTCTGGCAGGAATATCGCGCCGAGAAAGCGACTGAAGCCCTGAAGCAACTCATTCCGCACTACGTCCGGGTATTGCGCGACGGCGAAGAGCAGAAGGTCCTGGCCGAGACGTTGGTCCCCGGTGATGTGATGCTGTTGGCCGAGGGTGATCGGGTCTCCGCCGACGCGCGGCTGATCCAGGAAGCGGAGCTGCGCGTTGATCAATCCACGCTGAGCGGGGAATCGCACCCGGTGCGCAAGACCAGTGAGGCCGTCTTGCGCACGGATTTAAGCTATACCGAGTTGCCTAACCTGGTCTTTGCCGGGACGAGCGTCGCGGCCGGGACGGGCAAGGCGGTGGTCTTCGCCACCGGCATGGAGACCGAGTTCGGCAAAATCGCCCACCTGACGCAATCGGTCGGCGAAGAACTGAGCCCGCTCCAAAAGGAGATGATTTACGCCACCAAAATTGTGACCGCCATCGCGGTAGGCGTTGGGCTGCTTTTCTTTGTGCTGGCTTTGGCGCTGACCGGCGTGCGGCTGTTGGAGGGTTTTATTTTCGCCATCGGGATGGTGGTGGCCTTTGTGCCGGAAGGGATGTTGCCGTTGGTCACCCTGGCGCTGGCGATGGGGACACAGCGGATGGCAAAACGCCATGCGTTGGTCAAGCGGCTTTCCGCGGTGGAAACGTTAGGCTGCACCACAGTCATTTGTACTGATAAGACCGGCACCCTGACCCAGAACGAGATGACCGTCTCCCATATCTGGCTGGGCGGCCGGCGGTTGACCGTCACCGGGGTGGGGTATGCCCCGGAAGGGGAACTCCGCGATGGGGCGCAGCGCGTTGTCTTGACCGACGACTTACACGCTTTGTTGACGGGCGCGGCGCTTTGCAACAATGCCCGTCTCCTGCCGCCCAACGGCGACGGCCCGCGCTGGACCATTTTGGGTGATCCGACCGAAGCCGCGCTGCTGGTGGTGGCGCGCAAGGCCGGGCTGGACCTGGAGGCCGAGGCGGCGCAGTGGCCGCGGCAGCGCGAACTGCCCTTTGAATCCCGCCGCAAGCGGATGAGCACAATTCACCAGAGTGGGCGCGAGCAGGTAGCCTTTGTGAAAGGAGCGCCCAAAGAGGTGCTGGCGCTCTGTACGCACCTCCGGGTTGCCGGTGTCGTGCGCCCGTTGGATGAAGTTCAGCGCGCCGCGATTATGGCCGCCAACGATGAGTACGCACGTAACGGACTGCGGGTGCTGGCGGTGGCTACGCGCTCCTTGCCCGTGGCCGACGGACGTCAGCCGCTCAGTGCGTTGACAGCAGAAACCGTAGAAAATGAGCTCACTTTCCTGGGGTTGCTGGCGATGATGGATCCACCGCGCCCGGAGGTGGCGGCGGCGGTGGCGCAATGCCACCGGGCCGGGATCCGTGTGGTGATGATCACCGGCGATTACGGCCTGACCGCCGAGTCTATCGCCCGGCGGATCGGGATCGTGCGCACCCCGCAGCCGCGGATTGTCACCGGTACTGAATTGGATACAATGAATGACACCGAGCTGGCGGCGCTGTTGGAGCACGAGGTGATTTTCGCGCGCGTCGCGCCGGAACACAAACTGCGGGTCGTCAGCGCCTTGCAAAGCCTGGGGCACGTGGTGGCCGTCACCGGTGACGGTGTCAACGACGCCCCGGCGCTCAAGAAGGCCGACATCGGCGTAGCGATGGGACTGGCCGGCACGGACGTCGCCAAAGAGGCCGCCGACATGGTGCTGACCGATGACAACTTCGCCTCCATCGTCAGCGCGGTGGAAGAAGGACGCGGGGTCTACTCTAACATCAAGAAATTCCTGACCTACATTTTCACCAGCAACACTCCAGAAGCCATCCCGTTCATCCTATACGTGCTCACTCAAGGCCGCATTCCGTTGGGGTTGACCGTGATGCAGATCCTCTCCGTTGACCTGGGAACCGATATGGTGCCGGCGCTGGCGCTGGGCGCGGAGCCGCCGGAGCCGGGCTTGATGGACCGGCCCCCGCGCAATTTGAAGGAGCACACTATCAACGGGGCCCTGTTGGTGCGGGCTTATCTCTGGCTGGGACCCGTGCAGGGAGCCATTGCCATGCTGGCGTTTTATTTCCATTACTGGGTGAACGGATATTGGGGCCAGTGGCTGGATTTACCCGCCACGGGCTGGATCTACCGCGCCGCGACGGCCATGACGCTGGCTTCAGTGGTCACTACGCAAATCGGCAACCTCTTCGCGCAACGTACCGAGCGGCAATCGTTCTTTCGCACACCGCTTTTCAGAAATCGGTTGATCTGGTTCGGCATTGCGACCGAACTGGTGTTGATTGTGGCCCTGGTCTACGTACCGTTTTTCCAGCGCTTCTTTGATACGGCTGGCTTTGCATCCTGGCAGTGGCTCTTCTTGTTTGTCTGGACGCCTGCGCTGTTGTTGCTGGACGAGCTCCGCAAGGCCTACTTGCGCTGGCGGGAACGGCGGCTCCAGCATCTCGTGGGGCACGTGCAGAATATACCGGCGTCGGTCCGGTCATCATAAGGGAGGTAGTCAATGAAAATCATTGTGGTAGGGTGCGGGCGGATGGGGTCCGGCCTGGCGCGTTCGCTCAGCCTAAACGGCCATGCTGTGACCGTAGTGGCCCGCGACCCGGTGCAATTTGAACGGTTAGGTGCTGGCTTCAAGGGCCGGATGGTGACCGGTGTGGAATTTGACCGCAATGTGTTGCTGGAAGCCGGCATCCAACGAATTGACGGGCTGGCCGCCGTCACTGCCAGCGACGAGGTCAACGTCGTGACGGCGCGGATGGCCAGCCAGCTCTTCCGTGTCCCGCGGGTGGTGGCCCGGCTCTACGATCCGCGCAAAGCTGAAATCTATCAGCGGTTAGGGGTGCAGACGATTGATCCCACCACCTGGGGGATCCACCGGATTTCAGAGCTGTTGGGCTATTCCACGTTGGAACCGGTGCTCAGCCTGGGTACGGGGGGGGTTGATTTGCTGGAACTGGAAGCTCCGCCGTTGTTAGTGGGACGCACCGTCAAAGACTTGGAAATCCCCGAAGAGATACGGATAGTAGCGATCAGCCGGGGCGGTAAAACGTTTCTGCCCACCTTGGGCACGGTTTTTCAGGGCGGCGACGTGGTGCACCTGGCCGTGAATGGCGGTGCGCTGAGCCGGTTGCACTCGTTGTTGGGGCTGCCTTAGTCGGAGAGGAATTCACCATGACCTGGCGTGCACCAGCGGTGGGATGAAAATGTGAGCAGTGAGCGGTAAGCAGGAAACAGGAACTTCTACCGGCTGCTCTCTGCTCACTACTTAACTGGTTGCTATTTTCAGAGGAATTCCCCATGAACTGGCGTTCACCAGCCGTGGGATGAAAATTGGCTCGTAGTAACGCGCTTCAGCGCGTTGGACGGCGCTAAAGCGCCTGACTACAAGCAAAGCGCTATTTTCAAAGGAGCAGGAATGAGTATGAAGGTGATCATCATTGGCGGCGGCAAAGTCGGCACTTACCTGGCCGATCTATTGTTGAAGGAAGGCCACGGGGTCAAGCTGCTGGAAATCCGCCACGAGGAAGTGCTGCGGTTACGCCAGGAGCTGCCGGAGACAGCAGTGGTGGAGGGCAGCGGGACCGATCCCACCGTGTTGGAGGCGGCCGGCTTGGCTCATGCCGATGTGGTCGCGGCCGTCACCGGTTCCGATGAGGTCAATCTGGTCGTGACGACGCTGGCCCGGTTTGAGTTTGGCGTGCCGCGCGTTATTGCGCGGGTCAACAACCCCAAAAACGCCTGGCTCTTTACTCCTACCATGGGCGTGGATGTGGCGCTCAATCAGGCCGACCTGATGGGCAAATTGATCGCCGAGGAGATGTCGCTGGGCGACATGGTGACGCTGGTCAAACTGCACAAAGGGCAATATTCGCTGGTGGAAGAAAAGGTGGATCCAGATTCGGCCGTGATCGGGCAGCCGCTCAGCAGCGTGACTTGGCCTAAACAGTGTATTCTGGTTGCCCTGCTGCGCCAGGACACACTTATCATTCCCCACGGGGAACTGGTCTTTCAACCGGCCGATGAGGTATTGGCGCTGGTTCATGCTTCACAGGTATCTGATCTGGCGACTCTGCTGGGACGAAAGTCACCATCGGCCGGCCGAGCCTGAGCCCCGTATTGGATTTAGTCTGCGTTAGAAGAGCAAAGGGGGAGTTTGTGCGTGGCGAAACCGCACCAACTCCCCCTGTTATGCCAGCCTTTTGATCGCTGAGAACGCGGAATCTTTCTTGCTCCCTATCTTCCCAGCCCCTTTGCTCCCCAGCGCCAGGCGGGGGGGCAGGAGGTTGAACTCTTCCGTGCTGGCTTGACAGGAACAGCGTTTCCCCTATACTCAAAAAACAATTTTTATCACAGAATTGGTGTGGCCGGAACCATTCCCGCTGAGAGCACCGAGAATTTAGGCCAGCCGTTGTAGCCTCGCAATAAAACCCTGGACGATGGATGATAGCTGAAGGGCAAATCTGGTCATCGTGAAGATTGATCGCATGAACTACCGCTCCTTGTGCGCCGGTTTCGTTGCTACGTTGGGATGAGTGCGCCCGCTTATGGCAGTGTACCTGGTGTTGTGGCCGTTCCGCACTTAGCATGAGATTTTAGGCTTTTTGCAGTGGACTCAAAACAAGGAGCGGAGAGAGTGACGGAGGGAAGGCCTATGGAAGCTATTTTGACGGTGCGTGATTTTTGTAAGGTCTACGGCAAGGTGGTTGCCGTGGATAACATTAGTTTTGAGGTTTACCCGGGTGAGATCTTTGGCCTGCTGGGGCCCAACGGGGCGGGCAAGACCACCACTTTGGAGTGTCTGGAGGGTATCCGCCGTCCTGACGGGGGAGTGCTCCGCGTTCAGGGTGTGGACCCGACCCGCGAACCGCGCCGCCTGCCGCACTTGATCGGGGTGCAGTTGCAGACCTCGGGGTTGCCAGCGACGATGTCGGCTGAGGAGGCCATCCGCTTTTTTTGCGCCTACCACGGCGTTGCGCCGCGCTACGATCTGCTGAAACGGCTGAACCTGGAGGAGAAGCGCCATAGCCAGTATAGCGAGCTCTCGGCTGGACAGCAGCGACGGCTGGCCCTGGCCCTGGCGATAGCCCACCAACCTTCTGTTATCTTCCTGGATGAACCGACCGCCGGGCTGGATGTCAATTCCCGCGTGGAACTGCACACCCTGATGGCGGAGCTCAAGGCCGCCGGCGTTACCATCATTCTGGCGACGCACGACATGGCCGAGGCCGAGAAGCTGGCCGACCGCGTCGCCATTCTGTTGCGGGGGCGGATCGTTGCCACCGGTTCGCCGCAGGAACTGACCGCGACCGGTTCCGGTTTCACCAAGGTTTCGGTCCGCACCGAGCAATCTATCCTGGCCAACGCTGATGTCGTCTTCCCGGCCGTCCATCAGCGGCTGTACCGCGACGAGTATGCCATTTACTACAGCACCGATCCCGGCCCCACGGTGTCGGCAATCCTGGCTTACCTCAACACGCAGCAAGACAAATTGATTGACCTGCGGGTGGAGCGGCCCTCGCTGGAGGAACGTTTCCTGGAAATTACGACGGTAGGAGGTGCGTCATGACGGCCTTTCTGAACCATTTCGCTTTTGAGTTTAAGACCGGGCTGCGCAACCCAACCTCGCTGCTCTTGAATTACCTGTTCCCGTTAGGCTTTTATATCATGATGGGCGTGGTGATGACGCAAATCAACCCGCTTTTCCGCGAGACGTTGGTGCCGGCGATGGTGATTTTTGTGGTGATGGTGGGTCCCATCCTGGGGCTGCCCACGCCGTTGGTGGAATCGCGAGAAGCCGGCATCTACCGCAGCTTCAAGATCAACGGGGTCCCGGCGACCTCCATCCTGATCGTCCCGACCCTGACGACGATTTTTCATTCGCTCATCGTGGCCACGATCATCGTCGTGACCGCGCCGCTCTTTAAGGGCACGCTGCCAACGCATTGGGGCGCGTTTGTAGGGATCACCTTGCTGCTGGCCTGCGTTTATAGCGGCCTCGGTGCGCTGATCGGCGTTGTTTCCAGCAGCGGGCGCGCGACTGTGCTCTGGTCCCAGCTCATCTTTCTGCCCTCCATGCTGATCGGTGGGCTGATGGTGCCACTGGAGATGTTGCCGAAATCGGTGCAACCCTTCGCTGGTCTACTGCCGACCTCCCACGTGATGCAGGCGCTCCTGGGGCTGGCCTATCAACAGGCGACGGTTTTCAAGCCGTTGGTGTCGGTAGCGGTGCTGGTCAGCAGCGGGCTGCTGGCTTACGGGCTGGCTATCTACCTTTTCAACTGGGATAACCGCAACCAGGCCCGGCGCGGCCATCCGCTGATGGGGCTGTTGGTGTTGATCCCGTACCTGGCGGGGATGTTCCTGGCGTAACCAGGGGGCTGCCGATTATGGCCGCCCGCCGCTGTGTCGGCGGGCAATCATGGGGTAGCGGGTTGACAACCAAAATTTCACCGGGGCAATGCCCGCGCCTGTTTGTGCTCTGATCAGGTGTTCAATTCCGGCAACGCTACCCACTCTCCCGGCTGACCGGGCAGCGTGAGGCCGCGCAGGAGGTGGCCGGCCCGCACTAACCGCGCGATGGCTGCTTCTCCCTCGGCCGCCGCCCACCCAAACAGCTTGACCACATCCCGCAGCTGCGCCGCGCCCACGGAGCGGAAATAGCATTCGGTCAGCTGCTGCTGCGCCTCACTGAGGCCGATGGCGTGGGCCTGCTCCGGCAACTCCGGGTAGTGGCGCGCGACGAGGTCGTAGATGAACGCATAGCGCCAGGCCCCGGCTTCGGCTACTCCTACCGGCAGGAGCTTGAAATCGGCCTGCAGTGCATCTAAGGCCCGGTTAAAGCGATAGTCGCTTTCGGCGCTGGTCAAGTGCGCCGCCTCGCGCAACGCTAACGTGTGCAGCGGCCCTTCCTGCAGCAGCGCCTCGTAGATGGCCTTAGCCTCTTGCGTCAACCGGCCCTGGCGGTATTGCTCCAGATAATCCTCGGTGTAATCGCCGTAGTTCTCGCTCAGCGCGTAGAAGTACGGGACAATGTCCAGCGCGATCAACGTCGCTTTCTTCCGCAACACCTTGGCGTAATACCAGCGACGCTGGCCCAACAGCGCATCTTTCCAGCCCCAGGTGACGTGGCCCGGATCGTCGTGTTCGTTGGGGACAGGGCGGTCGCCCGCGACCGCGGCCCACAGGCTGGGCAGCGTCACGCCCTGGATCGGCCAGAAATAGACGAAGCCGCGCTCGTTGACGAAGGCAATCGCCTCCTCCGGCGTCGTCACCCGCCGCGTCAACCGGTAAGTCGCGGCGCGATAAGCCCGTACCCGTTCCCATGCAAGTTCCATCCAGCCTGCCCCCTAAGCCCTCACCTAATCACATTTCACGTTTCATGTTTCACGCTTCACGTTTCACGTTTCACGTTTCACGCTACCCATTCCTGCTCCCATCCCAGCGTCCCCGGTCCGGCCTGACCTCCCAGCTCCAGATAGACGCTCTCCACGTTCCAGCGATGGTAGCCGGCGTTCAACTCCGGCGCGCGGAAGAGCAGGCTGGCGCAGGCCGCCACCGTTTCCTCGGCGGTGCGACCCTGCAGCACGGCCTGTGTGACCTGCGTGCGCAGGGCGGCCAGGTAGGCGCGATCTTCGGCCAACCGGGTGCGAATGGCGGCCGGATCGGTCGTGGGCGTGCCGTGGCCGGGAATCAAGGTGCGGATCTCCAGCCCGGCCAGCCGGTCCAGCGTCCGTTCGTAGGCCTCCAGGCGGTCGCTGATTAAGGGAATCTCCACGTCGCTCAGCTGGTCGGCGGCCCAGAGGGTGCCGCTTGCCGGCTCGTAGACGATGCACTGGTCGGGGGCGTGGCCGGGCGCGTGGTACAACTCCAACCTCCAATCGTCCACCCCTAACAGAAAATCATCGGCAAAAACGATTGCCGGCTGGGGAGGGATCGGCAGCGCCGCCCCTGCAATCTGCTCCTGCGCGGCCCACGCGGCGACCTGCCGGCTCAGGTCGTCGCTGTGCTTACCGACGACCTCGTGGTAGCGCGCCTGGACGACGACCGGCACGCCGGGAAACTCGCGTGGCCCCAGCAGGTGATCCCAATGCGCGTGCGTGATAATCAGCGCCTCAGGGGTGGCATCCTGCGCTGTGAGGAACTGCGCGAGCGTGGCCAGCTCCGCGGGCGTCAGCGCGGGATCAATCAGGATGGCCTCGCCGTGGTGGATGAAAAGGCCGCTATTGGTGAGAAAAAAGCGGCTTTGCGCCACCCAAAGCGTGTCGGTCAGCGGTCGTGGCGGGTGGGGCATCGGTCTGGACCTCAGGCCGCCGTAGGAATTACTGGCCCGCCAAGCCGGGCGACGGCGGCGCGCACGGCCTCTGGGTCGGCCTGGCGCAGCGCGGCCGCCGGGGCGGGACGCTCGCCCAACACTACGGCGACGGTCCCTGCCCGGCAGGGGATGGCCAGGTCGGCGACGTAGTCGGTTCCCCCCTCGCAGATGACGTATTCCCGCTCCGGGAAGAAGCCGCTCTCTTTGAGGGTGACGTAAAGCCCGTCAGCGCCGGAGACGTAGAGATCGTTGATCTCCTCGGCGGCGGCGAAGCGGTCCCAGGTGGTCTCAATGAAGGTGACACGCCGCCAGCGCAGGCTGGGGATGGGGGGCCGGCGCTGGATCAACGGGCCGAGCTCCAGCTTGTAATAGGGGGCGTCGGCCTGCCGGTGCTCCGGCTCGTCGGGCAACAGGTCGCGGCGGCGGAGCAGCTCGTGGCCGCGCACCTCGGCATACCAGTGGATGGCCCACCGTTCCTCCCCGAAGGCGGCAGTAAAATAGAGCGCCAGCGCCGCGGTATCCACCAGGCTGGCAGGAGCGTGGGCGGCCGGGATGCGGTACCAACCGGCGTCGCGCGCCAGGGCGAAATCACGGGGCGTCTTGGCAATTCCAACTAACACCCGATCGGCAGCGTGGAACATTCGGCACCTCCGGTCTCCAGTGGATGGAGGTCATCTTACCACGAAGGAATAAAGCGGCAAGTAGATAGCCTACGCGATTCCTCTAAGTTTTCCCAAATCCTCCATTTGGATGATGACAGGGTGGCGGTTCATCGGTATAATAGGGCTTGCTGGTCTGGCATCAAACTACGACAACAGAAAGGGGTTCTACAACGGATGGACAACTGGCAACAGGCTTTGAATTCCATTTCTGGCGGCCATGTGTTGGACGTGGCGACCGGGGGCGGCGGCTTTATCCAGGTGTTGGTGGACAACCTGCGCGATTATACCACCATCACTGGCATTGACGCCAGTGAACGCGCGCTGGAGAGTGCTCGTCAGCGGTTTCCCCACGAAGCGGTCCACTTCCTGCTCATGGATGCGGCGCACCTGGACTTTCCCGACGCCGCATTTGATACCGTCTGCATCTCCCATTCCTTGCATCACCTGGCCGAGCTGCCGCGGGTGCTGGCCGAGATGCTGCGTGTGCTCAAACCGGGCGGGCATTTCATCCTCAGTGAAATGTACCGCGACGGGTTGACCGAGGCGCAGCAGACGCATGTCATGGTCCACCATTGGTGGGGCGAGATTGATCGCGCGTTGGGGGGGAGCCACAATGAGACGTTCACCCGCCAGCAGTTAGTGGAACTGGTGGATGGGCTGGCTCTGAACGAGTGCGCCTGCTATGACGTGGCCGACCTGGAGAGCGATCCGCGCGATCCTGAGACTCTCAAGGTATTGGAGGGCCGGATAGACCACTACTGCCAGCGCGCCCAAGAGCTGCCGGAAGCCGAGACGTTGTTTCAGCGTGGCGCCGCCTTGCGCGAGCGGTTGCAGACGGTGGGATTTCAAAGCGCGACGGCGCTCCTCGCCCTCGGCGTGAAGCCGAGAGTTTGAAGATACTCCCATGACGATCAAAGTCCAGGATGTGTTAGCCCGTATCCCAGGTTGGGCCGCTGCGGGAGCGCTGCAAGTAGAGCCGCTCGGCGGTCTGACGAACGCCAATTACCGTGTCACGGTCAACGGTGAGCGTTTCATCGTGCGCGTGAGTGGCGAGAACACGGCATTATTGGGGATCCAGCGCGCCGCCGAATGGGAGGCGCTGAGCGCCGCCGCGAAGGCAGGGATCGCCCCGGAGGTGGTCTACTTTCTCTGGCCGGAGGGACACTGCGTGACGCGGGCGCTCGCCGGCCGCCATTTGACCCTGGAGGAGTATTGCACCCCGGCGAACCTCCGCCGGGTGGTAGAGACGGTCAAACGGCTTCACCGGCTCCCGCCGATCCAGGCCACTTTTTCACCGTTTCGGTGGGTGGAGGCGCGCGTACACGACGTGCTGACGCTCGGAGTACCTTTGCCGGCCGGCTTTGACGCGCTGCTGGACCGGATGCGGGCCATTGAGGCGGCCCAACAGCCGGTCGCCATCCGTGGGTTCTGCCACAACGACCTGTTCTCGGTCAACTTCATGGACGACGGCGCGATTCGTATCCTGGATTGGGAGTTTGCCGGCATGGGCGATGTCTATCTGGACCTGGCGACGCTCGTCTATGCTTATGATTCGGAGGGGCCGCTCCCGGCTGAGCTCCAGGATTACCTGTTGGAATGTTACTTCGGTGCCGTGACCGCCGCACAGCGGGCCGCCGTGCGGCGGATGCTGTTCATGATCCGCCTGCGGGATGGGATGTGGGCGCTGATCCAGGAAGGGATTCAGCGCCGCTCCGGTACCCGGCACCCCGATTTTGACTACGGGGAGTTTGGGCAGGCGGTGTTCGCTGAACTCCGGGCTTTCCCAAGTCCCTGAAAGGCAGAACGAGGTTCTAAGGAATTCCCCATGAGCCGGGGCGCACCAACGATCGGATGAAAATTGAGCGTTTAGCCAAGACGGCGAACTAAAGTTCGCATTACGTTGCTATTGGCTGAGTGACTATTTCCAGAGGAATTCACCATGCGCGGCGGTGCACCAGCGGTAGAGTGAAAATCTCACGCTAAGCCGCCAAGTTTTTAATGTTTTTCTTTGCGTCTTTGCGTGAGAAAGTCTTGTATTTTCAGAGGAATTCCTCATGAACTGGCGTTCACCAGCAGGGGGATGAAAATGTGAGCAGTGAGCGGTAAGCAGGAAACAGGCACTTCTGCTACTGCTCTCTGCTCACTACTTAACTGGTTTCTATTTTCAAAGGAGCCATTCATGCCGTACTACAAAAAACTGGTGGGTCAAAAATGTTATCTTTCCCCCTGTGCCATGGGGGATGCCGAGCGCTGGGCCGTCTGGGACAACGATCTGGCCGTTGCCCTCCCTTTGGGGGATGAGGCTTATACGCTCACGACTCTGGAAAGCACGCGCCAGAGCCTGGACGAGATCGGCCGGAGCCACGGCCACATCTTCAGTATCGTGGACCTGGCGACCGATCGCCTGCTTGGACGCTGTTTGCTGTTCAACATGGACCCGGTCAACCGTTCCGCGATGGTGGGGATCGTGATCGGCGAGAAAGAATACTGGAATCAGGGGTATGGTCAGGATGCGATGCGGCTGCTCCTGGACTACGGGTTCAATCTGTTGAATCTCAACAGCATCATGTTGGGCGTTTTCGCGTTCAACGAGCGAGCCATCGCCAGTTACCGCAAAGTAGGGTTCAAGGAGATCGGGCGGCGACGGCAGGCGCGTATTGTCGCCGGCCGCAAGTACGACGTGGTCTTGATGGATATCCTGGCCGAGGAATTTGAATCGGTCTACGTGCAGCAATTCGTGACCCAGTGACAGGAAGGAGTATGGATCCTGGGGTGAGCTCCTGGATCGCCGATAGGCTCTTGGTGGTTACGGCGAATCTGTTCAATCTTTTGATGGTGGGGATTTTCCTCGTGCGGGTCAAGGGGCCACCGGGCCGCGATCGCGCGTTGGGCATCGCCGTGGAGGCGTTGGCGCTGCCGGTCGTGGTGGCGCTCGTGTTGAATGGCCGGGCGTCACGGTCGGCCTGGATGATCGGGCTGCCGGTGTTGCTGGTGCTCTTTTTGGCGTTGGAACTGCTCCTGGATTACATCCTGAAACTGGAATTTCGCACCACGCGCTGGCTGGGACCTTCCCTGCTGCTGTACTACTTGAGCCAGATGGCGATGATTGGCTATGCGTTTTTGGTTAGCGAGCCGGCCGGCTTTGTCACGTTGGTGACCTATTTTCTGAGCCTGGCCGCCAGTGGTTATTCTTACTCCAGGGTTAAGTATGGTTAAGATCAGGAACCAGTTGTGCTCGCGACCATACGCTGTTGACATTTGCCGGAACTGGATAAGATACCTTTACTGACACTGACACGGTTGGGCCCAGGACCTCCGCGAGTCACCATAAACCGTTGGCACACCGCCGGGGGATGAACCTGCGACCACGTTGGCAGAGGGGCAGCAGAAAAATTGCCAGAGCTGTGGTCAGAAATCCACCACTCTATGGGGAGGGAATATGCGCATTCAACATATTGCTATCGCCGTCAACGACCTGGATGCAGCTTTGAACTTTTATGAGCACGCCTTAGGCCTGACGGTGACGGAGCGCCGTGAAGTGCCCGAAGAGGGCGTGGAAATTGCTTTCTTGCCGGCGGGAGAGTCATTGGTGGAACTGCTCCGCCCGCTGGATCCTGAGAACACCATCGGCCAATACCTGGCCAGGCGTGGGGAAGGGATGCATCACATTTGCTTTTCCGTCCCCGATGTGGAAGCCGCGGCGGCCCGCCTGACCGCGGCCGGCGCTCAGCTGATCGGTGGCATCAAGACCAATGCCCACGGCATCCGCTATTGTTTCATCCACCCTAAAAGCTCGCGCGGGGTGCTGATAGAGTTGTACGAAGAAGGTTGACGCCGGCAGGTAGTTTTCTAATTGTAACCACCTCGTAACCTTGGGCGGACGGGGACAGCGTATAATCGGCATAAGGGCAGTCTCTGTGTGAGGGGGGTAGGACCAGTGGCCCGGAACGCCGAAGCTATATTGCGTCACGTTTTCACCGATCTGGATTCAACCGACCTGGCCGATTTGGCGGCCGTCGCTGAGCCGCGCCACTATCCTCCCGATGTGGTGCTCTGCCATGAGGGGGCGGTGGAGGATATCTTCTATGTGATGATAGAGGGCCGGGTAGCGGTGACCAAGCGGGTGGACGAGACCACCGAGCAGTTCCTCAAACATCTGGGACCGGGAGAATTCTTCGGCGAGATCGCTTTGGTGCAACGGGGGCCGCGCACGGCGTCGGTGCGCACGGTGGAACCGACTTACCTGCTGGAGATCCACCGTGAAGCCTTTCTTAGCGTGCTGAGCCGCAGTGCGCCGCTGGCCATGCGGGTGATGTTGGGCGTCACCTGGCGGTTGCGCGATTCTGACCAGCGCGCGCTCACCGAGCTGCGCCGCCGCAATGCCGAGCTGGCGCAAGCCTACGCCGAGCTGGAGGAGCAAGAACGGCTGCGGTCAGAATTCCTCACGACCATTTCCCACGAGCTGCGTACGCCGTTGACCGTCGCCATGGGCTACCTTCAGCTGATCAACTCCGGGTTTCTGCCGCTGGCGCAGTCGGGGGATTTCCTCAAGATCATCGCCCAAAACCTGGACGAGGTGGTCCAGCTGGTCAACAACCTGCTCTTCCTGCAAGAGATTGAGATGATCACGCCCCAGTTTGAACTGCATACCGTGGACGAGATCATTTTCAAGGCGCTGGAAGGGCTGGGCGAACGGGCGGCGGAGAGCGGATTGACGCTGACCACACGGATTGAAGGCGGGCTGCCGCAGATCAAGGCTGACCATAGCGGCCTGGTCCGGGCCGTGCGGGCTTTGTTAGACAACGCCATCAAATTCAGCCCTGACGGCGGTGAGATTGTCATCCACGCTTATGCCCAGGGCGATCAGGTTTGCATTGCCGTGCGCGATCCGGGCGTCGGTTTCCCCATAGAGCGGATTGAGGAGCTCTTCCAACCGTTCAAGCGGATTGAAGCGGTGGACGGCCATCTGTTTGGCGGCGTGGGGATTGGACTGCCGATTGCCCGGGGCCTGGTGCAGCTGCACGGCGGGCGGATTGAAGCGCAGAGCGAACCGGGCCACGGCAGCACCTTCACCATCATTCTCCCCCTGGCCCCCGAATGAAAGTGAGTCTCCCACCGCCAGCTCAAGTTTGCGTCTTACCTCTCATTTGACGTTTGTTCCCTTTATGGTATTCTTGCCCCGATTGACCGATCAGACAGGGCGCCGGGGTGGTTTGTCGTCTGCCGTCTGTGGTCTCTTTTTAACATTGGCGTATCGGCTCAGGGTGCCCCAAGCCCGGATGCGCGGGGCATGAAATAATGAGGAAGACCGGTGTAAGTCCGGCGCTGTGGCGCAACGGTAACCCCCCTGCGGGAAGCCCGATACTCAGCCCTGAAGCGTGCTCACGGCCCTTCGCTGGAAAGGAGGTGACACATGGGAACGTACCTTGCATCCCTCTCCCCGTAGCGGGGGAGGGATTTTTTGTTGATAGCAGGTGGCTTGGTGGGTAGTGCCGCGCTTCAGCGCGGCAGAAACGGCGCTGAAGCGCCTGACTACAAACTTAAGATACGAATTTGAGATACGAACTTGAGAAAGGAGAAGACGTACCCATGAAACGCTGGAGCTTATGGCTCGCGCTCTTGATAGTGTTGCTGGGGATCGTTGGCCCGGTCTGGGCGGCGGGGACGCCGGAGGATGAGGCGGCACTCAAATGGCTGCGGACGCAGCAGCAGCCCGATGGCGGCTTCACCAGCGGCTTTGCTTCCGGCTCTGACCTGGGGACGACCGTGGAGATTGTGCTGGCCGGCGTGGCCGCCGGGCAGGATCCGAGCGCCTGGCGCTCGGCGGCGGGGGCTTCCCCGTTGGATTATCTCGCCGCGCAGGTGCAGGCCGGTGCCGTCAAGGATGCATCCGGGCTGAGCCGCGTCATCTTCGCGGCGGTGGCGACCGGGCAGGACCCGCGCGCCTTCGCCGGTCAAAACCTGGTGGCGGCCTTGCGCGCCACCCAGGACGCCAAAACCGGGCAGTTTGGCGATTCCCTGTACGCGCACGCTTACGCGCTGCTGGCGCTGCACGCGGCTGGCGAGACCCTGCCCGAATCGGCGATAGCCCTCTTGCTGGCAGCGCGGCCCCCCGAAGGCGGCTGGGCGATGTTCGGCGGCGTCACGGCGGATTCCTCCGACACCAACACCACCGCGCTGGCGCTCCAGGCGCTGGTCGCGGCGGGTAAGCGCGATCCCGTGCCGGCGGCGCTGGCCTACCTCCACGCGGTGCAGAACGAGGACGGCGGCTTCCCCTGGCAGAAGCCCTCGCCCTACGGCACCGACTCGGATGCCAATTCCACCGCCGTCGTGCTCCAGGCGCTGAACGCGCTGGGTGAGCCGCTGAGCGCCTGGTCGCCCAAAGGGAAAGACCCATTGGCGGCGCTCAAGGCGCTGTGGGATAAGGGCAGCGGCGGCTACCTGTGGCAGGCGGCGGTGCCGGGCGCTAACATCCTGGCCTCGGCCCAGGCGGTGCAGGCGGTGGAAGGGCTGACGCTGGTGCAGCTGCCGGTGGTCAAGGCCGGCCGCGCGCCGCAACCGGCGCTCGCGGCGGCTGCGGTCACGCCCACGCCGGCCCCAACTCCCACACCGGCCCCGGTCCTGCCGGCTTCCGGCGGCACTTTGACGTTGGGCTGGCTCTGGCTGGTGGTCGGCGCGGGCCTGCTGGGGAGCGGTCTGCTGGTGCGGCGGCAGGGGCGAGCTTGATGCGCGCGGCCCGGGTCAGCACCTGGCTTAACCGGCGCTCGCGCCGGTGGTGGAGGGGGGCGGCGCTGGCCGTCCTGCTGCTCCTGACCGTCACGGCGGTGTGGGCGCAGGAGGAGACTCCCCCCCAGGCAGCGCTGGTCGTGGTGGGCGAGGAGGGCGTGGTGCTGACCCGCTGTGTGCCGTTGCAGGATGGCCCGGTGACCGGCGTGACGCTGCTGGAACAGGCGGATGTCGCGCCGGTTTTCCAATCCAGCAGCGCCGGCACCGCCATTTGCGCCTTGCAGGGGGTGGGCTGCCCGGCCACCGATTGTTTCTGCCAGTGCAAAGGCTCGCCCTGCCGCTACTGGTCCTACTTTCAGCGGCAGGCAGATGGAACGTGGGCCTACTCCGGCGTAGGGGCCGCCAGCCGGACGCTGAACGCCGGTGACGCCGACGCCTGGGTCTGGGGCGACGGCTCTCAACTGCCGCCGGCGCTGACCTGGGAAGAGCTCTGCCCGGCACCGGTCACGGCCACCCCGGAGAGTCCGACCCCTGAGGTCACACCGACGGCCCCGGCGGCGCCCACTTATCAAGTCTTCTTGCCGGGCGGGCAAAGCGAGACGCCGCTACCTGCCGTTACAGGGCCGTGGCGCTTTATCCCCTCGGCCTGGCGGCGGCCGCTGGAACAGTACGGCTCGTTTGTCCTGCTCCTGCTGGCGTTGATCGCGCTGGTGCTGGTACGGCGGGCCCGCCCTGGCCGTAAAGGGTGAGAGCTGATTGGGTTTGGTAAGGGAAAAGGTTCGTAGTGGCGCGCTTCAGCGCGCTGACGGCGCTGAAGCGCCTTCCCATGAACCTGAACTGCCCCCTTCTGAAGCGGAGGGCGCGTTAGCGCCGCTCCCCTGGTTGCTCTGGGCGCTGGCCGGATTGGTGCTGGCCTCCACCACCCGCCAGCCGCTCTACCTGGTGCTGGCGCTGGCGGCGCTCTGGGCGGTGGGCGAGAGCGTGGGGCAGCCACCCTCATGGCGGCTCAGCCTCATGCTGGTGGGGCTGGGCGCGGTCTGGAACTTCGTCACCGTCCACACCGGCATGACGGTGCTGTTCCGCCTGCCGGCGAACTGGCCGTTGCTCGGCGGCCCTTTCACGGCTGAAGCGGCGCTCTACGGGGCGCTCAACGGGCTGGCGCTGGCGGTGATCATGGGCGCGTTCGGGCTGGTGACGGGACGGCTCTCCCCCCGCGACTTAGTGCGCCTGACGCCGCCCGCCTTTTACGAAGCCGGGCTGGTGCTCTCGGTGGCGCTCGCCTTCTTGCCGCAGGGCCGCGAGGCGCTGGCCGAGATCCGGCACGCGCAAGCCGTCCGCGGACACCGGCTGCGCGGTGTGCGCGATCTGCCGCCGCTCTTCCTGCCGCTGTTGATTCTCGCCTTAGAGCGGGCGCTGGGGCTGGCGGAGGCCCTGGAAGCGCGGGGCTTTATCTCCCGGCGGGGGCGGCCGGCCCGCCGGGCCCTGGCCCTCTTGCTGGCCGGGATGCTGCTCTGGCTGGGGGGCGTGGTGGGACTTTTGACGCCGGTGCCGCGCTGGGTTGGCCCCCTCTCCTTGCTGGCCGGACTGGGCGCTCTGGCCGGCGGGTTGCGGCAACTGGGCCGGCCGGTTCGCCGCACGGCGTTGCGGGCGCGCCCGTGGACGCCGCGCGACCGGGCGGCAGCGTGGGCGGCGGCGCTCTCGTTGCTGAGCTGGGGCTTGTTAGTCTGGCTGCGGCCTGACGTATGGCGCTATGACGTTTATCCCCGCGCGGCGCTGCCCGCTTTCACCCCCGTGGCCGCCGTTCCGCTCCTGGCGCTGGCGTTGCCGGCGGTGGTGGCGGCCCGTCCCGCTCAGCGTTCCCCGCTCCCAACCAGGGCCACGCCCTGGACGGGGGAGCACGCCCCGGTCTGCTCGCTCCCGATTCATTTTGAACGGGTCACCTTTGCCTATCCAGAAGCGCCGGCGCCGGTCTTGCGTGACCTCTCGCTAACGCTTGCGCCGGGCGCCTTCGTGGTGATCACCGGCCCTTCCGGCTCCGGCAAGAGCACGCTGCTGCGGTGCATCAACGGGCTGGTGCCGCACGCTTCGGGCGGGCGGATCGCCGGGCAGGTCCGGGTGGGGGCGGTGGATGCGCTGCGCGCCGGGCCGGCCGTCATGGCTGCCCAGGTGGGGCTGGTGATCCAGAACCCGGAGGCCGGTTTTGTCGCCGACCGGGTGGAGGATGAGGTCGCTTTTGCGTTAGAGAACGCCGGGGTCGCCCCGGCGGAGATCGCTACCCGCGTGGAGGAGGCGCTGGCGCGGGCGGGGATCGTGGCGCTGCGCGAACGGGCGCTGGCGACGCTTTCCGGCGGGGAGCGGCAACGGGTGGCGCTGGCGGCGGCGCTGGCGTTGCGTCCGCCCATCCTGCTGCTGGATGAACCGCTCAGCCAGCTGGATCCCGCCGGCGCTGAGGCGCTGGTGACATTTTTGAAGCAACTGCACGCCGAGGGGTTGACGATTGTGGTGGCGGAGCACCGGCTGGAGCGGCTGTTGCCGCTGGCGACGCAGGTGCTCTCGCTGCCGGGCGACGGGAGCGTTGTGGCGGGCGTGCCGGTGGGCGGGGAGGCCGGGACGCCGGAACGCCGGCTGCCGGCCGCCTTCACCGGGGAAGCGCTGCGCGTGGTAGACCTGACCTGCGCTTACAACGGGCAACCGGTGCTGAGTGGGCTGACGCTGACTTTGCGGCGGGGCGAACTGGTGGTGCTGACCGGCCCAAACGGCGCGGGCAAGACGACGTTGCTGAAGGCGGTGGTGGGATTGTTGCCGCAGCGCGGCGGGCGGCTCTGGCTGGGCGAGGAGGAGATCACGGGCTGGGAGGTGGCCGCGCGCTGCCGGCGGATCGGCTACCTGCCGCAGGAGCCAGACTGGTTGCTCTTTGCCGAGACGGTGCGCGACGAACTGGGGATCACGCTGCGGAATCACGGCCTGCCGGTCAACGGGTCGGTAGACCTGCTGTTGGGGCGTTTGGGGCTGACGGCGCTGGCCGGTCGCTATCCACGCGATCTCTCCACGGGTGAGCGGCTGCGGGTGGCGCTGGGGGCGGTCACCGTCACCCGGCCCGAGTTGCTGCTGTTGGATGAGCCGACGCGGGGGCTGGATGGGGCGCTCAAGCTGGCGTTGGGGCAGTTGTTGCGCGGCTGGTGCGCCGAAGGGGTGAGCGCGCTGGTGGTGACGCACGATGCGGCCTGGGCAGCGCGCTTTGCCGACCGCGTGTTATCCCTGGAGGCAGGATGTTTGGTAGAGCAGCCTGCTCCGGCGCGTAAAGCCGCGCCAGTGGCGGTTGCGGAGCGTGGCTGAGCCGGGCGGCCGCCACCCCATCGGGCCACCGGGACATTTTTCCGGCAGTGACAAGGGCCTGTAAAAAGCGTGTAAAATCCCCGGTTACCACGTCGTGCCGCAATGCTTGCAGCGCCACTGTTTTTTGAGCCAACCCACCTGGCTGACGTCGGTGGAGCGGCAGTGCGGGCAGAGCGGGGTATCTGTGTCGGTGGCAACGGGCGTGGCCTCTGCCGCCGGTGTGGGGGCTGAGACCTGGCGGAGCTCCGCCTCGGCTTCGGCTAAGTTCTCGCGAGCTTCGTCAAAATCGGGATCTAATGACACGGCCTGGCGGTAAGCCGCGACGGCTTCCGGCAGGCGGTCCAGCTGATCCAGGATAATCCCCCGCAGGTTGTGGGCTTCTGCCGAAGTCGGCTCCGCCGCCAGGGCCTGTTCGCACTGCGCCAGAGCCGTCTCCAGGTCGCCCGCGGCCTCGCTGGCGTAGGCTGACTCTAAGGGGTTGGCGGCCAGCGGCGGGACTTCCAGTTCTGTGGTCCACTCGTCGGCCACAGCCGCCGACCGGGAGCGCTCAAAGCGTTCCAGGAGCCGCTGGCGAAGATGGTAGGCCTCGGTCAGCTCGGGCACCAGCATTAAGATTTCTTCGCACAGAGTCACCGCTCCCCAAAGGTCGCCGGCATCAGCCAGCTGGTGGACTTCGTGCAGGTCGGGTTCGGCCGCGAACTCCTGCTCGGCATCGGCCAGATTATCCTGAGCTTCGGTAAAGTCAGGCGCCAGCGCTACGGCCTGCCGGTAGGCCCGGATGGCCTCCCAGGGCCGTTCCAGCTCGTCCAGCAGGACGCCGCGCAGGTTGTGGGCCTCGGCCACCTCAGGCACCAACGCTAAGATCTGATCGCAGAGGGCCAGGGCCGCCTGGGGGTCACCGGCTTCTTCGTAAAGCGCGTAGGCTGCGTTGAGGTCGGGAGCCAGTTGGAACTCCTGGCGGGCCAGCTCCAGGGCCTCGCCGGCCGCGGCGAACGCCGGGTCAATTTGCAAAGCTGCCTGGTAAGCGGACATTGCTTCCCAGAGGCGGCCCAGCTGGTGCAGCAGGCCGCCGCGCAGATAATGCGCTTCTGCGTGATCCGGGCTGAGGGCCAGAATCTGGTCGCAGAGCGCGAGCGCTCCTTCCAGGTCGCCGGCTGTCTGGCGGGCATAGATTTCGTCCAGTGGGGGGATAGTGGCCAGTTCCTGCTCGGCTTCGGCCAGATTTTCCTGGGCCTCGGTGAAGGTGGGATCCAATGTCACCGCCTGCCGGTAGGCCTGCAGGGCCGCCCAGGGCCGGTTCAACTGATCCAGGACGATGCCACGCAGGTTGTGGACCTCGGCCAGCTCTGGCCGGTTCTCCAGGATGCTATCGCAGAGTTCCAACGCGGCCTGCAGGTTGCCGGCCGCTTCGTATTCGTAGGCTTCTGGCAGGCCCGGAATGTCGGCCAGCTCCTGCTCGGCCGCGGCCAGGGCTGCGATGGCCTCGGTGAACGTGGGATCCAACTGCACGGCCTCCTGGTAGGCTGTTATGGCCTCCTCAGGCCGTTCCAGGTCGTTCAGGATCACGCCATGCAGGTAGTGGGCGGCAGCCCATTGCGGTGCCAGGCGCAGCGCGCTTTCACACCGGCGCAGCGCACTCTCAAATTCGCCGATTTCTTCCAGTGTGCGGGCTTCGTCAAGGAACTGTGCGGCCTCGGGGGGGATGGGGGATTTCATAGGGCTCCTCAATAGTTAAGGGTGGCTTGCAGCCGCCGTAGCAATGTCTCCAGGCGGAGCGGCTCGCGCCCCAGCTGGCGCGCCAGATAGCGAGCGGCGTCCAGCAGGTAGGGTTCGCGTTCTTCGGCGGGACGCAGCGCGGCGGCGCGGGTGAGCGCCACGGTGATCAGCTCATCGGTCGGGATGTCGCGGCTTTCCAGCAGCAGGCGCAGGAAGTCGGGGTGGGCGGTGATCTGGCATACCTCCTCCGGGGTGCAGACGGTGATGCGGTGCAGGATCATCGGCGGTTGGGGCGGCAGCCCATAGTGATAGTGGGAACCTGTGCAATAGCCCACGGCCGTCACGCTGATCTCCACCGGCAGGAGGCGGACCTCCCGCTGGTCGGCGATCACCTCGGCCGCGCCGGGCTGCCCTTCCACCAGCGTCGCCGCCAGCCCCCGCAGAAAGGGATCATCCTGTAAGCGGATGTCGTAGACCAGCCCAACCAGCCAGGCCTGTTGCTGCTGGATGGGAGCGCGGACGAAGGTGCCGAAGGTGGGCACATCCGGCTCCGGGATGCGCGAGGCGACGACAAAGCCACGGATGTCGGCCCGCAGCACGGTGCCGATAGCCAGGGTGGTAGCGTTGGTGGACATGGTGCCTCCTGATTAAGACGTAAGACGTGAAACGTAAGACGTGAAACGTGAAACGTGAGACGTGAAACGTGAAACGTAAGACGTGAGACGTGAAATGTGAGCGCGCCGGGCTTCAGGCTCAGGTGCGGCTTTTTTTGCCCAGGGCGCTCTTCTGCCGGGCCTTTTCCGAGGGGCGCACGTGCACACCCTGCTCCCAGAGGCGGCGGAAGATGGCGCTTTCCAGAGCTACTTTATCCTCGGTGGAGACCAGAGCGATTTCGTGGGCGCGCGCCAGGACGTAAGGGTACCCCTCTAACAGCTGCGCCTGCTGCACCAGCGCGGCGTGGAGGGCCTCGGTGGTCCCCGGCTGCCGGACGGCCCAGGCCGGGGCCTCTACCCGCGCAATGACCGGGTAATCCGGCTCCCCGACGTTGAGATAACAACACCAGATGGTCTGACCGCGCTGCCCGTGGGCCTGGTTGGTGAGCGAGACGCGCTCCAACCAGACGGAACGCTCGCCGGGTGCCAGGAGGTGGGCCATCAGGTCGCGGTCGTTCAGGCGGCGCAGTGGGTTCTGGTCAACCCGGGTGGTGAGTTCAGCGGCAGGCAGCCGGCCGGCCCAGAGCAGCTCCACCAGTAGCCGGCCGGCCGGCCGTTCCACGTAGCCGATGGGCAGCGCGCCGGCGGCCTGGAGCCTTTTCAGCGCCGCCAGGTAGGCATGAAAAGCGGTGATCTCCTCGGGGGCGCGTTCCGGGTAGGCCCACAGCAGCGGCCCGTCGGTGCAGGCCAGCAAGGGCGGGCCGGCCTGGGCGGTGCGTTCGGCTTCGGCCAGCCCGGCCAGATATTCCAGTTCCCACAGGGTGCGGCGCATCCCCCACCGGCCGGGCGTGACCGGCAGATCGGTCCGCTCGTCGTAGAGTTCGCTTTCCTCGTAATAGAGCCGGGCCTGGCTGACCGGTTGCGGCGCTTGCCCGTTGTAGCGGAAGATCAGCCCGCCGACCTGGAGCAGGGCGTAGGGGATGGGCGCGTGCCGGTCCGGCAGGATTTGGGAGCCATCCACGCCGATGATCGTCGTCTGGGGGGGCAGGGGCGGCGTGGGCTCGTGCCCGGCCAGCGGCGCGTCGGTGGCCGGCAGCGCTCCCTCCCAGGGCGTGCCGAGCAGCGGCTGCACATGCTCGCGCAGCGCTGCTGCCGGGGGCGCCGCCTGGAGCCATTGCCAGGCCGTCGCCACCGCCTCCGCCCGCTGCCGGTCAGCGGCGGTGGCCTGCTGAATCAAACCTTCCAGGGCAGTGCCCAGACCGGGCAAAGAGAGCATCATACCTCCCCTGAAAATAACGTGAAAAGTTTGTAGTGAGGCGCTTTAGCGCCGTCTTAGCCGCGCTGAAGCGCGTCACTACGAACCTGTTTTCATCATATTCCCGCTGGTGGATGCCAGGCCATGGTAACTCCAGCCTGAACCATGATTGGCCTGGGTTTATTATAGCCCGGTTGCCGGGGAAACCAAATGCCTTGCGGGAGTGTTACACCCCATTTCCCAAATCTTTACTCAATTGTCATTTTCAGTTTAGATTCCCTATTGCATTTGCGGGAGAAGTGGTGTATAATGTGGCAAAATGTGGGTTAAAATGGAGCGTAGTGGGGAATCTTTGTAGTTTTTCTCCTTTTTCAGCGCTGTGAATGGGGAGTATAGAACATATGTTCTTGGGCCAATACGTTTACACCTTAGATGACAAAGGGCGCATTACCATCCCGGCTCGCTTTCGGGAGGCGCTGGCCGAGGGCCTGGTGCTCACCCGGGGGTTGGATCGCTGTCTGGCCGTTTATCCCATGGCGGTCTGGCAGGAGATTGCCCAGAAAGTCAATGTGCTCCCCATCACAGATCCTCAAGGCCGCGCCTTGCGGCGTCTGTTCTTTGCTGATGCCGTGGATGCAGTGCCGGATCGCCAGGGACGGATTCTGGTGCCGGACCGGTTGCGCGACCATGCCGAGCTGGGTCCCGCCGCTGAAGTGGTCATCGTGGGTTTGGATCGCTTTATGGAGCTCTGGAGCCCGGAGCGCTGGGCTGAGGAAAACGCCCGTCAGGCTGAGATGTTAGACGCAGACCCGGCGCTATGGGAGCACCTGCAAATCTAAAGCCTCGTTTGGCCGCGGGGCACGTCCCGGTGCTCCTGTCGGAAGTCCTGCAAGGGCTGGCGGTTCGGCCCGGCGGTCGCTATATTGACGCCACGGTGGGCGGCGGGGGCCATGCGGCCGCGATTCTGACCGCGAGTGCTCCACAGGGCGAGCTGTTGGGGCTGGATCGGGATCCGGCGGCGGCCCAACGGGCCGCGGAGCGGTTAGAGCCCTTTGGGGCGCGGGCCAATGTTCAGCATAGCTCTTACATTCATCTGGCGGCGGTCGCCACGGCAATGGGCTGGCCGTTGGTAGATGGCGTGCTCTTTGACTTGGGATTTTCGTCCTGGCAGGTGGACGAGCCGGCGCGCGGTTTCGCCTTCCGAACCGAGGGGCCGCTGGATATGCGCTTTGATCCGACCGGCGACGCCCCGACGGCAGCCACGCTGGTGAACGGTTTGCCGGAAACGGAATTAGCGTTGCTGTTGTGGGAATACGGCGAGGAGCCGCGCAGCCGGCGGATCGCGCAGGCCATCGTCGCGGCCCGCCCGATCCGCAGCACAACGCATCTGGCCGAGGTCATCGTGGCGGCGGTGGGACGGCCGCGTGGCGAGCTCCACCCGGCGACGCGCACCTTCCAGGCGTTGCGGATCGCGGTGAATGAGGAGCTGGAGGCGCTGGCGGCGGCGCTGCCCCAGGCGGTGGCGCTGCTCAAACCGGGGGGGCGTCTGGCGGTGATTACCTTCCATTCGCTGGAGGATCGCATCGTCAAGCAGTTCATGCAGCGGGAAGAGCGGACCTGCATCTGCCCGCCTCAGCAGCCGATCTGCAC
>CAYTGR010000021.1:0-11765 GCA_964437445.1 uncultured Anaerolineales bacterium | reverse complement strand
GGCTGACCGCTGAAGGCTGATGGCTGAATGCTAATCGCTGAGGGGTAACATGAGCGTTTTATGGCAGCAACAGACGCATGGGGTACCGAAACGGCGCGAGCAGCGGGATCGGGCGCTGGCATTACTTTTCCTCTCCGTGGTGGGGGTGGTCGTTCTGCTCGCCGCCAGCTATCTGAGCCTGTTGGCCTCCAACGTCCACCTTTCCAGCCAGGCGTGGACGCTGGAGCAGGAGTGGTTGCAACAGCAGCGCGCCAACCAGGCGCTGACGGTGGAGATTGCCCGCCAGAGCTCCATCCCGGTGTTGCAACAGCGATCCATCGCGCTGGGATACCAGCCGGCGGAGCAGGTGGATTATCTCTGGCCGGCCCCCCCGGTGCAGGCCGCCGGTGTCGCGCCTGACGCCAAGGAGCCTTGACGATGTTACGGGGTCCTGATGCCCGACTGCGTTTAGTGGCGACGTTGTTGATCGCCTTGCTCCTGCCGGTGGTGGTGCAGCTCGTGCGGCTGCAGATCATGGAGCACCCGCGTTACCAGACCGAGGTAGAGGACCTGGTGCGCCGCCAGTACGCGCTACCTGAACCGCCGTGGGGCTCCATCCGCGACCGCAACGGTAACCTGCTGGTGGGCAACGTCCCGGTTTACGATGTGGGGGCTGAAGTCAACCTGGTACGCGACCCGTTGGAAGCGGCCCGGCAACTGGCCTCGCTGCTCAACCGGCCGGAAAGTGAGCTGGTGGCAGACCTGACTGCCCCGGCTGAATCCGAGGGACTGGTCTGGCGGATGCTGGCCAAGCACATTCCTGCCGAGTCGGCGGAGCAGATTGAGGCGCTGAACTGGCCCTGGCTCACCTTGACGCCGACCTGGGAGCGTTACTACGCTGAGGGCGCACTTGCAGCGCATACTTTGGGGTTTGTGAACCAGGATGGGCGCGGTTACGGTGTGCAGGCCTACCAGCGGCGCTTCTTGCAGGGCGAAACGGTAGCCCGTATCGGTGTGGTAGGCGGCAACAACAGCCCGTTGCCCAGCGACATGGCCCAGGAGGGGGGGCTGCCCTATCCCGGTACCGACCTCCGGCTGACGATAGATCGGACGATCCAGGCTTACGTGGAAGGCGAGCTGGATAATGCGCTGCGCGAGTACAAAGCGGAGAGCGGCACGATTATCGTGATGAATCCGCGCACGGGCGAGCTGCTGGCGATAGCCAACCGGCCGACTTATGAGCCGTATCGCTACGCCGATTACGCGGTGGATAACGCTAAAATTTTCCAGGACCCGGCGGTGAGTATCCCTTACGAGCCGGGCTCGGTCTTTAAGATCATCACGGTGGCGGCGGCGGTGGATTCAGGCCGCGCTACTCTGGATTGGTCGTACCAGGACCGGGGGGGGCTGGAGTACGGCGGGATCATCGTTCGCAACTGGAGCGGCGGTGCTTATGGCCAGCAGAATTTGCAGGGGCTGTTGTCGCACTCGTTGAATGTGGGCGCAGCCACCCTCTCCACTCAGGTGCTGGGACCGGAGCTGTTCTACAAGTATGTGAAAGCGTTTGGTTTTGGGCAGCCGACCGGTGTGGAGGTGAGCAACGAGGCCGCGGGGCTGGTTCACACCTCAACCGACTGGGATTGGGCGGATTCGTACCTGGCCACCAACGCTTTCGGGCAGGGCATCGCCGTGACGCCGTTGCAGATGGCGACCGCCGCCGCCGCGCTGGCAAACGACGGTGTGATGATGCAGCCGCACATCGTCGCCGAGCGGCGCTACCCGGACGGCAGTGTGGTCCCTATCCCGCCCCGACCGTTGGGGCAACCGGTCTCGGCGGAGACGGCGCGGGTGGTCTCCGGCCTGCTGGCCAACGCGGTCGCCAAAGAGGTCCCGGAAGCGCTGGTGGAGGGCTATCGCATCGCCGGCAAAACGGGCACGGCTCAGATCCCCGGCGTCGGTGGCTACGAGCCGGAGGACGTGATTGTCTCCTTCGTGGGGTATGGCCCGTTGCCCGATCCGCAAGTGTTGATCCTGGTGAAGCTGGACCGGCCGGATGTGCCCTATACTATGCGTTGGGGCTCCATGACGGCAGCGCCGGTTTTTCAGAAGCTCGCCACGCGGCTATTTGTCTTACTGGGCATCCCACCGGCGGATGTAGCAATGAGCAATCGGTAAGCTGGATTGAAGATGACCAAACGTTTAACGTTAGCCGATTTATTGGAGGGGTTGGGTGCCCGGCGACCGGCCGGACTGGCGCAGCCGGTCATGCCGGTGATTGATTCCCGCAAGGCCGGGCTGGGGACGGTCTTCTTCGCTTTCCAAGGCGAGAAGGTCGACGGGCATGACTTTGTGGGGGATGCTCTCCGGCATGGCGCGCTGGCGGCGGTAGTGGAGCGCCCGGTGGCAGTAGAGGCCCCCGTGTTAGACCTGACTGCCGGTACGTCACCGGTGGATCTGGCGACACCGTTGGTGATCCGGGTGCCGTCGGTGTTGCAGGCGTTGCAGGGCGCGGCCGCTTACTGGCGGCGTCAACTCCACCCGCGCGTCATTGGCATCACCGGTAGCGTGGGTAAGACGACGACGAAAGAGGCGGTGGCGCGGGTGCTGGCGCGCCGGTACCAGACGGCCAGGAGTGAGGGGTCGTACAACAACGAGCTTGGTCTCCCGTTGACGTTGTTGGCGCTCACCGATGCGTGCCAGCGGGTGGTATTGGAGATGGGGATGTACGTGCGCGGCGACATCCGCGCGTTAGCCGGGATCGCGCAACCGCACGTGGGGGTCGTCACCAACGTGGAGCCGGTGCACGCCGAGCGGGCCGGCAGCCTGGAGGCCATTGCGCTGGGTAAGCGGGAACTGGTGGAGGCCCTGCCGCCGGCTCCGGCGGGCGTCGCCGTCCTCAACCACGATGATCCGCGCGTGCGGGCGATGGCGGAGGCGACGGCGGCGCGGGTTTTCTATTACGGCCTGACCCAGGAGGCGGACCTCTGGGCCGATGAGGTGGAGAGTTTGGGACTGGAGGGCATCCGCGTCCGGCTGCACTACGGCAAGGAAAAGGTGCACTTGCGGGTTCCGTTGCTGGGACAACACAGCGTCCACACGGTGCTACGGGCGGCGGCGGTGGGGTTGATCGAGGGGGTTGACTGGCAAGAGATCAGCGAAGGGTTGCGGACTCCCGGTGCACAGCTGCGGTTAGTGACGGTGCCCGGCCTTCGCAATTCGCTGATCATTGATGACACCTACAATGCCAGCCCACCTTCCACGCTCGCCGCGCTCAACCTGCTGCATGATCTGGACGGCCGCAAGATCGCTGTGCTGGGCGATATGCTGGAGCTGGGACCTTACGAAGAGGAGGGCCACCGCAAAGTCGGCGGCCGGGCAGCGGGGGTGGTCCACACGCTGGTCACCGTGGGGCCGCGCGCCCGCTGGATCGCCGAGGAGGCGCGCGCCAGCGGCCTGCCGGCCGCGCAGGTCCACGCCCTGGATGACGCCCCGACGGCCATTGCGTTGTTGCAGGCGTTGATTCAGCCCGGCGATGTCGTGCTGGTCAAAGGCTCGCGGGCGATGAAGATGGAGACCATCGTGGCAGCCTTAACACAGCCCGGAGAGGAGACACCGACATGGGGTTTGCGCTGGTCTTAGCCGGACTCTCTTTTTTGATGGTGGTTTTCTGGGGCCGGCCTTATATCACATTGCTCAAGCGGTGGAAGATCGGCAAGCCGATCCGGGTGGATGGTCCCAGCGGCCACATCACCAAAATGGGGACGCCGACGATGGGCGGGATGCTCATCACCATCCCGGTGTTGGTCATCACCGTGGCGCTGAACATTTACAATTTGATCGGGCAGACGGTGACCGGCCGTTCTATCTTAGTGCCGTTGGGGACGATGATCGCTTACGCCGTGCTCGGCGCGCTGGATGACTGGGCCGGGGTGCGGGGGATGCGGCGCGGCGAAGGGTTCACGGCACGCTTCAAGACGGTGATTGAGCTGGCGCTGACGTTGGTCGTGGCACTGGTCCTGGTGTATGCACTGGACTGGCGCTTCATGGGCATCCCCGGTTTCCAGGAGATGGTGGAGCTGCCCGGCTGGTTGTTCGTTCCCATCGCGGTCTTTATCATCTACAGCTCGGCCAACGCCGCCAATCTGACCGACGGCCTGGACGGGCTGGCGGGGATTATCATGGCGAGCGCCTTTGCCGTCTACGCCGTGATTGCCGAGCTCCAGGGGCAGATTTACTTGGCGCGGTTTTGTTTCACCGTTGTCGGCGCGTCGTTTGCCTTTCTGTGGTACAACGCCCACCCGGCGGAGCTTTTCATGGGCGATACCGGCTCGCTGGCGCTCGGCGCGACGTTGGGCGTAGTGGCCTTGATGACCGGGCAGTGGCTCATCCTGCCGGTGGTGATGTTGATCCCGGTGGCGGAGACGGTGGCGGATCTGATTCAGATCGGCTATTTCAAATACACCAAACGGAAATACGGCGAAGGGCGGCGAGTCTTCAAGATGGCGCCGCTGCACCATCACTTTGAGCTCCTGGGTTGGTCGGAGACGCAGGTGGTGCAGCGATTCTGGTTGATCGGGTTGCTGGCCGGCATGGTCGGCGTGGCGCTGGCGTTGATTTAGGGAATTCCCCATGAACTGGCGTTTACCAGCGGGGGGATGAAAATTGGCTCGTAGTAACGCGCTTTAGCGCGTTGGACGGCGCTAAAGCGCCTGACTACAAGCAAAACGCTATTTTCAGAGGAGCAGGAGATAGTGGCGCGTTCAGTGGTCATCTTAGGGTTAGCCCGGCAGGGGAAAGCCCTCGCGCGGTTTCTCGTGGAGCAGGGTGCGCGCGTGACGGTCTCCGATGCGCGGAGCGCCGAGGCGCTGCGCGGGACGCTGGCCGAACTGGAGGGGCTGCCGCTGCGTTACGTGCTCGGCGGTCACCCCTTGGAGCTGTTGGATAACTGTGACCTGCTCTGTCTGAGCGGCGGTGTCCCCAACGACCTGCCGATTGTGCAGGAGGCGGCGCGGCGGGGCATCCCGTTGAGCAACGATGCCCAGGAGTTCATGGCCCGCTCTCCAGCGCCGGTGATCGGCATCACCGGCTCGGCAGGGAAAACGACGACGACGACGTTGGTAGGTGAGATGCTGCGTGCGGCGGGCTTCACGACCTGGGTCGGCGGCAACATTGGTAACCCGCTGATCACCGACCTGGGGCGGATGCAGCCGACGGACCGGGTGGTGATGGAGCTCTCCAGCTTTCAGCTGGAGCTGATGACGGTCAGCCCGGCGGTGGCGGGCGTGTTGAATATCACGCCCAACCATCTGGACCGGCACAAGACGATGGCGGCCTACCAGGCGGCGAAGGCGCACATCGTCCAGCACCAGCGGCCCGGCGACGTGGCGGTGCTCGGTTACGATGAGCCTAACGCGCGCAGCCTGGCGGTGCAGACGGCGGCGCAGGTGCGCTACTTCAGCGGGAGCACCGAGGTGGAGGAGGGGACGTTCCTGCGCGGCGAGACGCTGGTGCTGCGCCGCGACGGGCGCGAGACTGAAATCATCCGCCGGGACGAACTTCGGCTGCGGGGCTTGCACAACGTGCTCAACGTGCTGGCCGCGGCCGCGCTGGCCGACGCGGCGGGCGTACCGGTTGCGGCGATGCGGTCGGCAATCATCGGCTTTACCGGCGTGGAGCACCGTCTGGAGGAGGTGCGCCGGTGGCAGGGCGTCCTCTGGGTCAATGACTCGATCGCCACCGCGCCGGAGCGGGTGCTGGCGGCCCTGGATTCGTTCACGGAGCCGCTGGTCCTGCTGGCGGGTGGGCGCGACAAGGACCTGCCGTGGGAAGAGTTTGCCCGGCGGGCCGTCCGGCGGGTGCGGGTGGTGATCACTTTCGGCGAGGCCGCCGGGTTGATCCAGCGGCATCTGGAGGCAGCCTGGGCCGAGGCGGGGGCCGCGGCGACCTTAGAGGCGCTCATCCCGGCAGGGACGTTGGAGCAGGCGGTGACGGAAGCAGCCGCGCGGGCGCGGCCTGGTGAGGTGGTGCTGCTCTCGCCGGGAGGCACCAGCTTTGATGCCTTCCGCGACTTCGCCGAACGGGGGGAGCGTTTCCGCCAGCTGGTGGCAGCGCTGCCGTAGGCTTTCGGAGTGGCGCTTTCAGATTGAGGATTTGTGGGCAGGGGGCTGGTATGAACCGACGGAAGAGTAAGGGTGCACACATTGATTATCTGCTGCTGGCGGTGATTTTGACGCTCCTGGCCTATGGCCTGTTGATGCTCTACAGCGCCACATTTTACGTTGGCGTGGAGTTTTGGCGGCAACAGGTGCTGTGGGTGGCCGTGGGTGGAGTGGCGGCCCTGGTCATGGCCCTGCTGCCCTATCCGCTCTGGCAGCGGTTCGCATTGCCGTTGATGGGCGTGACGCTGGTCTTGCTCTTTCTGGTGCTGGTCCTCGGCGAGAAGGTGCTGGGCGCGCAGCGTTCTATCTTCGGTGCGTCGGTGCAACCGGGGGTGCTGGCCCGGCTGGTGGTGGTGATTTACATTGCGGCCTGGCTTTCCTCCAAAGGGGAGCAGCTCAACCAGGTGCGCTATGGGCTGGTGCCGTTCGCCGTGATTGTGGGCGTGGTGGCCGGCTTCATCGCTCTACAGCCGGATTTGAGCACTGCTCTGTTGTTGGTGGTGACCGGGCTGGCGATGTTCTTCTTCGCTGGCGGCGATCCGGTGCAGATCTTTCTCTCGGTTGTGGTGGGCGGCGGGGCGTTCGGGTTGGCGGCCTGGCAACTGCCCCATGCGCGGGGCCGGTTGGAGGCCTATTTCCAATCGTTGCAAGACCCCTCGCAGATGCCCTACCATGTCCGCCGGGCAGTGACGGCCATTGGTGAGGGCGGCATTTTGGGCGTGGGGCTGGGCAGCGGGCGGCTGAAGTTCGGCTACCTGCCCTTTCCGCACACCGATAGCGTCTTCGCCGTGATCGGCGAGGAGGCCGGGCTGCTGGGCGCGCTGCTGGTGCTGGTGCTGTTCGGCCTGCTGGCCTACCGGGGCTACCGGATCGCGCTGGAGACGCCCGATCCGTTCGGCTCGCTGCTGGCCTTCGGCGTGACGACGATGGTGGTCAGCGAGGCGTTGTTGAACATCTTGGTGATGGTGGGGCTGGTGCCATTCACCGGCACGGCGCTGCCCTTTTTCACCTATGGCGGCTCGGAGATGCTGATCACCTTAGCCGGGATGGGGCTGCTGCTGGGCATTTCCAGGGGGCGGCCCAAAGGAGATTGGAATGCGGTTCTGGATCGTTGGGGGCGGGACTGGCGGGCATATTTATCCGGCGCTCGCCGTCGCGCAGGCTTTGCCGGCCGTTGAGCCGACTGCGGCCCTGACCTGGGTGGGCGGTCGCGGCGGGATGGAGGAGACGTTGATCCCGCCGACCGGTATCCCGTTGCTGGGCATTCCTGCCGGGGGGGTGCACGGCGTTGGCCTGGGGCGGGCAGCCCGCAATGGGCTGCGGCTCCTGCAAGGGCTGGTGGCCGCCTGGCGGGCGCTGGGGCGGGAACGGCCGGCCGCGCTCATCACCACCGGGGGCTATGTGAGCGCGCCGGTGGCGGTGGCGGCCTGGGCGCGCCGCATTCCGATTTTGCTCTATTTGCCCGACATTGAGCCGGGACAGGCCGTGAAGTTCGTGGCGCGGTTGGCGGCGCGCATTGGGGTGACGGTGGAGGAATCGCGGCAGTATCTCCCGGCGCAGAAGGTAGTCGTGACCGGCTATCCGCTGGGGGCACGGGTGACGCGCTGGACGCGGGCGGCGGGCCGGACCGCGTTGGGGCTGCCTGCGGAGGCGCCGGTGCTGCTCGTCTTTGGGGGAAGCCGGGGCGCGCGCTCGCTCAACCAGGCGGTGATGGGCAATCTGGCGGAGCTGCTGGCGCTGGCCGAAATCGTGCATGTGAGCGGGGAGCTGGATTGGCCGGCGGTAGAGGCGGCGCGCGCGGCATTGCCGGCGGCGCAGCAAGCGCGCTATCATGCCTACCCCTACCTGCACGAGGAGATGGGGGCCGCGCTGGCGGCGGCCGACCTGGTGCTCTCGCGGGCAGGAGCCTCGGTGCTGGGCGAGTTCCCGTATTTCGGCCTGCCGGCCATTCTGGTGCCTTACCCGCACGCCTGGCGCTACCAGAAGGTCAACGCGGACTGGTTGGCGGCCCGGGGAGCGGCCGTGGTGGTAGAGGATGTCGCGCTGGCAACGCAGCTGGTGCCGACGGTGCGCGAGCTCTTCGGCGCGCCGGACCGGCGGGCACAGATGGCGGCCGCGGCCCACGCGCTGGCGCGCCCTGAGGCGGCGCAGTCGTTGGCGCAGCTGCTCGTACAGCTGGCACAAGGAGCGTGAGATGGTCCCGCTGGACACAGTCTTTATCGGTCTGGTGATCTTCTTTGGGCTGGTCGGCGCGCTGCGCGGCTGGGCCAAGGAATTGCTGGTGGCGTTCAGCGTTATCCTGGCCCGTTTTGTAGAAAATGTGTTGCGCCAATTCATCCCGATCATCGGGCCGGCCATGAATAATCTGGCGATGACTGACCCCAAGACCTGGTTTTACGTCCGCCTGGCGCTCTTTGTCTTCATCATTTTCTTTGGCTACTCTACGCCCACGCTTTCGGCCATGTTAGGCTCCAAAGCGCGCAAAGAGAAGTTCCAGGATACGTTGCTGGGGTTTTTCCTGGGGCTGGTGAATGGTTTTCTGGTCATCGGTATCTTCTGGGGCTTCCTGGCCGATTTGGGGTACAACATTTGGGGGATTACGCCGCCGCAGGATCAGCTGGCGCAGGGTTTGCTCAAGTATCTGCCGACGGTCTGGCTGCAAGGTGGGTTGCTCTATGTGGCGGTGGCGGTCGCCTTTGCCTTTGTGCTGATTGTCTTTATCTGAAAGGATGCCATGGCCGATCTGACGGGGTTCCAGCGCATTCACATTGTCGGCATCGGGGGGGCCGGGATGTCGGCCATCGCGCGCGTGTTGCGCGGACGCGGCTTCACCGTCACCGGCTCTGACCGGGGCGAAGGGCTGCTGGTCGCGGCATTGCGCGCCGAAGGGATTCCCGTCGTGGTGGGGCATGCGCCGGAGAACCTCGGTGCGGCTGAACTGATCCTGGCCTCCTCCGCCGTGCCCAATGAGAACCCGGAACTGGTGGCTGCCCGCGCGCAGGGTCTGCCGGTGCTGCGCCGGCCCGAATTCCTGGCAGCGTTGACCGCCGGCTATGACGTGATCGCCATCGCCGGCGCGCACGGCAAGACCACCGTTAGCGGGATGATTGCTACCATTTTGCTGGCCGCAGGCCTGGATCCGACCTTCATCGTGGGCGGGGTGGTGGCGAATCTGGGGACCAACGCGCGGGTCGGGCAGGGGCGGCATTTCGTGATTGAAGCCGATGAGTACCGCAACACCTTCCTGGCGCTGGAGCCGCAGATCGCGGTGGTGACCAACGTGGAGTATGACCACCCGGATTCATTCCCGTCGCCAAAGCATCTGCGGCTGGCCTTCGGTGAATTTGTGGAGCAGATCCGTCCCGGCGGGCTGCTGGTGGCCTGCGCTGATGACCCGGTGGCGCACGCGGTGGGCGCTTCGTATCATGCCAACGGCGGGCGGCTGGTCCGCTACGGGCGGAGCGCAGGCGCGACGTGGCAGGTGACCGGTTTACGGGCCAATGAGTCAGGGGGCGTGGACGGCGTGATGTTGTGGGAGGGCCACGAGATCGGGCTGTTACGCCTGCGGTTGCCGGGGGAGCACAACGCGGTCAATGCGCTGGCGGCGATCGCCGTGGCTTCTGCGCTGGAAATTCCCTGGGAGACCAGCCGGAAGGCGCTGGAGAGCTTTGCCGGGACCGAACGGCGGTTTGAGATCTTGGGGGAAGCGGCTGGGGTGGTGGTGGTGGACGATTACGCGCACCATCCGACGCAGATCAAGGCGGTGCTGGCGGCGGCCCGGCAGCGGTATCCCGAACGGCGGATCATCGCCGTCTGGCAGCCGCACACCTACAGCCGGATCAAGGCGCTGTGGGGGGAGTTCCTGGCGGCCTTTGAGCAGGCTGACCGGGTGCTGATCCTGCCCGTCTATGCGGCGCGGGAGGTGGACGACGGCACGGTCAGTCACCGGGACCTGGTGGCCCAGCTGCACCACCGAGAGGTGGTGGCGGCTGAATCGCTGGCCGATGCCGTGGAGCGGCTGGCGGCCGAGATAGCGCCGGATGACCTGGTGCTGCTCATGGGCGCGGGTGACGAATACCTGGTGGGCCGGCAGCTCCTGGCGCGCCTGCCCGCTAACGGTGGTGTGGGGGGCCGCGCTTGAGCGCGGCTGAGACGGCGCTGAAGCGCCTGACGACGGACCCGTCCTGTCGGGATGCTCTTTGCGGAGGAGGAGGATGGCACGTTTCTCGCAACTCTTGGGCCGGTTGTTGGGGATGGCGGGACGCAAGCAAGCGCGTCGCCGCGCCTATCGTTCCGAGGTCCTGGTGGGCAAGCTGCAATTGGTGGCCCGCGAGGATGAGAAACGGCGGAAGAGCACGCGGTAGGACCGTGGCTGGAGCATAGGGCGGGGAGTGGATCAATGCGCCACAACTGGCGGGGGTACAGTCGCCGTTATTGGGTCGGCCTGGTTTTCTTGACGCTGTGGGGGGGCTGGTTGCCCCTTGCCACAGTTGTCTTGCCAGTGCCGGCTGCTTATACGGCGTTGGGTGAGCGCCTGGTGGATTCTCCCCTGGTTACCCCCGTACTGCCAGCTGAGGAAAACACCCCAGCTGCGCTGTCATCGCCCCTGGCCGCCCCCCGGGTTTCGCCGCTCCTCACCCCGGCCCCGCCCCTCACGGTCACCGCGGAAACCAGCCTGCTGAGCACCGGCACCGACGAAAAGGGCTGGCAGCTCACCTGCAACCCGCCCGGCGTCGCCCTGGCCACCGGCGCCGCCACTTACAATTACCCCCTGGAGGTTCCCCCGGGCCGGCGAGGCTTTCAACCCACTCTTAACTTCTCTTACAATAGCCAACGGGTGGATGGAATCCTGGGGTGGATCCAGGAATGGGTGGGCATCGGCTGGACTCTGGATACGCTGGACGTGGTGCGCCAAAGCGTCGGCTTTACCGGCGAAAACGGCAGCACCGTGATATCCAGCAAATCGCTGCTGCTCCTGAACGGCACGGCTTACAAGCTGATCCCGGCCGCCGGCGTGACGGAGGGGCTGCCGGGCCGTTATCATGTGCAAGATGCTCCTGCCGTGGATGCGGAGATGCTTTACGATGCCACCTTGCTCGCGCAAGGTGCCCAGCCGTACTACTGGCGCGTGCGAATCCAGGGCGTGACCTACACCGTGGGCAACACGGCCAACAGCCAGCAAACCCTCTCGTTAGTCCAGCCCCAATCTCCGGTTGACAGCGCCATCCCGGTGTATCGCTGGCGCTGGCAGGTGGCCCAGGATGCCTACGGCAACCGGATGCAGGCTACTTACTACGAACCGGCAGTGGATTGCAATGGACGGGAGTGGGCCAGTTTGTTGGACACCATCCGGTACAATAACCTGAGCAACGGTTGGCACACCGAGATACACTTCATCCGCTCCCCCCAATATCCACCGGTCTCGCCGGGTTCGCTGGGAGATGGCTCCCACGATCACGCCTGGTACTGCAACCACATTATGTTTGGAGACCCCGGCGCCCTGGACCGGATTGAGGTCCGGCAGGCCGGCCAACTCTGGCGCACTTATCAGTTGACCATGGGCGTGGACCCCCATCCGGGGCAGAATGAAACGATCCGGCGGCGGCTATACGCCCTGCAACCCGTCGC
>CAYTGR010000020.1:42878-73307 GCA_964437445.1 uncultured Anaerolineales bacterium | reverse complement strand
ACTGACTGAACGAGGCCCTAGGCAAGCCGGCACGGTAGCCGCTCGGCGAGCGCCTGCCGCAGCGCGGTGACCTCATCGGCGCGCAGGGTTTTGCGCCCGGCCCGGTAGTTGGGGAAGGCCACCACCCCCACCCGCAAGGCCCGGGCCAACGCCTTGAAACGCTCATCCACGCGGCCTCCGATGACTGCCAAGCGGGCCGTATAGGTTCCCAGATACTCGCGTGCGGCGGCAGTCGTCAGCTGGTCAATGGCCTCCTTACCGCTGCCGTAGCTCTTGAGCTCCAGCACCGCTACTTGATTGCCGCACCGCACCAGCAGATCCATTTCCACCTGCTCTTGAACACCCTCCGGTCTGACCCCGGCCAGCACCTCATCTACCCAACCGTGGAGGGCCTGGTACACCGCCCGCTCAAAAATCCAACCGTTGGTCGGTTTGGGCTGCTCCATAAACGGATCATCAGCCTGATAACCGGCCAGGTGCGCCCGCAGGTACTCATCCAGCGTGATGAGACCGCCGGGCAGCTCCTCGCGTTGCGCCAGCACGGGCCGGTCCCCCTCCCAGCGATAACGGTAGAGCAGACTGCGCTGATCGCGTCCGCGCGGGCCTTCAGTCTGGAAGTATAAAAAGGGCGCGCCGCGCTCGGCCGCTAACGCATACGCGGCAAAGTTCATCGGCTTGGTGCCGCCGGTGAGGTTGAAGAGCAAATCGCGCTCAGCGGCCAGCTGGGTTTCCAACACCGCCCGGATGGCGCCCAACGCATAGGCATCTACCGGCACATAGGCCGCTACGCCAGGCGGTAATAAAGCCGCCACCCGGCGCGCCACCCTTTCCGTGCCACTATGGCCGGTCGTGTGCACCAATACCACCCGCTCCGGCTTCAGGTAGCGGATGGGCAGCAGGTTGGGGATCGGCTGCTCGCCGACGAGGGTGATGAGAGTGGGCATGGTCATACCGCCTTCAACTCCACCAACACCCAACCTAACGGGTAAAGCGGGATTTCCTGCGTGCGCCCGTCCTGGCTCCGCTGCACTTGTACCAGCACGCGACGACTTTTGGGGAACGGGTCACCGGACCGACGCTTACCACGCGCCAGGCGGAAATCATTAATTACCCCTTCCATGAAAGCCTGGTCGGCTTGCAAACGGCTACCGAAGGTTTTGCCCTCCCATCCAGTCCCCCAACCCAATTGCATGATAAAAGCGGTGGTGCCGACCTTTGCCTGTCGCATTTCCCGATAGAACGTCGCTACTTTTTCTGCCCCAGGGATACGGCTCAACCAATCAGCCTCCTGCACCAAACGCGCTGCGGTATAATTTTGTACCATCGCCGGCAAGTTTTGTAACACTGCACGGCCTTGCATCTCCAAGCCATTTGCTTTGGCCCACTCAGAGAACAACGCCAAGTCCAACTTGAGTGATACTTCAAAGGTCGTATCAGGACGTAATGCCTCCACCTCAATCGGCGACCCGAGTGTGCCACCGCGGTTTAACACCCGCACGTTGACGATCATCAAACGGTCTGCGCCGACTGGGGCACTATCACTCACCTGAAGCGCACGTAATGTGTCCTTGTTCGGCGCTTTACCACTGTGTTCGCTAAAGATTTCCTGTTCGTACCATTGCGCGGCAAATTGCCGGTTGCGGCCCAGTTGAGTACGATCAGGGTGCAACCGCAGTTTCTCCCACGCCACCCAGGCAATAGCCGTGCGGAGTGCTCCTTTGAAAGATGTGCCGGGCAGATAAGGACGGTCATAGACATCCTTTATTTGTTCCCGCACTTGCGCTCCCTCGCCTGTAGCGCGCGGAGTTCCCTTAATAACATAGCGAAAAAATGGGCTGTTGGGGTAAAAATCGGCCAGCTTGTTGAGCAATTGCGCTGGTGGTGTCCTAGCTAGTCGGTCAGCGAGTGCCGGATCATCTACATTCTGGGCTTCCAATAGAGCCTCTTCGTTGATACGCCAGGTCTGCCCCTGGTGAATAGCATAATCGTAATCATTCAGCAAATCCCGCCCGCTACCGATATGCAGTGGTGAAAGCACCGTGACAGTGGCGTGATATAAAGTGTAATCAGGCATGATCCCCTCCTTGCGTCCAATACGGCCAAGCCGTGGCCAGCATCAGCCCGGCGCGCCAGACGGGATGAGGTAAGTCGCCGGCCGGATTCTCGTAATTGGGGCGCACATCCACCACATCGCCCCACGGCCCTCGGCTAGAGAGATAGACAACGCTACCTTCACGCACCAACCAGAGTCGGCGCCGCCGTTGCGCCGCGCCATCCCAGGAGCGTAACCAGCCAGATACTGCGTGCAATTCATACGCTGCCTGTGGATGTTGCAAGGCCGACAGCTCTTCGGCGCGTGGGTGATAGCGACTAAGCAAAAGGGCAGCACCGCCAGGCAATGGATCGGGCAACGACAAAATACCAAACGTAGCGCAAGTAAACGCACCATACCCGGCAGTACGCTCCCCCCCTACACCATCCTCTCCAAGCATTTGCAGCGCGCGCTCAAATTCTGGAGGTGATTGCCCGGCCAAACCAAACCACAGACCGCATTCCCGTGCAAAGGTGACACGCCCGGCATGAAAGATGTTAGCGGCTGCATGAATGCGATCCACGGTTACGCGCGGCACCATTGCCTCAGAGTAAACTTTGTAGCGGCGTAAGGCATGACGTTTGCCTATCGGCAATCGGGCAGTCGCTGGTAAACGCGCAATTTCACCCACCGTCAACCATAGGACTCCACCCTGAAGTGCGGCACCGGTTTTCGGCTCAGTTTTTTCATCTTCTGGAAAGAGCCAATCGTCCAATGATTCGCCATCCAGCATGCCCCGCAAGATACCCTCAGAGACAAAACGAATGCGCTTCACATCCTTGCGGCGATCCTTAAGCAATGAGTTAGAGAAAAACGCCTGCGCCGGAATGGGCATCGGGAAAAAACGTACCTCGCCCGCAAATGGGAAAGCTGAGGTCAACCCATAGGGGCATTGCCGTGAAGGATAATCACCCTGCGTAGGTGAAAACCACTTGTCCACATTCCCCCCGGCGCGGTTGTGCGCATCCAGTAACGCAGCAAAGAGCGTATCGGATGGTATACTCGCGCTACTCTTCTCCAGGTCTGTTCCCCGCGCCCCAATGTGCAGCCCCCCCGGAAAGGTCAGGCGATACATGGTTAATTCAGGCATTGTCGCCTCCTTTCAGCCCAGGCCCAGGGCTTGCCTCACAGCTTTTAGTAATCCTTCCATATCCTGCCCCATCATCACCAAAGTATCATATTTCTTGAGTGGTTCTGGCTCGCCTAGCTTACCGTGGGCACGTACTTTAACCTGAATCCCTTGCAAACGCACTTTGCCGGAGCCGCGCGACCCCAAACCGCCGAGGTAATCGTCTTCTAAAAGTTGCAGCCCTTCAATAACCGTGCGCAAACGATCCACATCCTTACCGGCATCACAATCATCACCGCTGTAGATGCTATAAACCAGTTCCGCGCCGCCAAAGGTGCTCCCGGCCGGCACGCGCTCCATCTGGCGCGGATTAGCGGCGGAGGTCACACGGTCAATGGAGACTTCAGTTTTGACCTCGGTATAGGGCAAATCGGTGCGACCCGAATCTTCTAACTTTTTCGCACTCTCCTCGCTGAGATGCACATCCCGCACCACCAGGCGCGTCGGGGTAGCGAATTTGCGTTCACCCGGCACACCGAAAACCTGGCACACATCACAATCAGAATACTTACTTTCATCAGTGCAGGAATGAATCCGCCCCTGTCCGATGGATTGGTTTTGCTCCAACCCGTAGTATTTCTCCAACAAACTGCGTATCTTACCCCGGAGTGAAGAACCGGGGATATAGGGGCGATTGGTCAGTTTGTCGCGGATGACGGTTTTGTCCACACCGCCGATTTCAATGCCAGACTCCGTGCCGCCAATGTGCAGACCGGTCATAGCTTCAATGTCAAACGTGATGAACACCCGTCCCTTGAGTTGAATCTGTTTAGCCATAGCAAACCTCCTTAGCTACCACCGTAGGCTTTATGATAGGCCAGAATGGCCTCAAAGAATTCCACGAAACGCTGGAAATTGTCGTCTTTACCGTTGACCAAGTCCAACGCCGGGCGCAACACATCTACCAGATCAGAAACGGCCTTGCCCTTTTCTTTACGTGCGCGATAGGCCATCTTGGGCTTGAGCAGGACCAGCCGACGTTTGGCGTGCGCGCGGCGGCTTTCAATGCTCCACTCGGCCTCAATCTGACGCACCTCACCAAAGAGCGAGCGGATCTGGCTGGTCGTCAGGCCAACTTCTTTGCTTGCAAGATACTTGCCAATACTGTCAGCCCATTTGACCAGCGTTTCTCCTCCATCAACATCCGTGATAATCGTCCGCAATTCGGCATCCGATGGACGTGTCATCACCGGTGTCTCACGTCTACCCCTGTCGTAACTCATTGTTCACCTCCTAAAAAATAGTGATTAGCTTACCTTCGTAATGTCAACTCCGCCCAGCGTGCTGCCAGGCCAATCCACTCAATAGATTGAAATTCCTGGGCACGCAAATGGTTGCGCAAGTCCTCAAGAATCTGGCGAGTTCTTGTGCCCTCCTTGTACCGCTCAGCCATTCGCTTGAGGGCATAAGTCCCCCGCCACAACCACGGACCATATACCCCTTGTACCTGACCGGCGCGATTAAGCTCATCCCCCCGATCACGCCGCCGCTGATCGGCTCTGTCGTGCTGTTCTTGCAATCGCATCAACAGCCGCAAGAGTGCCTGCGGTCCGCCCTTTTCACCTTGCTCTTCCGGGCTTATCAGCTCTATCAAGTGATGTGCCATTCCATGCACCGTTTCCAGGTTTTGTGCTTGACATTCATCTAATCCAAAACGTGTCCAGGCTATGGTTTGCCCCAAGAAAGTCAGAGCATTCTTGTCCGCGCGTCCTTTGGCGGCTTTTTCAGCCTCCCCTGCGTCTTGCGCGGCCTGTGCCAGAGGATATTTACCGCCCACCAGTACGATCCCTGCACTGGTGTGAATGCCAGGATGCTGCGCGGCAAACGGCGTCAGGTCAGCACGGACGCGGCGAGCCAATTCCACTACTTGATCCCATGCGCCGACAAAGAACAAGTCATCGCCACCAGAGTAAATGGAGTAGAGAGTGGCACCACGTTCAGGGTAAGTTTCGGCGTTCATCGCCTCTGCGATGTGCTCTACCCAACCCTCAAAATATAAACCCACTGCCAAGCTGAGTGCTGCGATACGGGAGAGTGTAGCTGCCTTACCCAATCCCTCAGCAAAAACAGTCCCTAAGTTGTCAACATCCATTCGCAGTATACCCAAACGTGGGATGCCGGCGGCTTGGGCTTCCAACAACGAAAACGGTTTAACCGCCACGCCAAAGCAATCTGGCAAATCTTCTCCAAGTCGCTGTTGTAATTCTGGCGACCTTTGGTTAAGCCAATCTGCGTCCACTGCCTCATAAGTTGGCGTGACATTGACCAAAAAACGACGGCCTATCACGGTGTGCGCCTGAGGGTGCAATTGAGGCAGCGCTTCATCTTTCAGCGCCAGAACCACCCGTGTTGTTGCGTCAGGAACCTGGCGCAAGTCGCCTGTCACCCCGCCCTGGAATCCGAACGCGATTAGAACATCACGCCACTCACCTGGTGTGACCGCTAATGGCTTATCGGGAATATTCGATTTTTGCTCGGTCAACCAGAGATAACGAGCACGACGCAACGCATCACCTAACGCCTCATACGAAAGACAGGCGGGACATTTGCGCACGCCGGATTCATCTTCAGGGTGTTTTTTGATTTCTTCCGTTTGGGGATGTTCCTGCCCACAGACCTGACATTGCTGATCTTCGTTACCCCCGTGGCCCTGCGGCGCAAAAAATGCTGCCAGATCGTCCTGCTCCAATTCTCCAAAGCGGTGCTGTTTTGCTTCCCGCAACAAATGCGCCAGTTCATCCCATTTAAAAGAAGCCCGCCCGTCATAGAAATCAGCAGCGGTTAGTTGCGTGCTTCTTAAAGCCAGGTAAAGATCACCCCGGTGATGCGCCAGCAACACGTGGCTGATTTCGTGTTGAATCTCACGCAGCCGCTCACTATCCCCGGCGCGGGCCAACAGGTAGAAAGCCCCCCCGCCCTGGTAAATCAGATTGGTGATGGGCAATTCCAACCGTCGCAAGACATACCGCGCCGCAACCTCAGTGAGCAGTTGCAGGTAGAACGAGCGCCCACGCAAGCCGGAAGTCGCGCCCCGCGAGGAAATCGTGTAGATAAAATCCTGCACCCCAGAGATATCGCCGCCGACGAGCAGCGCTACCGCTTCGGCGCTTTGCTCCGGGGCGTGCAAAATCTGATCCAGGGTGGTCTCCGACTTGCCGGTCAAACACGCTGCTAATGCGCCGGTCATCCGGCTATGATCGTAAAGGCTCACGTCAGGCAAAGAACGATAGTAAGCCGAGGGAACGCACCAAGTGTAATGTTGTAACAACAGTAGCAAGCTTTCCAGATAAATGCGCAGATCACTTCCGGTCTGGTGAGCCTGCCACAGGACTTGCAGATCAGTCTCAAAACCGCGCCAAAGCTCTTCATAGCCTTGCTGCACCGCCGCTGTTCCCCACTCAACACCTGGGAAGAGCGTTTCCTCCTCCAGGGCCAATGGCTTGAGTGGCCAGTATAACTTACTTGGTGCGGATTGCGGCCGACCTTCAGCATCTTTGGTTTCCACGCGACAGAAAATTGAAAGCAGCTGCTTGGGTTGTTCCTGTCTCTCGTCAGCACGCTCCCCAGCCGAAAGACGATCGGCCAGTGCAACTACTTTCGTTTCATACCCCTGCAAAGGCTTATCGTGGTGCCCCATCACCGGGTACAGCTGCTCGCGCCATTGGGCTGGAACATACCGGCGCACAACTTCACCGCCGACTTCTGTATGTTCACCCTTTTGCCAACCCGCCCGCTGCGCAAACTTCCCCACATCGTGCAGCAACCCCGCCAGCGCGGCCAGATATACATCCTCTTTCACTTCACCCATCGCCACCTCCTGTCTGATTTTGGGAAGCGGACCGGAGCAGGGCCCAACTGCCCCGGTCCGCCTCATGGAAAGGAGCACCTTCAGTATACTCCCTCTTCACCACCCATACATCAGAGGTAGCTCTGAACTTTTCTCAGAGGTTTCTCTGATGCGTTTTGCCCACCCTTGGACTATACTATCTCCATGGGGTTACCTGTCCGGTCAGCCGGATCACGGGCGCCTTTGACTACCGACCACAGACCGCAGACCACCCCTGCTCGTCGGTGGTCAGTGGTCCGTTGTCCGTGGTCTTCTAATGTTTCAATGGCAACCTGAATTACCTTGTCGTTCATTCGCCATTTGCCATTTGCTATTCGCCATTTGCTATTCGCTATTTGCCATTCGCCATTCGCCATTTGCTCTCAACCAGGGTCCAAACTGTTCACGCAAAAAATGATACGTCAAATGTTTCGTTTCCGGCCATTCCCAGGCCACCCGACACTCGGCCAGGATTTTGGTCTTATGGGTATCAATCGTCTTGAGGGTAACGCCCAGCTGCTCAGCGGCCTCCTGCGGAGTAGCCCCGGCAGCCAACACCCGCAACACCTCACGCTCGCGCTCTTTCAGACGCTCCCATACCACCGCGCAGCACACCGCAGCCGTGATCTCCGTCAACGCCGGCGGTGGTTGTTGCGGCTGGACCAGCTGGCGCAGCGCCGGGAAATAAGCCCCCCAGGGCACCATCGGCACCGGCACCAACCGGACCCCCGCTTCCGGCGGGGCATGGAGAATCGCGCCCTCTCGCGCCTGCTCCAGGAACTCACGGGGCGTGTAGAGATGCCAGAGCCGGTCGCGGTGATCACATTGCAACAACGCCGCGCTGGTCAGCGTCAACGCCACCAGGCGCGGCCCCCCGGCGATGCACAGATGCACCGGCCCGCCGTCCCGTTTGAGCTCGGCCAGCAGCTCTTGCGCCAACCGCCAAACGGCCTCGGCCTCCCGGTCGGTCACAATCGCCGCCAGCGGCCGTCCCTCGGCCTGCAACGCCAGATGGCGAAACGTGAGAGGATACCCGTGGTATTGCTCACCGGCAAACTCGGCGCTCAACTGAGCCAGCGCCCGTTGCACCCGGGGATCGCTTACCGCCGGGTGGAGCACCACCACCCCTGTCAACGGCTCGCGTTGCGCCAGCAAGGCATCCACGGCAAACGTGACGACTTGGGCCTGTCCGCCCATGGTGATTAAAGCAGTAGTGGGTTCTGGGAATGTCATGTAGATTTGTCTGAATGGATTAATCAAAGGGCTGAGGGTGACCGGCTAAGCGCCGCCGGCTTTTGAATGTTGAACGGATCACCGGTGCTTCTGATCACCTCCTGTGCAGTCCACCGGTCGGACACACAGCCAACTGCGCCGTCTGCAACCTCAACCAAAGTATAGGTACAACTCATGGAAAGTCAACTCATCTTTAACCCATTGCCCGCCGTCGTTTTGGGTGGCCCACCGCACAGCGGCAAATCGGTGCTGGCCTATAGCCTCACCTTAGCGCTGCGCCAGCGTGACGTGCCCCACTACTTGCTGCGTGCCTATCCGCCCGATTATGAAGGGGATTGGTTTCTGGCCAGCGCTCCGGAGACCGTGCGCCATCTGCGGCTCAAAGGGGCGCGCAGTGAAGCCTGGCTCCCGCTCTTGCGCCGCGACATTGCCCGCCGCCACCTCCCGCTGCTGGTGGATGTCGGCGGCTTACCCACGTTGGAGCAGGAAACCCTGCTGGATGAATGCACCCATGGCCTCTTGCTCACCCGCGACCCCACCTTGCACGCCGAATGGGAGAACCGGTTAGAACGCCATGGTCTGGTCTTGTTGGCCGATTTCCACTCCGACCTGGGGGGACAAAATGGCCTGGCGGCGACCGAGCCGCTGTTGCGTGGCACCCTCGCCGGGCTGGAGCGCGGCCGCACCGCCACCGGCCCGGCCTTTGACGCGCTGGTTGAACGGCTCGCGGCGCTCTTTACCCCCTTTGCCGCCCACCTGCGCCCGCGACATCTGGCCAGTGCCCCCGCCGAACTGACCGTGGACCTGGTAGCGCTGGCCGGTACGCTGGGAGTGGACCCCACGGCCTGGCAGCCGGGTGACCTGCCGGCGGTGTTGGAGTATCTGCCGGAGGGACAACCGCTTGCGCTCTACGGGCGCGGCCCCAACTGGCTCTACGCGGCCGTCGCGCGTCACGCGCTCCCGGCACCCTTTTACCTCTTTGACATCCGCCAGGGCTGGATGGAAGCCCCTGCTTTGCCCGGCGCCCCCTTACCGGCTGACGGCCCGTTGACCGTGACGATCCGGCCGCTGGCCGGCACTACCTATCTGGAATTCTACCTGCCGGAAGCATACCTGGATCCGGACGAACTTACCCCGCTCTCCTATCCCCCCTGCCCGCCGGGCGGCGTCATCCTCAGCGGCAAGCTGCCACTCTGGCTCTGGGCGGCCCTGGTACGGGCCTCGCCGGCCCCCTGGATCGCCGTGGTCCAGCCTCAGAGCACCGGGGCAGTGGTCGTCGCCAGCCAAAGCCCAACAGTCCCGGTTGGAGGGCTCATCCCGCAGTAGGACGGTAAATTCGTGTATTCGTGGACGGCAAGCCGGCCAGCCTTCTTAACTCAGCGGCTTTTGTCCTGAGCACTCAAGCTACGGGCTGCGGCTCGGCGGTTGGGCCGTCCTCCGTGGTCAGGACAGCGTTGGCCGCTGCCGTTCCAGAGGCCGGCACCGGCCCGTCGTCTGCGGGTAATTCAGCCCGCGGCGACCGGCCAGGACGGAACAGCAGCGGCAGGCCGATCAGCGCGACCGGCGCGCTCAGAGCGAGCACCACCAACAATCCGCCGCTGGCCACGCTCAGCAGACCACCGGCCGGCGCCCCCTGGAGCGCCTGTCCACTACCGGCCAACATCCCCACCACGCACAAATTCCACAAACTGTGGAACGCCACCGCTCCCAGGTACAGCAACGGTAGCCCCCACCGCTTGCGCTGCCAGAAGAGCCCCCAGCCCAATCCGACCAGCCCGCTGACCAGAGCGTGCATGGCCGAGGCCACCACCCGCGAGCCGATGCCGCCGATCCAACCGGCCACCTCGCCCAGGCCCAACGCTCCGTTGGTCAACCCCTCCAGGAGCGCGAAGCCGATACCGGTCGTGGCCCCCCACAGGAAAGCACGAGGCAATGAAGGCCGCTCCCCCCACCCCAGCAACCCGATCATCAACCCTTTACAGAGCTCTTCCACCAGAGGAGTAATGATCGCTAAAAGCAGCGTCGCCAGGACCAATACCAGCGGCGAGGCCAGCACCGAGACCAGCTCGTCGGCGCTGACGCCCTGCGGACCGGCCTGCATCCAACCCTCCAGCTGGGCCGAGAGCCGGGCCAGCTCCGCCTGGCCGGACGGTAACAAGGAGGCCCCCAGCGTTACCAGCACCAAGCAGATCACAAGTCCGAACATTTCCAGCACAAAGGCCACGCCGGTGCTCAACGCTCCCCCACTCAGCGCCACTGCCACCTGGCGCAGAGTCGGGGCTGCCTCCCGTCCGGCCACTAAGGTGGCCAGCGCCAGGAGCAAAAAGGTCGGCAGGGCAATCAGCCCAACGTGAAACAGAGCGAAAAAGGGCTGGAACTGCCAGGTCCCCGGAATCACGAGCGCGACCAGCGTCAGGACGACCACCAGCACTCCCGCCGCAATCACCCAACGGCCGCGCGGATAGAAAGGGCGCGCCGGCGTGCCGCGCCAGCCGGTGATGCCCGCAATCGTCAGTGCTGTTGCCAGTCCCAGCAGAATTAATCCCGCGCCGGCCACCACGGTGCCGGTAGAGTTTTGCCATGGTGCGCTGAGCGTGGTCAACCAGGCCAGCGGAAAACAGGACAGGCTGAACAGCACGACCAGGCCGCCGCCGATGGCCGCCACCAACCAAACAGTTTTGCGATGACTCTTCATCCTATATCCCCCAACGACAAGTATGCAACCGCGATTCTACAGCAGCTTTCCAGAAGCGCCACAAATGTTATGGCGTTTCGCCTGGCAATTGAGATGCAAAGACTCTTTATTGATCAGTTGTCCATATTGACAAGCTTTGCGGATGATGATAAGATAGAACCAGGTTCTGTGTACCAGCCAGAACCACACAGATGAGTACCCTATTAAACTAATTTTGCAAGGAGGAGAAGTATGAAGAATCGCTGGTTTGCATTGATGTCGCTGGTAGTACTGGCCAGCATGGTGCTGGTAGCCTGTGGTTCCACCCCCACTGCGGCTCCGACCGAGGCCCCGGTCACCACCGAAGCCCCCGCTACAACTGAAGCCCCAGCCACCACCGAAGCCCTAGCCACCACCGAAGCCCCCGCTACAACTGAAGCCCCAGCCACCACCGAAGCCCTAGCCACCACCGAAGCCCCCAAAGCAGTGACCATCACGATCTGGCATCAGTGGGACGGCAAGTACCTGGAGGCCATCACCCAGGCCTTCAAGGACTATGAAGCAGCGCACCCCGGCGTGACGATTGATCTTTCCAAGCCCGAGGACGTTGCCAATGCGTTGAACGTCGCCATCCCGGCGGGCGAAGGCCCCGACATCATCGGCTGGGCCAATGACAAAATCGGGGAGCAGGCCCTCCAGGGCAACATCGTGGCGCTGGACGAGTTCGGCATCACCAAGGACTTCCTGGCCAGCACCTACGAGCCGGCGGGCGTCGCGGGTGTCATGTGGAAGGACAAGATTTGGGCGCTGCCCGAGACCCAGGAAGGTATTGCCCTGGTCTACAACAAAGACCTGGTGACCGACAAGTATCTGCCCACCGATCCGATGAACTTTGACGACCTGCTGGCCAAGGCCGAGGCCTTCCAGAAGGACACCGGCGCGGTGCTGGTCTGCAACCAGGCCTTCGGCGGCAACGATGCCTACCACATGGCCCCCATCTACTTCGGGTTTGGCGTGCCCTCCTACATTGACGAGAACGGCAAGGCCTACCTGAATACCCCCGAGATGATCAAGGCGGCGGAGTGGCTGCTCAAGTTCAAGGCCTTCTCGCTGAGCGAGAACAGCTACGACATCTGCTTTGCCAACCTGAAGGAAAAGAAGGTTGGCATGTGGTGGACCGGCCCCTGGGCCATCGCCGGCATTGAGGAAAGTGGCATCAACTACGGGATTCTGCCGATGGGCAAGCCCTTCGTCGGCATCAAGACCCTGATGATGACCAAGAACGCCGTGGATCGCGACAATACTGAACTGGTGCTGGACATCATGAAATACTTCACCGGTGCCGAAGTTCAGAAGAAACTCGCGCTGGTCAACAAGACCATCCCGGCCGCTACGGCCGCGCTGCAGGACCCCGAGGTCGCCAAGCTGGCGGCAGTGGTCGGCTTTGGCAAGTCGCTGAACCTGGGCATCCCGATGTCGCCGTCGCCCTACTCCTCGGCGCAGTGGGATCCCGTGGGCAAGGCCAGCCAGGCCGTCTGGACCGGCGCCCAGACCCCGCAAGAGGCCATGGAAGGCGCCCAGAAAGCCGCCGAAGAAGCCATCGCCGGGATGAAGTAATCGGGTGCTGTTGTAAAGGGAGAGCCACCCCGGCTCTCCCTTTTTCTTTCAAATGCGTCGTAAAACGTTTCAGTCAGCGTCACGGAGGTTACCGCTATGACTGGATGGTCAGGTCGTCGTAAAACCCTCGTCGTACTGCTTTTTATCCTCCCCACCCTGATCGGTATCTTAATTTTCAACGTTTACCCTATTTTCCTGAACACCTACATCTCTTTTACCAACCGCAACAAATTCCACCCCAATCCAGATTGCGGCGCTGGCCTGAATGGTGTGCTGGATCCCTTGTGCTGGCCGATGTTCCGCGAGAACGCACCGAAAGGATTAGGGGAACCCTATCGGCTGCAGGAACCGCTCTTAAAGAACTATAGCACGCTGATCGGGAAAATGTTTACCGGGGCGAGTATGCTGGCGCTCCTGAAAATACTGCTGGTGCTGGCACCACTCATCGTCGCCGGCCGCCTGAACACTCGTTTCAACAAACAAGTCACGCGACCGGTCTCATCAGGCGTAGTCTGGTTGGGCGGGATCGCCCTGACCGTGCTGCTGGCGGTAGTGCTCAAGTTTACCAGCGCCTTCAGTACCCTGATGGAGACCGGTGATTTCCTGTTTGTGGTTTTCCGCACGATTGTGTTTGTAGTCTTGCGGGTGCCCATCACCTTTGTGGTCGGATTGATCCTGGCGTTGATTTTGAACTCCCCTTACCTGCCCGGCAAAACGTTCTTCCGGGTCGTGCTTTTCCTGCCGTGGGCAGCCTCGTCGGTGGCCATCCTGGTCGCATTGGTCTGGCAATTCATTTTCCGTGAGCAAGGAGTCATCAACCAGCTGCTGCTGGCCCTGTTCAACATTAAGGGGCCCATCTGGCTGAACAATCCAATTTCGGCTTTTGCCGCCATTTTGTTGGCAGATATCTATTTCTCCTATCCCTTCTTCATGGTAGCCATCCTGGGGGCGCTCCAATCCATTCCGGTGGATATGTACGAAGCCGCCGAGATTGACGGCGCCTCGTGGTGGCAGCAGCTCATGTCCATCACCCTGCCGCTGATCCGCCCGGCAGTGCTGCCCGCCACCGTGCTGACCTCCATCTCCGCCTTCCAGATGTTCGGCACGGCCTTCGCCATCACCGGCGGCGGCCCGCCGACGGCGGCCAACCGCCCCGGGGCGACCGAGTTCGTCATGGTCTATGCTTACCGGCAAATCTTCCAACTCCAGAACTACGGTAATGCGACGGCCTTCGCCGTGATCATTTTCATCATGCTGTTCGCGGTGACGCTGTGGAGCCTGCGCTTCACCCGCATTACCAAAGGAGCGTACGAATGAACCGCAAACCGAAGACCGCTACCCGTGTTTTGCAGTATACCATTCTGATCCTGGCGTCCATTTTTGCTTTCTATCCCATCTGGTTCGCCCTCCTGGCTTCAGGCCGGATGGGCAACCGCCTCTATACCATGAACCTGTTGGGGATGTTTATCCCGACCGAGTGGACATTTGAAAACTACCGGATCATGCTGTTTGAACAACCCTTCCTGACCTGGTTGAAAAACAGCCTTTACGTGGCCAGCCTGACCACCATCGCTTCGCTGGTCGTTGCCACGTTCAGCGCTTTTGCGGTCTCCCGTTTCCGCTTCAAGGGGCGTGAGTTTTTCCTCATCTTCCTGCTGGCAATTCAAACCTTCCCCGGGATCCTCTCGCTGGTAGCCATCGCCCAGGTCCTGACCGCGGTCGGGCTGTACGGCAAGCACATCGGCCTGGTGCTGGCCTACACCACCGGCTCCCTGGTCTTCTGCACCTGGAATCTCAAAGGGTACTTTGACACCATCCCCATTGACCTGGAAGAAGCCGCCATGTTAGACGGCTGCGGGCCGGTCCAGGCGTTTGCTTTCGTCGCGCTGCCGCTGGCCCGCCCGGCCTTAGCCGTGACCGCGCTCCTCTCGTTCCTGAGCGGTTGGGGCGACTTCGTCTTTGCGGCGGTGTTAGTGCCGGCGCCCGATTCCATGAAACTGGCCGTCCCCGCCCTGTACCGGCTGGCGAACAGTGTCAGCATCCCCTGGGGCTATTTCGCCGCCGGCGCGGCCGTCGTCATCATTCCCACCCTGATCGTCTTCCTGATGGCGCAGCGCTTCTTTGAATCCGGCTTGACGGTCGGCGGCGTCAAAGGGTAAATGGACGATTTTATCTTCGGCACGTTAGCCACTGACGCGCTGCGGCTGGCACACCTGCGCAACCGGTGGGCGGGGGTGACCCACGCCCACCGGCGGCGGCCGCTTGACCCCATGCCGGGACAGCCGCTCACGTTGACGCTCACTGTCGGGCCGGACCAGCCGTGCGACCAGGCCTGGGTCTACTGGACGGTGGACGGCAGTGAACCGCAAGGGCAGGCCGGCCACGCGACGCACGGCTCTGCCACGGCGCTGGTCGCGGCTGAGCCGGAATGGAACACGTTGCTCTGGGGCTACCTCCGCCGGTTTGAAGGGACGTTGCCGGGCCAGCCGGCCGGCACCGTGTTACGCTACCGGCTGAGCGCCGTCATGCCCGACGGCGCAGAGCGTTGGGCCGACGCTGGGACCTGTTTTGCCGTCTATGTGGACGATGACCCCTTGCCGGAGTGGACCCGAGACGCCATCGTCTATCATATCTTTGTGGATCGCTTCTACCCCGGCACCGGGCGGCCCTGGTTGACACCGCCTGATCCCACCGGTTTCTATGGCGGCACGTTACGCGGTATCCAGGAACAGCTGGATTACCTTTGCGACCTGGGCGTGAATACACTCTATCTCAGCCCGATTTTTTGCAGTCCCTCCCATCACGGCTACGACACCACCGACCTGTTTGAGATTGAGCCGCGCCTGGGGACCCGGGCCGACTTCCGCGCGCTGCTGGACGCGGCCCACGCCCGCGGGCTGCGCGTGCTGCTGGATTTCGTGCCCAACCATCTTTCCAACCAGCACCCGCTTTTCCAGGCCGCCAGCACCGATCCGGCCAGCCCCTACCGCGATTGGTTCCTTTTTAAACACTGGCCGGATGAGTATGAGACCTTCTTCGGCGTCGCCGAGCTGCCCCAGCTCAACCTGCTCCACCCGGCGGCGCGCCAGCACGTACTGGACGCAGCCCGTTACTGGCTGGAATTCGGCGTGGACGGCTACCGGCTGGATTACGCCATCGGCCCAACCCCCGACTTCTGGGCCGATTTTCGGCGGGTGACCCGCGCCGCCCGCCCTGATTGCTGGACCTTCGGTGAAATCGTGGATCCGCCCGACGCGCAGCTCGCCTTCGCCGGCCTGTTAGACGGCAGCCTGGATTTCATCCTGCTGGAAGCGCTGCGCCAGGCCTTCGCCTTTGACCGTTGGGATGCCTTCCGGCTGGCGACCTTCCTGGAGCGGCACGAGGCCTATTTCCCGGCTTACTTTTCTCGCCCTGCGTTCCTGGATAATCACGACATGAACCGCTTCCTGTGGGCCTGTGGCGGCGACCTGCGCCGCCTCAAGTTGGCCGCGCTCTGCCAGTTCAGCCTGAGCGGCCCGCCATTGATCTATTACGGCACCGAAGTAGGTCTCTCCCAAATGCGTGATGTGCGCCAGGGCACGGCAGGGCTGCCCCATGAGGCCCGCCTGCCCATGCTCTGGGGCGCGGCCCAGGATGCCGACTTGCTGGCCTTCTACCGGCAATTGATCGCCATTCGCCGCCAATCGGCTGCCCTGCGGCGCGGCGCGCGCCGCACGTTAGCCGTGACGGCCGATACGCTGGTCTACCAGCGTACCGCCGGCCTGGAAACAGTGGTGGCCGCGCTGAACCTCGCGGCAGAACCACGGGAAGTCCCACTGGCACAGCCGGTCAGCCAGGTCTGGCTGGCTACTGACCCCGAGTGTGTTCTACAAGACCTCGCGGATGGAGCGACGGTGCATTTGCCGCCGCTGTCCGGCGCCTTACTGATCTTCTGAATGGCTGCGCTGCGCGTGTGCCGCGCGGCTTCATTACTCCCGAACTCCAGAACTCCAGAAACCATGACTGAAATTGCCGCCGCTTCCCCGCGCCGCCGCTGGTGGCGGCGCGGCTATACCATTGCCCTCATCGTGCTGGCCGGCCTGTTACTGCGGGCCTGGGCCGCCTGGCAGCTGCCGCTGGACGCTGACGAACCGGTCTACATGCAGGCCGCCTCCGATTATGCAACCCGGATCAAGGCCGGCGACTTGCAGGCGGTCATCAATTACCCCGGCAACCGCGAACACCCGCCGTTGGTCAAATTACTTTACAGCCTGCCGTTCAACCTCTTGCCGCACCATTACGACTCTTCCCCCCAGCTCTACTTCAACCGGGGCCTTTCCGTCGTCTTTGGCACGCTGGTCGTCCTCATGGTGTCGCTGATAGATCCGCTGGCCGGCGCTTTCGTGGCCGGCCATTCCATGGCGATCAAATACACCAGTGAGGTTTACCTGGAAGCCCTGCCGATGGCCGCTTCATGGCTGGCGGTGCTGGCCTTCCGCCAGGCGCAGACGGGCCGCCGTCGCTGGCTGTGGATATCGGCCGTTGCCCTGGGGGTGGCCGCGGCCAGCAAATATACCTACCTGGTCGTTGTGCCGGTGATCGGGTTCCTGGCGCTGGAACACCGTCCGCTCCGCTGGCGCGACTTGCTGGCCTATGCCCTGCTCGCACTGGCTACCTTCTGGCTGCTCAACCCCACGCTCTGGCATGACCCCTTCCAGCGGCTACGCGACTCGCTCTTTTTCCACGCGGCCTATACCCAGGGCGGCGATGTGGCCCGCGCCGCCTACCCCTGGTATCAACCGCTGGTCTGGATCTCCAACGACGTGCCGTGGCATCCCCAGGTCTTCTTCTTCTTCACGGCCGATCGTTTTGTCTTTTGGTTCCTGCTGCCGGGGTTGTATTTGGCCTGGCGCCAGCGGCAACGGTGGATCATTGTTTGGGTGGGGGTTGCCCTGGTGACGCTCCTGCTCTGGCCAACCAAGTGGCCACAATACACGCTAATCATGACAGTCCCGCTCTGCCTGGCGGCCGCGCTGGCGGTGCGCGCCGCCGTGACCTGGGTCAAGGCGGAAGACGCTTACTGGAACTGGATTGACGCAGTCCTGCCCCACCCGCCCCGCTGGGTCTGGTATCTGATCGCCATACTTGGCATCGTAGTCACGGTCGGCAAAGTCACCTATGAATTTCAGATGGCGCAGGCCCGGCGCGGCTGGTCACACTTCACCGCCGACACCGCGCCCCTGCCCTCCAACACAGTCCATGACATCGCTATCGGCCAGGACGGTACCCTGGTCCTGGCGACCGACAACGGCGTCGCCCTTTGGCGGCCCTCGCAGGACCTTTTCTGGGGCAACGGTAGCAGCATCTACACACCAGCCAACGCCGGCCTGCCCTCTGGCCGGGTCCTGCGGGTGCTCCAGGCGCGCGACGGGACCTGGTGGTTTGGCACCGACGCCGGGGTAGCCCATTACAACGGTCAAACATGGACCGCTTATCGGGCAGCCGAACTCGGGCTGCCCGGAGCCCAGGTACGCGCGCTGGCCGAAGACGCCTACGGCCAGCTCTGGGTCGGGACATTGACCGGCGTGGCCCATTGGGACGGGAATCGCTGGCACCCATTGACGCAGCAGACCTCCGGTTTGCTGGATGATTATGTCTTCGTGATCGCTACGCAAGGCGAATCGCTCTGGTTCGGCTCTCAGAACGGTGTCAGCCACCTGGACCTGACCACGCAGACCTGGCAAACCTTTGATCAAAGCCAGATCGGATTATCCTGGGGGGGCATTGCCGATCTGCTGATAGACGCTGAAGGCCGGTTGTGGGCCACCACGCAGGGTGACGGCCTGGCGCTCTGGGATGGTAGTACCTGGACGTGCTACCGGGTCAACAATTCCCAGCTGCCCTCCAACACCGTGAACCGGGTGCTTGAAATCAGCCCCGGCCAGTTCTGGCTGGCGCTGGGCTATCCCACCGAGCCGGGCGGAGTCATCGTCCATGGGCAGGGGACAAACTGGCAGAAGTACACATCGCATAACTCCGGGTTCGCGGACTTTGAGCCGCTCAGCCTGGCTGTGGATGCGGAAGGCGGCGTGTGGATCGGCACCGCCACGGGGGGCGTGCAGCGGTTTAAAGCGCCGGTCGGGGAGACAACCCACCCCTGAGTCCCCCGATCAGGGGCAAGGTGAGGTTTTCATCCCAGCGCTGAGGGGAAATCAGGATGGGGCGCCGCCTCGCCCTCGCGAATCACCCGCAGCATCTCGTCGTGAATCAGGCCGTTGCTGGCGACGACGTGCGCCCGGGCCAGCATTTCCGATCCCCCGGCATAGTCGGAAACCCGGCCGCCCGCTTCAGTCACCAACAGCAGCCCGGCAGCCATGTCCCACGGCTTGAGCCGCATCTCCCAGTAACCGTCCAACCGCCCGGCCGCGACGTAGGCCAGGTCCAGCGCCGCCGAGCCGGCGCGGCGAATGCCCTGCGCGCGACGTAAGAAATGATCCAGCCGGCGGGTGTTGTTATCGGCAGCCGTGCGCCGGTCATAGGGGAATCCCGTCGCCAGGAGCGCCTGGGCCAGCCGGGGAGTTGGCGCAACATGGATCGGTTGCCCGTTACAGGTGGCACCCCCTCCCTGCCGCGCCGCGAACGTCTCGTCGCGCAGCGGATCGTAGATCACACCGGCCAGTGGCCGGCCTGCTACCACCAACCCTAAGGAGACACAGACCTGGGGGAAGCCGTGGGCAAAGTTGACCGTACCATCCAGGGGATCCACCAGCCAGATCGGCTCTGGGGTCTGCCAGGCATCGCCGCCGTTCTCTTCCGCCAGAATGCGACACCCCGGCATGGCCGCGCGCAACCGGCCAACAATCAGCGCCTCAGAGGCAGTATCCGTCTCGGTGACCGGATCCACCACCCCCTTCAGCGTGACCTGATGGGGCCGGCCAAAGCCCTCCCGCACCAGCGCACCGGCCGCGTGAGCAACCTCCACCGCCAGTGCCAGAATAGCGGCAGTGTCTCTCTCCGTCAAATCCAACCTCACCGCCCTTTCCCGGTCAAAGAGCGCCACCACTGCTGCCAGAAGGGCAACGGCGTGGGCGTTGGGGTCGGCGTGGGACGCGGCGTGGGGGTCAGCGTAGGCGTGGGAGTGATCGGAATGACCAGCACCTCGCTGCCCTGAACCATTTTCGCGTGCTCCTGAGCCCATTGCTCCACGTAAGCCTCGCTCTGCACGCGGGTCAGCTCAGCCTGCAGCGTGGCCTGCGTCTCCACCTCGGCGGTCAACATGGGGGCCAGCGTCGCGATCTTGATCTCTAATGCCTGGTTGACCTGCCAGGCTCGCACAAAGGCGGAGATGAGGAGCAGAGTCAGCACAACTAAAATACCCCAAACCATCCAGGAGATGCGCCGCATCCCGGCCTGTTCATTTTTCTCTTTCTGGCTCATGATTCCCCCGCTAAAAGGCACCACCGCACACGCCATCCGGCCAGGCACATACCGCCCCGACGCTGCGGGTGTTGCCCGCAGTATAGCACGCTCCCCCGAGACTTCAATCTCAGAGTTAATCCATGTACCCAGGCTGAAAACATCACAGTCAACTCACCAGGATGTGGTAACGCCTGATAAAGCGGTCACAGGCGAGCCAGCTTAGAAGACGCTAAATGGTAAGTGGGTAGTGACGCCTTTAGGCGTTCTCTCCGCCAGCAGCCGGAAACGCCTGAAGGCGTCACTCCAGCCTGAGGCCAGGGTCGCATTTCCACCTTCGTCCTTTCGCCCCACCTTCCAGGAAAGCAATTGACCTTCCTGGGAAGCCCTTTATAATGGCGAGCTACGAGCCGCGCAGCCGGCTGCCCAAAAGCAGATTGCAATTAGCACCAAGGGGAGTTTAGCCTGTGCCGGTCTTTTTGTTCACCGATATGGAAGGGTCCACCCGTCTGTGGGAGCAATACCCCTATCAGATGGGGGCAGTGCTGACCCGTCATGACGCCATCCTCCGCGAGCAAATCATCGCCCACGGCGGCCGTATCATCAAACACATGGGCGACGGGATTTTCGCCGTCTTTGAAAACGATGCCGCCATGCAGTGTGCCCTGGCCATCCAGTGCCAGCTGGCTGAGGAACCGTGGGCTCCCCTCACCGAGGTGCGGATTCGCCTCGCCATTCACGCCGGGCAGGCCGAGCCCCATGGGACCGATTACGTTGGGCCGGTGGTCAACCGCACCTACCGCCTGTTGGGGATCGCCTGGGGCGGGCAGACGCTCGTCACGCCCGAGGCCCTGGCGGCCTGCCGGGTGCCACCGGGGGCTACCCTCAAAAACCTGGGCACGCATTTACTCAAAGACTTGAGCGAGCCACAACCGGTTTTAGAGCTCCAGCATCCCACCTTGCCGGCCCGCGACTTTCCGCCGTTGCGTTCCCTCTCAGCTTTCCGCCTGCACAATCTGCCCCAGCAAGCGACTCCGTTTGTCGGGCGAGAAAGTGAGCTGGCAGAGATCCGGACCCGGTTGCACGACCCGGCCTGCCGGCTGCTAACATTGATCGGTCCCGGCGGGGTCGGCAAGACCCGCCTGGCCCTGCAAGCTGCCGCCGATCAAATAGATGCTTTCCCGCACGGCGTTTACTACGTCCCGCTGGCAACCCTGGTATCGCCCGATTTCATCGCCTCTACCATCGCCGATACGCTCAAATTTACCTTCTACAGTCAGGAGAACCCCCTCGTTCAACTGCAAAACTACCTCCGCGAGAAGCAGATGCTTCTGATCCTGGACAATTTTGAGCACCTGGTCCAGAGCGCCGAGCAGCTCACGGATCTGTTGGAGCAGGCACCACATCTCAAATTGTTAGTCACTTCCCGGGAGCGGCTGAACCTCCTCAGCGAATGGTCGCTGGAAATTGAGGGCTTGCCTCTACCACCGGAGGAACTGAGCGGCCCCCCAGAAGCCTACAGCGCGATCCAGCTCTTCGTGCAAAGCGCCCGCCGCGTGAAACCGGATTTCACCCTCTCGGCGGTGGCACTCCCTGACGTCATCCGGTTGTGCCGTCTGCTGGAGGGACTCCCGTTAGGCATTGAGCTGGCCGCCGCCTGGGTGCGGATGCTTTCCTGCCGGGAGCTGCTGGAAGAGCTGGAGCAAAGCCCCGATGTCCTCAGCACGGCCACGCGCGACCTGCCCCAGCGACAGCGTAGCCTCAAGAGCGTCTTTGAGTATTCCTGGTCGCTCCTGACCGCGGCCGAACAACAAGGGTTGCGCCGGCTGTCCGTCTTCCAGGGCCCATTTACGCGCGAAGCTGCGCTTTCAGTGGGAGGCGTGGCCCTGCCGCTGCTGGCGGCGCTGATGGATAAATCGCTCGTCCACCGCGACCCAGCCGGCCGTTACCGGTTGCACGAGGTTGTGCGACAATATGCGCTGGTCAAATTGCAGAGCTCCCCCCTGGAGGATGAAGAAACCCGAGCGCGACACTGGCGCTGGTATGCTGAACTGCTGGTCAAACGGGCGGCCGATCTCAAGAGCGGCTGGCAGCATGAAGCTCTGCAGGAACTGGGCCGCGACCTGGAGAATATCCGGGCGGCCTGGACCTGGGCCATCCGGCACGACCAGAGTGAAAAGATCGCCCAAGTAGTAGCGGGCCTATCCCTGTTTTATGAGCTCCAGGGCCTGTACCAGGAAGGCTGGGACACCTTCAGTCAAGCCGTCCAGGCCCAATGTGGCGATTTGGACACCCTGTCGGACCCACAGCTGTCAGTTTGCCAGCAGCTCCTCATGTACCAGGGACGCTTTGCGGAGCGGCTCTCCCGGTATGCCGAGGGACGATCCTTGTTGGAAAAAAGCCTGGCGCTGGCGCAGCGTCTCTCTAACCCCTACGCTGAGGCGATGGTCCGTTTCCAGCTGGGGATGATTGTCCACGATCTGGGAGACTATGATGGAGCCATCCAACTATACCGCGCCAGCCTGCCGGTGTTCAAAGCCCAGGCTGATACCTGGAACGCCGCCCGGGTCCTGAACAGCTGGGGCAATCTAAATGCCACTCGGGGTGATTTCCACGCGGCACAACGCTACTATCAGGAAAGCCTGGCCCTGTGTCGCGCCATGGGAGACCGGCCTGGTGAAACCCGGGCCCGGCTTAACCTGGGCGTCGTGGCAGCGGCCATCGGACAAAATGACCAGGCCAGGCAGCAGTTCCAGGAAAGCCTGGAGATTAGCCGGGAACTAAACCACAAATTCCTGATCGCCCTGGCCCTGGATAACCTGGGCAGTCTGACCTATAGAGAAGCACATTACAGCGAGGCCGAGTCATTTTTCAGACAAGTTTATGCGATTTATAAAGAAATCGGCCATCGCTGGGGCATTGCTTTTGTGCTGAATGAACTGGCCCTCGTAGCCAATCAATTGCAGGATTTCGGGACGGCACGGCACTTGCTGGAAGAAGCTTTGACCATTTGCCAGGAAATCAACCAGCGGTGGGGCATTGCCCATACCCGGAAAAACCTGGGTGAAGTGGCGCTGCACCAGGCGCAGCTCCAGGAAGCTAGCCGGCAGCTGCGGGCGGCCCTGGTGGGGGCTGTGGAGATCCAGGCCCTGCCGTTAGTCTCCAGCATCTTGACCTCCATCGTAAAGCTGCTGGAGCTGCAGGGGCACATTACCCCCGCTCTTGAGCTGACCGCTTTTGTGTTGCACCAGCCTACCACGGAAACACCCGACCGGACATGGCTGGAAACCCACTTAACAACCCTCACGGCCCAATTGGCACCAGAAATCAGCACAGCCGCCATCGGCCGTGGGCAAGCACAGACTCTGGTCGGAACCATAGATATGATAGGGAAGAACCTGGACGAGTTGTGAGTTAACCAGGTCGAATCAATCTAATCTTAATCTTTAATCTAAGGAGGCAACCATGTATGTGATCGCCGAATTGAAATCTGATGACGGGCAGCCGTTGACCGTGCTACCGGTCCCTCCCAAGGCATTCAAAACCGGTTCGCGCGGTTTTTACGCCAACAGCAAAATTGAGATCGCCGGTAAACGGTACCAGGTACAGATCCAAATTATAGAGATCGGTAGCAAAAACCAACCGGTGGTAGAATCTTCGGAATCTTGATCACTCGTCGGTCAATGGATTCCAACCACAGCCCCTTGCGTCGGAGATTCAGGGCCACTTTTCATCTGCCTCTTCACCCAGACGACGTTTTGTAGTATAATTACGGTTAGAGGTAACTAAAAAGCACGATGAAAAGTGAGCATTTTCTGGAGCAGTTGGCAAAGATCTGCCACCGCAGCGCTACCCTGCCCTGGTCACAAGCGCTGGGAGAAACGTTGGAGCTGTTCGCCGGTGCCATAGGGGTAGAACGCGCGCTGTTGCTCCTGATGGCACAGGGGCCAGTCCCGGCCCACTGCCTGGCAACTGGCAGCTCGCTCCCCGCCGGGACAGCTGAAGCGCTTAGCGACACACTCCAGGCTCAGCCTTTGCCCGCAGGAGCCGGATTGCTGGCCTGGCAGATCCCAGGTTGGTCAGAGCCGGTCTGGCTGTTGCCCATTCCGCTACATACCCCCATCACCGCGGCTATCCTGGTGTTTATCGGCCCACCTACCGACTTCCCCACTCCTCTATTGGAACAGGGCGCCGCGTTAATCACGCCGCTGGTGCAAAGTGCCCAGCTGCGGCGTCAGCTGGAACGGCTGGCAATGGAACCCGCGCCTGAACCACGCTACGCCCGTCCGCTGAACGATGTCATCACCATCATCAATCAGACATTGGACCTGGATGAAATCCTGCGGGTGGGCCTCAGCAGCGCCATGCAGGTCGCCGATATGGAGCGGGGTGCTATCTACCTTTGGGATGAGCGGGATGCCTGCCTGCGGCTCCATGCGCACCATGGGATGTCCGCCGAAGCCGCCCAGCGGGTCAGCCGTTACCGCGCGGGGGAAGGGGCCATTGGCAAAGCGTACGCCGAGCAACGGGAAACCCTGGAGTGGAATTTGGTCACCGCCGGGCCCGGCCTGACCATGGAATTATTGCGCTCTGCCAGCGTCCAAATTAACCTGCCCTTGCCGCTGGAAGGCCAGGCCATCGGGGTCATGAGCCTCACGCGCGCCGCCGGCCAGGAGCTCACCCCTGATATGGAGCGGACCCTTCGCACCATTGCCGATCAGCTGGCCCTGGCCATCCAGCGCGGTCAATTGACCGCCCAGCTGCAGATCCAGCTCCAGGCCCTGCATGACCTGTACGAGATCAGCGCGGCCTTCTTGAGCCAGATGGGGACCCGGGAGACGATTTTTATCTTACTGCGTACCATGCTCACCGTTTTAAAGGACGCGGTAGGCAGCGCTTTTTATCAACACGAACATGGAGTCTGGACCCGCGCGCGGGTTTACGTCAAGCGGGGTGAAGAAGCAGTGGCGGCTCTCTGGCAAGAAGGTCCAATCTGGACCGGTGAAGCGGCCCTGCTGGATCAATGCTACCAGACCGGCGTCCCCCAATCAGTCAATGGGTTGAGCACGCCTGACGCCCCTTGCTGGGATCAGGTCCAGGCGGCGGGCGGCCGCCAGCTGCTCTATCTGCCACTGGCCCTCCCCCATGGCGATGCTTTTGGCGTGGTAGCGATCTGGCTCCAAACGGCTTACCCGCTTTCGCCCCAGGAATCCATGTTGGCCCAAGCATTGTTGCAGCAGAGTGCCGTCACGCTCACCCGTATCCAACTCTACGAGGCCAGCTACGAGGCCGAAACGCGCCTGCAAGCGATTTTAGATTCTTCCCAAGAGGGGATCATCCTGGTCGGCGAGGATTTCAGAGTTCGCTACGTGAACCGGCAAGCGCTGGAGTTGCTGGCAGTGGCCGGGGATCCCACGGTCTGGGAAACCCGCTCGTTTGCGGAAGTCATTGCCGCCATTCGCTGGGAAGCCCGTGAGCTGGCGCGCTGGCTACATCAGGCCAGCCGTCACATCCCGCTAACCCAACAACCCACCCCCAACAGCCAGGGGGCCATGTTTGAAACCGCGCATAGTCGCATTCTCGTGCTGCGCGACTGGCCGGTCTACTCTGAACGCCAACACCCCTTGGGGCGATTGTTCGTCCTGCGTGACATCACCGAACAGAAATCGCTGGAACGGATGCGCGACGACCTGCTCCACATGATCGTCCACGATATGCGTAACCCGCTCTCCGTCATCTTGAGCGCGCTGCAGGCGCTCCAGGATGATTTTACCGCCCAGGCCGATGCCCCGCGCATTCTGGATATTGCCCTGGAGAACACCGAACGGCTCTTGACGCTGGTCACGGCTATTCTGAGCATCGGCAAGCTGGAACAGGGACAGCTAGAACTGCACCAGCATCCCTGCCAGCTCCCCGTTTTGATTGAGCGGCTGGGGGAAAACTTGCAGCTGACCAACAAACGGCCCACGCTGCGCCTCAACCTTCCCCCCGACCTGCCGCTCGTCTGGGCCGACGTCACCATCGTGGAGCGGATTTTCCAAAACCTGATTGATAATGCCCTGAAGTTTGTTCCGATGGAAAAAGGTCTGATTGAAATCACGGTCACCGCCGACAAGTCCTGGGTTACGGTGGAAGTTTACAACAACGGCGATCCCATCCCCCCGGAAGCTAAAAAAGAGCTCTTTGAGAAATTCAAAACCAGCCCCTATCGGGGTCAGGGCTACGGATTAGGGCTGTTTTTCTGTCGCCTGGCGGTAGAGGCTCACGGGGGACGCATCTGGGCCGACAATCGCCCGCAGGGTGGCGTGGCCTTCTACTTCACGCTGCCAACCATCACGGCTGAGGGTGAGGCAGTGGGTCAGGAACAACGCCTCGAGTTGTAAGGAGTAACCAGGACCGCACAGCAATGCATTAGATCAACGTGGAGGATACATGGCTTTATTTAGCTACGGCGATTATATTTTATTCAGTGGGACGGGCTGCCCCGATCTGGCAGCTGAAATTAACTCCCTGTTGCGCGTACCGTTAGGTGACCGCGATGTTGTCCGTTTCCCTAACGGCAATATTTTTGTACGGCTCAACCAAAGCGTGCGCGGGCAGGACACTTTCATCATACAGACGACCTCTCCGCCCGTGAACGACAATTTGATGGAGCTGCTGATTTTTCTGGACACCCTCAAGCGAGCTTCGGCCGGCAGGGTGACGGCAGTCATCCCCTACTTAGCCTACGCCCGCTCCGACAAAAAAGACCAACCCCGGGTGCCCATCACCGCCCGCTTGGTGGCCGACATGATCCAGGTGGCCGGGGCCGATCGTTACATTACCCTGGATTTACACGCCGGGCAGATTCAGGGTTTCTTTTCCATTCCCGGCGACGTACTGACCGCTTTCCCCCTCCTGGCCGATTATATGCGCAAAAAGGACCTGGATAACGCGGTGGTGGTGGCGGCCGACCTGGGGTTTGCCAAGAAAGCCCGCAACTTCGCAGTGGAGTTAGATCTGCCGGTGGCTTTCATTGAGAAGCGGCGAATGGGTACTCAAACCGAGACCCTCACAGTCATCGGCGAGGTCAAGGACAAAGACGTCATCATCGTGGATGACGAAGTAGATACCGGAGGCACGCTGGCCAACGACGTGATCGCCATGAAAGAGCAAGGCGCCCGCAACATTTACGTCTGCTTTGTGCATGCCGTGCTCTCGGGCAACGCCGTGGACAAGCTACGCGATTTGCCCATCACCGAGATCGTGACGACCAACTCTGTGCCGCTCCCCCCCGCCAAACGCTTGCCCAATATGACGATTCTCTCCGTGGGACAGCTGCTCGCCGACGTAATCCACGATGTCCACGAAGGTCGCAGTGTAGGCGAGCTCTTCAAGCGTTATCACGGTTATAAATAATAGCCGGTGGCCGGCATTTCTGAAAAATGCCGGCCACCAGCACTGTCGTTGACTATACAATACCCTCTTTCAACCATCAAATGTCGCCCGAGGGCCATCTATGCGGCGGCCGGTTTAGACGTTAATCCACCGGCTCAAACATATCCTTAGTTGCGCCACAATCAGGGCATTCCCAATCGTCCGGCAGTTCCTCAAAAGGAGTGCCGGCCGGAACGCCATTCTCCGGATCACCTACCGCCGGGTCATAAACATAACCGCAGACAGTGCATTCCCACTTCTTCATTGCAAGACCTCCGTTTTGGTAAAATAAACTGGGGAATTAACAACCAACGCCTGAAAACGGGCCGGCATCCTGTGAAACTGCTGTGCCCACCGGCGCAAGCCTGCCACTAAAAATAATTATAGGGCGGGGCAACAGCCTGTCAAGTAGCCGAAAGAGAGTATAATCGGGGTCAATTAGCCCTTGAGGGCATTGAAAACACGAGGAGGAAGCAATGGACCATCAACCTGATTTTGCCTCGTTGGGCGCTTATCAATCTACCGTCCAGGCGGCCCTGGATGCCATAGATGCCAACCAGATCATCCCGCGAATCTGGCAACATGATCACACCGTCTGGCGGCCCGAGCCCACCGAAATCACCAACCGGCTGGGCTGGCTGCATAGCCCCGTAGTGATGCGCGACGCCCTGCCGCAGCTGGCTGCGGCGGTCGCGGCAGTGCAGGCTGCCGGCTATACCCACGCCCTGCTATTGGGGATGGGCGGCTCCAGCCTGGCCCCTGAGGTGTTCCGTAAAACCTTCGGCGTCGCCCCTGGTTGCTTAGACCTGGCAGTGCTCGACAGCACCGATCCTGGGGCCGTGCTGTCCTGGGCAGCGCGCCTGGACCCGGCGCGGACGCTTTTCATCGTTTCCACCAAATCGGGCGGCACCGTAGAAACCTTCTCTTTCTTCAAATTTTTCTACCAGTGGGTCGCCGAACGGTTGGGCCCAGAACAGGCCGGCGAGCACTTCATCGCCATCACTGATCCTGGTAGTGGGTTGGCCACCACCGCCGCGCGTTACAATTTCCGGGCAACCTTCCTCAACGATCCCAATATCGGCGGGCGCTACTCTGCCCTCTCTTACTTCGGCCTGGCGCCGGCCGCGCTGCTCGGCGTAGAGGTAGCGGGCCTGCTGGACAATGCGGCTGCCATGGCCCGCGCCTGCGCCCCCGATGTCCCTGCCGAGCGCCACCCGGCGGCCCGCCTGGGAGCCGTGTTGGGGGCGCTCGCTCAGGCCGGACGGGACAAGGTCACGTTCCTGCTCTCACCGACCCTCGCCAGTTTCGGTGATTGGGTGGAGCAATTGATCGCGGAAAGCACCGGCAAAGAAGGGCGCGGCATCCTGCCGGTGGTGGGAGAACCGGCCGGCCCCCTGACGGTGTACGGGACGGACCGGCTGTTCGTCTACCTGCGGCTGGAAGGGGAAGCAACGCTGGATGCAGCCGTGGCAACCTTGCAAGCCGGCGGGGAACCGATCATCACGCTCACCCTGCCAGATCGCTATGCACTGGGGGGCCAATTCTTCCTGTGGGAACTGGCAACTGCGGTGGCCAGCCACCATTTAGGCATTAATCCCTTCGACCAGCCAAACGTAGAATCGGCCAAAGTGCTGGCCCGCCAGATGGTGGCCGAGTACACCCGCCAGGGCACATTGCCCACCCCCGAACCAGCCCCCTTGAACCCAGCTACCCTGGAGGCCTTTCTGGCTCAAGCCCGGCCAGGGGACTATATCGCCCTGCAAGCCTATCTCCAGCCAACACCCGAGACAGCAGCGGCCCTGCAACGGTTGCGGCTACAATTGCGCGACCGGCTGCGCCTGGCCACCACGGTTGGCTACGGGCCGCGTTTCCTGCACTCCACCGGTCAATTGCACAAAGGCGACGCCGGTCACGGGCTTTTCATTCAATTCACTGCCGATGATCCCCAAGATGCGCCCATCCCCGACGAGGCTGACACGCCGGCTTCATCCATCACTTTTGGAGTACTCAAAGCTGCCCAGGCGATGGGGGATCGCCAGGCACTGTTAAACGCCGGCCGGCGGGTCCTCCATTTCCATCTGGGCCGTGACGTTGTGAAAGAATTGGACCGATTGGCCGCGGTGGCCTGAAAGAGTTCCGTGACTATCGTTTAGAGCGCACGGTTAAGAACATTCAGATTAAAATTTGGTTAAGAAATAGTTTCCTTAGAAAAGTACTATTGCTTAACGGGCTTTTTTAGTGTACAATAAGGTAAGAATCTCCTCTTTCCTGAGGCGTGGTTCCTGGTGTTTGTTGCCACATGGCATAAAATTATTTTCACTAAAATTTACTGATTAAAATAATGGTTTGCAGTTTTAGCGAACGGAGGTTGGTGATCCAATTGTTTTCGGGGTTGTGCCATGAATGCGGAGCAGTGACCGCAATACTCCCACTTCCAGCCATCATTGCAGTGGGGCAGCCAGACAGACAGCTGGTTTTTTTCATGTAGCCTTCTCAAGGCCGGTTTGAGCATAAGTGATGAGTTTTATTTTTCTATTAGATAGGCGAGCGGCGATGAAATCATTAGATGTTTTGAAAAATGCAAAAGCCTTTCTTGCTCTCGCCACCCTCATGGTGCTGCTGTTTCCTCAGCCCGGGTTAGCACAAGGCGAGGGAAATTACCGCTACTTTCCCGAAACCGGCCATTCCGTCAGCGGCGATTTCCTGACCTTCTTTGATACCTGGGGTGGGATAGAGATTTTCGGCTATCCTCTCACTGAACCCTTCGTTGAAAAAAATGTCACAGTCCAGTATTTCCAGAAAGCCAGGCTGGAGGCCCATCCCGAAAACCCGGAACCCTATAAAGTGCAGCTCGGTTTGTTGGGGGATGAACTTAACTACCGGCAACCCGCTGTAGTGGCGCCCCGGTTTGCATCTCGCCGCCAGCTCTACTTCCCCGAAACCGGACATACGGTTTCTTATGCCTTCCTGGATTATTTCAAGAGCAAGGGTGGGATTGACATCTTCGGCTATCCGATCACCGAAATGCAATTTGAGGATGGCAGCAT
>CAYTGR010000020.1:22376-42778 GCA_964437445.1 uncultured Anaerolineales bacterium | reverse complement strand
GGATTGACATCTTCGGCTATCCGATCACCGAAATGCAATTTGAGGATGGCAGCATCGTTCAATACTTCCAACGGTTGAAAATGCAATGGCACCCGGAGGATCGCACCGCACCGGTGCAGATCGGAAATCTGGGAGAGCTTTATGTCAGCATCTATCGCGACCGGATTCCACCGGAGGCATTTCAGGTGCCCAGTAGCCCCCGACCCGGTCCTTCACCCACCGTTGCCAACATTACAAACATCCGGGCAGTGGTGTCACTCCGCTACTCGGTAATGGGCAAACAAGGGAACCAAACGGTGTCGGTATTAGTCACCGACAACAACGGAACACCGTTAGCCAACGCCAAAGTCTACATCCGTTTCCTGGGTCCCAATTCTACGCCACTCTCACCACCGGGGACAACATGGACCACCGACGCCCGGGGGTTTGTCCGGGTCTCAATCCCGGTCACGGGTGGCCAGACGGGGCAACAGGTGATCGTACAGGCCGACGTGACATACGGCACGCTCACAGCCACAGGTCAGAACGTCTTCCTCTTATGGTGGTAACCGTTGGCCGACCCAAAAGCGGCGCAGAGAATCTGCGCCGCTTTTGCATTGCCTGCCGCCATAGCCTGAACGTTAACGCTCAGGCGGAGTCCCCAGCAAGTTTAACAGGCGTTCCTTCCACCGGCCCAACCAGGATTGCTGCTGACGCGCCGGCGGCTCGGTGGAACGCACTTTTCGCAACCGATCCACGGCCCGCCGCAGTTTTTGCATTTTGACCAGGTTCTCTTTCTCAGGCTGTGCTCCCATGTCCCTCTCTCCATTCCTCCATCACCCTCGCGAACCATGCCATTAGCGCACCAACCAGCAGGCATTCGTTCAACCGCTCACATCCATTCAACCTTATTTTACTCCTGACTCAAAGGGTGGGCAAGTGCCACTCAGCTCACGTTACGACGGTTCCGCGACCGGCACGGTGGTGTTAAGCAGCGCCGTGACCTGCTCCAGGAACACCTGCAGGCCAAAAGGTTTGCTCAAAATCGCCCTGATCCCTAAACGAGTCGCCCGTGTTTCCACCAGGTCAGACCCGTAAGCCGTGATCAGCAGCACCGGCAACGTGAGGCCGCGTTCCTGCAGTATCCAGACCAGATCCAGGCCATTCATACCCGGCAGACGCAAATCGGTCACCAGCAGATCAGGGACCTGTTTCTCTAACAGGCCCAGCGCTGCCTCGGCCGAGTCCGCCAGCAGCACCTGATATTCCTGGCCCAAAACTTCCAACCCCTCTTTGAGGAAAAAAGCAACACTGGGCTCGTCTTCCACAATGAGGATATAATTCTGTCTCATCTTTAACCCCTGCTACGGCTATAATCCCACTATACCACAAACCACAGGGATCGGGTGTTGCCGGACGGTGACAGATCAGTTAAGGCTCTTCCGGTTCATTTTGGAAACGGTCGGGTGAAGAAGCGAACAAATATCCCACCCCCCGCACATTCATGATGTAACGCGGGCGTTCGGGATCCGGTTCCAGCTTGCGCCGCAGGCGGCGGATGTGAACTCGCACAATGGACCGTGCTCCCCAGGCATCGGCCTCATAACCCTGGGCGAAGCGCACCAAATCCTGTGGCGTACAAACCTGATCCACCCGCTCCATCAAAAACTCCAACAATCTAAACTCAGTGGGAGTCAGCTCTACCGGGCGCTCTTGCAAGGTGACCAGATGCTTAGCCCGGTCCACCATGACCTCGCCTACCTTCAAGAACCGCTCTCCGATGATCGGTTCCGGATCAGCCTGCGCCACCCCATCGGTGGCCAACAACGCTTCCATGGTCTCCTGTAAGCGGCCTACCAACACGCGCCGCTGCCGATCCTGGCGCAGCTGAGCCAGAGCGCGCCGCACCGTGGCTAAAATATCCTCCACCGGGCACGGCTTGAGCAGGTAGTCGTAAGCGCCTTTGCGTAAGGCTTGGATCGCGGTATCCAAAGTCCCGTAGCCGGTGATCAGGATCACCATCGTAGAAACCGATACCCGGTGAATCATCTCCAGGGCATGCAACCCATCCATTTTCGGCAGGCGGATGTCCAGAATCACCAGATCAAAAGGTACAGTGGCGATCTGAGTCAGCTGGACGGCTTCCTCACCGGAACCCGCCAGCGTGACCTGGTAGCCTTCCAGGCGCAGCAGCTCGCCCAGCGTGACCCGCTCAGCCACTTCATCGTCCACCACTAAAATACGAATATCTTCCATAAGGTTATGGGGCCTCCTCTCGGTTGCAGGGCAAACTCACAATGAACGTTGCGCCACTGCCCGGTTGACTCTCGACGCGGATAGTCCCTTCATGGCGTTCCACGATACCGTAACTGATCGCCAATCCCAGGCCGGTACCAGTAGGTTTGGTGGTGTGAAAAGGTTCAAACAGATGAACACGCACCTCAGCCGGAATGCCCGGGCCACTGTCACGGAAAGCCGCCACCACCTGCTCACGCTCGGCATGGTAAGCTGTTCCAATCCACAACGTCCCGCCATCGGGCATCGCCTCCACTGCGTTGATGATGATGTTAAGGAAGACCTGTGTCAGCTGGTTTGCCATACCGCGTACCGGCGGCAAATCGGGGGAAAACCGGGAAATGACTTGAATATGGGCCTGTTGCAGCCGCTTGTTGGCCAAGGCCAGAGCGTCTTCCACGGGCCGGTTGATGTCTAAGGGTTGCATGGTGCCCGACGCCGGCCGGTAGAAATCCAACATCCGCCGCACAATCTGGATCAGCCGTTCCACCTCTTGCTGGGCCATCTGCAAATAACGCCGCCGGCGCTCCTCATCCAGGGCCGGATGCAACGACAGATGCAAACTGTTCTGGATAGCCTGCAAGGGGTTATTGATTTCGTGTGCGATGGAAGCGGCCATCCGCCCCACGGCCGCCATTTTCTCAGCCTGGATCAGCTGGCTCTGTGAGCGTTCCAGTTCAGCGGCAAAGGCTGCCAGCTCGCCGTAAAGCCGGGCATTGTCCACCGCCACGGCCACAGTGGCCGCCACTTGCTCCAGAAACGGGGTATGTTCCGCACTTAAGCGCCCGGCTCGGCCGGCCACCACTAATAACCCGACCGCCTCCTGATGCGTGACCATCGGGACGCAAAGCAAATCCAGAGGGGCCAACCCGACGGCCTCGGACCAGAACGGCTCCTCAATCGCCTGAAGCAGGACGGGACGCCCGCTGCGCAACGCTTCACCCGGCGGGCCGCCATCCACTGCGATCACCCGCCCCTCCAACCAGGTCCCGGCCGGGCTGCGGGCGGCCCGGATGACCCAATCCCCGACCTCCTCTTCGTTAAGGACGAAGGCCAGCACTTCAGTTTCCACCAACCGTCCCAATCCCTCCAAAGCTGAGAACAACACCCGGTCCAGCTCAAGACTGGAGGAGACCAGCCGGTTGAGTTGGTCCAGAGCGGCCAGCTCCTGGTTGCGGCGACGTAACATTTGCTCGGTGCGCCGGATCCGCAACACGACGCCGATGCGGGCCAGCAGCTCCTGTGGATCAAAGGGCTTGGTCACATAATCGTCCGCGCCACGCTGCAACCCGCGCGCCTTGGCGCTGACCGAATCCAACCCGGTGATCAGAATCACGGGGATCGGCTCCAGCAACGGATCCGCCTTGACCGCCTCCAGGATACGGAAACCGTCCGCACCCGGCAACATCACATCCAGCAACATGGCGTCAATCAACTGGCCCTGAGCCAACTCCTGGCGCAACATTTCCAGTGCCAGTTCACCGTTGGTCGCCTCCAGGACCTCGCAGGGCAGCAGCGCCAACACCTCCTTGACCAGCTGAATCATTTCTGGTTCGTCATCTACTACCAAAACACGTGGATTGCCCATGCAGTTGCTCTCAGGGTTGAGCCTGGCCGCTAACAGCCTGTTCAACGGCGGCCGTCAGGCGCTCAAAGCGGGCCTGGCTCAAAATCAAAGCTCCAGCCCGACCGGCGTCCCCTTGCAGGGAGGAGAAGACACGTCGCCACTCCGCGTGAGGCCCGGTGAGCGGGACGAAGAAAACCCGGGCGGCCGGATAGGGGTGGCGGGTATGCACTTGCACCGGGTCATTATAGTGGAATTCCACCAGACGCCACTGAGCGCGCAGCATTTCCAGCGAGTCTGGGGAAAGCGCCGTTTGAGGTTCATAGCCAGCCCAGCGCCCAACGCCGTCCGCGAAAGCGTGCAGCACTTCTTCGTATCCTGCATCGCCAGGGAAAAACATCCAGATTTCGCCATCCCAATAGACGGTAATCCAGTCAGCGCGCGCACCGAAGTAGGGCACAAACCAGAGCGGGTCTTCATTGGTGAAAGCGCTAACCGCCCAAACCAACAGCGCAATCACCAGTATCCCCAACAAAAGAGCACTTAACAGACTGGGACGTTTGGACATGGCACTAACTCCTATCCATCAAGTATAAACGGTTTGCGAAAATTGAAAAGAATTCCCCAGAAAGGACACAAAAAGGGGATTTTGCCGCGCGGCAAAATCCCCCCAGTATCTTAATCTTACTTCCACCTTGATCAGGCGGCGCGCTCTTTCTCCAACAGCCAGCAGGCGACAAAGTGGCCGCTACCATAATCCTTGAACGGGGGTTCCTCCCTGTCGCACAAGCCCTGAATGGCATACCGGCAGCGCGGATTGAAGTGGCAGCCGACCGGCGGATTCACCGGGCTGGGCACATCACCCTTGAGAATGATGCGCTCGCGGGTCCCCGCCAGCTTGGGATCAGGGATGGGGATGGCGGAGAAGAGCGCCTGGGTATAGGGGTGCAGCGGATGCTCAAAGACCTCACCCCGGTCGGCCAGCTCCACCATTTTGCCCAGATACATGACCCCCACGCGGTTGCTGATGTGTTCTACCACACTGAGGTTGTGCGCGATAAAGAGGTAGGTCAGGCCATACTGCTCTTGCAGATCCATGAGAATGTTGAGCACCTGCGCCTGCACCGAGACATCCAGCGCGGAGACCGGCTCGTCGGCCACGATGAACTTCGGGTTGAGCGCCAACGCGCGGGCAATCCCGATACGCTGGCGTTGTCCGCCGGAGAACTCGTGCGGGTAGCGCTTGGCATGAAAGTCCTCCAGGTTGACCTGCCGTAGCAGGTGGATCACCCGCTCCCAACGCTCCTGGGGGGAGCCCGCCCTGTGCACGTTCAGCCCTTCCATGATGCTTTCGCCCACCGGCATCCGGGGATCCAGCGAGGAATAGGGATCCTGGAACACAATCTGCATGTTTCTACGCATCTGCTTCAGCGCATCGCCGCGCAAAGCAAAGATGTCCTTGCCTTCAAAATAAACCCGGCCGCTGGTATGCGGGATCAGGCGCAGGACAGTCCGACCGACCGTCGTTTTACCGCAGCCCGATTCCCCCACCAGCCCCAGCGTCTCACCGCGCTTGATGGTGAAGCTAACGCCATCCACTGCTTTCACCCAGGCCCGGACCCGCTGTAAAAAGCCGCCGCGGATGGGGAAATATTTCACCAAATTTTCTACCACAATCAGGTCTTCTTGCCCTTTGGTTGATTGCTGTTGTACTTCTGCCATGGTTATATTGCTCCTCATCCCGGCCGGGTTAATGTTCCTGATAGAGCCAGCAGCGGACTTTGTGTCCGGGCTCAACGTCAATCAAATCCGGTTCCTGTTCGGTGCAGATGTGCAGATTATGCTCCAGCCGGGCCAGACAGCGCGGCGCGAATTTGCAACCGGGTGGCAGGTTAATCAGGTTGGGCACGGAGCCGGGAATAGTATCCAGCCGGGGTTTAACCACTCCCATCACCGGAATGGAGGCCAGCAACCCATGCGTGTAAGGGTGCAGCGGATTGCGGAAAATGGTCGTGATGTCGGTATGTTCCACCACCCGCCCGGCATACATGACCGAAAGCCGGGAGGCCATCTCCGCCACAATTCCCATATCGTGAGTGATCAGGATGATAGAAGTGCCCAGCTTCTTCTGCAAATTCCGCATCAGGTCCAGGATTTGGGCCTGGATCGTCACATCCAGGGCGGTGGTCGGCTCGTCGGCGATGAGCAGCTCCGGTTCGCAGGCCAGGGCCATTGCGATCATCACGCGCTGAGCCATCCCACCGGACATTTCGTGCGGGAAGGATTGCACGCGCTTCTGAGGTTCAGGAATGCCCACCATCCGCAGCAATTCTTCGGCCTGAGCCCAGCCCTCTTTCTTATCCATGCCCCGGTGAATTTTCAGCACTTCGGCGATCTGATCGCCGACGCGGAAAACAGGGTTCAGACAGGAGGTCGGCTGCTGGAAAATCATGGAAAGGCGATCACCGCGCATCCGGCGCATCTCTACTTCAGGCAGTGCCAGCAAATTTTTCCCCTGATAGAAGATTTCTCCCTCTACGACCTTGCCCGGGATCCCCACTAACCGCATAATGGAAAGCGAAGTAACGCTCTTGCCACAGCCCGACTCGCCCACCAGGGCGATAATCTCGCCGCGCCGGACATCAAAATCCACGCCATCTACTGCCTTGACCACCCCATCTTCGGTGTAGAAGTAGGTCTTCAGATTATGGACATCTAACAGTTTGTCATTGGTTTGAGTATGTGCTTCCACTTGATCATTCTCCTAACCACAAAGTGGTTTACAGCTTCAGGCGCGGATCCAGCGCATCTCGTAGACCGTCGCCCACGTAGTTGAACGCCAGCGAGGCCAGGAAAATCGCCAGACCGGGATAGAAAACCTTGGCCGGATCACCCAATAACCCGGTTTGAGCGGCCTGCAACATATTGCCCCAGGTGGGCACCGGGGGTTGGATGCCAAAGCCCAAAAAACTGAGCGCCGATTCCAACACAATCGTCCCGCCCAGCCCCAGGGTGGCGTTCACGATAATGGGAGCCATGGAATTGGGAAGCATGTGACGGATAATGATGCTGAGATCCGACATTCCCAAAGCCCGCGAAGCATCGGTGAAATCCAGCCCACGCAGGCTCAACACCATACCGCGCACCAGACGGCAGGCCCCCATCCAACCAAAAACGGTTAAGATGAAGGTAATGATGACCACACTGGTCCATTGGTCAGGCACACCGGGAATTTTGATCCCGCGCAACAAAGACGAAAAAGCGAGCAGCAGGGGCAGCAACGGCAGGACCAGCATGAACTCTACAAACCGCTGGATCACCATATCTACCCAGCCGCCGAAGTAACCGGAAATACCGCCCAACAAGGCCCCAATCGTCTGGCTCAGCACCGTCACCACCAGCGAAACGGAGAGTGAAATGCGAGCCGCGTACAACAAACGGCTGAAGACATCCCGCCCGATTTCATCCGTGCCCAACAGGTGTGCTGGGCTGGGGGGCGCATTTTTGTTATAAGGATCCTGATAGCTAATGGGATCGTAGGGTGCAATCAGATCGGCAAAAATGGCCATTAAGATGAAAACGACGATCAGGATCAGGCCAGCCAGCGCCAGCTTGTGCCGCCGGAACCGCCCCCAGATCACTGCGACCATACTTTGCTGTTCGGGCGTCAAGAGCCCCTCAGCCTCTAATTTCTCCACCTGTGCATCAGCAGCCATGTTCCACCTCAATACCTCACAATTCTCTAAATTAATCGTAGCGGATGCGAGGATCCACCACCGTGTACAGAACATCGCCGATCAGGGTGGAGACCACCACCAACACGGCATCAATGAAAAGCAGGATCATCACCACCGGCCAATCGTCGCCGCCGAGCGCGTCGTAGTACAACCGGCCCATGCCGGTCCAGGAGAAGATGGTTTCAGTGATAATGGCTCCGCCGAAAAGGCCGGGAATTTGCAACACGACGATGGTAACAATGGGGATCAAGGCATTGCGCATGGCGTGCTTGACGATCACCATTCGTTCCCCCAACCCCTTAGCGCGCGCGGTGCGCACGTAATCCTGCCGCAATACCTCCAGCATGGAGGAGCGCATAAAACGGCTCCAGCTAGCCATGTAGAGAAGGCTCAGCACCACGGTCGGCATCAGCAGGTGCAGCGCGCGATCACCAAAGCTTTTCGGGACAATGTTCCAGGCCGCCAACAGGCTGCCCGCCGGCGGTGTGCGCACCGAATAGACTGCCCCGGCCGGCAGGTAAGGGATCCCCCATTGCCGGAATTTAATGGAAAAGATGAGGATCATCATCAAGCCAAACCAGAACACCGGCATGGCGGTGCCGAAGAAGGTAAACGTGGTCACAATGTAATCCATTTTGGAATATTGCTTGACGGCGGAGAAAATGCCCACCGGAATCGCCACCAGTAGGGAAAGCACGGTAGAGGTCAACATCAACACGAGCGTATTACCCAACCGACTGACGATTAGTGAGGAAACCGCTTGACCACGTGCCACCGACCAGGAAAAGCCCCAATCCATGCGCAACACACCATGTCCCGTACCGTGGAAGTGAGCCAGGTTACCCAGTATCCCATTCTGGCCAAACAGCCACGCCACGGGGACCCAGGCGCCTTTGGGGCGCGGCGCCAGATCGGATACTTCCCATTGAGTGGCGGGCGAAACAACCGCCCAGGCATTCACCGCATTGTTATCCACGTCTATTTTGAGCAATCCCTTACTGGCCGAAATCACCCGTCCCTTAGTCACGCCCTCCGGCGCTTCACCGGTCGGGCGAATCCACACATGGGTGGCTGTGATGACAGGCATACCGTCAGCGCCGGCCGGCCCAACCTCTCCCTGGATCCAGAGCGGGTATCCAGGTTTGGCGTAGGCCAGCCCCGGTTCGGCGTAGAACCGACCGGTCGCCGGCGGTTTGAGGCCCAGGTACATGTAGTCGCTGCCCAGCCAGTCATCCCCCAGCAGCCAAACCACATAGCGGAGCGCCAGAGGCTTATCCAGGCCCAGATAAGCTTCCAGCCGGGCCTTATCGGCCTCGGTGAAACGCTGCCGCCGGTCGGCCGTCGTGTTCAACCCGGAAAGTGGCCCGCCCGGCGCCAGGTTCAAAATAGCGTAGATTGCCATCGTTGCTAACAACACCACCAGGAACATTTGAATGAAACGGCGTAAAAGATATCCAGCCATGAATCGCCTCCTTAAGTTACAGATACTGAAAGACCAACGCCTTTACCCGTTTTCACCCTTAATAGCCGAAAAACCGGTCTCAGGTTCAGGAAAATCCGTTGGAAATAGGATTGGCACAACTACGGGGCGTTTTTACCGCAAAAGCCGCCAGGGACGTTGAGGAATGGTTTCAAATGTATTGCCAGCTCAAGTCTTGGACCTTGTAGTGGCGTCTTCAGGTGCTTCTGCAAGATCAGAAACGCCTAAAGGCGTCACTACCCACCTTCCGCCAACTTCATGACTCTCCGCAAAAAGGCCTCACGCCCAGTCACTAAAACGCCAAGCAACCCCTATCTTTGATAAAAACCTTAGCGGGCTTTGCGTCTCGGCGTGAAATTTTTCCACGCTCATCGCCCAGTAGTGCCCCAGTCCTGGAAAAGGATAGCAGATGATTGATACAACTGGGACGCGAACTAACGTTGATTTTTTGCTTCATCACAAAAGCTCACGTTCATCCGCGTCCCAATTCATTATAATAAAAAGGTGGCAGCGTCATAACGCCGCCACCTTTTTTTAACCACAGTTACTGCTGAATGTCAAAGGCCTCAATGTTCCAGATTTCCGAGTTCTCGGTGGGATCCACGATGAACCCGGTGACCTCGGGACGATAGGCCGCGATCTTCAGCCGCAGGAAGAGCGGGAAGACGGGCAGCTGCTCGGAGAAGATCTTCTGGGCCTCTTTATGGCCCTGGATGTAGTTCTCGGTGTCGGGCAGCGCCTGGAGCCCGCGCTGGCAAGCGGCGTCATACTCGGCGTTGTTGAAGCCCGGATCGTTCTGGCCGCTCCAGCCATTGTCGGCGGAAGGGATGAACTCCGACATGTAGAGGTCACAGGGCGGCTGTACACCGGTCACCCAGGTGAAGGAGCCCAGATCAAACTGGCGGCCGAAGAGCGGGCCATCGGGGCCGTCGGCGAAGAATTGCGAGGCCGGCAGGTTCTCCAGGTTGACCTTGATGCCGCACTCGGCCAGGTGCTTCTGGAAAATCTGCATGTACTGAACGCGGAAGGTCGCCGTGGTGCTCTGCCACTTGACCTCAAACTTGGTGCCGTCGGGGATACCTTCAATCCCCTTAGCCACGCGCGGGGTAGCGGGATCGCCATCGTCGTCCACCCAGCCAACCTCCTCTAACAGGGCCTTGCCCTTATCGGGGTTGTAGTCGTAGGTGGTCAGCATATCGCCGGCATAGTAGGGATGCTCGGGCGGGATGTAGCTGGCGATCGTAACAGAACGACCGTACAGGATGGTGTCAATGACTTCCTGGCGGTTCAAGCAGTAGGCGAACGCCTGGCGCACGCGGACATCACCAAAGAAATCCGGCCGGTCGTAGGTTTCCACCGGCGTGATGCCGAAGTCCAGGTGCTCCCAGCTGGTGCCGGTCGCAAACACGGGCGTCACCACACCCTGCTCCTCCAACTGGAGCAGCAGATTGGCCTGGTCTTCCAGCGCGGCATCCGTCGTGACGATATCGCACTCGCCGGAGATCAACTGCGCCACACTGGCGTTGGAATCCTTAATGAAGCGGTAGATCACAGTGTCCACATAGGGCAGACCCTCGCTGGCGCGGAAGTAGAGCGGGTTCTTCTCGACGGTGATGTGATCACCCTGGACCCATTCCTTGATCACGAACGCGCCCCAGCCGATCGGCATGCGGGAGGATTCCTCTTTCTCCAGCAGGTCCTTGGCTGTATACCCCAGCTTCTTCTCCCACAGATGGCGCGGCATGGGGGTCCAGAAGTTGGTGAAATAAACACTGTCAATGTAGCCGGGCAGACCAGACCAGACAGCGGTCACATCGTCCTTGGCTTCATAGGAAGCCGTGCGGTCAAAGGTGTACTTGGCCGAGGGAGTGTCCGGGCTACCCACCAGTTCAAAGCTATAAACCGAGTCATCGGCGGTCAACGGCTCGCCATCGGACCATTTGACACCCGGCTTAATCTTGAAGGTGACGACCATTTGTTCCATTTCCACCGGCGTGCCGTCAAACTCCACGGCGCAGTCAGCTGCATTACAGCCGGCAGGACGAATCTTCATGCCCTTGGCCAGTTCGGCCGGACTGCCATCATCACCCACCACCTTATCGCCTTCCTGGACGGTCACTTTCTGGATGACGGCATCGCCATCATTCACGCTGGGCAGTTTCTCCAACAGGACCGCCTGGTAGGCGTAGGTGCGGTTGTCAATGGGGCCATCATAGATCGCGTGTTGCACATGGCGGGCTGCCAGCATATCGCCGCCATACCAATACATGGTGTCCGGTTCCTGGCCCTGGCAGATCACCAGCGTCTTAGGCTCCGGGGGTGGGGTGGGCTCGGCGGTCTTGGGAGCCTCGGTGGTGGCCGGGGCTTCGGTCTTGGACGGGGCCTCGGTGGTGGCCGGGGCCTGGGTGGGGGTCGGGCCGCAGGCGGTCAGGAGCATCCCCGCCACGGTCAGCAACCCAACAAGCACCAACAACTTCTTGCCTAACATGGGTATCTCCTCCTCAATGTAGATTGGAATTTAACAACATTTACTAACGGGGAAAAACTCAGCCTTTTCTGTCCTGGCATCACCTCCTCTCATCCATCTGTCTCGGATGGTGTGCTGAAGTCAATGTATGAAAGACGTTTCCAATTTTAACGGTTAACAGACAAAAAGTCAAGTTCAACCGTTCCTGTGACAACGAACCCAATGGCCGGGGGCAACCTCCACCGGCGCCGGGAGCTGCTCACGACAGATCGGACGCGCTTCCGCGCAGAGGGCACTGAATCCGCACCCGGAACTATCGGCCAGCTGCCCACCCCGGCCATGTTGCAACCAGCGAGTATAGGGGTGAGCAGGCTGCTCCGCCACAGCCGCCCGCGGTCCCCATTCCACACCGTCACCCCGGCACAGCACCAACCACCCATCAGCGCCGGCCAGTGCCGCTGGACGCCAGCCGGCTAACAACAGGGCCCGTTCAGCCCCCAAAGCAGCCCGCCAATCGGCTACTAACGCCGTCCAGGCCGCGAGGGGCAACACTTGGGCCGCATCATCCACCAGCAGCACATGCGGGCCGTCCAACCAGGCCCGGGCGAAGAGCAATCGCATCCGCTCGGTGCCCGAAAGCGAACGTACCTGATAACCCTCCACAACAGGAGAGAGCCCGGCCTGCCGGAGCGCGGCCGCCACCTGTGCCTTGTCAGTGCCCAGCAACCGGCGCACGGGCCGCCAGGGTTCCAATGCAGTGTAAGGGTTTGCCAGGAACAACGCCACAAATCGGCGCCACGGCCCCAGACGCCAACGAGGCAGGCGAGTGACGTCCTTGTCAACCCAGACCAGCTGGCCCCCTAACGGGACATCCAGGCGCGCCAGGGTCCGTAATAAGGCTGTTTTCCCGCTGCCCTGGCCGCCCCAGAGCCCCCAGCAGGTCCCGGCCTCCAATGTCAAATCTACTCCAACCGTTGCCGTTTCCAGCACGCGCAACCCGCGCGCCTTGAGCAAAACCGAACCGATTGCCCCTGCCACATTAACCGTAACAGCTCAGGCGACAAACCGCAACGCCAGGAAACGGTCGGTGGCCAGGGTTACGCCAGAGTTGAGCGGACGCCAGGCAGGCAACGCCGAATCATCTATACCGCTGCCCACGAGAATGAGTACTGAGATGGTCCCCATCCCCATCACCCGTGCGACCACTTTGCGCCACCAGGACCGCGCCTCCCCCTGCACCCGCTCCAAGACGCGAGTGCGGGTTCGGGCCGGCGGTGTGGCCCGTTGATAAGGTTCCAGGGCCTGACGAAACAAGTTATCCAGATCAGTATCCGAATTAAGTGAATTCATAGGTTAGCTCCGGTACGGGGCGCTGGCGGCGCGTGAGTGTTGCTTTTAAGCGTTCGCGCGCATAGTACAGCCGCGACTTCACCGTGCCTTCTGGCAATTCCAGAATGCGGGCGATTTCCTCCACGCTCTGATTTTCCAGGTAGAAGAGCACCACCACGGCTCGATGTGGCGCAGACAGTCCGGCGATCACTTCGTGTACCAGTTTGGCGGTTTCTTCATCCTCCGCCCGGCGCTCCGGCGCTGGGAAAACGCTGGAAACACCAGACAGCCACTCCAACAAATCATCCACCGACCGCGTCCAACGAGTCCGGGACAACCAATCATAAGCCAGATTGACGGTTACCCGGTAGAGCCAGGGTTTCAAAGGACGCTCCGGATCTACCGTCCTGGCATAACGGTAAAGGGAGACAAAACATTCCTGCAGGATATCCTCGGCCGCCCGTTCATCACGGGTCACCGCCAGGGCAGTCCGGTAGACCAGCCCCTGGTGCTGTTCGTACAACTCCCCCAGGGCTTCTAAATTACCGTCTTGCAGTTCGCGGATCAGATTGCGCTCCAAAGTGCCTCCCTATTACGTTAAATACGGTTGGAGACCGTATCAGGTTCACGCGATGTGGACTCAAATTGGGCAACGGCAGCCTGATCCTCGGAGGTCAAAGGAGCATGAGGGAGCAGGTCAGGCCGGCGTTCCCAGGTACGGCGGAGCGCCTGCTGGCGCCGCCAACGTGCGATGGCCGCATGGTTCCCGGAAAGCAACACATCCGGCACCTCCCAGCCCCGATACTCGGGCGGACGGGTGTACTGGGGACCTTCCAACAGCCCGCTGGCGTGTGAATCGTGCCAGGCCCCTTCCGGGGCCCCTAACACGCCCGGAATAAGCCGCGCCACCGCGTCAATGATTACCAGGGCCGCCAGTTCTCCGCCGGTGAGAACATAATCGCCGATGGAGAGCTCGTCAGTCACTAAATGCTGGCGCACCCGTTCATCCACACCTTCGTAATGCCCGCAGAGCAATACCAACCGGGGGTGATGCGCCAGTTCCATAGCCACGGCCTGGGTAAACATCCGGCCTTGAGGGGTGAGCAAAATGATCGGCACGGCCGGGTCACTGACAATGGCTTCCACGGCCCGAAAAAGCGGCTCTGGTTTCATGACCATGCCCTCGCCGCCCCCATAAGGAACGTCATCAGTCAGTTGGTGGCGATCCAGAGCGTAATCACGAATCTGGTGCAAAACAACTGTGAGCAAGCCACGTTGTTGCGCCCGCTTCAAGACACTCTCCTGTAGCGGGTCCAGAAACATGGCAGGGAACAGGGTCAAAACGTCAACCCACATCATGGTCATTCTAACACAGTTAAGCTAAGAAACAAGGGATAAACGTCATGCCGCGCAGACGCCATTTGAAAGTCGCTCACGCCGCACGCTGCCAGAGCGCCGCAGCCAGTTCGCGCGAACGCGCCGTGATCTCGGCTTCATCCAGTGTCAGCAGGTGGCGATCTTGCATGAGCAACCGTCCGGCGCTGATGGTTGTGGTGATCATAGAAGCTTCGTAGCCAAAGAGTAAATGCCAGGGGAGATTTCCGGCGGTCAACGGGGTGGTGGGGTGATAATCTATCAGCACCAGGTCAGCCAGTGCGCCAGGAGTCAGTTCCCCCAAGCGCTGCCCCGGCCAGAAAATATTGGCCAGGCGGGCGTTGGCGTCGTAGGCCAGACGGAAAACCAGGTCGCCGGGCATGGCGCGCGGATCGTGTTGGGCCAGTTTGTGAATCAGGTAGGCGGCCTTCATCTCCTCTACCATGTTGTTGCTGAAGCCATCGTTGCCCAATGCCAGGTTGACGCCGCGCGCTAGCATGGTCTCCACCTGCGCGGTGCCCACCGCGTTGTTCATGTTGGAGCGCGGTTGATGCGTGACCCAGGCGCCGGTCGCCGCCAGTACATCCATCTCGCTCTCATCCACATGGACGGCGTGCGCGACAATGCTGCGCGGTCCCAAAATCCCGGCGGCGTGCAAGCGGTGGATGACGCGCCGACCGGATTTGCGGAGACTATCTTCCACATCTTCAATCCCTTCAGCGGCATGGATATGGAAACCGGTCTCCAATCCTTCAGCCGCGGCCACCGCTTCCGCTAAGGTCGTATCGCTCAGGGTCAGAGAAGCATGGAGCCCAAACGAGGCCCCCAGCTGCGGGTGAGGTGCAGCGCGCAGCCGGCGCAGGAAGCGGACGTTCTCGGCCAGGCCGGCGCGGGCCAGGTCGGTTCCATCGCGGTCGGTGACCTCATAGCAGAGCGAGACGCGCACGCCGGCCTGGAGCACGGCTTCGGCGATCACATCCAGGGAGCCTTCAATGGCATAAGGACTGGCGTGATGGTCAATCAACGTGGTGGTGCCGTGGCGAATCGCGTCGGCCAGGCAAACCAGCGCCGAATAGCGGACATCTTCCAACGTGAGCAGCTTATCCAGCCGCCACCAGAGCCGCTCCAGAATCTCGCCAAAGCGGGTCGCCGCCGGGCCGGGATAGGCCCAGCCCCGCGCAAACGCGCCGTAAAAGTGAGTATGACCGCAGAGCGCCGCCGGTAACGCCAGCTGGCCCTCAGCATCCAGCCGCTCCTCGGCCGGATAAGCGGTAGTCAGCGCAGGGGTGGTATCCACCGCCACAATGTGGTCGCCCTGGATCAGCAGGGCGCCATCCTCAATTAACTGCGGGTGCGCGCCCAGCGTAGCGACACGAGCATGGGTAATGAGCATAAATTCCCTCCCCAAAAGTGATCTTGTTCCAGCTGGGGGTTAAAGATCATTCAGAGACGGTGACCGTCAACGGCCCGGTCAGCAGACCATCGCGGTAAGGCGTCGTTTCCTGTACCAGGAAGGTGACGACGGCCTTAAGTGGAAATTCTCCGGCCGTCAGCGGTGCGGCAGAGGCAAAAGTTATCACTCCCGTGCTACCAGCCGGAATTTCAGCCAGCGTCGCTTCCGTGGTGGCCGACAAAGCAGGGGCCAACGGTCCCAGCAGCTCACATGTTACATTGTTAAGAGCCACCGCAGTCAAATTGGTGATGGTAACCGTCGCGGTCAGTCCTTCGGTAACCGGCAACGAAGCCGCCGACAGCGCCAGGGTCATCCTGACGTGATTATCTTCGGCCTCCATCACCAGAGGAGCCGCCGGCTGAGGGGACAGGGTCGCGGTTGGCTCCGGCGAAGCTACCAGCTCAGTTGTTGCGGCCGGGGGAGGGACCGTGAGCGTCGGCGTCGGCGTGGCAACCGGCTCCTTTGCTTTTCCCGGCCGGATGACGAAAAGGACCACTAATACTGCTATGATGCCCAGGATGACCACCCCGCCGATGAGCAGCCAGAGCCAGGGGAAGCGCCGGCGAGGGCGGGTAGGAGTGGAAGCACCCATCACCAGACCCGGTTTAGTACCAGAAGGTGGCGGCGCTACCGCCGCAGGCATCGCCGGTGGCGGCACGGCCTGGGGCGCAGTATACGGCGGCGACGGCGCAGGTGAAACTGCGGTAGTTTCCTGCACCGCCTGACCGCAACGCGAGCAAAAGCGCGCTCCGGCCTTCAACGGCGCGCCACAATGCGGGCAGACAGTGGAGGGCAACGCCGACGCCGGGGAAGGAGCTGCTGGCGACGAGGGAGCCAACGACGTCAAAGCATAGCCACACTGTTTGCAAAAGCGAGCATCAGGACGGTTATCAAAACCACAATTAGGACACTGCATAGCCCCTCCCCATCAGGAATTGCGCGCCAATGGCCGGCCAACGGTAGACTTAGCATAGCACAAAGCGCCCTGGCGGCAAATCCGGCCGAGCCAGGGTGACAGCCGAAATGTTAAAGCATGAGCACGGCGACCATCCATCAAGATTTATCCCGCCAGTAAAGTCCGGCGCGACGCACCGCTCCGAACCACCAGCGCGCCAGCAGCGGCAACAAGAGCACGTGGGAAGGTCCAATCTGGAGGGCAACCTGCTTCGTCACCTCCCAGAAAAATAAACTTCCCAAAGCCCGGCTAGCTGCCCATCCCATGCCGGCCGCGCCCAACAAGCTCACCCAGAGGCCGGTCCAGAAAACAGCCCAACCGCGGCCGGGATTTTTGACCAGCAGCGGCGGGAGCAAGCCCAGCAAAGCGGCCAACCCCAAATGATAGCCTAACCACGGAGAACTAACCCCGTGTCCGGCCAGGGTCGCCACTCCCATCCCGATCAACCCGGTCAAGCCGCCCAGCCAGGGACCAAATAGCAGGCCAAAGAGGGCCGGGACGCAGGCCAGTGGCTCAAACGGCAAAGTGGGCGGCATGATAGCGGCGCTCCACGGCCCCCCGATTCCATAGAGCGCCACACCGGCTACCAACAACCAGAAATATCGCCCGCCCCGGGGGCGGACCGGCGGCGTAGTGGGTTGAGGAACAGCCACCGGCGAAGCCGCTGCCGGGGCCGCCGACGTGGAAGGTTGTACCGGCATTACTTTAGGCAACAGATTGGGCGGCGATATGAACGGTAATTTCTGCGGGCCGGGTTCCGCCAGGGAACCGGCGGCCGGTTGCAGCGCGGCCCGGAACTCTGCCACGCTTTGCCAGCGGTCAGCCGGCAGATCAGCCAGCGCCTTCATGATAGCAGCAGCGACCGGTGGCGGCACCTGGCGGTTCAGCTGCTGGACGGCGTCAAAGTGAAAAGGATGATTGGTCGGATCCTGGCCGGTGAGCAGATAATGCAACGTCGCGCCCAGCGCATAGATATCGGAGCGGGCATCGGTCTGCCCCTTGCCATATTGTTCACGCGGCGCATAACCGGCGGTGCCCAGGTAAGCCGTGTCGGCGGTCTTGCCCGGCTTGAAATGCCGCACAATCCCAAAGTCAATCAGCTTGACCACACCCTGAGGTGTCACCATGATATTGGCCGGCTTGAGATCGCGGAAAATGATAGGGGGAGTCTGGGCGTGCAAATAGCCCAGCACTTCACAGAGTTGCTCCGTCCAGCCCAGCACCTCCGCCACCGGCAAAGGTTGCCCACCAGCCTCTGCCAGCCGTTCGGCCAACGTTTGCCCTTCAATGAAATCCATCACCAGGTACTGCTTGCCGCTCTCAGAAAAGTGATCAATCACCTTCGGCAGATTGGGATGGTCCAGCGCGGCTAGCATGGTCGCTTCCCGGCGGAAAGCCTCAATGGCCTGCTGGCGTTCCAGCGGATCGGTGATGGCCGCATCCGATAGCTCTTTGACCGCCCAACATTTGCCGACGATACGGCTGTCGGCGGCCTGATAGACCGCGCCCATGCCCCCACGTCCCACCCGGCGCAGGATGATATATCGCCCGGCCAGCAGCGTCTGCGGCGGGAGCAGGCCGGTGCCCGGCGAGACACTGGGTGGTGGAGGCGTCGGCCCGCCCAGATAGGCCCCGGTGGATTCTAACAGCGCGCCACACGCTTTACAGAAGCGTGCGCCGGCCGCATTGGCCTGCCCACATTGAGGGCAAAGCTTCTCTGAAGGAGCCAGCGCAGCGCCGCATTTACCACAGAAGCGCGCCCGCGCCTGATTCTCCGCGCCACATTGCGGGCAGGTCCGGCGCAGCGGCCGGGAACACTGCGGGCAAAAGCGCGCCGTGCCGGAATGGACAGCCCCACAATAAGGACAGGTCAACATTAATGTCCTCGCCTGATCACGCCCTCAAAACTAACGCCCTGCCGTTAGTCATCAGGAGGTTCAACGCGGCGTCATCAAAACGGTCAGTTGGGTATCTTCCACGATCATGTCTGTCACTCGCACCGGCGAAGCTTCAAAGACCTTGCGGAAACCCCGGTTGATCCCATCCGAGACGATGCCGCCGACGATATAAAGCGGCACCTCATTAATACGTTGGATTTGCACGGCGGGCAAATCATTTTTAACGGAGACCCGACCGTAAACCCCCACGGAAGTATCGGAGAACATGAAAGAAAGGGCCGCCTGGTCAGGCGGGGTGAAATCCAACCGGATGTCGTGGATGGCATCCAGGGCATACGGGGCCAGCGCCTCCTGCGCCCCCTGGTTGAATTTCCATTCGTTAATGACCGAACGGGTGGTGTCGGGTTCCAGTTCCCAATCGGTGTTGACAATTGCGCGTTCAGCGACAAACGAGAGGACAAAAGAAAGCACAATCGCCAGTGCCACCGCCGTTAACACCACGGCCAGCACCACGGTCAGGATGGCGCGCCCAATTCCCTGCAGCAAACGCACCGCCAGGGGACGCGGACGCGCCGTCCCGGCCAGAACAGCCTGGTCCGGCGGCGGGGGAGTGGGACCGGTACCCCGGCGCTGGATCAGCGGCAACGCCCGGCGCGGGCGAGTCGCCTTCTCCAGCGTCTCCTTCATGGCCCTGGCCGAGGGGAAGCGCGCGGCGGGGTCGAGGGCTACCGCCCGCATGACCGCCTCCGACAGAGTCGCCGAGATGGCCGGCCGGAGTTTGTTGGGCGGGGTGAAGACGAAGGGGTGAGCCGTCGGATCATCGCCGGTCAGCAGTTCGTACAGTGTCGCCCCCAGCGCGTAAATGTCGGAACGGGGGGTGGTCTGCCCCTGTCCGGCATACTGCTCCGGCGGGGCGTAGCCGGCCGTCCCCATCTTGAGCGTGTCGGTCTGCTTTTCCGGGTTGAAGAGCCGCGCCACCCCGAAATCAATCAGCTTAATCTGCCCCCCCGGCGTGACCATGATGTTGGCCGGTTTCATATCGCGGAAGATCACCGGCGGCTCCAGCGTATGCAGGTAGTCTAAGACGTCACACAATTGCAGCGCCCACTCCAGCACGGCTTCCTGGGGCAGGCCGGCGGGCGATTGTTTGAGCCGGTCGGCCAGCGTCTCGCCCTCCACATAATCCATCACCAGATAAAAGCAGCCCCCTTCCTCAAAGTAATCAAAAACATCCGGCAGATTGGGGTGGTTCAGATTCGCTAAGATGGCGGCCTCGCGCCGGAAGAGTTCGGCAGCCTGCTGTTGCTCGCCGGGGGTGAGGTGGGGATCGGGCACCAGCTGTTTGACGGCACACTTTTTATCGGCCAGGCGGGTATCGCAGGCCAGGTAGACCTGGCCCATGCCGCCGCCCCCCAGCCGCCGGACCACCCGGTAGCGGTTTTGCAGGATGATAACCTCCGCCGGGGATTCGGTAGCCGGTTCCTGGGGCGGCAAAACCGAGGTTTTGCCCTTGCCCTCGCCGGCAGCAGTCTCTTCGTCGGGCTTCACAGGTTCTATAGGTTCTATAAATTCCATACTGTTCTCCTCATGAAAATAAAAACCAGTTAAGCAGTGAGCAGAGAGCAGCCGGTAGAAATTCCTGTTTCCTGCTCACCGTTCACTGTTCACATTTTCACCCCCCTGCCGGTGAACGCTTTCTGAAAGGATGAAGGATGAAGGCGGAAGCGCGCTAATGCGCGGCACGACGAGCCAATTTCATCCCCCGCCGATGAATGCACCCCCTGAATGGCCCCTGGCTATTGGCAGGAGCTATCCCTTGAGCCAGGTGCGGCCGGCCACCCACGCCAACCCTTCCATCAAGAGGCCGCCGG
>CAYTGR010000020.1:0-22276 GCA_964437445.1 uncultured Anaerolineales bacterium | reverse complement strand
TTGAGCCAGGTGCGGCCGGCCACCCACGCCAACCCTTCCATCAAGAGGCCGCCGGCCAGAGCCGCTCCCAGCAAAGCCGGTAAACCGGTCACCGTAGAACCCGTGCTGGCCTGCAAGGCCAGGCCGCCCAGGCTTGCCACCAGGACATGCGCCGCCAATGCCCGTCCCGGACGCCGCCCCACCGCCGCGTAGGCCAGCGGGCCGGCAAAGGCATACGAGGGCAGGTTACGCCAGAGCCAGGGCACTTTGGCCACGACCGGGCCCAGGAGCCAGGCCGCCCCAACCGCCACGGCCACCAGCGCCGCCAGCAGCCCCACTTGCTGGCCGGTAGTCATGCGGCGCGTGAGCCGTTGCGTGAACGCGACCAGCCGTTGGGTGGGCCGGTTGCTGGCCGGCGCCCCGGCCGTCCCCCGCGCGCGCTGGGCAACGGCCTGAAAGATCAGGTCGCCCCCAAACCAGCCGATGCCGCCCAGCAAGAGCGCGCCCACACTCAAGCCCAGGTATTGGCCCGCTGGAGTCTCCGCGCTGAAGAGTAGCGTTTGCAGGGCCAACATCCCCACCAACGCCATGCCCAACGCCGTCCCCAGCTCCAGCGGCCAGCGGGTATCGCGCGTCAGCGCCAACGGCCTGACCGCTGTGGGACGGACCTCGGGCGCCACGTAACCCCCTGCCGGCGCAACCAGCAGCGGCTGGCTAAAAGGAACAGTGGCAACACTCCCCTGCAGCGCGCCCAGCATCTCCACAGCGCTGGCAAACCGCTCTGTCGGCGGCAACGCCAGCGCCCGGAGCAACGTCGCTTCCACGGCGGGGCTGACCCTCAGACCCAGGGCGCGCGGCGGCACCAGCACATTGGGGTTGGCCCAGCGTTCCAGGGCCGAGGGCGGCTCCCGGCCGGTCAGCGCATGGTAGAGCGTCGCGCCCAGGCTGTAGAGATCGCTGCACGGCTGGGTGTGCTGTCCGCTCAGGCCGAAATGCTCGGGCGAAGCGTACTCCGGCGTCCCCATCCCACGGATGATGTTCTGCGTCTGCGGGCGATGCGGGTCCCACAGCTTCACCAGCCCGAAATCCACCAGCACCGCTCGCCCGTCGGTGGCCCGGATGATGATGTTCTGGGGCTTGATGTCGCGGTGAAGAACGTTCCGCGCGTGGCAAGTGTGGAGCGCATCCAACAACTGAAGCGCCCAACCGATCACCTGCTCCTCGGGCAGGGCGCCCTGCCGCTCAATCAGCTGGTGTAAATTCTCGCCCTCCACAAAATCCATCACCAGATAAGCATTGCCGCCCCATTCAAAGAAATCGGTCACGCGGGTGAGGTTGGGATGGCTCAGGCTGGCCAGGACTTGCGCCTCGCGCTGGAACTGGGCGCGCAGTTCGGCCAACGTGCGGGCGTCCATGGTCGGGTCGGGGATCAGCTCTTTCAACGCCACGGGGATGTTCAGCGTCAAATCCCAGGCGCGATAGACAGCCCCCATCCCGCCTTTGCCCAGCAAACGGGCGATACGGTAACGCTGGTTGACGATTTGACCGGTTGTGAGTGCCATGTCAGGTTCCTCTCTGTGACGCACCGCTGCGCGCTGAAAACGGCGCTAAAGCGCCTGACTACGAGATTCTCGCCTGTTAGTATTGGAAGAGGCAAACTAAAGTTTGCCCTACATTGGCCATTGGCCTTCAGCTTGACAAAGAGCGCCTGGCCATCTGCGCCTGGATCAACGCCCGCAGCTCAGTAGAAGCCAGACCCAGACTGCGCACCCGCTCCCTCAAGTGCATGAGGTCGGCGTCCGTATAATCCACCGGCAGCCCATAAGTCTCTGGGCTTTGCCGAGCCCGCTGTACCAGTTCATCTTGCACAGGCTTCACATGATCCTCGGGTATGCGCAGACAGCTATTCAGGCGCAAATACTCAGCGGCCGCCTCGGCATTGGCCTGTTTCAGTTCTTCCGGTACCGGGATACCACACTGGTCACGCGCCTGCACGAGGCGCTCGCCATCCCGGGCTACAGAGCCGACTGCCCGGCCCCAACCTAATTGACGTTCAAAGTCTCGCACATAGGCATTCAGGGCATTGGCATCTAAGTTGCCTTCACTGGTCCAATGCGTTTTGACGGAAGCAATCTCGGTCGGCGAGGCCAGGTCGTAGAGCGGATAGTTGTGGCCCTGAAACCCTTCTACGGCTGCATCCAGGCTGACCGCGCCGGGCATGTTGGCGCCAGCGGCCGCTTCGCTGGCATAGCGGCGGTAATGAATAGAGCTATCTTGCACCGGTCCTTTATCCATGGCTTCCTGAGCCACGGCGGAAAGCCGTTGTTTTTCTGCCGGACTGAGAGCTTCTGCCACCCTGCCGGTCTCACCTTTGCCCTGCATCCGCCGCTGCCCCTCCCGGCTGAGCCGAGGCGTAGCCGGGGGTTCAGGGGAGGAGGTCTCCGGGGTCTCGCGGGTCTCTTTGAGCTCACGCATCCTGTCCTCCCTGCGGGTCTCTTTGAGCTCACGCATCCTGTCCTCCCTGAGGTCCTAAAGGGTTTCTCCGGCCCTGGATGCGCCGGATGGCCGCCGGACTCAAAAACTCGGAAGGGCGTTTCTGTTCCGTCGCGGCCTCTATCAGCGTCCAGGCCTTGCGCAGGGCCGTCTCCCCGGCCCGCACGGTCTTAAGCACGGCATCGGCCACCCATTCCACTTCTGAACCTGCCATCAAACACCTCCCAGCCGGGCCCAGGCGGCCACGAATTGCGCCCGCATCTCTGCTGTAAAGGGAAAGTCAATCCCATGCACCAGGTAACAATAGCCGGCCTCGGCATCCCCGGCCTGACCGGCTGCCGCCGCCGCCAACGCGCAAGCCCGGGCCACCTCGGCCCAGTTACGAGCGTCATCAGCCGGCGCCGGCCGCTCGTCAAAAGTAATGAGCGCCGCCTGAAAAGCCGCCCACAACGCCTTATCCAGCGTCACCGGCTCTATCACCGGCCGGTAGCGGCAGGGGGAGCTGCAAAAGCGACAGCCGTCCCAGGGCCGGTAAGCGGTGCTGTGGGCCTGGCGGAACGGCTCCATGTGCACCGCCACCGCCTCATCCGGCAGGCGCGCCACATAGCCCCCGGCTTTGGCCGGCGGCACCTGGATAAATGTCGCGCGCTCGTAGCCGGTCATAAAAAGCGCCGCCTGGCCCACCGGCAATTTGCCCAGAAAGGCCTTCTGCTCTTCGTCCATAATCATCGCGCCGGCGATGGCGTCGCGGTCGCGGCTATCCAGCAGCATATGGGCGATTTTGAGGTTGGTGTTGCGCACAGCATCGGGAGCCAGTTTGCTGGGCGATTGTTCCGCAATCAAAATGCCCTCGCCGTAAGCGCGCGTCTCCGCCAACAGGCCGGCGAAAAAGCGCACGGCCTCGGCGCGGGTATCGGGAGCCACCTCGCTGCCGACCATAGAGGGCACGTTTTCCATCACCCGGTGGGCTTCCTCAATCAGCGTCACGTGGGCCAGACGGCCATCCGGGCGGTTGACCTTGCAATATTCGCGCAAGAAGGTCAGCAGGAACATCATCACCAGCGCCTTGTCGTCATCGTTCAGGGCGTCCAGTTCCAGCACCACCGGGCCGCCGAACAGCAGTTCCATGGGAATGGAACGCTGGCACCCCAACATCCGCCCCTTGCTGCCGGCCAGCAGGCTGCCAATGCGCCCGGCGGCCGCAGCCCGAATGTTATCGCGCGTCTCGCCCTTATAGCCGCGCTCCTCTACCACCCGAACGATCATCGTGTACAGATCGCGCAGGGTGGGAAAAAGCCGCCTCTCGTCGGCCTGCACTTTGTCGGTCAGTTCCCAGCCTTTGTCCTGATAGATGCGGATCAGCGCCTCCTCTACCAGCGAGGGCAACACGCCGAATTGCGGCAAGGCAGCATTGATACAGGACTTCAGAGCTGCCAGATGCGTTTCCAGCCGGATACCGGGCAGCAGTTCAAACGGATTCAGCCGAAATGGAGCGGTGGCTTCATCGCCCAGGGTGAAAATCTTCAAACTCTCAAAACCAGGCCGCCGGCACAGTCCCCGGTACTCCGTTTTGGCCGGCTCAATGACTAAGATGGGAATGTGGTGCTGCCGCCAGAGCTGATCCACCAGCGAGAGGCAGGTATTGGTCTTGCCACTGCCGGTAAAGCCCACAATGAGCCCATGGCGGGTGAGATCGGCCACCTTAACCGTGGCGAGGCCCCCTGCTGGCAGGAAGTGGCCCAGGCTGAGCTCGTCGTCGGCGGCGGCCTGGCGCTGCGGGCCGGGCCGGAATCCCGGAGCAATCTGACGCACACTCACACCGGTCAACCCGCCCTTAGCCACTACCGGCAAGCGCACCAGAGAGGCGGCACCGGCAGCATCGGTCAGATAACGCAAGCGCTCTTTGCCGGGAGTGGCCATCGTCGCAGCCCAGGGGGGCAGGGTCAAGTCGGTGAGGGCCAGCTGCAAGGCCTGGAACTCGGCAGCGGTGCGAGCTGGCACTACATCACATTGCACCGGCAGGGAAACGGCAGGGGAGGCGGCCGTGCGCCCGGCAGGGGGAGCGACAGCCACCGCACTTGCCAGCGCGTGGGCCACCTCCTGGGCCGCCGGCGCGGTGGTGGCCGCCACGTGGGCCGCGCAGAGATAGGGCTGTCCCAGCCGCCGCACCAGATCCGCATAAGTGCTCCCTACCAGCGCCGCCTGGGGGTCTTGCCAGCGGCCCTGGTAGTATTGCCCGCTATATTGAAAATCGGCCTGCGATTGGGCCGTGGACGCCGTATTGGCCAGCGCGTCGTATTCCGCCGGGGCTAATTCGGTAGGCTCCAGGTAGAGGCTGAGCAGGACCGGTTGCCCGACCCGGAGCAACGTCTCAAAGACCAGGCGGAAATCGCCGGCGGGACCGGCTAGAGGATGCACAACGTAGACATCAACCAAATTCAACCGCACCACCGCCTCATGCTGGTGCACCTCCAGCAAATACTGGAACGAAACCGGCCGCCGCGCCGCCGCCAGCGCTACCGCGTCCAATGGCTGCGGCTGCAAGTACAAAGCGGCCAGCTGGTTCGCCAGATCATGGGCCAACGCCTGTGCTACCGCCTGGGCCTGCCGCGACACCCGCACCCGTCCCAGCAGGAAAATCTCAATCACCCCCTCGGCCGGCCGCGCGACAAAGCGTAGCGCACACGCCGCCCTTTTCCACTTCCACAAATTGGCCACAACCTGCTGCCAGCTGTGCAAAACCCAGGCCAGTTTATCGGCCTCCGTCTGGCCGATGACCGTCGGCGCGGTCAGCCAATCGGGCAAAGTCGGGATGCGGAAGCCAAAAAGCGCCTGCTCCCGACCGATACTGCCGGACAGGAGGGGGGTCGGTGTTGCGCCAGCCGGTTCTACCTGGATATGCGGCGGTCTATCCAGTCCGCTATCGGCAACCGCCCTGGCTATCCCATGACCATCCTCAGCACCAACCACGCTGAGGGTCACTGCCGGCCGGCTCTCAGGGACTGCCTCAACCAGCCGCGTCCCACAGACCGCGCAAAAACGCGCGGTGGGTCGCAGCGTGGCCCCGCACCGTGGACAGTTCGCCATCGCCCTCACCCCCACTCAAATCAAGCGGCGACCGCGCTGGTAAGCCTGCCCTGGCGCGAGCAGCTTCAGATCAATGCCGACGATATCAGCAGCCTGGCGGACCGTCTCGTTCACCGCCTTTTCCAGCGAGACAATGTCATCTTCCTGGAATTCGGTGGGAGCCGAGCGGAGCAGTGCCAGGAAATCCTTTTCGGTCAGGAATTTGTAGATACTGAAGACCAACCCCAAAAGCAGGATCACCTGCGCCAACAGCCCCAGGGGCTCGGAACAGCATAACATACTCATGAGAAACCCATTGGGTTCTGTGCTCTTCCCACCCAACAGACTGCTCCCAATGGATCGGACAACCTCCTCCAGAAGAAACACCACCACCCCCAGGCCCAACCCCCCAAACAGGGCCAGTCCGCCCAACGCCGCCACGATTAAGATCCGGCCCAGGCTGATTTGACCTTTGATGTAGGAAACCTGGGAGATGTACAAGTCCTGGCCAAAGCGGGCCACGTAGAGCCAGACGGTGGCCAGGCCGCGCTGCACCCGATAAAAAGGGCGCTGCTCCACCGCCACGCCGCGCCCGGTCAGTGTCAGTTGGGTAACTTGCGCTTGCGGGATCTGCCGCTGCTGGAATTGCTGGGTAATGGTATCCCGCAGCTGTTCAGCGCGGCTGCCCAGCCCTTGCAGGAGCCAGGCGGTATGCTCGCGCCGGGTACCGTAGCCGGCGAACGGCCCCCACAGGCTGGAACCTTGTCCGGTCGCGCCCAGTTGGGGGATCGAGGCTGCGAAAGGCTGGGGCGCGGGAGAGAAGGACGGCGGTGGCACCGGCGCCGGTGCAGCGCTCCCGGATGGAGGGGGAACTGGTGCGGCGGGCGCTGCCCCCGTTCCGGGAGAAGCTGAAGGGGCTGGCGGCGAGCCGGCCGATGAGTTAACCAATTGTCCACAGGTGGCGCAGAACCGCGCCCCGGGGCGTAAGGGGTTGCCGCAATTAGGACAGTTCACGAATGCACCTCCTCCGCTGTCAATGATGTGTTTGTAATCAGGCGCTTTAGCGCCGTCTCAGCCGCGCTAAAGCGCGTTACGACGAACCTGCCCCCATCCTATCGCTGCCGTCTGAGCCGCGCTGAAGCGCAACACTACGAACGCCATAACGTTTGTTTGCAGGCGCCGTCTGAAACGCGCTCAAGCGCGTTACTACAAGCCAATTTTCATCCCACGGCTGGTGAACGCCAGCTCATGGGGAATTCCCCTGTCAAGGTTGGGGCTTTAAGGCTGGCTGGCCCAGTATTCCTCGGCTTCCCGCTCCATCTTAGCCAGCCGGGTGTAGTAATCGGGATATTCCTTCAGATGCGCGAGGGCGATCTTGCCCGTGAGGAGCTCATCGTCATGAGTGACGTCGGTCTCCGGGTCACGCGCCCCGTGTTCCAGTTCCACCGCCAACCCGGCCCGGAATTCCTCCAGGCTGACCGCGGCCCAATTGATGCCCAGCGCATCCCCGATGCGTTGGGCTTCCTGAGCTGTGAATTCCCGTTTCGGTGACATGGCAATCCTCCTTTTGCTGTAGCGTTAATGTTAGATACTGATCCCAGCCGCTTTACCGTCCCAGAGCGGTGTGAAAGGCCTGTAACTGCGGCGTTACCTCAGCCAGCCGTCCCTCCAGGACTGCCAGCCGGGCCGCATCAATGAAAGGATAGGCAGCCAGTTCGTTCGGCTGGCCACTGAAGGTGTCAAACAGGTCGCTGTAAGCCTGGCCCACCTGCGCCACCGCTGTGACCAGGGCGGTTGGATCGAAGGCCACCGGTGGCGCCGCATCCACCGTGCTCAGCCATGCCGCCTCCAGCGCCGCCAACGATTGCCCGTACAGGCCGGTATAGTCGCCGGTGGGATAGAGCTGCCCGAACTTCTCCACGCCGTAGGTCTCAATCAGATACTGCACAAAGCAACCGGCCGTGTAGTAGTAGGGCAAATCGCGGATGTGGCCCTGGAAGCTCAGAGCGCCGGTCAACGACGGCAAGGCCCCGGCCTGCCGGTAAGCCGCGCAGAACGTGGCAATGGGCAAATGGTCCGCCCCCCTGATGGTGAGACTGCCCACATAAACAGCAGCGCCTTCGCTCAACAAGGCCGAGGAGGGACGGCCAAAAACGTTCCAGGTAAAGAGATGGGTCAGCTCATGCGCCACGATGTATTGCTGATCCGCCGCGTTGCCGCTGCCATCGTGCAGGAAAAACGTGCGCCGGGCCGCGGAAAAGCTCCGCCCGCGCAAGGCTTGATCCGGACGGGCAAAGAGGCTGCCGGCCGCATACACATCAAAGCGGCCGCTTAAGGAAACCTGAAACGTGGTTTCCAGCTGTTGCAGGCCGCGCGTGACCAGGGCGGCTACCGCTGCCGGATCCCGGGCCGGATAGGTGCCCGGCGTATAGTGTAAGGTGAACCGCTCAGTTTGCAAAGTGGCGGGGTAGGCCGCGGCTAAGTCGCCTTCCAGGATAGAGGGTTGCCAGACCGAGCCAGCGGCCGGCGACGCCGGCAGCGTGGCCAGGCCAGAACCACCGCCCACAGGGATCAGCAATTCCTGCCCGGCGAAGATCTCTTCCCCGGTCAGGCCGTTGGCCTGCTGGATCGCCGCCACACTCACGTTGTACTGGGCGGCCAGCCCCCATAACGTGTCGCCGGCCTGGACTACATGCCGGATCATCCCACTGATAGGTTCGCTGGCCTGCAGAGTGGGGGCCGCCACGGGAGCAGGGATGATCAACACCTGATCCGGCTGGAGGAAATCGCCGACCAGGCCGTTGGCCGCCTTCAGAACTTCCACGGAGACCCCAAAACGCTCCGCAATGCCGGAAAGGGTATCGCCTTCCAGCACCGTGTAAGAGGTCACGCCTGGGGTAGACTGAAGCGTAGCCGTAGGTTGTACGGGGGCGGTAGGGGTGGCGGTACCTGAAGCCCCCGGTGCCAACGTGGGAGTGAGCGTTGGCACCGGGGGAGTGACCGACGGCACAGGGGGCGCGGTTTCCCACGGTCGCGTCACCAGCAACAGCACCAACGCGGCGAGCAAGGCCACGCCGAGCGTGATCAGCAGCCCAAACAGCACATCTTGTTTACGAATGGATGAGGACATGCAGTTGGCCCTTGTTATTTAGCGGGACCAGGTAGGCGCCCAGTTCTGATCGCCGCCGATCAGCGTACGGCGCCCACTGCCATCCGGGTTGACCACCTCAATCCCACGATCAGAATTGAAGACAATCAACCCCTCGGCAGACCAGGCGGGCCGCCCGGCATGGTCTCCGCTGACGATCAACGTCGCCCGGCCCCCGTTCACCGGCACCGCCCAGATGGATTCCGCGGTTGTACTGCCCGCCGCTGTGGTCTGATGGTACACCACCGATTGTCCATCGGGCGACCAGGCCGGCCAGCGACAGTTTGCCTGACAATCGGTCAGCCGACGGCTCTGGTTGGTGGCGAGCTCCAACAGATAAATTTCCCACCCCCCGCTCTGCTCCGACATATACGCGACCTGCCGGCCATCGGGCGACCAGACCGGCACCCGGCCCACCACGCCCAGGTTACGAGCGCCGCTGCCATCGGCTCCCACCGTCCACAGGGTACCATCCTCGTTGCGCCCACTGCCCACCGGATTGGCCCGGAAGATGATCTGCTTGCCATCGGGCGACCAGTGCGGCTCCCGTTCATCCCAATCGGGCGTGCGGCTCAATTGCACCGGGGAACTCCCTATGCGCACAGTCCACAGATCATAGGAGCCACCGCAATTGGATTGATAAACCAGGGTGGTGCCATCGGGCGACCAATCCGGTTCGGCCTCATCACAGGCCGAACATGCTACACACGTTGCCTGCTCGCCATTGGCATTAGCCACGTAAATGTCGCTATTGCCCACGTCTCCGCGTACATAGGCCAGCCGTAAGGGCTGCGGCGCAACCGGCGCGACCGTCAGCGGCGGCGGCGTGGTAGCCCGCACCGGTAACGGGGCCGTGGTTACCGGCGGAGCCGTGGTTTGAACAGGGGGCGCCGTCGTGACCGGGGGCGCTACGGCACTCGTTGTGACCGGTAACGGAGTAGCCCCAGTCTGGGGACGGGCAAAGGGATTAGGGATGGGCAACAGGCCGCTGGCAGCGCCGCCCAACACGACAACGCCGCAAAAGCCCAACAGCAGTAACCCCAGCCCCACGCCGATCCACACCCCCTTGTTACCGCCCTGCGCCGCCGGACGTGCCGGGACAGCCGTTGAGGCTTGCGCCGGATAGATCGGCGGGGGAGAACCGGGCTGTTGCGGCATGACCACCGTCTGCTCTTTGCGCGGTGGAGCCGGCGCGAAGAGGGCCTGTCGGAACTCGGCCACGCTGCGGAAGCGCGCCTCCGGCTGGAGCTGGATGGCCCGCCCGATCGCGGCTTCCACCGGCGGCGGCAGGTCGCGCACCAGCTGGCCCGGCGGCGGCAGCGGGAACGGCGTCGCCGCCAGCACCGGATTGTAGCCCGTCACCAGCTGCAAGAGCACCGCGCCCAGGCTGTAGACATCTGTCCGGGGATCGCTCTGCCCCAAGCCGCCGTATTGTTCGGGCGCAGCATAGCCCGGCGTCCCCAAATTCATCGTGTCCCGCGTCTGCCCCGGCTTGAAGTGCCGCGCGATCCCGAAATCAATCAGCTTGACCTGCCGCTCCTGGTTGAGCATGATATTGGCCGGCTTGAGGTCGCGGAAGACCACCGGAGGATTCTGGCTGTGCAGGTATTCCAACACCGCGCAGAGCTGCCGGGTGATCTCCAGCGCCTCCGCCAGCGGCAACCGCCCGTTGGGCGCCCGCTGCAAGTACGCTTCCAGCGTCTCGCCCTCCACAAAATCCATCACCAGGTACCAGTTGCCCCCTTCGGGGAAAAAGTCGGTGACGGCGGTCAGGCCGGGATGTTTGAGCCGAGCCAGCATCCCGGCCTCCTGCCGGAAGGCCTGAATCGCCCAGTTGCGCTCGGCCGGCGGGACGTTTTCCGGCGAGAGCTCCTTGATGGCACAGCGGCGGCCTGGCAACCGGCCATCGTCGGCCAGATAGACAGTCCCCATCCCCCCGCCCCCCAGCCGGCGCTGGATGTGGTAACGATCTTGCAAGACCATCCCTGGATTGAGCATAGATTGTGCCGCCCTCTGGAAAATAACAGGACTTTTTGACCCCAGACCACCTGTTTTAACCGCCGGTGGTCTGGGGGCGTTGTCGGTAGGCTCCTGGCAATGCCGGTGGCAATTTGATTGAACTAATCGGACGGACAGGGCAACATAAGCAGCTCCTGGCCTGGATCAAGCCGAGGGCCTTGAGAACGCCGGGGCCAGGACAAGCCATTGTGGGCAGCCACATCGTGAGCATATTGTTCCAACTCATGCGGAACCCGGTTCACCGGCCAGCGGCCGGGACAATGCCGGCGACAAACATCATACAACCCCTCATTTGCCTGCACAATCTCACTGTTCTGATCTGGCGTGGAGGTGGGCGCTAAGGTGCTGGTCGGCGCGGGGAGGGGCCGGGACGGTGTTTCCAGCATGGGGGGCAACGTTGGTGTGGGGCGCGGCGTCCCCGTTACAGAGGAGACCACCGGCGCCGTCGCCACGGGTACCGTCCATTCCACCAGCGCGTGCGCGCCCCAGCCCATAGCGACCGCCAGAGCCCCCAGCCCCACCAGTGCCACGAACAGGACCACGCCCCACTTCAATTTTTGCACGGCGGCGCTCCACTTTAATTTCTCACTCTGCGACCACCAAAATCACCGAGATATTGTCCTCGCCGCCGGCGCGATTGGCCGCCGCGACCAGCTCCTCGCAGGCTGCCTGCGGCGTCGGAGCTCGTTCCACAATCCCCTGAATGATCGGGTCGGGCACCATCTCCCACAACCCGTCGCAACAGAGAATCAACCGGTCCCCCCCCCGCAATTGAAGCGTGAAGGTATCCACTTCCACTTCTGGCTTGTGCCCCAGACAGCGGTAGATCTGGTTACGCTGCGGATGGGTGCGCACCTCTTCCGGTTTGATGATACCGGCGTCCACCAGCCGCGCCACCAGCGAATGATCCTGCGTGATCTGCATAAGCCGGCCTTCGCGCAGCAAGTAGGTCCGGCTGTCGCCGACATTGACGATCGTCGCCATATCACCCAGCACGAGGGCGGCCGTGACGGTGGACCCCATATCGTTACCGGCCGCCCGGCCCTGCCGGTAAATGCTCTCATTCGCCTGTTGAATGGCCTGGCTGAACAGTCCCCCGGCCAGCTGCTCCGCGACCAGCTTGCGCGTCGCCCGTTGCGGATCGGGCAGGACTTGCGCCTGTACCAGCCAGTCGGTGACCACCTGGTTCACGATCTTACTGGCTACGTCGCCAGCGGCATGGCCGCCCATCCCGTCGGCCACCAGATAAAAGCCGACCGGGACCGGCCGGCCGGCCTGCTCCTTACTGAAGGTATAGGCCACCACGGCATCCTCGTTGCGCGGATGCTTCAGGCCAGGATCGGTGGCCTGGCCGTGTACCAGATTCAGTGAACCGCCTAACGACTCCGTGGTCGGCAGCGAGGCCAGATCGCTGAGCAGATCGCGCACCGTCGCATATTCGCCCCGTATGGCCCGCTCCACAAAGCGACGCAACGGGGGCGGCGTGGTCTCTTCCATCCCCTTGCGCTGCAGCTCTTCGCCGGTCGCCAGATAAAAGAGCAACATCCCCAGGAAAGTCAGATCGCGGTTGACCTGTTCTTGCTGCGTCAACGCCGTACAACTGCTTAGATCCGCCAGGCAGAAATCGCCGTTGCCAAGCGTGACCAGACTTTCCAGACTGTCACCGCCCACTTCGGTGTGGGCAAATCCCTGCTCATGCAGGTAGGTCACAGCCTGACCAATCTCCGCCGTGGCGGAGACCGCTTCGTCCAGGAAACGGGTACGGCGGCCACGGACCAGGACACCCCAGCGATCCGGGCGCTCCACCACGGTGTAGAGCGTGGCCGGATATTGCAAGATCGCGTAGTGGGTCAGGATATGAGGATGGCTGCGGCTGACACTCAGCAGGCGGTCAATCTCAGCCGCCGTGAGCGGGCCCTGGGAGCGCGCCTGGCGCTCATGCACCAGCACGGGCCGGAGCGGTGTGCGGCAACGGGTGCACAGCCCATCGGGCGGGACCGCCGGATGAACTGTCCCGCAAGCGCTACAGGTCATTTCCAGCGCGTCGTAGTAGACCGAACGGGCCAGGGGGCGCGCCGCCAGGATGAGATACCGGCGTGAGGGGTCCTGTGGGTGTTGCAAGGGGCTGCCCGGCTGCAACGGTTTTAGCTTCTGGGGCGGTGCGCCGGGGAGGCTTCCCAACAGGGCCGTGCCCGCCGGCGACTCCGCTTCGGGAGCGGCGCCCAGCCGCCGGGTTCCCCCCGGTGGGGTGGGTGGCAGGGCCGGTGGCAATGGAGCCGTATCCGCCGGCGGCTTTTTGCGCAGCCAGCCGAACAGCCCGCCCGATTTTTTGGCTGCCGCCGGAGGGAGAGAAGCGGGTGGCTCAGACAGCGCTCCCAGCGGGCGGCTGGCGCTCAGGGAGGCCCCGCAGTGCTGGCAAAACTTCGCATCACTGCGGTTGGGATACCCACAATTCGGACAAGTATAGGTATTGCTCATAGTCTTTCTACCCGATGAGCATGAGCAAAAGCCCCAGGCCGCCGACCAGAAGCGCCATTTCCACCACCAGGCACCCCAGCGTCAACAGCCAACCGAGCGTCACCTCAGCCAGTGGGGGTTGCACCAGCACCCTGACCGGGACCTGCTCTTGCCGCCCATTTTTCAAGCGCACCGTGACCTGCCCCTGGAGCTCCTGCGCCGCCGGCACAAACAGCCGCGCATGGGCATCCAGCCAGCGGCGCAACAGCCCGCGCCGCAACGGCCAGCGGCCCGGACGCAGCTGACCGGGATCCAATTTCAAGGTTACCTGCCCCTGGCTCTGCTGCAAGGTGTCCGGTTGCGCCACCAACCAGGAGGCCCCGGTGCTGAATTCGGCCGTCTCACCGGAGGGTAACACCACCTTCAAGGGATAAGCGACCGCCGCGCCCCCGGCTGTGACCCGACCGAAATCCACTTGCGCCGGCGTGATCAACAGACTGGCTGCCGTCCCCACCCGCGCCGGCGGTGCTTTGGGGGATGGAGGGGCGGCCGGAGCCGCTTTAGACGCGCCGGCTTTGGTGCGACTTTTCTGTAAGGCCGCTTTGAACTCGCCGATGGTTTGATAACGCTCCTCCCGGTTGGCGGTCACCGCCTTTTTGAGAGCGCTTTCCACCGCCGCGCTGAGCCGGGGATTGAGACTGCGCGCAGGGGGAAACTGGAACAGGGTAGTCATCGGATCGCGTAAAGTCAGCAACTGATACAAGGTCGCGCCCAAAGCGTAAACATCGGTCCGGGCATCGGTCTGAGCTTTGCCATACTGCTCCGGCGGCGCATAGCCATCGGTGCCGAACTGAATGGTATCCTGCCGCTTCCCCGGCTTGTAAAAGCGCGCAATGCCGAAGTCAATCAGCTTGACCTCATCGGTCGCCTCGGTGATCATCACGTTGGCCGGTTTCATGTCACGGTAGATGATCGGCGGGTCCTGGCTATGCAAATAGGAGAGCACCTCGCACAGTTGATCGGCCCACCGCAAGACCTGCTCTTCGGGGAAAGGCTCCTGGCGACCGGAAAGCAATTTGTGCAACGTCTGCCCCTGGATAAATTCCATCACCATGTAGTGGCGGTCCGTCTCCTGGAAATAATCGGTCACGCGCACCAGATGGGGGTGCGAAAGCCGGGCCAGCAGCTCCGCCTCCCGCCGGAAACAGGCAATCACCGACTCGCGCTCTTCGGGATGGGTGATGGCGGATTCCGACATCTCCTTCAGGGCGACCGTTTTGCCCTGCAGCCGTTTGTCCTGGGCTTTATACACCGCCCCCATGCCGCCCTGCGCGATCTTTTCCAGGATCAAATAGCGCCCGGCTAAGATGGTCAACGGCAGCAAACCACCGGTACCAAAACGCCCCACCGGGGGAGATGGTAACGGAGGCGTGGCCGGGGGCGGGGTACTTTCCAATGGCTGGGAGGGCACCAGCCATTGCTGGCAGGTGGGACAACGGGTGGCCGTGGCCTCCACCGCTGCGCCGCAATGGGGGCAAAAGTGCTCGGCCGGCATCGTCGCCGACAGCACCAGCGCCGTCCGGCAGACCTGACAGAAGCGGGCATTGGCCCGGACCGGCGCGCCACAGTTGGGGCAGGTGCGCTCGCCAATAGCCGGCGTCACCGGCGTCCCACACTTAGAACAATAAACCGCCCCGGTCTTGACCGGTTGTCCGCATTGAGGACAAATGGAGCCGGTACTGAGGGAGCCGGTTACCGGCGTCCCACAATGGGAGCAGAAGCGCGCTCCCGGCCGGAGCGGCTCCCGGCAGGCGCGACAGATCAACACCGTGGCCAGTGAATCCTCGTCGGCCGGCAGCGCAGTCCCGCACTGCTTGCAAAAGCGTGTCCCGGCGCGATTGTCAGTACCACATTGCGGACAGACGCTCACGTGATCCTCACTTCTCCCCTACAAACTACGATTTATCCCCAGGTTGATCGGTCAACCGCTGGGTCAACCGGCGGGTCTCGTAACGCAGCCGCTTGGCCCGCTGGGTGTCGGCCTGACCGTGCTGTTCCAATTCAGTGGCCTGTTGCTCCATCGCCGTAGCCAGTTCCGCCTCTCCCAACTCCAACAGGCGAGTGGCGGCAGCCCGCAGTTTGCGCGTCGCCCCGGTGACGTCGCCGGCGTGCAGATCGGCTTGGGCGCGCTCCTGCAAACGATAAGCGCTCAGCGCCTCCACCACGTACATGACCTCCGGCACCAGCTGAGCGGCCTGGGCGGCGTCTTCCGTATACTCGGCGACAATGTCAGTACGCACTTTGATCCCGCCAGGCTCGCCGGCCGGATCATCGCAGGCCAGCAGCGCCTGTGCCAATCGGTAAGTCCCGGCCGGACGTGGTGCGGCCAGGAGCTCCAGTAAGACCGCCGGCGCTTCCCCAGCGACCAGATCGCCCAGGGTAAAGCTGTAGCTCCCGCCGTTGTTCACCAGCTCCAGAGGAGCCGTGGAGGGCCGCACCCGATACGCGGCCCGCACTTCCATGCCCTGGGCCGGCCGCAGCTTGAGCTCCAGGTTGCGGCACTGCACCGCCTGCCCCCGTTGGAGCTCACGGGTAAAGACGGCCGGTAGCTCAGCAGGCTCCTCAATCAAATAGGCCTCTCCGCCGGTTCGATCAGCAATCGGGATCATCAGCTCTTCGTTGAATTCCCCACCCAGCCCTAAGGTACTGATGGGAATGTGGGCAACCCGCGCCCGCTCAGCCCATTCACGGCAAACCGGCTCATCCAGCGTAAAGCCGTCCGTCAGCACTAACATCCGATCGGCCAAGCCGGCTCCGGCGCCACGCCGCAGCTCTTCAAATCCCAACGCCATCCCCGCTCCCAGATAGGTAGCGTCACCCAGCTGCAGGTGGTCCAGTCCGGCCACGGCGTCCAGGAGCCGATGCCGGTCACCGCCGGGGGTGTTGGGGACCAGCGTCAACGCCTGACCGGCAAAAGCAATCAAGGTGAAGCGGTCAGTAGGACGCAGCTGCTCCACCAGGCCGCGCAGCGCTTCCTTCACCCGATCCATCTTGCGGGGCAGCCCATCCAGCATCTCGCGGGGCAGCGGGGTGGCCTGCCAGACCGGGATGCCGTCTACCAGCACCTCTTTAAGCAATCCCATCCGCGCCAGAGCCTTGAATTGCTCATTGGTGGCCAGGCGCACATACATAGAATCACTGGTATCCACTACCAATGCCAGGTTGGTCGCCAGCACATCGGTACCGGTCCCGTCGCCGACTTCCAGCAAGAGATAGACCAGCCGGGGTTGTGTGCTAACCGGCAGGTAAGGTGTTCCCAACGATGCTGTCAGTTGTAACGCGACCATCTCACGGATTCACTTCAGAACACCGCCGCCACTCACCTTCCTCTTACTACGTTCAGCTTATTCTATTCTGACTTACGGCAAAAAGCAAGCACGCCGGAGGCCCCTTGTTCCGCCTCCAGCTGTAACATGGCTCGCAGGCCATCGCCGTAGAGACCGGTGCGCTGCTCCATCAGGGCCGCCTTCTTGACCGCGCCGAGCGCCTTCAGGGCCCGGTAAGCCACCCATTCGGCAAATCCTTCGCGGATCAGGGGATTGCGCAGTAAGGGACAGTTCTCGCCTTGCCAGACGTGCGCCCATTCATGCGCCACCGTCTGGATGAAGAGGATTTGCGGCAGGCCAGACAGGATCGCCATCAGCCGCCGGCGGCCCTGGCGGATGAAGAGCCCGACAATCTTATCGGCCTCGTCTTGGACAGCCGGCGCGGTTTCAGCCAGGAGGGTTTGCCATTGCGGGTCGTCTACCAGTTGCAAGCTGGCCCCAATGTTCAGCCCCAGCCCCAGGGTATCGGTGAGAAGGGTTGCCACGCGGGCAAAAAGCACCTGGGCCTGCGCGGGATCGGTCACTGCCGTGCGGGCGCAACGCGCGCAAAGATCGCGTCCATCGGAGAGGTGGAGATGGTCGGCCCCCAACGGTATGCCGCAAACGGTACAACGCGGGGCGCTCTCGTGGCACTGCTGGCAGACCACTAACGCCTCGGCCGCGGGGACCCCATCAGGCGCGTAAACCCAACCGTGCCGGCCGAGTGGCCGGCCGCAGAGATGGCAGAATCTGGCAGAACGCGATTTCGCCACTATTGAGTCCAGGTGCCATTGCCCAAAAGGACGTAAATTTCGCCAACATTAGTCCGCAGAATGAGGCCTTGCTCAAAATCCTGCACGGTGCCCCCCTCAAAGCCGTGCTCGGCTTCCAGGGCGTTGCCCAACCCCTGGCGCACCTCCGAGTAGGTACACCAAATTTTGCCAAACCCGCGGGCCGGCGTCGGTGGCGAGCTGCCGGGCGCACTATCAGCGCAAGAGAAGGCAGGATCGCCTTCTTGCCAGAGATCGTTATATCTGGCCCAGCGACCGTTATGGTAGAGGACCAGAATTTTGTGGTTGTCGCTACGCCAGAACATCTGCCCCTGCTCAAACCGCTCCTGGGCCATGGTGACGCTCTGCGCCTGACCCACCGCACATCCCAACCAGGCTTGATAGGTCTGCCAGGCGGCCGCAAAGGGTCCGGTCACCGCCGGGCAGGGGGGAGGCGGCGTGTTAGTGGGTGTCCACGTCGCCGCCGGCTGGGTAGTAGCCGGCGGTTGGGACGTGCTGGTGGGCATCTGCGTTGCCGTTGGCTCAGCAGAGGCCGTCGGCGAGGCGGTTTCCGTGGCTACCACCTCCGGGGTGGTGGAGATGCTGCCGATCTCCACCGGCGGGACCACTTGAAGCGTCGGGGTCTCCTGGGCCACCGTGGTCAGTCCGGGCGTCGCTTGACTCAGTTTGGTGAAACCCCGCACCACCACCCCCATCACTATCAACAGTCCCAGAAACAGCAGCACTCCCAAGCCACCGATCCAGAGCCAGGCCGGCCGGGACGGAGGCCGAGGCGGTGGAGCCGGCGGTTGAAGTGGCGCAGGGACATAACACAAGGGCGGCGTGGGTGGGGGTGACGGCGGTAGTGCAGAGGGAGCTGAGCGGACCGGCAGCGCCGCCTTCATTTCCCGCGCGCTCTGATAACGCGCCTCGGGGCGCAGCTCCAGCGCGCGCCACAAGATCGCTTCCGTCGCCGGGCTGACCTGGGGGTTCCAGCGGCGCACCGGTTGCAGGACGGCAGGGTTCACGATCCGCTGCGTCGCGGTTGGCGGGACCTGACCGGTCAGCGCGTGGTAGAGCGTGGCCGCCAGGCTGTAGAGGTCGCTGCGCGGATCGGTGTGGCCGCCGGTATCATACTGCTCCGGCGGGGCATATTCCGGCGTCCCCAGGCCCCGCATGGCCGTGCGGGTGCGGGCCTCCTGGGGGTTCCACAGTTTAACCAGCCCAAAATCTACCAGCACCGGTTGCCCGTTGGGTTGAATGATCACGTTCTGCGGTTTGATGTCGCGGTGGATCACACCCTGGCTGTGGCAGTAGGCCAGCGCATCCAGCAGCGAGGCGGCCCAAGTGAGCCCCTGCTCTTCCGGCAAAGCGCCCACCCGCCGGATCAGGTCGGCCAGGCTCTCGCCGGCCACAAAATTCATCACCAGATAGACGTTGTCCCCCTCCTCAAAGAAATCGGTCACACTGACCAGATGAGGATGTACCAGCCGGGCGACGACAACGGCCTCCTGCTGGAATTGCTGGCGCAGCTGAGCCAACGTGGCCGCATCCAGGCCAGGCTGAGGCACCATCTCTTTGAGCGCGACCGGCACATCCAACCGGGTGTCCCAGGCGCGGTAGACGGCGCCCATCCCGCCCTGGCCGAGCAAGGCGGCCACGCGATAACGGGCCTGTAAGAGCTGACCTGGTTGCAACGACATCGTCATCCCCCTCAAAACTCCAATACGCACGGACTGGTTGCTTCCACAACCCAACAATTTTAACCCAACAATTTTAACCCAACAATTTTAACCCAACAATTTTCAGCCGCCCCGGTGTGCCTACTGAAACAGACTCCGTAACTGGTATGTAACCTGGGGGCCATAAGTACCGCCCTGATTATAAACCTGGATGTAGTAAGTCCCCGGTTGCATCGTCCCGGTCAGAATATGCTCATCGGCATTTCCCGGTTGGGTAGAGTAAGCCACCCGTTGTTTGGCCGCATTGTATAACGCCAGCGAAAAATTACTGCCGGCCGGAATATGGGTCAACCAGATTTCAATGGTATGGGCAGCAGCGAGCTGGAAACGGAACATGTCGTTTTGATCCCCGCCACAGGCGAAATTCCCCTGGTAGGTAACCCCGGAGTTCATGGGATAAGCCACACCAAATCCATCGTTCGGCTCATAAGGGTCGGCGTTGGGACAGAAGTTGCGCAAGGTGGAGGGCAAATAGAGCGAACGCACCTGGCTCAGGCGTTCATGGACAGCACTCAAAGTATCGCCATCAGCCCCGACCGTGTTGGTATCCCCACCCACCACATAAAACAGGCCGGCTTCTGTCACCGCACCATTCAGATGGCGCCTGGGTTCGTGCAAATTGTAGAAGTTTTGGTCCAGCAAAGTCCAGCTATTCGTAGCCGGATTGTAAACTTCGGTCATATTCAGCACATCGCCATAGGATGAGTATCCTCCCCCGGTGATGTACCACAAGTTATCACCCTTACACAACCACCCCAAAGCGGCCCGCAGAATATTCACCCGGCTTTCCAACGCTGCCACCCCTTCCAACGGCCAGGCCAGAAAGAGCGTACGGTAAGTGGTGGTACGTTTGGCCGTGGCATTGCCGTTCCCGGTCCCCTGCCATTTGAAGGGAGTGGTGGCGCTGGTAGTGGGGATGATATCGTCTGAGTAGATGTTCGGTTCAGGCCAAAAAGCGGGCGCTTGGAGCGTATAAAGACCCAGGCCGTGCCCCACCGGATGTCCGGCGACACCGACTACATCGGTCCGCTTGACATCGTTGACCATCCCTTGCACACCCAGATAGGTCTGGGCAAAGGAAGTAATCCCGGATTCATACAGGTAATCCTCAGAAGAAAGTAAGAACGAGCCGCCGCCATTCAGATAAGTGGTAACCGAAAGCTCATCGGTGCGGGTAAACACATTCTCTTTCCAGGCATAGCCGGTAAACCAGATCACCGCGTCAAAAGAGGCCATGAGTGCAGGCGGGGGCGAGCCGTAGCTGGCCACGTCCCAAACTGAATGCGGAATCTTGAGCGCCTCTAACGCCGAGGTGTAAAAAGGCCGCCCCCCTCCCCGCGAGTCGGTCATGTCCCAATCATCATCCACCAGCAAGACACCCCGCCGGCACAAAGTTCCCACCCCCACAACCCCCGTGCCATTGGCGGCATACAGACGCTCTACGTTCATGTTGGCAATAGAAGACCAGGAGTTGGTCGCCGGGTTGTAGACCGCCGCGCTGCTCAAGGGTGAGAACGATGAGCCGCCGCCACCCGCTACATAGAGCTTACCGCCCAACCAGACCGCTTCGTGTCCGTAACGGGCCGTTGGCATGGGAGCCAGCGTTGTCCAGGTGTTGGAAGCTGCGTTATACCGTAACAGTTCATTGGTAACCGCAGTCCCGTTATAGCCACCCGTGACATAATAGACATTTTGCTCTGGATTGACAGCCACCGCATAGAACAGCACCGGCGTGATGGTTGTCGCCGCCCAGGGAGCGGCTAACGCAGTCGTCCAGCTATTCGTGCTGATGTTATAGACATAATGAGTCCCGGCAAACGAGGTGTCGTTATAGCCGGCCGGAATATAGATGCGGCCACTCAGATAAGCTGCATCTATATTGCTATACCCTTCCGGCAATGGCGCCAGGTTGCTCCAGGAATTGGTCAGCGGGTCGTAGCGTTGGTTGGCGCGTGAGGGTTGGTAATCATCTGCATATTCCTCGCCCCCGATGGCATAAACGTAAGTACCATCAGAGACCACGGCCAGGCGATCCCGATCGTTGGGCAAATCCGCCCTTGTCGGCCACGCAATAGAACCTCCCAGCGAGCGGAACTCCACGTAAAGTTGCAAGTTACCGCCACCGGGCGCCCCGTAATCTAAAATTTCCAGATGATAGGTGATATTCTGGGTAACGTTGAGCGCAAGATAGGACGTAAAATCGGTATAAGCATCATCGTTACAACCTTGATTCACCAGTGCTCCCCGATTGCCGGTCCAGACGGCCATAACGGTATCATAATCGCTCCCATAAGTGCTGATATAGAGCCGTCCATTGTAAGGGGCCACAAAGCGATACCAGACCGAGTTAGACTGTTGCGGCGTGGAACTGGAACCGCAGGGTAAGGCCGGATCATCTGCGGCCGTGGTAGCCTCGGTGGTGTTCAAGGTGGCCTGATAGGGTGTAGTGGTAATGACCACGGCCTGGTTGAAATCGTCATTAGCCGGGGGAGCCAGCTGTTGGTGGAGGGCCCCCCCAGCTGGTACCTCCTCCTTGGGTTGTGGTTGAGACGCTGTACAGACCGTTGGCGCCGTCTCTGCCCAAACGCTCAAGGTTAAGGGGGAGGTAGAGACCAGATGAGGGGAAGGATCAATCACCGGTTCAACAACGGCATCCGGCGGCAGCGGTGGAGGCTCGTCTGTCCCCTCCTGCGGTAATCCGGCCGCAATAGTTAATGGAGAGGGGGACAAATAGAGAGAGAGGAACGCTACAAGCAACAACAGGCCCCCAGCGCCCATCACGATGGCCCGACAGAGAGAGCTCTTCATGGCAGCCTCCTCCCTCCTCTGAAAATAGCGTGAAAAGTTTGTAGTTAGGCGCTTTAGCGCCGTCCAACGCGCTAAAGCGCGTTACTACGAGCCAATTTTCATCCCCTCGCTGGTGAACGCCAGTTCATGGGGAATTCCCTTTTTTTCATTTCTGGACAGGTCTCTCTCCACCTCAGCCAGATGTTTCAAGGAGGCGGAGGCGGAGGTGGCTCATCCGTCGGGGGCGGAGGTGGCGGTTCCGTGGGTGGAGGCTCTGTGGGTGGAGGCGGCGCCTCGGTTGTGACCGGCGGGGGCACGGGCGTTGACGTGGGGCGCGGCAGCGCCGTCGCCGTGGGACGCGGGCGCGGGGTAGGGGTGGCGGTCGGCGAAGGGGGGGCGGTCCGGGTAGCGGTGGGGCGGGGCGTAGACGACGGGACCAACGTCGCTGTG
>CAYTGR010000019.1:0-75015 GCA_964437445.1 uncultured Anaerolineales bacterium | reverse complement strand
CACGCGGTGAAGGTTGCGCGTGCGGCAGGGGTCAGGTCGCGGGGGAGGTCACGCCGCAGGCGCGCGCAGGTGAACTGCTCCGTTAGGCGCAGGAGGCCAGAGATGCTTCAACTCACATCGCTTACCCAAAAGATCTCATTGCTGCTCGTATTGTCCTTGTTGTCCAATCTGGTTCCGGGGCCGACGGCCATTTCCGGCACCCGCCAGACGGCAACGACCGAATCACCGACTTTCACTTCTCCCTTGCCCACCCCGACGCCGCAACCTCAGGTGTCCACCTTCACCAGCCCTCTGCCCACCCCACCCGCGCCAACGCTCGGCCTGACCGTGCGGGCCGAGCCGGTGGGCGTCGCGCCGGGCGAAGTGGTCACCCTCACCGTGAGGCTGGATAATCCCACCGGGGCGGCGCTGACCGGCGTCTCCGTTCACGCCGTTCTGCCGGACGCCCTGCATCATATCCCCAACCAACCTGGCTGGGCCTACGAGGCGCGGGAGAAGCGCCTGGACGCCGAAGCGAGGGTGCTGGCCGCCGGTGCAGGCGTCACGCTGAGCCTGGCCTTGCGCGCCGCCGGACCGGTGGACACGCCGGTGCCGGTCACCTTTGAGGCCGTCGGCGGCGAGATGCGGGCGGCGGCGACGGCGGAGGTGTGGATTGTGCAGCCGGGGCGGGCGCGGGTGACGCCGGAGGTCGGCGGGCTGCTGGTCTCCCCCGACCGTCGGGCTTGGGTGCGCTTTCCGGCGGGGAGGGTCAAAGAGCCCACCGAAGTGGTATGGGAGGAGGTGAAGGAACTTCCGGACTTCTTGCCCTACGGCCTGGGGCGGGCGTTTGCGGTGCGGGGGCCGGCGCCCTCGGCGGTGGGGGTGCGGCTTGGGCGGAAGGAACTGCCGGCGGATTCCGTCTCCTGGCAGTTGGCGGCGCTGTTTCGCTATGATGAGGACGCGGGGCGCTGGCAGGCATTGGACACCCGGCGCAGCGCAGAGGGAGAAACGCTAACTCTCTCTGCTGAAACCGAAGGCACAGGCGTCTTTGCCGTGGCGCTTTCCACCCAATCCGAAACGGGCAATTACGAACAGCCGTGGCAGCCGACGGTGCGGGATTTTCAGGTAGACCTGTTTACAGGGGCGGCGACGTGGGAAGTGCCGATTGACACGCCGCCCGGACGCAACGGGCAGGTGCCGGCGTTGACCCTGCGGTACCACAGCGGGGTGGTGGACGAGTTGCGCGGGGATGTGAACCCGCAGGTCTCGTGGGTGGGGCTGGGGTGGAATCTGGACCTGGGGTACATTGCGCGCAAGATTGACCTGGACCCCAACTATGTGCCGAGGTGCACCGACGAGTACCACCTGGTGCTGAACGGGGTGAGCAGCAAGTTGATCCCCATTGGGAACAACGAATATCGCACCGAGGATGAGCGGTACTGGCGCATCCGGCGCGTGACGAGCGGCGCGCAGAACCGGGGCGGGGATTACTGGGTGGTGACGACGCCGGACGGGACAGAGTATCGCTTGGGGTATCAGGACGAGACGGCGGGAGGAGACAGCCGGGAGTCGGCGTGGTGGATGGTGTCGGCGGGATGTGACAATGAGCCGGACCTGGACATCATCAACTGGCGCTGGAACCTGGATCATATTGCGGATCCATCCGGCAACATCATCCGAGTGGACTATCGGCGGGAGCCGAACAATTTCCGCTTCACGTGGCCGGCGAACGGCTACTACGACCAGTATTACTACTCGGACTATAATCCCTGTTCTTCCGGTTCGGATTGTTGGGTGCAGGAGAACGGCGTCTGGTTCTACAGGCATTGGATGGCCAACAGCGGCTACGTGCGGGGCGGGAGTTTGGAGCAGGTGACCTACAGTTGGCCGAGCGCCACGCACGCCATCTCTTTCACGACCACTGTGCGCACTGATTATCTCTCGGCGTTCGACAGTCAGACAGCAGGCATCCAGCCGGTGCAGACCTTCTGGAGCAAGGCGCGGTTGCAGGTGATTGAGGTGCGCAGCGATGGGCAGGGGCAGGTGGTGCGGCGGTACGAGTTGAGCGCGGGGTATGACGAGGACGGGCGGCTGCGCTTGCAGGGGGTGCAGGAGGTAGCCGCCGACGGGACGCGGCTGCCACAGATGGCCTTTGGCTACCTGCGTCTGCCGGGCTACAGCGGCAACTGTACAGGTGGGGACTTGGGCGGCTGGAAGCCGTGGCTGGTTTGGGTCTCCACCGGCTACGGCGGGAGCGTCGGGTTCAACTACACAGCGCCACTGAATATGCCTCCTGGCTATTCCTTTGCGCAGAACGGGCAGACGATGGGTCCGAACGAAGGGGGCAAGTGCTGGTATCGCTACCGGGTGCGGGAAGTGGAGGCGAATCCCGGGGTGGGGGCAGTGATGTGGACGGTCTACGAGTACCGCACGGCCGGGGACAACGCCCCGCACAACGGCTCGTGGAGCGGCGATGAATTTCGCGGTCATCCGCGGGTGCGGGTGTTGCAGCGGGACGAGAGCGGGGCGGTGGTGGCCTACAGCGATCACTGGTTTCACCAGGGGCTGGGACAGAGCACGGTGACGGGTATTTGCGGTGGGGACGTGGCCGATGCCAACGGCTTGCAAGGGCGAGCGTACAAACGGGTGCAGTACGATGCGGCAGGCAATGCGCTGGCGGTGCAGACCACCCGGTGGCAGATCAGCGACCTGGGCGGGGGGCGGCGGTTTGTGGCGCCGGTGGCGGTGTGCGCGTATCCCAACGGCGGGAGCGGGCCGTATACCCGCACCGACTACGCCTATGATTCTTACGGCAACGTCGCCCGCATCGTGCAGTATGGCGACGCGACGCATACTGGCGACGAGGCGACGGTGGAGCGGGAGTACGCATACAACACGGATCGCTGGATCGTGGACGGGGTCTCCACCGAACGGCTCATCGGGAGCGACGGTGCGGTCGTGCGGGAGACCCGCACGGCCTACGATGGCCAGCCGTGGGGCACGGCGCCCATCACCGGAAGCGTGACGGCGGTGACGAGCGGCCTGGCGGGCTGGGGTTGGGTCACGACGACGACGCAGTACGACGCCTGGGGCAATCCGACGGTGGTGACCGATGCGCTGGGACAGGTGACGCGCAGCGGCTACGACCTGGTCTACCAACAGTACCCCATTTCCACGACCAACGCGCTGACGCAGACGACGCGGATGCAGTGGGACCTGCGCTTGAGTGTCCCCACGGTCATCACCGACGCCAACAATACTCCGACCCGCTACACCTACGATTCCTTCGGGCGGCTGACTGGGGTGACCTATCCGGGCGAGAGTGTCCCGGCGGTGCGCTACGCCTACCCCACGGGCAATGTCCTTTCTGCGCCGTGGGTGATCACAAGCGAGACGCGCGTTGACCCGTACAATGCCACGCCCACCTATCAACGGTCCTGGACCTTCTACGACGGGCTGGGGCGGGCGATTCAGACCCAGACGGCGGCGGAAAACGGCTGGCTGGTGGTGCAGGACACGGCGTACGATGCGCTGGGGCGGGCGGTGACGGTGACGCTGCCGTATACCGTCGCATCGGCCGGAGGGACGTATATCACGCCCAACTGGAGTCGTCCAAAAACCATCACTCGCTACGACGGCCTGGGACGGGTAGAGCAGGTCATTGCTCCCGATGGTGCGACGACCACCCACGCCTACCTGGACTGGCGGGAGATGGTGCTGGACGCCAACGGCCATCAGACGGAGTACGAAAAGGACGGGCTGGGGCGGCTAATCGTGGTGCGGGAATACTATGTCACCTACAGCCAACCGACGTGGGACGCAGCCAACCCGGCGGAGACGCGGTACTGGTACGACGCGGCGGGAAATCTGGTGGCCGTGCGGGATGAGCTGGGGAACGTCACGCGGATGTGGTACGACCCTCTGGGTCGCAAGACCGCAATGGACGATCCGAGTATGGGGCGTTGGGAGTATCGGTACGACGCGGCGGGGAATCTGGTGAAGCAGCGAGACGCGCGGGGGCAGGCGATTTGCTTCACCTACGATGCGCTGAAGCGGCTTATTGGTAAGACCTACCATTCGGGCGTCGTCAACCTGGACGGGCTGACCTGTCCGGGCGGGGCGTATGCGGTGGCCTACGGCTACGACCAGGGTGTCAACGGTATCGGGCGGCGGACGGGGATGACGGACGCGACGGGGGTCACGGCCTGGCAGTATGATGCGCGAGGCCGGGTGCTGACGGAGACGCGCACGCTCGGCGGCATTGGGACATTCACCACCGCCTGGGGATATGATGCGGCGGGGCGTGCCGTGCGGCAGGTCTACCCCGACGGCGAAATCGTGACGACGACCTATAACCTGCGCGGCCTGCCGACGGCGGTGGGTGGGCAGAGCGCGTACCTGACCGGCGCGACGTACAACGCCGTGGGGCAGCCGTTGCAGCAGGTGTGGGGGAACGGACGGGTCACGACCTATGCCTACCACCCGCAGAATTTCCGGCTGACGCAGTTGGCGGTGAGCGGCGCCCTGCTGGACCTGCGCTACGGCTACGACCGGGTGGGGAACATCGTCGCCATCACCGACACGGTGAACGCGGGCCAGGTGCAGACCTTCGGGTACGATGCGCGGGATCGGCTGGTGTGGGCGCGGACGAACGGTGCGGGCAACGGGCAATACAACGAGACGTATGGCTATGACCGGATGGGGAACCTCATCACGCGCACTATCGGCGGCGCACTCCAGACGTACACCTACGGCTGTCCGCCGCCGTCTATCGCGTCCACCCTTCCGCCGACGCTGCCGCGTCGGGTGTATTTTCCACTGGTGATGAGGGGCTTCGGGCCGGAGAGCCCGCCGATGGCGGCGTGTGTGGCGCCGTTTGCAGTGGTGAGCACCACGACAGGCTTTCGCGCGGCGTATGACCCCAACGGGAATATGGTCCTGCGGGTGGAGATTTCGGGCACGCAGCGCATCACCTACACGCGAGAATACAAAACGCCGAAAATCGGCTTAGCGTGGTGACGAACACGGTCACCGGGCAGGTCACGCGCTTCGTGTATGACGGCGACGGCAACCGTATCCTGCGGATGGATGGGAGCGGGGTGCGGGTTTACATCGGCGACTACTACGAGAAGCAAGGGGCGGTGGTGACCAAATACTACTACGCCGGTGGGCAGCGTATCGCAATGCGGCAAGGAAACACGCTGTACTTCCTGCACGGCGACCATCTGGGGAGTGCGACCGTGGCGACCGACGCCAGCGGTAACCGGGTGGGCGAACTGCGCTACACCCCGTATGGCGTCACGCGCTACGAATGGGGCAGCACGCCGACCAATCGGCGTTACACCGGCCAGCCGTGGGAGGGCGTGGGGCTGTATGACTATGGCGCGAGGATGTATTCGCCATCGTTAGGGCGGTTCATCAGTCCCGATACTCTTGTGCCAGGAGCCGGCAACCCTCAGGCGCTGAATCGCTATGCTTACACGCTGAACAACCCTGTGCGCTATCGTGATCCCAGCGGTCACTGGGTCGAGACGGCCTTCGACATCATTTCGCTGGGGATGACACTCAACGACATTCGGAACGAGGGGTTCACTTTCTGGAACACGGTGTCGTTGGCAACCGATGTGGCTTCAATAGTATTGCCGGTGGTGCCGGCGGGGGCCAGCCATGCCATCCGAGCTGCCAAGTGGGCGAGCAAGGCGATCAATGCGGTAGATACCGCCCACGATGTTGCCAACGTGGCGGATACGGTGGTAGATGTGGAGAAAGTGGCGGAGATCGGCGTCATTGCCCGTTTGAGGGGAACACTGGGGACTGAGGATTTCGGCCATATGGCGGTCTACACCAGAATCGGCGATGATGTCCAGGTCAGAGGGTTTTATCCGCAGAGAGAGTTTTACCCGGTCAATTTATTTGAGAATGCGGTTCCTGGTACGGTGAGAGACGATCTTGAAATGCTGGGCCAAGTGGGGATGCCTGGAGTGGTGCAGGTTTCGCGGGATGTGCCGATGGAGACGACCCGGCGGTTGCGGGCGACGTTGGGTGAGCCGGGGCCGAGGCCATACCGGTACTCGTTTAACCCAGATAACTTTGTAGACGCGTACAACTGTGTGACGTGGGCCTGCACGATGGTGAATCAGGTCGTGCCGTTTTCGCCGTTGCCGGTGGTACGGCAGGGACGGATCAAACTGGCCGTACCTGCGCTGTTGCAGTTACCGCCGCCCTGGCGGGTGGTAGGCAGAATACCGGAGTAAGGGCTATGAAACGCACAAAACCGCGCATTACCCGTTTCGGCTGGCATAAGCGCTATATGTGGATAGATAGGGAAACAACGTTATACGCCTTTGTGATCTCACACGAGGATGGAGGTGCCAAGATTTTTATGGTCCCTCCGGGGATTCACTTTGGGATAGAGCCAGAGCAAATGTTGCAATTCCGTTTGGTGCACGATGAGGAGACCAGTCGGGAAGAGGTAATGCTGGATCTAACCTTTCAATCTGAGCCAGAGAGTCTTGGAGTGACGGATCAGGCAGAGGATGCCAGGAAGTGGGTTCGGGATGCGAATGCGTTGCTGGAGGAAGCGAAGCGGCGGCGGGGGTTGAAGTAACTGGGGAACTAACTCCGCTTGTGCTATGGCTTTCCGCTGGTGATGAAGGGGTACGGGCCGGAGAGCCCGCCGCTGGCGGCGTGCGTGTCGCCGTTTGCCGTCGTGAGCACCACGGCGGGCTTCCGCGCGGCGTATGACGCCAACGGGAATATGGTCCTGCGGGTGGAGATTTCGGGCACGCAGCGCATCACCTACACGCGAGAATACAAAACGCCGAAAATCGGCTTAGCGTGGTGACGAACACGGTCACCGGGCAGGTCACGCGCTTCGTGTATGACGGCGACGGCAACCGTATCCTGCGGATGGATGGGAGCGGGGTGCGGGTTTACATCGGCGACTACTACGAGAAGCAAGGGGCGGTGGTGACCAAATACTACTACGCCGGTGGGCAGCGTATCGCAATGCGGCAAGGAAACACGCTGTACTTCCTGCACGGCGACCATCTGGGGAGTGCGACCGTGGCGACCGACGCCAGCGGTAACCGGGTGGGCGAACTGCGCTACACCCCGTATGGCGTCACGCGCTACGAATGGGGCAGCACGCCGACCAATCGGCGTTACACCGGCCAGCCGTGGGAGGGCGTGGGGCTGTATGACTATGGCGCGAGGATGTATTCGCCGTCGTTAGGACGGTTTGTCAGCGCGGATGTCCTAGTCCCCAATCCTGCTGCTCCCCAATCGTTGAATCGCTACGCCTACGGATACGTATACGGATATAACAATCCTGTCAAGTACCTGGATCCAAGTGGACACGATCCCATTGATGCTGCCTGGGAGCAGGCTTTCTATGCGGCGCATGGGAGTATGCCTACAGATCAAGATCGACGGGATCGATTTTTCTCAATACTTTATTCCGGCAGTGGACCAGATGGCGCCTGGACAGATAGTGACTGGATTCTCTACAACCAACATCGAGCAGAATTGTGGAGTGGTACAGGTTTCCAATGGCCCAATGCATCAGCACCGGGTCTAGATCGCTTTATCACCCACCTTGAACGGTTAGCCACGTATTACCAAGCAGGGGAAGAGAATCTTTACGCGCAAGCTATTGGCTTTATTTGGGGAGGTGTCCCATTAGGTCATGCTATTCCGGCGACTTGGCAGATGGCAACCAACCCTGGAACCGCATGGACTGCAAATACTCCTCTGTTTGAGGGAACGGCAGGTTGGGATCCGGCTCTTGTTGACGATGAAAACCCAAGCCACCATTATGCTGGGCTTTTTTACCTGGGGTATTTTTACGGCCCATACCTGGGTTGTTCTGGCAATTGGCTGCGAGATGGCCCTTTGAGTGATCGCAATGTACCTGATTTGAATCTAGGCTATATTGGGGTTCAGCATGGCGCTATGTTACATGACACGATTGTCAATATGAGCGAAGTGGGAACTGTTGCGCGCTTCGCGCTTGATCCGACGCCCGGAATCTGGGCGCTGGATACGCCGGGGATGCGGGTTCCCTGGTATTATCCCAGACCGTGGGCGAGGTGACCTATGAGTAACTTGAAAAGCCATATGTTTTTGAACCTCACCTGGCGACCAGTATTCGGGGTGTTGGTGATAGTTGTCCTACTAGGATGTGTAGGCAGTATTTATTTGTATGCTACAATTTTCGCTGTAGATGCAGCCTCGTTAGAACAAGGTCAAGTGCGTGCCTATGAACTCCTGATGGCTTTACAACGTTACGAACACAACAACGATCGATTCCCATCCACTGTTGAGGAACTTGTGCCAGAGTATTTGGAGGCGATACCCCGGCCGGCGCGAAGGTATCCATATACCTATACTGCTTGTTCAGGGGGGGGAGGATATATTCTATACTTTCGACTAGCCGGATCCAATGACACGTGGTGCGGTTACAGCAGCAGCACAACAGAATGGCAATGTACCGACTCCATTCCCCCTTATTACTATGATTGTCTGCAGCCATGATCTTATCCGGTACCAGGGTAGCATTTCCCAAAGAGTAAGTGAATGCAAAGAGTTGATTTATGAGTGAAATGGAAGTACACTTATATAGACCCACTAAACCCTAATAAGGGGTGGTTAGTAGAGTATCGTCAAGATACTAATGGATGGGAGTTACCTAAACGGACTCGTTGTAACGCGGAGGACCTTGTGGACCTTCCAGATGATGGCACCTATGGATACGAAGCGGTTGAAATTGTCTTAACCAAGCTCTTGTGCGAGAGGTAGCTTGTTAGCAGCAAGCACTCGCTTACATCTACATGTAGCCGTTCGCCCGGCTTAGCCCAAGTGCCAGATAGGTCAGGTGTTTCTGCGGAACGAAGGTGCTATTCACGACCCGCCAGGGTATGGCGAGGTTGAAGGAGAAGACACACAATGGGTACATGGGGTGTAAGAAACTTTGAAAATGATGACGCTATGGATTGGGTCGCGGAATTGGAGCAATCCGAAGATGCATCCGTCATTGAAGAGGTACTCAGGTTTGTTGCCGAGGGCAGGGATGAGTATGTGGAAGCCCCTGAGGCGTGTCGGGCTTTGGCAGCGGCGGAACTCGTTGCGGCGCTTAACGGTGTTGGTAGCCCCGACTTGCCGGACAAGGTAAAGCAGTGGATCAGCCGGCATCCGGTTGGAGATCAGAGCCTGTCTGGACTGGCATCGAGAGCAGTCAAACGAGTCAAAACCGCCTCAGAACTCAAGGAACTCTGGGATGAATCAGAAAACGCGGCAGAATGGTACGGAGTTATTCGTGACCTTGAGGCAAGACTGAAGCACTGAAATAGACCTTCGTGTTCATTCCGTAAGGGTGTATTGCGCCAAAAACCGCCAGCCGTGGTGACGGATACTGTGACCAGAGCAGTAACGCGGTTCTGGTATGACAGCGACGGAGACCGCGTGCTGCAACTCCTGCCCGGCGGCGGGAGGACGGTGTACGGCGGCGCGGTGGATACCTTCATCGCCGACACACAGCAAGTCAACAGGACGTACTACAGTTTGAACGGCCAGCGCATCGCAGTGCAGACCAGGGTAGGCGGTGTATCTGGTGGGATAAACCTGCGCCTAACCCGCCGCTGCAGCCGACAGCCGCTTCGCGGCTGCGGCTGAGCAGCAGATCGTTAGGACGGCGCGTGACAGTCGTCCCGGATTACGAGAAGTTCATTTTGACGCTGCACGATCTCACCGAGTTGGTTGGAAAGTATGTCGAACCTTGATTTCTTGCAGGATTTCCATTCAAAGGAGTTGAGTCATGACCGGTCTTAGCCTGGGCATCTGTATGGCAAACAGGGAATTTGACTGCCTCCTTTGTGGACGGCATTTCTCTCGCCTGACGGCCGATGCCATTTTCTTCGTGGAGCAAATCTGCGACGAATGCCTGGAAGAACTCTGGCAGTTGAACGAAGAGGCACGCCAGGAACATGTGTCGCAACAACTGACAAAGAGAGGGATACAGGATGAAGGATTCAAAAACGGGCTCCTCGAGGCCATTTCCAGAATGGCAGAGCAAAAGCAAAGCCTGGATACGCTGACCAAACTATCAGGGGAAAGGAAACGCCAGGAATGAAAAGCAACTGGCGCACTATTTTCCGCTATCTTCTGACCCTGCTCTTTGTCTGCGCTGGGCTTGGATGCTTGCCGCTCATCCCCATCCGCGTAGCGCCTGTCGTTCCCCATCCAGTCTACAGACTGACGTTCGTATCGCTCGTGGGAATGACCTGGCGGCTGGGACTGGTGGGCGTTTCCTACCGTTGGGAATGGTACACGGGCGTTGTCGTCCTGACGCTGATTGTCCTGGGCATTGTGTCGAGCGTGTTTCTGATGACCAGGCTAAAACGTTCCTTGGGATAGCCAGGAATGGCAGTTCGCAACCAGGAGGCCGCAATGAGCAAGTGGAATAATCATTGGGTGGGTGGGATTGTTCTGCTGTTGGCAATTTTGCTGACGGCAGCCTGCACAAACTCGCAGGCGACCCCTTTGCCCTCTGGGACGTCAGCGATTGCGACGGTTACCCCGGCCATTGCAAAGCATAGCCCTGCCGCGCCGACGGCCACCCCGGCCATTGCAAGGCATAGCCCTGCCGCGCCGACGGCTACAGCGACCCTTGACCCACAAACGCAATTCATCCGCTACGATGAACGCCCCGCCTGGCAAGCGTTTTTGGGCTGGCCCGAGGACTGCGAAGAAGGATTCGGGCGGTTCAAGCGGGACCCTGGGGAGGCGGGCGGCATTGAACTTTATCCGGCCGCCGACGGGCAGTACCTGGCCTTCGTGACCTGCAACCTCGGCCCCTACTGGGTGGAAGAGCGCCTCTACTGGCTGGACTATCGCGCTACGCCGCCGTCTGCACGTCCCATCTACGTGCCGGTGCTGCTTCAGGAGGATGACCCGGCGCGTGGCCTGCAAGAAGTGGATACGCTCACCGGCGCCTTCCCTGTTTACCATCCTGAGACGCAAACATTGACCAACCTGAACGCCTATCGCGGTCTCAAAGATTGCGGCGTGTTCTACAAATACCATCTCGCAGGCGAACGCTTTGTGCTGGATGAGGCGCGTTACCGGGATTGCGAGCAAACAGCAGGCAATCCATTGGACTATGAAAAATGGACACTGGTCTATCCGCTGGCGTCTGGCAGCGAAGCAGCGGTTGCCTTTCACAAAGTTGCCGCATTGCCCGCAGATTTGAGCGGTGAAATCACCCACCTGGAGGCGCTACCGAATGGCGCCCTGCGCCTGATGACCACCAATGGCTACGCCGTCTTCCAGGAGGGCGCCTGGCAATCATACTTTCTGGCGCCGTCCCAACGCTTCATCGGGGTGGACGATGCCGGCAGGTCGTGGTTCTACCCGGAAGAAGTGCCCACTACAATTTTCTATTGGGACAGCGCCCTGGCCGATTATGGCGGCTCTGCCTTTGTTCATGCCGATGCAGGCTGGCTGCCGCCCTCCAACCCGGCTTCGCTGGAAGGCCGCGGCGTTCTCAGCGAGGCGCACGGCCAGGTGTGGCTGGCTACCGGGCAGGATATCCGCGTCTACGCCGATGGACGCTGGACGATTTTTACGCGCGATACCCTGGACATGCCGCCTGCCTTGACCAACGACTTGCTGATGGAACTCCACATTCATTTTGTCGAAGAGCGCCAGCAAATCTGGGTGGGCGAATGCGACTGGGCGGAAGGGCCAATGGGCGGGGGCGGGGCGCGTTGGCTGGATACGTCCGATTTTGCCGCCGGGCAGGGCCACTGGCGCGGCGGGATGACAAGCACGGGCTGCGTCACTGCAATTACATCCGACCAGAATGGGAACGTGTGGCTCGGCATGGCGAACGGCCTCGTGCGGCAATTCGACCAGGGAACCCGGCAATTCAACGATTTTGTGATTCCCAATTCGGGAGAATATCGCCAGGGTTACCCGCTGGCTATGCTGCCCGGCCCTGACGGAGACCTGTGGGCGCTTTCCGCCCTATGCGGCGGCGCCAGTTGCGACGCGGCGCGCGGCCTTTATCATTTGCAAGATGGCGCCTGGCAGGAAATTCTTGGCACTGAACAAACGCTTGCGTTTACAGACGCCTCTCCAAACCTTGTATTCGATGGCGCAGGCAGGCTGTGGCTCTTCCAAAGCGGTTCGGTCTACCGTCTGGAAGGCAACGAATTGCTTTCCGTTACGGATATGGACATAGAGGCCGCAACTGCGGACTCCGCAGGACAAATCTGGATCATCGCGCAAGACTCTCGTCAAGAAGAGCCGGCACTTTGGAATTTCATCGAAGGAGAATAAAATGACGATTGGAATTGCAATTGATGAATTCAAGTACATTCACAATCCGCCCGCGTTATGGTTGGGCGGCGCTTATCAAAAGGAGTGCTCATGTTAAGGTGTCCCAAGTGTGGGAGTACGCAAATCAATCAATACCGCATGCCTTTCGGCCCCATGTGGTGCAACGTTTGTGGGTTTCGTGTAGAAGATAAGAACAAGCATCCCAATCCGTTTGTCGAAGCGGCAAAGCAGGCTGCCCAGCAAGGCTCCGCACCGGATAAGGCTACCGACGCTCACCCGCAAGACTCAGACGATACTCTCCCCGACGATAAAGCCTGACCGACATATTCATCTGTCACTGCGAAGCCTTTGGTGAAGCAGTCCCCTGCATTGCAAGGGGACTGCGGACGCCTGATAATCTGCCATAAAATTCGCAAATTGGAGGGCCTATGTTGCCAGACATCGAGTTAGGTTCTTTACGCGCCACTTTCGGACCAAACAAGGCGAACGCGCGGGTGATTCTCTATGTAATGCCAGTTTTCATCATTGTTGGCCTGATTCTGATGGCCCCCATCCCGGTCGGGGGCATCGCCATGCTGCTCATCGCCGCAGGATTGTTGTGGGGTTACCGCGCCCAGATGCGCGCCAGGGTGGAAGTTTACGATAAAGGAGTGGTCGGCATGGATTGGCTGGGACGCCGGTTCTCTTTCCGCTGGGACGAAGTGGCCGAAATGTATGAGTTTATTGGCTACGATATGCGCCGGATCAGGCTGGGGTGGCGTCCCATCCAGTGGGTATACACCGTCCACACCCGGGATGGGCGGCGCATTAAACTGAATATGGCTTATGAAAAGATTTTCAACCTTGGACACGTAGTGCTGAAAGAAACGGGTAATTTACTGCTCCCGGCGGCGCAATCAGCGCTCAAGTCGGGCGCGACGGTTCCCTTTGGAAAACAGATTGGCGTCAACGGGAGCGGGTTGGTTTCTGCGGGCGAGACGCTGACCTGGGCGGAGGTGGAGAAGATGCGCTTCACGCAGACCGGCGACCTGCTCATCCACAAGAAAGGCCAGCGCACGCCATGGAAACTGGTCATGCATAGCCGCATTGCCAATTTCCCGGTCTTCCAGGCGCTTCTGCGCGAAGCCATTGCAGGGACGCCCGCCGAGGCTGTGCTGGAGGATCCATCCAGGCGCGCAGAGCCGCAGGGCGGCCAGGCGGTCGGCAACATCGGTACGGTCAGCGCGGAGATCGGTTACGATGTGCGTGAGCTGCTGATGGAGGGCTACACCTTGCAGGAGATCCACCGTGTCCGGACGGGCGAAATCACCCTGGCAGAACTGTTGCAGAGCGGGCCAAAATCGAAAAAACGGGGATGGTTCAGAAGGGCTGGGGCACGCAGAAGGACGTTGGGTTGACAACGGTTGTTTCTTCAAGTATGCTATGTGGAACGGACCGGGCACAGGACACGCTCTACCCCGAAGGGCCGAAAAAGTGATCGGGATTGACCCGCTCTATGCCTATCAGCAAGAACTGGTGTTTACCCGGGATGGAGGTCTGTCCATTCCGGGAATTCTGGTGCATGATTACCCGACGTTTGTTCTTCTTCAACGAGGATATAGATGACGACAAGACCTCTTGAACAATTCCAATCCCTCTTGCGCGACCTTTTCCAATTTGATTGCGCCGACCTGGACTTCGGCATCTACCGCATCATGAATTACAAGCGGCAGGCGATCGAGAAGTGGATTACCGAAGACCTGCCCCGCGCCATCTCCGAGGAATTGCGGCGCGGCGCGCTGGCCGAGCAGGGACAGGCGCAGGAAGCCCTGCAGGCCGCCCGCCAGAAGGTGTTGGACGCGCTGGGCGAAGACGCCTTAGACGCCGACGGCAACCTGGCCGAAACCTACCGCGCTACCAGAGCGGGAAAGGAATACCTGGAAGCGCAGGCCAAAGCCCGGGGCGCTCGTTCTACTGAGACCCTGGAAGCCGCCATCTACAACCACCTCTACGCCTTCTTCTCCCGCTACTGGCAGGATGGCGACTTTATCTCCAGGCGCCGCTACTCGAAGAAGGAACGCTACGCCATCCCCTACAACGGCGAGGAGGTGACGCTCTACTGGGCCAACCACGACCAGTACTACGTCAAGACCGGCGAGTATTTCACCGACTACACCTACAAAGCCCCCAACGGCGTGACCGTGCGCTTCGAACTCCGGCAGGCCGACGTGGAGCAGGGCAATATCAAGGGCGAGAAGCGCTTCTTCCTGCCCGTGCTGGACGGCCTCGCCTGGGATGAAGCGTCGCGCACATTGACCATCCCCTTCCAGTTCCGCCCGCTGACCGCGCAGGAGACCATCGCCTACGGTCAAAAGAACCAGCAGGAAGCCATCCTTGCCAAAGCTGTCGCCGACATTCCCAAGCGCATCAAAGCCCCCGAAGCCATAGCCGCGCTGACCGCCGAACGGCGCACCCCCACCCCTGCCCCCTCCCCCAAAGGGAGAGGGGAAGAAAATGGCGCGGCGGTTTCCCTGCTGGAATACCACCTGCGCCAGTACACCCGCCGCAACACCAGCGACTTTTTCATCCACAAGGACCTGCGCGGCTTTCTTGCCCGCGAACTCGACTTTTACCTGAAGAACGAAGCGCTCAACCTTGAAGAGATGGAAGCCGCCGGCGAGCAATTAGCCGAGGGTTGGTTCCAGCTCATGCGCCTGGTCAAGCGCATTGGCAGCGTTATCATTGACTTTCTGGCGCAAATCGAAGACTTCCAGAAGATGCTCTGGGAGAAGAAGAAGTTTGTTACCGAGACCTTCTACGTCATCACCGTCGGCAACATCCCCGAAGCGTTCTACCCGGAGATCGCCGCCTGTGAGGCGCAGTGGGAGGAGTGGCGGGCGCTCCTGGCCGTTGAGTCGCCGAAAGGCGCGCAGCAGCGCGTGGATTTTCTCCAGGCCCATCCCACCCTGCCGCTCGACACGCGCCATTTCCCCCAAGACTTCACCGACCGCCTGCTGGCTTCGTTTGACAATCTTGACGAACTCACCGACGGTCTCTTGGTGCACTCCGAAAACTGGCAGGCGCTCAACCTGTTGCAGGAAAAGTACCGCCAGCGGGTGAAGTGCATTTACATTGACCCGCCGTATAACACGGCTGCATCAGAAATCTTGTACAAAAACGATTACAAGCATTCTTCTTGGCTTACCTTGCTTATAGACCGTATATTTCTCTCGACATTTGTTCTGGAAGCTTACGGACAATGGTGCATTGCCATTGACGATTCTGAGTATAGTCGGCTACACATGGCCCTACAGACACTTTTTGGCACCGAGTCAATTCTGGGTACAGTAGTAGTTCGCAGTAACCCTGCAGGCAGGTCTGCCATAACGGGGCTCTCAGTCTCTCACGACTATGCACTCTTTGTCGGTTATTCCAAGGAAGTCACAATTGGCGAACTTGCGAAAACCGAGCGTCAAATCGCGAGATATAACGAATCTGATGCAAAAGGACGATTTGAATGGGTAAATTTTCGCAAACACGGGGGGTTCAACGCAAATAGATTCGCACGACCGAAGCTTTTCTATCCGATATATGCGCGCACAGATGGTTCCCTCCGTATTCCACAGATAGAATGGGATGAGTCAAGACGTAGCTGGACTATTCTTCAAGAGCCATCAGCAGAAGAAACGGTTGTCTGGCCGGTGGATGAAAAAGGAGATGAGAAGACATGGAAGTGGGGACATGAAACAGCAATGAAAAATTTATCAGAGCTGGTTGCAAAGCCAGACAGAACTGGCAGGCTGGGAGTCTACATGAAATCTCGCATGCGACATGGAACCTTGCCGCCAACACTTTGGCTTGACAGCAAGTATTCAGCAACCGATTATGGTACTAACCTGCTTGGACATATTTTAGGAAGTACAACCTTGTTCTCCTTTCCAAAATCAATTTACACAGTCAACGACTGTCTTCGGGTGTGCAATCTCAATAGTGAAGAGCAAGTTCTCGACTTCTTCGCCGGCTCCGGCACCACCGGCCACGCGGTCATCAACCTCAACCGCGAAGATGGCGGGCGGCGCAAGTTCATCCTTGTTGAAATGGCGCACTACTTCGACACCGTACTCCTGCCGCGCATCAAAAAAGTCACCTTCACGCCGGAGTGGAAGGACGGCAAGCCCAAGCGCATGGCGACAGCCGAAGAAGCCGAACGAAGCCCGCGTATTGTCAAAATCATCCGCCTGGAATCCTTCGAGGACGCGCTCAACAACCTGACCTTTGATGACGCAGGCGGCCAGAAGGTGCTGGAACTCTTCCGAGACGACTACCTGCTCCACTACATGCTCAAGTGGGAGACCCGCCACAGCGCAACCCTGCTGGACGTGGAGAAACTCCAGACGCCCTTCGCCTACAAACTGCGCTTCCACCGCGACGGCGAAACCCGCGAGCGCCTGGTGGATTTGCCCGAAACCTTCAACTACCTGCTGGGGCTGGACGTGCAGACGCGCCGCGTCCTCCCCTCTCCCGCTGGGAGAGGGGCCGGGGGTGAGGGCCGCTACCTGGTCTATCGCGGCCTTCTGCGAAACGGGCGCGCCGTGGCCGTTATCTGGCGCGAGACGCAGGGCTGGACGAAAGAAGACTACGAGCGCGACCGCGACTTTGTTGCCAAACAGAAACTGACCGATGGCGCGGATGAGGTCTTTGTGAACGGCGATTCGCTCATCCCCGGCGCGCAGTCGCTGGATCCGCTTTTCAAGGAACGCATGTTTGCCGGGGTGGAGGCGTGATATGCCGAACGGCCTCCAGCAATACGTCACACTCGAAAACCGCCTTGTCCTGCTGGCCTGGCTCAACCATCTCCTGGGCTATGCGAGCAACCGCGCCCTCCTGGAAGACTGCAAGAGCGTGGCCGAAGGCTTTGGCGCGGACGGGCATAGTTTTCTCTACCACCATCTCATTGCCCGCGGCAGTCAGGTCAAGATTCCCGCCGCCGACCTGGAACGCTACGACCAGAACATCCGCCGGCACCTGGAGCAAATCAACCGCGGGCGCACGGAAAAAATCACCCTGCGCTACTTCCAGTACCTGGCGGCGCTCTACACCGAAATCGTCCTCGACTGCCTGTTCAACGCCAAAGCGCAACTGTTAGCCGACCTGAATGCCTTTGTCGCCGGGCGCAACGCCCGTCGTCTGCCCGGCGAACCGCAGGACGAACCCTTCACCGAGGGCGATTTGACCAAACTGGCCTTCTGGATGGCCACCGGCAGCGGCAAGACCCTGCTCCTGCACCTGAACTACTACCAGTTTCTGCACTACGGTACGGGCGATTCGGCGACTCGTCCCCCGCTGGACAACATCCTGCTCATCACGCCCAACGAGGGCCTGAGCGAGCAGCACCTTGAGGAACTCGCCGCCTCGGGCATTCCGGCGCGGCGCTTCGACCTGAACACGAGCGGCCTGTGGACGGGCGGGCGGGACGCCGTGCAGGTCATCGAAATCACCAAACTGGTGGAAGAAAAGCGCGGCGGCGGCATGAGCGTGCCGGTGGATACCTTCGAAGGGCGCAATCTCATCTTCGTGGACGAAGGTCACAAAGGCTCCGGCGGCGAGGCCTGGCGCGGCTACCGCGACGCCCTGGGCGCGACCGGCTTCACCTTCGAGTACAGCGCCACCTTCGGGCAGGCGCTTTCGGCGGCGCGCAACGACCCGCTGACAGCCGAATACGGCAAGGCCATCGTCTTCGACTATTCCTACCGCTACTTCTACGGCGACGGCTTCGGCAAGGACTTCCGCATCCTGAACCTGCGCGACGCGCCCCCCTCTCCCCAGAGGGGAGAGGGCTGGGGTGAGGGGGAGACCCTGCTCCTGGGCAACCTGCTTTCGTTTTACGAGCAAATCCGGCTCTATGAAGAACAGGATGACGCCCTGCGTCCCTACAACCTGGAGAAGCCGCTCTGGGTGTTCGTCGGCAGCACGGTCAATGCCGTTTACACCGAGAACAAAAAGCCGCGCAGCGACGTGCTGACCGTGGCGCGCTTCCTGCACCGCGTGCTGAGCGACCGCGCCTGGGCAGTCAAAACGCTCAAGGCCATCCTGGACGGGAAAACCGGGCTGGTCTCCGCCGACGGCGCGGATATTTTCGCCGGACGTTTCCCCTTCTTGAAAGAAGAGAATCTCACTCCGGCGCAGCTCTATGCCGCCATCCTGGCGCGCCTCTTCCACGCTCCGGCGGGCGGCGGTCTGCATCTCGCCGACATCAAGAGCAGTCCCGGCGAACTGGGCCTCAAGGCGGCGGGCGCCGAGGACTATTTTGGCCTGATTTTCATCGGCGACACCTCCGCCTTCAAGAAACTGGTGGAGGAGGATGCCGGCGGCATCACCCTGGAGGACGACGCCATTGCCGCTTCGCTCTTCGAGCGCATCAACCGCCCCGACTCCGGAATCCATGTGCTCATCGGCGCCAAGAAATTCATGGAAGGCTGGAACTCCTGGCGCGTGGCCAGCATGGGCCTCTTGAACATCGGGCGGCAGGAAGGCTCGCAGATCATCCAACTTCTCGGGCGCGGCGTGCGCCTCAAGGGCAAGGGGATGAGCCTCAAACGCAGTGCGGCGCTGGATGGGACGCATCCCAAACACATCCGTCTGCTGGAGACGCTCAACATTTTCGCCGTGCGCGCCAACTACATGGCGCAATTCCGCGACTACCTGGAACGCGAAGGCGTGGAGGTCGAACCGGCCATCGAACTGCCGCTGTTCGTCTGGGCCAACGAGCAATTTCTCCAACGCGGGCTGGTCGTGCCGCGCCCGCCGGAGGGCCGCGATTTCGCCCGCGAGGCCAGCCTGCTCCTCGAACCGGACGCTTCCATCTCCGTGCAGGTGGATCTCTCGGTCAGGGTGCAGGCCATGGAAAGCACCAGGCTGGGCCTGCACGCCGTCGAGGTGCGCAGCGGCCGGGCGCGCCCTCTGCCCCCCGAAAGCCTGGCCTGGGTGGATTGGCAGCAGGCCTATCTCGACTTGCTGGCGTATAAGACGCACAAAGGGCTGACCAACCTGGTCATTCAACCGGAAACACCGCGCCAGATCATCGGCCTGAAAAATGACAGGGATATTCCCCTCTGCACACTGATCGCCGATGAGCGTGTGTTCGCGCCGCAATCCTTTGCCGACCGCGTCCTGCTCCAGCAGGCGGTGACGCAACTCCTTTGCCGGTATCTGGACCGCTTCTATCAGACGCGCCGCGAACAATGGGATGAGCAAACCATGGTCTATCGGCCGCTGGATGCCAGCGATCCCAACCTGGACTTCAGGCCGCAGGGGGTGAGCGAAGAAAAAGCAGGCTACGTAGTCCGAGTCCCGCGTTCAGAAGAGCATTTGGTGGAGGCCGTACAAGCCTTGCTCAAGGAGCAACAGCGCCTTTGTGAACAAGAGAACGCCGGTCTGCCGCGCATTCATTTCGACCGCCACCTCTACCAGCCGCTCCTGGTGGACATGCCGGAAAAAGCGCAAATCGTCCCGCCGGGGCTAAAGGAGAGCGAGGCGCGCTTCGTGCGCGACCTGCGCGAGTATTGGAATGCCGAGAAAGACAAGTCGCTGGCGGGCAAGGAAGTATTCCTGCTGCGTAACTTAAGCCGCGGCTATGGAATAGGCTTCTTCGAGGAGCGCGGCTTCTATCCCGACTTCATCCTATGGGTCGTTGACCAGAATAGCGGCGCTCAGCGCATTGTGTTCATTGAGCCCCATGGAATGATACACGCCAAAGCCTACATCCATGATGAGAAAGCGCGTCTGCACGAGCGGCTACCGGAACTGGCAAGAGAAATCGGAAAACGAAGCGAAAGGACCAATGTTTTTCTGGACGCCTTTATTATCTCCGCGACACCATATGATGACCTCTATCAGCGCTATGATGATGGAACGTGGGATCGCGTCAGGTTTGCGGAAAAACACATTCTTTTCCTTGAACGTGGGGCGGATTACGATTCCATGAGGATCCTGTTCGGGCAGATAACAAGCGTTCGCTAAGAACGTAGCCCTGCACGTTCCTCCGGTTGGAAGGCTGGCCTCGCCGGCCAGGGGGAGTTCCACCTGACGCCGCTCCGCTGCGCTGCGCGGCGCAGGTGAAGCACAGGCCGTTGGGCAGCTGGCTCTATCGTCTTATCCACAAGGAGGGTAAAATGGCAAAGATAATGCATTTCTTTACAGTAGTAGCCCTTCTGCTGGGGGTATCATTACTGGTCACAACGTTCACAGGCCCTGACATTGCTCGCGCCACCTCCAGCGTGATTCGCGCCAGGCCGAATGGCAGCACAGCGTGGCCCTGCGGGGATTCCTGGTCTACCGCATGTACGCTGCAAACTGCGCTGCACAATGCCCAAAGCGGCGACGAGATTTGGGTCCAGGCGGGAGTACACAAACCCACCACCGATCCGAACGACCGGGAGGCCACCTTTACGCTGAGGAACGGCGTCGCCATCTATGGCGGCTTTGTCGCCACCGAGACATTGCGCACCCAGCGGGACTGGCGGGCCCACCCCACGGTCCTCAGCGGTGACATTGACGGCAATGACTCTACCGATCCCCATGGCGTGGTGACCACCACAGCCAACATCACCGGCACGAACGCCTACCATGTTGTCATGAGCAACGGTGTAACCGAGACCGCCGTGCTGGATGGCTTTTTCATCACCGCCGGGCTGGCCGATGCTGTCGAGGCCGAGGAGAACTGGCCACATTACCTCGGCGGCGGGATGTTCAACGACGAGAGCAGCCCGACGCTGACGGCGCTCATCTTCAGTGGCAACGCGGCTGCGTACGGCGGCGGGATGCTCAATCAGTGGAGCAGCCCCACGCTGACGGATGTCACCTTCGAGGGCAACGTGGCCTTTACCCGCGGCGGCGGGGTATACAACTATGAGAGCAGCCCAATGCTGGCAAACGTCACCTTTAGCGGGAACTCTGCCAGCAATTCTGGCGGCGGGGCGTTCAACAACAGCAGCGGCCCGACACTGACGAGTGTCATCTTCAGCTATAACCAGGCAGCCGATGGCGGCGGGATGTACAATTATGAGAGCAGCCCCTCGCTGACGGACATCACTTTTGACGGGAATATCGTTGCCAACGATGGCGGGGGGTTGTACAATTACCATAGTGCCTCACCGCTGATGAATATCACCTTCAGCGGCAATACAGCAGGCAACACCGGCGGCGGGATGTACAACGGGTTTGACAGCAGTTCAACACTGACGGAGGTCACTTTCAGTGACAACACGGCATTCTACGGTGGCGGAATGTTCAACTATGCCAGCAACCCGACACTAACGAACGTCACCTTCTCGGACAACTCGGCTACCGGCGATGGTAATTACAGCAACGGCGGTGGAATGTCCAACTATGAGAGCAACCCGACGCTGATCCATGTCACCTTCTCTGGCAACTCGGCGACTGGTTCTCACAAGGGGGGTGGCGGGGTGTGCAATGATTCCAGTAATCCGACGCTGACGGACGTCACCTTTGAGGGCAACATAGCCTCCAGCTATGGCGGTGGGATATACAACACTGCCAGCAGTCCGACACTGACAGCCGTCACCTTCAACGAGAACTCCGCAGGTTCTGGCGGTGGGATGTACAATAACAACTCCAGCAGCCCGTCGCTGACGGATGTCACCTTTGATGGAAACAGAGCCGACTATGATGGCGGTGGAATGTGCAACAACGTGAGTAGCCCGACGCTATCAGACGTGAGGTTCAATGGCAACACGGCGGGCTTAAAGGGTGGCGGAATGGAAAACGAGTCGAGCAGCCCCACGCTGACGGACGTGACCTTCAATGGCAACACGGCCACCTACGATGGCGGCGGGATGTTCGGTCAGTCGGGCAGCAGCCCCACGCTGAGGAACGTTATCTTTAGCGGCAACGAGGCTGAATCCGGCGGGGGAATGTACAACAATGTTGAATGCAACCCAACGCTTACGAACGTCATCTTTGACAGTAACACGGCCTATCAGAGCGGGGGCGGGATGTACACCCGTTTCTACAGCAACCCAACGTTGTCAAACGTCATATTCAGGGGCAATGCAGCCGGCCTGATCGCCGGTGGGATGTGCAATGCGGCGAATAGCAGACCGACGCTGTCAAACGTCACTTTCAATGACAACACGGCCACCTACAATGGCGGGGGGATAGCCAACTATACTTACAGCGTCCCGCAGTTGAGGAACGTTATTCTGTGGGGCAACTCGGCCTCCAGCGGGTCCGAAATCTACAATGACGACGACACCTGGATCCCGGTCATCTCCTACAGCGACATCCAGGGCTGCGGCGGCTCGGGCAGTTGGAACTCTGCCTGCGGCACCAATGGCGGCGGCAACATTGACGCCGACCCGCGTTTTGTGAACCCGGCCGGCGGCAACCTGCGCCTGCAACTGACCTCCCCGGCGATTGACGCCGGAATCAACAGCGCCGTGCCGGTATCTGTCACCACGGACCTGGACGGCAACCCCCGCATTGTGGATGGCGACGGCAACGGGAGCGCCATAGTGGATATGGGGGCGTATGAGAAGGGTCCCAACCATGCGCCGGGCTTCACCAGCCCACCGGTCACAACTGCGACGCAGGGTATGATCTACACTTATACCGCCATCATCACCGACTCCGACTTGATCTATGGCGATATTCTGACCATCACAGCACCGACATTGCCCGCCTGGCTCACGTTCACCGCTCACGGCGGCGGAACGGCAACCCTCTCCGGCACGCCCTCCAACGCCAACGTGGGCCAGCATCCGGTGGTGCTACGGGTGGCCGACAGCGGCGGGCTGACCGACACGCAGGCGTTCACCATCACCGTCGCCAACGTCAACGACGCGCCGTACTTTGCCAGCACGCCGGTGCTCACCGCCACGCAAGGCACGCCCTACGCCTATGCTGTCGTCGCCGGTGACCCCGACCTCATCCACGGCGACGCGCTGACCATCACCGCCTCCACGCTCCCAGCCTGGCTGACGCTGACCGATCACGGCAACGGCACGGCGACGCTGGCCGGCACACCGGCCAATACGGGTACTTGTACGGTTACGCTGCGCGCTACAGATAGGACGGGGACATTCGCTGAGCAGGAGTTTGTGATCAAAGTATCCGAAAAACCACGCTGGTATGTCTACATACCCCTCGTGCTCAGGAACTGGCAGCCGTAGCTCAAAGAGCCGCCCAACTTACGGCTTGAGCCGACGCCAGCCGTTAGCCCACCTTACTAAATTGCCTTAGAGGATCTCAACCTATGGACAAGAAGCCCAAGAGCAATATCTCACCAATTAGTCAATCAGGACAGAGGGAAGAAACGATTGATATTTTAAAGGCAGAGTATGCGTCTCTATCAAACTTATATATTCATACGGAAAACGCGATCAATGGGATTTTCAATTTCTATCTCACTTTACTGTCTGCGGTGACAGGGGCCATCATCGTGCTTTTCCAAGTGAACAGTGGCAATTTGCTGCTATCGTATCCAAGCGTTGCGGGCTTGCTTGTATTCGCCATATTAGTTGGAATTGTTATTCAAGATTCTATTGTTAACAGAAACATTGACCTCTCCAACTTCGCCCTTGGATTAAATTTGTTGAAATACCGTCTGTTTCAGGGTAGAGAGACCGAAAAACCATACATTTTTTATATTGACAACTCTTTTGCTGAAGTCAGTCCAATTTCACCACGAAAAATAAACTTGGTTGAAAAAATCAACAAAAGGTTATGGTGGATATATCCCCTTGGAACCCACCAACTATTTATCGGCATAGTAAACGGATTTGCTCTTACTGGCCTTATGATCATTACGGTACAATTTTTGTCCCAAGATACTGTTCCTCACAGCAATCTTATCGTCGGTGGTATAGTTATGTTTGTTATTTCCTTTCAAGTCCACTGCATTTATGCTCGGATTAAACACAGACGGGGCATTGAAAGGTTCAATACTGCTGCAAACACTCAAGTTCCTTGGCTGAAAAAGGCGGGCTAACAAGCATTTGCTAAGAACGGGCCAACGGCCCGTTCATCCGGGGGAGGCTGGTGCAGCCAGCCAGGGGGAGTTCCACCTGACGCCGCTCCGCTGCGCTGCGCGGTGCAGCTGAAGCGCCAGCAGTTGGGCGCTATACTATGTACATGAAATTGGAGGAAATAAGACCCATGAGCTTGTTCTATTCCAGCAACAAAGAATTGCGTCCCGGTTGGAAAATCCTGCGGGTATTTGTGTTTGTGATAATTCTGATGATAGTGTTTGCTCTACTCGCTTCATTGCTTAAGGTTGAAGCAATAGGGGAATACGCTTTTCATCTGGCGATAATAATCAGCCTTCTGTTGGAGTTATGGCTGGAACGCAAACCGTTAAGTTTTATCGGCGTCTGTTGGCCGGATAAAGGGTTTTGGATGGATTTGTTACTGGGGATAGTATGGGGGAGTTTGTCCATTGGTTTGGTAGCAGGGGGCATGGTATTCATTACAAAAGAAATGAGTCTCGATCAAATAGGGCACGCCACTACAAGTGTTGATGTGGGGGCGCTGTTGTTCTTTTGGTTGATAGTCGCCATAGCGGAAGAGGGGCTCTTTCGCGGCTACATACTCTCTGTGCTCAGACACCGTGTGAGTATAGGGGTAGGGTTAATAATATCTGCAAGTCTCTTTACGGCCATACACCTGATTAACCCCGACTACTATTGGTTCGCTTTTGTCTATGCGTTTCTGATTAGCATAGTTTTGGGCGGGATGGTCATCAAACGAGGCAATTTAGGTTGTGTGATAGGTTTTCATTATGCATGGAATCTCCTGCAAGACAAAGGTTTATTGAATGTACCGGATCGTGGAGGAGAGCCAATTTATGGCGTTGTTTTGCTGGTTACTCTGGTTTTGGTGTACTGGCTGTTACCTCGCAGGGCGCCCTGTGAAAGGTAAAAGAGTATAGAAAAATGTCCAACCTTGAACAGAAACCAGTAAGGGAGTGAGCAGAGAGCAGTAGGCCGTGAAAGGTAAAAGAGTACAGAAAAATGTCCAGCCAGCGTTTCCAGCCGACAGGACTCCGTGCTGCGGCTGAAGCGCGAGTCGTTGGTCAGCACCGTTCCTCGCCTGAGGAAGTTGATTTTTAACCCCGTTGTGGTACAATGACCAGAGTCAATTTTGACCGGGGTCATGATAGCATTGATACCAGAGACACCCATCCAGGCCAGCTCCCGCCGGGAGCGCCGCAAAGAAGAAACCCGCCGCCGCCTGTTAACGGCGGCGGAGCGATTGTTTCACGCCAAAGGGTTTGAGGCCACCACTGTGGAAGAAATTGCCGCGGCGGCCGACATCGCCAAAGGCACTTTCTTCAACTATTTTGAGAGCAAACAGACGTTGCTGGTGACGCTGACTTTCGCCCGCGTCCAATCACTTTTGGCGGAGCCACCGGCTCCAGGGCAACCGGCTACCGAGCGGATTACCTGCACGCTCCGGGCGATGGGCGACGAGCTCTTCCCCTACCGCGATGTCGCGCAGCAGATCTTCATGCACGCCCAGGTCTACCCGCTCCCCACCGGGCCAACTCCCGCACAGGTGCTGGCCGCGATGGTCCGTGAAGGACAGCGGCAGGGCGAATTCAACCCAGACGTGGATGCCGACATCGCCGGCGAGCTGCTGGCCGCCTATTTTATTCGCCTCTTCGTTGTGTACACCTGTCTGCTGCCCGCAGCGCCGTCACCCCATTCCTGGTACGCCCGGTTGGACGCCGGGTTGCAGATCATTTTTCACGGGCTGCTGGCTCCAGAATCCCCTCGCCCATAGGCCCATTATCCATATTGAGCCTCTCGTTACTTGTCTACCAGCTTGCCTTACCGCCAGCGGGGGAAGTTAGGAAATCCCCCCCACGAAATTTTCCCCTTGAAAAGTACCGGGTTGTGTCCCCTGTGCCACGCTTTCTATTTTTTGTGGTATACTTGATTTAACCGTTCCCTGTTGCAGACGTAGTCATTTTATGCTAAAATTGGGACATCTTGACAAGTATAGCTTGACATGACCTCATTCTATGGTAACCTTTTCATAACCTATAACTTCCCGGTTGCGGGGCCCCCCGGACCGAGAAACTCAATCTCCACATGGAGGTAAACAAGGATGGCGAATAGATCTCGTACCGAACAAATGGTGGAACGGTTGCGCGATTTGCAAGTGAGCAGCCCCGATGTTGAAGCCGCCGCGATTGTCAGTGTAGATGGTCTCACCATAGCCTCATCTCTTCCCCAGGGAGTAGAAGAAGACCGGGTTTCCGCCATGTCCGCCGCTATGCTCTCGCTGGGCGAGCGCATCGCCAGTGAGTTGGGACGCGGCATGTTGGACGAGGTTTATGTCAAAGGGGAAAAGGGCTACGTGATTCTCCGGGCCGTCGGGGAAGAGGCCGTATTAACCGTGCTGGCGCGACAACAGGCCAAGTTAGGCCTACTCTTCCTTGACATGCGCCGGGCTGCCGATGAGCTGGCCACGATTCTCAGGTAGATAAGGAGGGCCGCCATGACAAATGCTCCTGAACCCAGTGGATTCTATTACCCAAACCGCTTCGCCCTGATTCTCCTCAATGCGCTGGAGGAAATCATGGGCCGCAACGGGCTTAACGCTGTCCTTAACATCTCCGGCCTCTCCCAGTTCATTGACAACCCCCCGCCCGACAACATGGATAAGGGTTTTGATTTTTCCTACATTTCGGCCCTCAACCGCGGGCTGGAGGAAATGTATGGGCCACGCGGTGGCCGCGGGTTGGCCCTGCGCTCCGGGCGCGTGCTCTTCGCCCAAGGGCTATCCAACTTTGGAGCCCTGGTCGGCGCCAGCGACCTGGCCTTCCGGGTACTGCCGCTGCCCGCCAAGCTCAAGTTTGGGCTGCCGGCCGTCGCCAAAGTCTTTGACTCACTCAGCGACCAAAAATCCTACGTGAAAGACCCCGGTGGTGAGTATTTTGAGTACTACATTGACCGCTGTTCAATGTGCTGGGGCCGCGAGGTCGACCGTCCCGGTGGTTATATCGCCGTCGGCATCCTGGAAGAGGCCATGCGTTGGGTCAGTGGCGGCCGCACCTTCCGAGTGGATCAGGTCAAGTGCATGGGCATGAAGCACGACGTTTGTCTGTTCCACGTCTACAAAGAACCTATCGGTTAAAAAGGCACAGCAAACAATTATGGGCGCGACAGTGGGTGAAGAAAACGTTCCCCGCCATATCCTCATCGTGGAAGACGATCCCAATACAGCGGATATGCTGTCGGCTTACTTTGCCTCGTTAGGCTACAAAGTCTCCCATGTCGCCTGGGGTCAGGATGCGCTGACCATGGCCACCGAGCGACCGCCTGACCTGGTAGTGTTAGACATCCACCTGCCGGATATTGATGGCTACGAGGTCTGCCGGCGGTTACGCTCTCAGCGGCGCACCGAGCACATCCCCATCATTTTCCTGACGGAACGCCGCGACCGGATTGACCGTCTGATGGGCCTGGAACTGGGCGGGGTAGATTACATCACTAAGCCCTTTGATGTGCAGGAACTGCGGTATCGGGTACGCAACATCCTGCGCCGCAGTAACCTGGACACCTTGCTCCACCCTGTGACCGGATTGCCCATTTCGGTGCTGCTGGAAGAGCAAATGGAACGGGTGGCCGCCGACGCGCATTTATCCTTCATCGGACTGCGGCTCCAGGGGATGGAGGCCTTCAGCGATGCCTACGGCTTCGTGACTCACGACGATGTCCTCCGGGCGGTGGCATTGATTCTGCAAAATACGGCGGCCGAAGTGATCACGACGGATCCTTTTGTAGGCCAGCTGGATATTTACCAGTTTTTAATCGTCGTCCCGGCTGCTCAAGGCTATATTGTTATGGGGCGGCTCCACCAACGCCTCAACGAAGCGATCTCTTTCTTCTACCCTTACCGGGATTGGGAAAGCGGCAAACAAAGCGACGGCACGCCCCTACCCCGCATCACTTTTGACATTCAGCTCCTTTCGTCGGTCCAGATCCCGCGCGAGGGAGGATTAACGCAATTACGACAGGTGCTGTTCAGCAATCATCCCCAGGCCTGACCCCGGATGATCGCTCACAGGGCCGGGAAGGTCACACCCCCTTCCAGGCCCTGTTTGCTTGTATGGGTCGGCATGTTTATCAAGAGTGGAGGCCTGAAATTTGAACGGTCCGTGGGTGGTCATCCCAACCTATAACGAAGCAGACAACGTTGAACCGATGGCCGAGGCGTTGCTGGCGCTGCCGGTACCCAACCTGCATCTGCTCTATGTAGACGACGCTTCGCCGGATGGAACCGGTGAGGTGGCCGACCGGCTGGCGGAGCGCTGGATCGGCCAGCTTCACGTGTTGCATCGCACCGGGCCACGCGGACTGGGGCTGGCCTATGTGGACGGTTTCCGCTATGCCTTGGAGCATGGCGCTACCGCCATCGTCCAGATGGATTGCGATTTCTCACATCAGCCGACGGATGTGCCGCGCTTGCTGGCGGGGTTGGCCGCGGCGGATATTGTGATCGGCTCGCGCTATATTCAGGGCGGGGGCACGGATGCCAGCTGGGGATGGGCGCGTAAGGCGCTTTCGGCCTGGGCCAATTTTTACACCCGCACGCTTTTGGGGGTACCGGTGCACGACACAACCGGTGGCTTCCGGGCCTACCGGGCAGAAGCCTTGCGCGGCGTCGGCGTGGGGCGCGTGGTCTCCCACGGTTATATCTTTCAAGTGGAGACGCTCTACGTCGCCTGGCGGTTGGGGTATCACGTCATAGAAGTGCCCATCTTCTTTCCAGACCGGCAGCGCGGGGAATCCAAGATGAGTCTGCGGGTGCAATTAGAAGCTGCGCTGCGAGTCTGGCAGGTGCGTTGGCGCTACCGCCAGCTAACGCCCGCAGATCGGTGGGCGGCATGACGCGACAACGCTGGCTTGACCTGGCGTGTCTCGTCCTGCTCCTGCTGTTACCCCTCCTGTTGTTTGCCCCGGTCACCCTGGGGAGTAAAACGCTCCTGCCCGGTGATATTTACTACGGCTTTGAGCCCTTTCGTTCGGCGACCCCGGCGGCAGAAATCACGGCCCCCCAAAATGGGCTGCTGGCCGATCTCGTGCTGGAAAATTATCTCTGGAAGCAATTTATCGTCCAGGCGCTGCGGCAGGGCCAGCTGCCGCTCTGGGATCCCCACCTTTTCACCGGCCATCCGTTTCTGGCCAACGGGCAACATTCGGGCCTTTACCCGCTGAGTATCCTCTATTATCTTTTCCCCTTACCGCGCGCCTACGGCATTTTTACGGTGGTGCAATTAGGGCTGGCCGGCATCTGGATGTACGTGCTGGTCCGGGTGTTGCGCACGGGACGGCTGGGGGCCCTGCTGGCCGGGATTACCTTTGAGCTCAGCGGCTTCCTGCTCGTCTCAGTCGTCCATCCGATGATCCTGGCGGCCGCCTCCTGGCTGCCGCTGCTGCTGGCGCTGATAGAGCTGACGGTGCGGCGGGCTCCCTTCGGCGGCCGCGGACCGGCAACGTTGCCCTGGGCGTTGCTCGGTGCAGCCGCCCTGGGGCTGCAATTACTGGCCGGCCATGCCGAGATCACCTATTTCGTCCTGTTGGTGATGGGGGCGTTTGCGCTCTGGCGGCTGGTCTACACCGCCGCGACGACGCCGCGCACCCAATGGCTGACGGCGGTCGGTTCCCCCCTGATGATGCTGGCGCTGCTGGGATTGTTAGGGCTGGGGTTCGGCGCGGTGCAGCTGATTCCGCTCTACGAGACGGTACGCGGCAGTTTCCGCCAGGGCGCAGTGACGTTGAGCCAGGTGCGCAGTTGGGCCTACCCCCTGCGCCACCTCATCACCTTTCTGATCCCCAACTTCTACGGCAACCCCGCCCACCATACCCTGCGGGACCTCTTCACCGGCGCTGTGGTGCCGGCGACGGTCAACGCCCAGGGCCAGCCGATTGACTCATTCTTCTGGGGGATCAAGAACTATGTGGAGGGCGGCGTCTACCTGGGGGTGCTGCCGCTCCTGCTGGCGCTGCTGGCCGTGGTCAAAGGCGAGCCGGCGAGTCAGCAAAGCGGCGAATCAACGAGTCAACGCATCAGGGTCCGCCTGGTCAACTGGTTAAAACAGCCCTACGTGCCGTTTTTCACGTTGTTGACGCTTTTTTCGCTGGGCTGTATGTTTGGGACGCCGCTTTACGCGCTGGTCTATGCCCTGCCCTTCCTGAACCAGTCCCACTCGCCCTTCCGCTGGGTCTTCCCCTTCACGGTGGCGATGGCGGCACTCGCGGGGATCGGGGCGCAACGGGTCAGCGAATCAGCAAGCCAACGAACCAACGAGCCAACGAATCAACGGACTACGCAGCCCGCATTAAGGATCTTATGGTTAGATGCCACTCCCAACTGGGTAAGCACATTGGGCGCACTGACCTTCTGGAGCGGGATCTTGCTGCTGGCCGGGCTGTGGGCCTCGCGCTGGGCCTTTGCGCAGGTGGAACCGTGGATAGAACGTGCTTTTGGGGCGCTGGCGCTGGCATCCGACGCTTTCCCCGACCACCGCGCCTTTTATTCGTACCTCTTCCCGTGGATCCAGTTGGCCGGCTTTATGCTGCTGACCGTCGGCATTGTGTTGCGCGTCTCACGCTGTCCCATTTATCTGCCCCGGCGCTTGGGCGGCCGCCCGATCTGGGAACTGCTGGCGGTGGTGGTGCTGGTAGTGGACAAAATGACCTTCGGCGCCGGCTTCAATCCGGCTACCGATCCCGCGCTGCTCACCGTGACGCCACCGGTAGTGGAATTTTTGCGGCAGGATCAGGGCCTCTGGCGCTTCTCCACGTTTGATCCCTTCGGCGCGAAGACGTTCAACGCCAACACGGGGATGCTCTTTGGCTTTCAGGACGTGCGCGGCTATGACAGCCTCTTCTCAGCGCAATATGCCCGCTACATGGGCTGGATTGAGCCGCAGGGCGAGCTGCCATACAACCGCATCGCGCCCTTCACCCGCTTTGACAGCCTGGATAGCCCGCTGACCGACCTGCTTAACGTGAAGTATATCCTCAGTGAGATTGAAATCCCGCTGCCCAAGTATAAAGAAGTCTATCGGCAAGGCGAGCTAAGGGTCTACGAGAACCTGGCAGTGATGCCCCGCGCTTACACGCTGCCGCAATCGGCGACGCTGGTGGTGCCCAACGTGGAGGCGATCCAAACCCTTATCCAGACCTACGATCCGCGTTTCTATGTGATGGTGGAGGGAAACGCGGGCAGCGGGTCGGCGGCCACGCCGGTGCGCGGTGAGCCGCAGCCGCAGTCCGTCGTGGCCTACGAGATCAACCAGGTGGTGGTGGAGGCCCAGACCGACCTTCCCGCCTGGCTGGTCCTCTTGGACGCCTACGCCCCCGGCTGGAAAGCCTTCGTGCGGCCGGCCGGGACCGACGAGACCCAGGAGACGGAAGTGCCGATCGTACGGGTGGCCGGCAACTTCCGCGGCGTATCATTAGAGCCGGGAGCCTGGACGGTACGCTTCCGTTATAGCCCCGACAGCGTCAAAGTTGGTGCCTTCACCAGCTTCCTGGCCGGGATGGTCTGGCTCTTCCTGGTACTTCTGTGGGGCTGGCGGCGCGGTTACCGCGAACCCGCCGGCACCGAAACCGTTCAGCGGGTCGCCAAAAACAGCATCGCGCCGATTGTCCTTAACCTGTTCAACCGGGCGCTTGACTTTGCCCTGGCCGCGTTGATGTTGCGTATCCTGGGTCCGGCCAACGCCGGCGATTACTACTACGCCATCGTCATCTTCGGCTGGTTTGAGATCCTCACCAACTTCGGGCTGGATGCCTATCTGACCCGCGAGGTGGCCTGCAACCGGGAACAGAGCAACCGCTACCTGTTCAACACCACGGCCGTGCGGTTGGCGCTCAGCATCGGGGGAATTCCGCTGCTGGTGGGGCTCCTCGCGCTGCGCCAGACGCTGATTGCGCCGGCGCTCAACGCGCAGACCCTCACGGCCATCGCCCTGCTCTACGTCGGGTTGGTGCCGGGCTCGCTGGCCAAAGGGCTGACCTCGCTCTTCTACGCTTACGAGAAGGCCGAATACCCGGCCGCCATCTCCACAGTCTCCGCGCTGCTCAAGGCCGCGTTGGGGGCCGCCGTCCTCCTGTTAGGCTGGGGAGTGGTCGGCCTGGCCGGCACCTCCATCGTCATCAACCTGGTGGCCATGGGCATTTTGGGCGGCGCCGCGCTGAAGTTCTTCTTTAAGCCCCACTGGGAGCCAGACGGCGCACTGCGCCGTTCCATGATGGCCGAATCCTGGCCGCTGATGCTCAACCATCTGCTGGCGACGCTCTTCTTCAAAGTGGACGTTGTGCTCCTGGAAGCCATTCAGGGCAGCGCCGTGGTCGGCTGGTACAGCACCGCCTACAAATTTCTGGACGCCCTCAACATCATCCCGGCCATGTTCACGATGGCGGTCTTTCCGGTCCTCTCACGGCAGGCCCGCGAGGATCAGAACGCCCTGCTCTTCTCCTACCGGCTCGGCGTCAAGCTGCTGGTGACGCTGGCCCTGCCGGCCGCGCTCATCGGCACGCTGCTGGCGCGAGAACTGGTCCTGATCTTAGGCGACGTGGCCTATCTCCCCCACTCCATGATCGCGCTGCAACTGATGATCTGGTCCATTCCCATCGGCTGGATCAACAGCCTGACCAACTACGTGCTCATCGCGTTGGGCCAACAGCGCTACCTGACGCGCGCCTTCGTGATCGGCCTGGCCTTCAATGTGCTCGCCAACCTCCTGTTCATCCCCCGCTTTGGCTACCCGGCCTCGGCCGTGATCACCATTCTCTCGGAGCTCGCGCTGCTGATACCCTTCGCCATCGGCCTGCAGCGACAGGTCGGGGCGGTCGGCTGGAAGCGCATCGTGGCACGACCGGCCCTGGCGGGGCTGGCCATGGGGGCAGCGGCGCTCGCCTTACTGCCGGTGGGCCGCCTGGTAGCCCTGGCGGGCGGGCTGGCAATCTACGGATTGGTCGCCTGGCGCATCCGGCTGTTGACGCCGGAGGAGTACGCTCAACTCAGGCCGGTGCTTAAACGGTGATTTAGTTTTCAGTGGGCAGTGAGCAGTGAGTAGTGAACAGGGCAGTGGACTGACGGCACCTGTTGACTATTCCCTACCCACTGTTCACCCGTAACGATGAAGGAGTTGAAACGATGGAAATCACGCAACTGGAACAATTAGTCCGCTGGTTAGACGAAGAACGCAAGAAAGACAAAACGCTCGTTCTGGCGCTACAGGAGCGCCTTGAGCAGCAAAATCTGGTCATTGAGGCACAGGCCAAGGAGCTGGAAACGCTGCGCCAGGAGATCGTCGTGCTGCGGACCGACGTCCGCCGTACCGATGAGTACCCGGGCATGGTGGAAAAGAGTCACCGCGACCTGACCGGGATGGTAGAAGAATTGCGCGAGCAGGTCCGGCGCGAGCGAGCGGAATCCGACCGGCTGCGGCGTATGGAACAGGAAGCCATAAGCAGCCAGGTTGCGGAGCTGGACAAGAAAATCCGCCCCTTCTTCCGGTATGAGGAACAGCTGAAAGCCCGCGAGGCCGGTGAACAGCGGTTGCAGACACAGATTCAGCAGCTCTCAGGAGCGTTGACCGATCTCACCAAACGCACCGAAGACCGGCTGCAGCTGATTGTCTACCTGGACGAACAGCGCCGGGCCGATGCGCGCCGGCTTGCCGCCCTGGAGGGCGAACTCCCGCCCCTGCGCAAGACGGTGGACGAGTTGAACGTCAAGCTGGTGCGCCTGGAGGATGCCATCCGCAAGTTGCCGGGCCGGGTAGAAGAGGCCATCCAAATCGCCAAATCTTACGACCCCAAGATTGAAGAACTGCGCGTCTCCGATTTCCAGCGTGAACAACGGATCAAACAATACTTTGACCAGGCGGAGCGGGTCAACGCCGAGCTGGCCCGGTTGGTAGAACAAACTCAGAAATACGCGCTGCTCTACAATCAAAACAAACAGGCGTTGGAGGCGTTAGAAGCGTTCCAGGCGCGGTTAGACAAGCGCCAAAGCGAGAGCACCGAAATGCAGCGGCTGGCCGAAGAGCGGCTGAAACGACAATGGGAGGAATGGCAGGCCGCCTTTGCACGCGACTGGCAGAAGCGGCTGGTGACCGAAGAAGATCGCTGGCGCCGCCAAGACCTGACCGGGCAAAAGGTCGCCGAGCATATGGCCAGTCTGGATGAACAGGTGGCGTTCTACTACTCCGAACTGGCGGCCCTCTGGGAAGAGCTGCGCAATGCCTTAGCCCGGTGGGAGAAAGCCGTGCAAGAGGCCTTCCAGGCCAACACCGAAACCCCGGAGCAGCACATCAAGGGGCTACGGCGGTTTGCGGAAGAGAAGCACAAGGAATTACTGTAAGGGATTCGCCAAACAGATGAGCTCCGGTGCCCTGGGAGCAAGTTATTGCCGTCAAAATCAAAAAAACAAGGAACTGTTATTTAACATGTATGAAGGTGCCCATGTAGGAGTGGTGGTACCCGCCCACAATGAAGAAAAATTGATCGGCCGGGTCCTGGAAACCATGCCTCCCTTTGTGGACTACATTGTGGTCGTAGATGATGCCAGTCAAGATCACACCGCTGAAATAGTGGAAAGCTATCGCGGTCGGATACACGCCGAACTGGAGCTCATCCGCCATCCGGTCAATCAAGGAGTCGGCGGGGCCGTGATTTCGGGCTATCGCCGCGCCATAGCCCTGGGGCTGGATGTCATGGCGGTCATGGCGGGCGATGCCCAAATGGCACCGGCCGAACTGGCTTCGGTCATTGAGCCGGTGATTAGAGGCGAAGCCGATTACGTTAAAGGCAATCGCCTCTTCACCGGCGAAGCCTGGGAAAAAATGCCCCGTTATCGCTACTTTGGGAACAACATCCTTTCGCTTTGGACCAAAATCGCTTCTGGCTACTGGCATATCGCCGACGCCCAGGGTGGATATACAGCCGTTTCACTGCGGGCACTCAAAATGCTGCCGCTGGATAAGATCAGCCGGGGCTACGAATTTGAAAACTCCATGCTGATCCATCTTAATGTCTTCAACCTGCCCGTCGTCAATGTGCCGGTCAGCCCGGTTTATGGCATTGGCGAGAAATCCGGCATCCGGCTCTGGCAGGTGATCCCCTCCATGAGCTGGTATCTGTTGAAGGGGTTTTTATGGCGACTGCGGGAAAAATATATGATCCGCGACTTCCACCCCCTGCTCCTGTTTTACATGGTCGGCTTGAGTCTGTGCGCCATAGGATTGCCATTGGGCCTCTACCTGGTGGTCTACCGGCTGCTGGTGGGGACGGCTTCCGCCACCAGTGCCTTGCTGGCTGCGTTGTTATTTCTGTCAGGTATGCAATTATTGTTGTTCGCACTATGGTTAGACACAGAATATACCCGTGATGGAATGCGCGCCATGACGGCTTCCACCAAACGTTGAATGAAACGTTGACCTGGCAATGTTATCACGCAGGGATTTACCAGTCGCTTTAGCGCTTTTCTGCCTGTTCGCTTGCTGGTACGCTTTCACCGGCAACGGTTACATTGACAGCCTGGATGGGGAGACGGTCTATCATGTCACCGAAGCGCTGGTGGAGCGGGGAACCTTTGCCCAGTTGGGGCCAGAACTGGCCGGCGATATTCACCGCTCGGTAACCTCCGGTTATGATGGTCGGCTCTACGCGATTACGGCGCCGCTCCATTCCCTGCTGGCCGTGCCGCTGTACTCCCTGGGAACATGGGTAGCGCACGGTTTCCCCGTTCTCTTTAAACCTTATTTCACCCGCTTTTTTGTCACGCTGCTCAATAGCTTGCTGGGGGCGGCCACGGTGGCCCTGTTCTACCTCTTCAGTCTGGATTTGGGTTACCGGCGGCGCACGGCGCTCTTTTTAACGGTGGCACTGGCTCTCACCACGCTGATCTCGCCCTATGCCCGCTTTTTCTTCACCGAAATGGCGCATACTTTCTGGCTGGTGCTGATGGCCTGGAGTGCCTATCGCTATGGGCAAACCGGCCGGCCCGGCTGGATGGCTGTGAGCGCCGCCTCTTTGGGCCTGGGAATCGCGACCAAGTATGTGATGGTGATGGCAGCGCCGGCCCTCGCGCTCTACTTGCTGCTGCTCTGGCGCCGGCAACCGACGCCGGGGCGCTGGTTGGGGCGCACCGTCTGGGCCGGCGGACTCCCTTTGCTGCTCATCGGCCTGGCGCTCGCCGGGTTCAACTACTTCCGGTTTCATGATTGGCTGGAGACCGGCTATACTGCGCCTGAGATGCGCGGCTCAGTCAACGAATGGTGGGGCGCCCCCAGTCTGGTGGAAAGTCTATATGGCTTCTTCCTTAGCTCTGGCAAGGGCTTCTTCTTCTTCTCCCCGTTGACCTGGTTGAGCTGGTGGGGATGGGGAGCCTGGTGGCGGCGGCAACGGCTGGCGACGTTGCTGAGTCTAACGCTGGTGGTCCTCTATCCGCTCTTTTACGGTGTGATCACCAATCCCAACGAAGCTTTGCCGGTCTGGGTGGGGGGGATCGCCTGGGGACCGCGCTATCTGGTCTGCGTGACGCCGTTCTTGCTCCTGCCGGTGGGTGCTTTTCTGGAGCGACAGGACCTGCCCCGGCGCTGGCGATCGCTCGTCGTTGGCAGCCTCTTCGTGATAGGCTTTTGGGTTCAGCTTTCCTCGCTGCTGGTTAACTATTACACCTTTGTGCTGGGACCAACCCCGTTGGAAAACCAGCTCTACCGTCCTCATGACTCGGTGCTGTTGGGACAATGGCGACTCTGGCCCGCTGCGACTCAGACCTGGCGAGCGTATTGGCAGGATGCTGCGCACCGCTCACCAGCGTTTTATTGGGTGGAGGGGGGGTTCTATGAACCGGAAGTGCCCGCCCTGGCGCCGTGGGGCCGCTGGATGTCCGCCGAGGGGCAGGTGTGGCTCTACGCCAGGCCCCGGCAGGAGGTCACCGTGCACCTGACCTATTCGCGGCCGCGACCGGCCGATGCCCTCACCCCCTGGACGGGCCTGACCTGGGTCTATAATGGGCAGCCCCTGACCGCCGACCGTCACCTGCTGGTAGCCGATGACCGCGAGACGCAATGGGTGGAAACGGTAAGCCTGTCGGCCACAGCGCTTTCTTTCCCTGGCTTCTTGCAATGGTCAGCTCCAACCTGGCAGCCGCTGGAACAGGGTGATCCACGGGCGCTGAGCGTTTTCATCAGCCGGCTGGAGATTTTGAGCGACGGCGTGCCGGTGCCGCGGCGCACGATTCGTCCCTTGCCCCTGACCTGGCGTTACCCCTGGAGTCAGGCCGCCTTGATGTGGTTTCTGGACGCCGCCACACCGCGCCTGGGCGATTGGTGGCCTAGCTATGTCCTGATGGTGGGCTTGCCTCCTGCCCAGGCGCGGCGGTTTATCCTCATTTTTGGCGGCACGCTGGTAACCGGTTTGTTGCTCAGCGCCCTCTGGCTGCGGGCCGCACTGAAAAAAGCCTACAGTTCTGGATAACGCCAGACCCCGCCGACCATAGTGCGCAACACACGGCCTTCCAACCAGGCCTCCGGCGACACAGCGAAAAGGTCACGATCCAGCACTACCAGGTCGGCCCAGTAGCCGGGCGCCAGCTGTCCCAGCTCTTGCTCCAACCCGGCGACGTAAGCCGGTCCCCAGGTGTAAGCGCGCAGCGCCTCCGGCAGCGTCAAACACTGTTCGGGATACCAGCCCTCCGATCCCGGCGAGCCGTCTTCGTGGCGCCGGGTCACCGCAGCATACAGCCCCAACAACGGGCTGAAGGGTTCCACCGGCGCATCGGAGCCGAAAGCCAGCACCGTGCCGGCGGTCAGCAGTGAGCGCCAGGCGTAGGAATAAGCAGTGCGCCGGCCCAGGTACCGCTCCGCCATCCGCCAATCGTGCGTTGCGTGAATCGGCTGCATGGAAGCGATGACACCCAACTGGGCTAAGCGCGGGAAATCGTCAGGGTGGAGCGTTTGCACGTGCTCAATCCGATGGCGTAACGGCATTCCGCCCAGGGCGCGCTGAGCAGTCTCCAGAGCGTCCAACGCCAGCCGGTTGGCCCGGTCACCGATGGCATGGATCGCCAGGGCCAGTCCCCCGGCAGTGGCCCGGCGCACAACGGCCTGCAACGCCTCCGGCTCCAGAGCCAGGAGGCCGTAATTCTCCAGCTCCTCCTCGTAAGGCGCGAGCATGGCCCCGGTGCGCGTACCCAGCCCGCCATCGGTGAACAATTTGAGCCCGCCCAAACGGAGCCAGGCGTCGCCTAACCCGGAGCGCAGCCCCAGCGCTAAAGCCTCATCTAACCGGGCCACCGGGATGTACTTGACCACCCGCACCTGCAACCGTTGCTCTGCCCGTAACGTCTGGAACGCTGCCAGGGCCGGTTCGGCATCCATGTCGTGGATGCCGGTGATACCCGCCGCCAGCAAACGTGGTTGGGCGGACTCCATGGCCGCCACCAGCTGCGGGAGAGACGGGGCAGGGATCGCGGCCTGGACCAGCTCCATGGCCGCCTCAAAGGCCATGCCGTCGGGCGCACCGTCAGGCGTCCGCCCCAGCCGGCCGTGGGGCGGATCAGCGGTCGCCGCGGTGATACCGGCTGCCCGGAGCGCGGCGCTGTTGGCGACCAGCGCGTGCGCGCTCTTGGCGACCAGCGCGACCGGATGCAGGGGCGCGACCGCATCCAGTTCTGCGGCAGTGGGGAAACGATCATCGGCCCACAGATTTTGATCCCAGCCGCGCCCGAGGAGCCACTTGCCCGGCGGGGTCACTGCCGCGCGCTCCGCCACGCACCGCAAGAAGTCGGCCCGGCTCAAGTCCCGCAGGTCCAGTTCCTGCAGCGCCTGGGCATACCAGGCAAAGTGCATATGTGCGTCGGTGAAACCGGGCACCACCAAAGCGCCCGCCAGCTCCTCCACGGTTGCGCCTGGGAGAGCGGCCCAGGCCAGCGCCGCCTCGCCGGTCGCCGTAATCCGGCCGTTGACCACGGCCAGCGCCGTGGTCCAGGGCTGCGCATCCACACCGGTATAAATCCGGGCGTGGCGCAGCACCAGCACCTTGTCTTCAGGTGTCATCTGAATCCTCCTCTTTGAAAATAGGGGTTAGAAAGCGGGGACCAGGGAACCGCCATTTCACCCAGGACTTGCGGCAGAGCCCCGCCCTTTGCACATATAGAGCGGGACGGTAAGGTATCATTCTCACCGCCCCGCTTGAGATTCGCCGCTCAGGTCGTTCGCGTGCCTCCAACGCCGATGCAGGCCGTTCTATTCTACCACCTTTACCCCCTTCCAGAAGGCTACGTAGTTGGTGATATGCCTGGCGGCCTCTTTGGGGGCCGGGTAATACCAGGCCGCGTCTTTGTTGACCTGGTCTCCGACGACAACGTCGTAGTAGCTGGCCACCCCTTTCCAAACGCAGGTCGTATGCGTGGCGCTGTCGCGCAGATATTCGCGCCGGACGGAATCGGGCGGGAAATAGTAATTTCCCTCCACAATGATAGGTTGGTTACTCTCGGCGATCACCACGCCGTTCCAGATCGCTTTCATGGCTCATACTCCTTTCAACCGGTTAATTTAGTATAATTTTATATGATAATTATGGTTTTGTAAACCCCCAATCACCGGGGAGTACGGCCCAAAAGGAATCTCTGGCTGCACTCCGGGCAAATGCCATGGGTAAAAGCCACCTGGGTGTGACCTTCAAGGTAGGTTTCAACCGGCACCCATTGCCCCTGTTCATTCTGGATTTTGCGGCCGCACCAGGCACAGATAGGGATGATGCCGCTCAACGTCTTGATGGCCGTCAAGGCTTCTTGCAGCTCAGCGTTGCGGATTTCCAGTTCGGCGTTACGATGTGCCAGTTCCAGATTGATCTGCTGTAATTCACGCTGCAACGCCCGCAAGGCCAGGTGTGTTTGGACCCGCGCCAGCACTTCCGCCGGCCGAAACGGCTTGAGGATATAATCTACCCCGCCGGCCGCAAAAGCCTGGACGATACTATCTACTGCATCTAAAGCACTGATAAAAATGATGGGGATTTCTTGAGTGCGGGGGTCGGCCTTGAGTTGCGCTGCCACCGTATACCCATCCATCTCAGGCATCATCAAGTCCAACAGAATCAGATCAGGTGGCTCCGTATACGCTGTACTCAATGCCTGCTGACCGTTCAACGCCGGCTGCACCTTATACCCCTCCCCGGCCAGGATCCGGCTCAGCAAGCGCAGGTTCGCCGGTTTATCGTCAACTACCAACAGATTACCTTTGAAGTCGGTCATGGGATTCACGCTATTTGCCGCTCGTGTCTATGCATTAGCATCATGGGACCATACCACCTGCGCCGTCTCACCCGCCGGCACCGCCACTCCCCCCCGGTTCCGTCATCCGCCAGGGGTCCAGCAGCGCCTCCAGTTCCTCGGGCGGGAGCACCTGCCACGCTAAGGCCACCTCGCGGACGGTGCGCCCGCTGCGATAGGCCTCCTGGCTGAGCGCGGCGGCCCGGTCGTAACCAATGGCCGGCACGAGCGCGGTCGCCAGCGCCAGGTTGCGTTCCACTGTCTCCCGGCAGCGACGCTCATCGGCCTCCAGCCCCCTCACACACCGTTCAGTGAAAGCCCGCACAGCATTTGCCAGCAGCTCAATGCCGGTCAGCAGATTGTGAGCGATAAGCGGCATCATCACATTGAGCTCTAAAATGCTCCCCAGCCCGCCTAACGTGATCGCCAGCTCGTTGGCAATCACCTGTGCAGCGGCCATGATCAACGCCTCGGCCATCACGGGGTTGACTTTGCCCGGCATGATGGACGATCCCGGTTGCACGGCCGGCAGGCGCAGCTCCCCCAATCCGTTGCGTGGACCGGAACCGAGCCAGCGAATGTCGTTAGCGATCTTGGTGAGGCTGACGGCGATCGTCTTGAGCTCGCCCGCAGCCTCTACCAGGGCATCACAGGTAGCGTTGGCCTCTATGTGATCGGTCGCCTCCAAAAACTCGGTGCCAAGGGCCGCGTTCAGGTGGGCCAGCGCCCGCGCCGGGAACCCCACCGGACAGTTGAGGCCGGTACCAACGGCCGTCCCACCTAACGGCAGCTCGCAAAGTGCTCCGGTCGCCACCAGCGCCCGTTCAATGGCGTGCTGCACTTGCGCGGCGTAGCCGCCGAATTCCTGGCCCAGCCGGATCGGGGTGGCGTCCTGCAAATGCGTCCGCCCGGTCTTGATGATCCGGTCCCAGGCCTGCGCCTTCTCCAACAGCGCAGCCTGCAACGCGACCAGAGCCGGGATCAGCGCGTCGCGCAACGCCAGCGTCACCGCGATGTGCATCGCGGTAGGAATGACGTCGTTGCTGGACTGGCTGAGGTTGACATGGTCGTTGGGGTGGACCTGCTTGCTGCCGACCGTCCCGCCCAACCGTTGAATAGCACGATTGGCAATGACCTCGTTGGCGTTCATGTTGGTGGAGGTGCCGGAACCGGTCTGAAAGACATCTAACGGGAACTGCGCGTCCCACGTGCCGGCGATCACCTCATCACAGGCGGCGACGATCACGTCTCTCACGTCTGGCTCCAGCAACCCCAATTCGCCGTTGGCCAGCGCCGCGGCCCGCTTCACCTGCCCCAACGCGGCGATGAACCGCCGCCCAAACCGCCAGCCGGAAAGCTGGAAATTCTCCAGCGCCCGCTGGGTCTGCGCCCCCCATAGCGCCTCGTCGGGAAGGCTGACCTCACCCATGGAATCACGCTCTACCCGCATACCTGATCCTCCTCCGAAAATAACGCGCTGAGTTTGTAGTGAGGCGCTTTAGCGCCGTCTGAGCCGCGCTGAAGCGCTTGACTACAAGCCTGTTTTCATCCCACCGCTGATGGATGCCGGTTCATGTTGGATTCCCCCAACAATAATCAACGCATCAACGACCGGCCAAGATTTTGACATGCCACACCCTTCATTATTCCTACTCTTTACTCCTAACTCTTTGCCCCATTGTGGCACAGTCAAGGAAGCTGTCAACCGGTTGACTTCTCCCTCAATTTACCTATACTGAAATTGTAACCTCCGAACCGGAACAAAGTGAACCTGGCAGAAAAAACCGCCCTACTTTAACTTGAAAGGAGCACCAGTGACCATCCTACCGATTACTCACATGACGTTGTACAAACATGGCGTCGGCTTTTTTGAGCGCCGGACCCGGTTGAGTGGCGAAGAAGTCCAGCTGGCCTTCCGGGTGGAAGAAATGAACGATATCCTTAAAAGCCTGACCGCGCTGGATCTGGGCGGCGGGCAGGTGTTGGGCATTGACTACGCCACGCCGCAAAGCCGGGAGGAACGGCTGGCGGGCTGCACCATCCGGTTGGACGACACCCGCAGCTGGCGCGATCTGCTGGCCAACCTGCGCGGCCGGCGGGTTACGCTGCACCTGGATCAGGAAGAGCAGGCCACCGGGCAGCTGTTGGGCCTGGACGAATTGCCCGACCGGCAACCCCTCGCCACCGCGCTGGTCTCGCTCCTGTTGGACAAAACCGCCCACGTCCAGGCGGTCCCGCTGGGCCGGGTGTTGGGCGTGGAGATTCTGGATGAGCAAGGGGCTGCCGACCTCCGCTTTTTCCTGGAGACGGCGCTCGGCCAGGAGACCTATCGCCAGGTCACGATCCGGCTGACGCCCGGCGAGCACGACCTGCTGGTGAGCTACATCGCTCCCGCCCCAACCTGGCGGGTCAGCTATCGCCTGGTCCTGGACGCCCAGGCCCAAGGCGGGCCTCGCGCCCTGCTCCTGGGCTGGGGCATCTTTGACAATCGCTTAGAGGAGGACCTCCAGGGCATCGCGCTCTCCCTGGTGGCCGGGATGCCGATCTCGTTCATCTACGACCTCTACACACCGTTCACGCCAAAGCGACCCGAGGTGAAAGAGGAACAGCGGGTCGCCGCTGGCCCGGTAGAATTTGCGGAAGTTATGCCTCAGTATCTGTCGGCCCCGACGATGGACATGATGGATACAATGCGCAGCATGGCAGCGCCCCCTGAGGCGGACTTCTACCTGGAAGAGATGGCCGAGGCCACGCAAGTCACAGCCAAAGGGGAAGCGCTGGGTGAACTGTTTCAGTATGTCATCGGCACACCGGTGACGGTAGGACGCGGCCAGTCGGCAATGGTGCCCATCGTCTCCGCCGGGCTGAAATACCGCAAGGATCTGCTCTACAACGGCAGCAAGCTGGCTGCCCACCCCGTGGCGACGCTGCGCCTGAAAAACGAAACGGGCCTGACCTTAGAGCGAGGCCCCGTCACCGTCCTGGACGGCGGGGAGTACGTGGGCGAGGCGATCCTGCCCTTCACCGTCATCGGTGGCGAGATTGTGGTGCCCTATGCCGTGGAATTGGGGCTGAAAGTCAGCGAAGAAAGCGGCAGCAGCCGCGAGATCCGGCGGCTGCAGTTCAAAGGCGCTTACCTGCACTTTGAGGAATGGGACATGCGCTGGCGGGAGTACCGGCTGACCAACCGCACCGGCGAAGTGGTCAAGGTACTGATTGAGCATCCACGCCAGGCGAACTACGATCTCTTTGAGACGCCAGCGCCGGCCGAGCGCACCGACGAACACCTGCGCTTTGAGGTTGCGGTGCCGGCACGCGGTGAGACCACTTTGCGGGTCCAGGAACGGCGGCTGGTCACCCGCCGAGACCAGCTGCAGCGCCAATCTTATACCAACCTGATGCAGTACTTAAACCAGGGGCTGCTGAATCAAACCGTCTACGATCAGGTGACGGCCATTTTGAAGCTCTGGGAGAAAATCGCCGAGAACGAGCGCACGCTGGCCGGGCTGGATCAAGAACGGGAAAAAATCTACAAAGCCCAACAGCAAATCCAGGGAAACATGGGCGCGCTCGGCCAGACCGGCAAGGAAGGCGCGATGCGGGTGCGCTATGTGGAGCAGTTGGAGGCCACCGAGGAGCAGCTCAAAGCGTTGGCGGCCCGGGAAATCGCGCTCAAGGCCGAGAACGAGCAGCTCCAGCGCGAGGTGGAGACCCGGCTCAAAGCCTTGTAATGACCCGTTAGGAGATCTATGCCTATCTGCCGGACCTGTCGGGGAGAATACAATCCGTCGGAGACGTTGTGCCCGGCCTGCCATAACCCGCTGGGGGGGCGGAGCCTCAACCTCTGTCACCATTGCGGCGCGGAAACCAGCGGCCAGCGGCTCTGCCCCCGCTGTTACAGCGATGTGAGCGCCTGGGAAAAAGAGCAGTTGACGATGCTGCAATTCATCCTGCGGGGCGGATTTTTCGGCCTGTTGCCCCCGCTGCTGATGCTCGGCACCTGGTTATGGGTGATTGCCTGGCGGGGTTACCACCTGTTCAACTTGCTCAGCACAGGGATGGGGGTCGCCGCCTCGCTCATCCTGTTCCGCGTCCTGTACATCAAGCGGCTCTTCTGGCGCGAGCGCTTCTGGGCCGCCCAGATCTACCGCGAGAATAACCCGCCCATGTTAGTGATCATCCTGGCTTCCCTCTTTGCAGGGATCATTCTGCTGGTGCTTTGGCTCGTCCTCTACGCCGAGATCTTGAAAGACCCGCACACCATGCTGGAAAAGCTAGCCCTGACCCTGCCCTATGTCCTGGGGTTCATCGGTCTGACCATCGGTCTAACCATGTTTGCCATCCAAAACTACCTGGACGCGCTGGATGAACGGGTGCCGCAACCCCTCTTCGTCCACACTGACCGCCTGCTGGAGGTAGTTTTGCGCACCGCCGGCAAAAGCATCAAAGATGGCGAGAGCCAGGCCATTGAGCCGTCCCGGCCGGGCAGCCTGGAGCGCTTTGACGTGCTGCAGGTCGTCCGCAACCCCGCCGACGGTGGTATCCGGATCTGGCTCAAACCGCGTAAGCCCACTCCGACCGAAGAAACGGCTCCCTGCGAAGTGGTACCGGAAGAGACCATCTGGCTGGTGGATGCCGACCGTTGGGGGCGGGTGCGCGCCATCAAGCGCAGCACCACCACCGAAGATCCCTGGGCCGGACGGGGCCGTTCTGCCCGCACGTTAGGGAATCCGTTACGCTACTAAAAGCCTGCCGCCGCCATGCAACTTTCCACTCTAAGCCTGCGTAATATCATGGTGAAAGCCACACAACACAGGCTTTCAGAAAGGATGGTGAATAAAATGGCAGGACATCCACTCAGGCGACAAAACGGCATGGTGGCGGGTGTGTGTGGTGGGTTAGCGGAATTTTTCGGGATCAACGTCTTCTGGTTCCGGCTGTTGTTCTTGATTCTGCTGATCCCCGGCGGGTTGCCCGGCCTGCTGCCCTACTTCATCTTGTGGCTCGTCATTCCGCACAAGTAGCTCTACCCAACCCGCTCTAACTGACCAGCTCAGGGGGCGCTGGAGAAACCGTCCGGTTTCTCATCAGCGCCCCCTCTCGTTTTGCCTCAAGCCGCCTGCGGGCCGCCCAGTCAAACCGGCATTGACAAATCCCATCACCGCGTTACAATACCCCCTTGTGTTGGAGCTTGCCCATTGATGATCACCGAACCCCAGGAGACCCAACCGCTGGAGCGGGACCGGCTCAGCATCTTGCTGGCCGTGACCCTCAGCAGCGCCACCCTGCTGCGCTTTGTGGAACTGCCCACAGTCAATTGGAGCGCCCGGCGGATTTTTGGCTCGGCGCTGGGCTTCTCTATCGGCGGTGACTGGTTATTGGCCGCGCTGATGATGGGCCTGGTAGCCACCGGCACCTTTGCGCTGCTGCGGGCCTCGCCGGTTCAGGGACAGCGCGAACGGCGGTTAGGCTTTTCCCTCATCGCTCCCACGCTGGGCGCGCTTTTAGCCTCGCTTTTGCTGATCCGGGCGACCTCGTGGCCGCTCTGGTTGGGGGCCCTGATCCTGAGCGGGCTGATCATCGGCGGGCTGGTCCACTTCACCTACCGCGCTTTTTCCCCCAAGAACCCGGGGTACGCCCAGGCCCGCACCCTGCTCAACATCACCGATTATCTGCTGGGGTTTGCCCTGTTCACCTTGCTCTTAGGCAGCGGCGGCCGGGCGTTGATTATGGGGCCGGCCGTCCTGGTGCTGAGCGGGCTACTGGCCATGGATCTGCTCAGCGCCAGCAGTGCGACCGCTAGCTCCGTGCTGCTCTTTGGCGGCGTGATTGGGATTCTGGAAGCGGAAGCTACCTGGGTGCTGAGCTACTGGCCGCTCTCAGCCTGGTCCACCGCCACCTTGCTCACCATCGGATTATATCTACAGGTCGGCCTCATTTATCAATATCTCCTCAACAAGCTGGACCGTAGAGTTTTGTTAGAATTTATCGTCCTGGCCCTGTTGATCTTCATTTTCATCCTGTGGGTCAGACCCTAAAACGTTATGCAAGACAAATGACCAGGGAGTTGGTCATTTGTCTTTTTTATCCGCCCTTATTGATCGGGAGGTTACCATGCATGTAGAACTTCAAAACACCATCCGGGACAAGCTCCCGCTCCGGATCGCCCGCCTGGAAGAACTGGCTTATAACCTGAGCTGGTCCTGGCACCGCTCCGCACGCGATCTGTTCAGGATGGTGGACCGCACGCTCTGGAGCACCACCCGCCACAACCCGGTTCGCATTCTCTTAGAAGTGGCGCCTGAGCAGCTGCAGGCACTGGCCAAAGACCCGGCCTTCCTGCGCGCTTACGATGCAGTGATGATGGAAATGGACCGCGACTTGAAAAATGGGCACCTCTGGTTTTCGCGCACCCACCATGATCTGTTAGATTACACGATTGCCTATTTTTCGGCTGAATTCGGCCTGCACATTTCGCTGCCCATTTATTCCGGCGGCCTGGGCATTCTTTCCGGCGATCACGCTAAGGAAGCCAGCGATCTGGGACTGCCGTTTGTGGCCGTGGGCTTCCTCTACGAGCAAGGATATTTCCACCAACGGCTGGATCATAGCGGTTGGCAGGAGGCCATCTACAATCCCTTGAACCCGGGTGAGGTCGCGCTCCGTCCCAGCTTGTGTGCAGACAACAGCTGCCGGCTGGTTCCCGTGGAAGTTGGTGATCGCACCATCCAGTTGCAAATCTGGCAGGTGCAGGTGGGCCGGGTGCGGCTTTACTTGATGGACTCCGACACCGAGCAGAACGCCCCCTGGGACCGGGAACTGACCGCCCGGCTCTACGGGGGCGACCAGGAGATGCGCATCCAGCAGGAGATCATCCTGGGCATTGGGGGGGTCCGCGTGCTGCGCGCGCTGGAGCTGGAGCCCCGCGTCTGGCATATCAACGAAGGGCACGCCGCGTTCATGGTGCTGGAACGGTTGCGGGAATACGTTGCCCAAGGGCTCTCGTTCCCGGCAGCCATGGAACGGGTCCGGGCCGGCACCATTTTCACGACCCACACGCCTGTCCCGGCCGGCCACGATGCTTTCTCCTTTGGCCTGATGGAGAAATACTTCCACCGTTTCTGGCCCCAGCTGAACCTCAGCCGGGATGAATTCATGGCCCTGGGCAACCACGAGGGCAGCTATGGGCCGGCTTTCAACATGACTGCGCTGGCACTCCAGCTCTCCGGTCGCGCCAACGGCGTCAGCCAGCTGCACGGCGAGGTCTCCCGCCGGATGTGGCAGAGCATCTGGCCCGACCGGCCCGTCGCGCAAGTTCCCATCGGCCAGGTCACCAACGGCATTCACCTTTCCTCCTGGGTCGGTGAGGCCATGCACCGGATTTACCGGCTCTATTTGGGGCCCGATTGGATCGAACGGCAAGACGATCCGACACTCTGGGAGCGGATGGACGATGTGCCGGACGAGCGGCTGTGGGACGCCCACGTTTCGCTCAAGCGCAAGATGTTCTCAGTGATCCGCGAACGGGCCCGCCTGGCGCGCGTCAGCGGGGCAGTGTCACCGGAGCAGCTGCTGGCCTCCGGCATTTTCCTGGATCCGGACGCGCTGGTGATCGGCTTTGCCCGCCGCTTCGCCACTTACAAACGGGCCTACTTGCTTTTCCGGGACATTGACCGGCTGCGGGCCCTCGTCCACAACCGCTACCGGCCGGTGCAGTTCATTTTTGCCGGCAAGGCCCACCCGGCCGATGAACCGGGCAAGCGGCTGCTCCAGGAAGTCTACAACTGGGCGCGCAGTCCGGAGATGGGCGGGCGCATCGCCTTTGTGGAAGATTACGACATGCACGTGGCCCGCTATCTGGTCCAGGGGGTAGACATCTGGATGAACACGCCCCGCCGCCCCCAAGAGGCCAGCGGCACCAGCGGCATGAAAGTCGCCATCAACGGGGGCATCAACTTGAGCATTCTGGATGGTTGGTGGGCGGAAGCCTACAATGGCCGTAACGGTTGGGCCATAGAAAACGGCCAGGAATATGACGATCCGGAGCAGCAGGATAACGCCGACGCCAACGCACTCTATCGCGTACTGGAGGAAGAGGTAGCGCCGCTCTACTATCAGCGCGACCGGGACGACATCCCGCGCAGTTGGGTGGCTATGATGAAAGAATCCATCCGCACGGTAGGCCCCCGGTTCTCCACACGGCGCATGGTCAAGGAATACACCGAGCAATATTATCTGCCGGCCCTGCGCGACACACTCACGCTGGAGAAACGCCGGTAATGTAAGCCCGGCAGCTGGTACAATCATTTGGCGGCCTGAAGGCCGTTCGGAAATTGTTGAGGGGGATTTTTCGTGGCTGAACCAAACCCGCCCACGAAAAATCCCCCCTTAAGACGTCACGACAGCCGGACGCTACTCGTCTTGCAGGGCTGTGCGCAGAGCCTGCCAGAGGGGAGCCAGGTCCACTTTCGTAAAATCGGTCATATCCAGCGGATAGACTTCCCCGCCGATGTCCAACACGCTGTAATCACCACTGACGATGCTGGCTTGCAGTTCCTCCAGGCCGAGATGATCCACATGCCCGGGATGGCGGTCTCCCGTGGCCCAACGCAGGATAAAACGCTCCAACAGCACCATCGGATTGGCCGTCAGCCAGATCTGAAAGATGCGAAAGTCGTATTGTTGCCGCAGGGCCAGAAACTTGGGGGTATCACTCTGAGAATGGAAGTTGCTCTCTACCACCAGGGAACGTCCCGCCGCCAGCTGGACGCCCACAAAGTAGTCTATCAGGTCCCGGGTGGCCCAACCTAACCGCCGCGACCATTCCCGGTCGCTCCAACCCAGCCGGTCAAACAAACATTCCTTAATGCCGTCCTTGGTGATGAGCGGGAGCCGGAAATCAACGGCAATTTGCCGGGCCAGCGTAGTCTTGCCTGTCCCAGGTGCGCCGGTGACGATGACTAAGAGAGCTGCCATTTTGGCTACACGAAAACTTTCATTCAATAGGCGCCCAATTCCTCCAGCCGCTCGTCGCTAATGCCGAAATAGTGTGCAATTTCATGGCGCACCACCCGGCGCACCAGCCCCCGCGCCTCCTCCCACGTGCGACAGCGGAGCAAAATCGGCTGGCGGTAAAGACTGATCTTGTCCGGGAGCACCAGCCCGTAAGAGTGAGTCCGGCTGGTCAACGGCACGCCGTGATAAAAGCCCAACAGATCCGTGCGCCGGGCGACAGCGGCCAGACCCAACGTCTCCGCATCGGGCCACTCCTCCACGACCACCTCCACGTTTTCCAGCCGCTCCAGGAATGTTGCCGGCAGGCTATCCAGAGCCTCGGCGACCAGCTGCTCAAAAGCGCTGGGATCAGTCCACAGGCGCGTTGCCTCTTCCCCGGCTATCATAGGGACAATTCTTCAATCTTCAATTGCTCTAGATCGTAGATACCCAATCCCATCTCCGCCGCGGCATCTATGTAAGGAACTTCCCTGGGCTGCAAATCAAAGAGCGTCGCAGCATAGCTGTCGGCCGCGACGATGTCGGGGCTGACGATCACGGTATCCATCTGCCGCACATCGTTCAAATCGCCGCCGGTCGGGCCGTTGGCCATGAGGATGCGGATGGCATCCACAACGGTGAGGGTCGGGCGCACCCGGGTGTTCAAATCGGCGATCTGCTGGCCCAAGCTGCGATGCATCGCCTGGCGGTCGCGCACCACCCCCATCAGGTTCTTCATGCCCAGCGTCAACCGCGTTGAACCGTGGTCTTTGGCAATCGGCACATTGATAAGCACATCCGCGTTGAGAATCTCGTCGTAGATGGCGGTCTTGTGCAACGCCAGTCCCTGGGGGATCTGTGTGTTGACGAATTTGAAATCGGACATGAGCTCCATTTCGCCGCCGGCCGCCGCCACCTGTTCCTGGATGCCGCTGCGAACGTAAGCTTCTTCAGCCCCGCCGCCAAAGGGGAAATCCATGACGCGGACACGCCGGGCCCCCGCCGCCAGGCAGAGCTTGACGAGCGCCCCCACCACCCACGGATTGGTCGTGGCGGCATACTCGTAGGTATGATAGGCCACGCAGATATTCGGCTTGATGATCACGTTAGCACCGGGGGGGACGAAGCGCTCCATCCCGCCCCAAGCGGCCAGGGCCCGGATGACCAGCTGCTCCGGGTCACCACCACGGGCGACGACCAGGTCAGGCTTGCCGCCAGCCGAGGTGGTCGTCGGGGCCGGAGTAGCCGTAGCAGCCACGGCGGACGGCGCGACGGTGGTGTTAGCCGGTGGTGCAGAGGTCGCCAGCGCCGCCGGGGTCGTCGGTGAAGGCGGCAACGGGGTGGTCCGCTGCCCACAGGCGCTCAAAAACCAGCCGCCGACCCCCGCCCCCAAACCGGCGGCCAGGTAACGCAACAGTTCACGGCGAGTGATGGGTCTGTTCATTGTCCCTCCCTGAAAACCTCCCAAGAATCTTAACGCCAGCACACCAGGACACCCGGAAAATCATTGTCTAATCTTAAATTAGAACTGTAATGACGCCTGCCGGCACGCTTGTCACGCTAAAAACAGTTGAAACCGCCATCACAAAGCCTATTCTGTGCAGGTCCTGATTCATTCTAAGGCTTGCGCAATCGTCTCGGCCAACTGCTCCAGGCTCGCCGGCTTGAGGATCCAGCCCACGATCCCCATGGAGGTCGCACTTTGAGTTACTGCTTCCTCTAAAGGATGCCCGGTCAGCACCAAAACTTTGACCGCCAGCTGGCGCTCTCGTAACGCCTGCACAAAGTCCAGCCCTCCCATAGCGGGCATCACCCAATCGCATAACACCAGAGCGATCTCCGGTCGGCGCACACAGAGCTCCAGCGCGGCCTGTCCCTCTGCCGCGGCCAACGTCTGATACCCCAGGAGCTCCAGCACTTCCACCAATGCAGTGCGAACAGCCGCGTCATCCTCCACCACCAAAATGGTTTGCCCCTGACCAGAAGTCACGGCAACGCTGGGTGCCGGTGTGTCAGCTACCGGCGCACGGACCGGCAGCGCCGGTAAATAGAGCACGAAAGTGGTGCCACGCCCGTCCCCGGTTTCCACCGCCAGATGTCCCTCGTGCTGCTTCACGATGCCGTATACCTGCGCCAACCCCAACCCATGCCCCAGGGGCGCCCTGGTAGTAAAAAACGGCTCAAAAATATGGGGCAACACTTCCGGTGGAATCCCCATCCCGCTGTCTGTGATCCGCACCTGAACCCAAGCGCCGCCGGCCACACGCCCACAGGCCACACAATCAATTTCCTGGCCCTCTACTCTGGCCAGGGTGAAGGTGAGAGTGCCGCCCTTCGGCATTGCATCCCGTGCATTGAGCGCCAGGTTCACTATCGCCTGTTGCAGGCGCGCCGGGTCGGCATTGACCCCATACTCATTCGGCTCAAAAACCAACCTGAGTTGGATGCTCTCCGGTAACGTGCGTTCCAACATTTGAACCACGCCCTGCAAAAACAAGTCCATGGCAAGGGGCTGACGCTTCATTACAGCCTGCCGCCCAAAGTCCAGGATCTGCTGTACCAGGTCGGCGCCGTGTTGAGCCTGTTGGGCAACCGTCTCCAGACGCTTGCGGAGCTCCGGCGTGAGCGCGTTCACCCGCAACGCCAGTTGGGTATACAACGTGATGGTCGCCAGGATGTTGTTGAAATCGTGCGCAATGCCGGCGGCCAGCTGGCCCACGGCGGCCAGACGTTCCTGCTGCATCATCCGCTCCTGCATCGCTTGCAATTCTGCCAGCGCCCTTTCCAGGCGGCGGTTGCTCTCGCGCAAGGCCGCCTCGGCCCGCACCCGCTCGGTCACATCCACCCCCACGGCCCACGAATCCCACCCCGGTACCGGGAACTGCTGCGAGATATTAGACCAGGAAACCACGCGCGTCTCACCATTCTTACAGGTCAGAGTGAGCTCCCAATTGCGGAAGTTGTTGCCGGTCTCCCGCCACGTTGCCATCACTTGCTGGAGATAAGTTTCATCAGGATACAACCGACTCATGCTTTGCGGATTTCCCACAACCTCCTCGGCCCGGTAGCCGGTCACCCGCTCACATTCCTGATTCCAGGCAATCAGCGTGCCGGCGGCATCAAAAGCATCCAGCAGCACAGGCATACTTTGAACCACACGGCGCTGGCGCTCTTCACTTTCCTGCAAGATCAGCTCCACCCGCTTGCGCTCAGCAATTTCAGCCGTCAGGCTCCCTAACGTTTGCTTCAACTGGGCGGCCATGTCGTTGAATGAGTGCGTCAAGGCATCCACTTCATCCACCCAACCGCCCGCCGACACCGGCTGCCATTCTCCGGCCGCCAGTGCTTGAGCCGCGGTCTTGAGGCGTAAAATGGGCCGGAGCACCCACCGGGTGATCACAAAGCCAGCTGTGACCACCACCAACAAAATAATCGCCAAAATGAGTCCCGCTGTGACGCGGTTGTTGGCGTTGATTTGCGCCATAAAATCGGATTCGGGAATCACCACCACGACCAGCCACTCCAGCCCGTAAGGGTCTTGTACCGGCGCGACTTGCAGAAATTGACGTTGCCCGGCCATTTCAAATTCTAACTGCTGCACGGTAGTGATGTTGTGATAATCGCCAAAGTGCGCGCTCAAAAACTCAGCCGCACTGCGGACCAGGGGCGTGGCGCTTTCGCGGGCATTCAGTCGCCGCGGAGCGGACCCCTCAACTATAACGAAGGGCTGCTCCCCAGTTGAAGTTGCCACCAGCAACCCCGACCGTTCCATGATGAAGCTTTGGCCCGTCTCACCCATTTTGAGGCTCTGCAAAAAGTTGCTCAGGTGTGAAAGGAAAATGTCGGTAGAAACCACGCCCAATAAATTCTGCTGCTCATCGTACACGGGACGGCTGGCTGCAATCGCCATATCCTGCCCTGTGAACAGGATGTAAATATCGTTCCAGGTGCTGTCCCCTTTGGCCACTGCGCCTGTATACCAGGGCCGGGTGCGAGCGTCAAAATTGGGGACGGTGGCCAAGAGCTCGGTGGGCTGTCCCTGAGCATCCGTCGCATATTTCCTAAAGGTGCCCTGGGTAAACGCATCCGTGACGATGACGTACAAAGATCCAGCGGCACCCTCCCGCCCGGCATCCACCAACCCGCCGGCCGTGTTCCCAAAATAGATGCTCGTCACCGAATCAAAAACCTGAATTTGCTCCCACAAATAGCGCTCCCAAGCGGCGGGATCGTTGGCATCTAACGCCCCCTGGCGCAGGGCATTGGCGTTGAGCCGGTTGATACGATGCGGAACGGCCAAAAAATTGAGCAGGTGCTCCTCAATCCGGGCCGTGATTTCGTTGCGCAGTTGGTGCGCCACATCGTTCACCGCCCGCCGGCCGTTGAGAAACGAAAGGTATCCTATCAGGGCCGTCGCCAACGCAATCTGTACGGCAAACGGCACGATGAGGATCAGGCGCAACGGGATTTTTAACGCCGGATTGTTTTCAGGTTTTGTCGCCACACCGCCCCCTCAACGCAATGTTGGCCTGAACAACCAGATTTTATCCCATCAGATAGCAGCGTTTTTCTTACTCCCCAGCCGATCAAGCCACGTCCGCGCCGGAGACCGCCAGTTCCAGTTGCCGCTGGTAGAGCTGGCTATAGAGGCCGCCGCGCGCCAGCAATTCCTGGTGATTGCCCACCTCGCGGATGCGGCCCCCTTCCAGCGCGATGATTTTGTCGGCGTTGCGGATGGTGCTCAGCCGGTGGGCGATGACCAGCGCCGTGCGGCCCTTGAGCACCGCCTGGAGCGCCTGCTGGATCAGGTACTCGGCCTCCGCATCCACTGACGAGGTCGCTTCATCCAGGATCAGAATGCGCGGATCGGCCAGGAGCGCCCGCGCCAGGGCCAACCGCTGCCGCTGACCGCCGCTCAGCTTGACGCCGCGCTCGCCGAGCTCAGTCTCGTAGCCCTGTGGCAATTCCAGGATGAAATCGTGGGCGTAGGCTGCCCGCGCCGCCGCGATCAAATCATCCTCAGTGGCCTCCGGCCGGGCGTAGCGCAGGTTCTCGCGCACGGTCGCGTTGAACAGGAAGGTGTCTTGCAGAACCACTGCCACGTTGCGCCGTAAGGTCCGGAGGTCCACCTGGCGCAAATCGTGGCCGTCCAACAAAACCCGCCCGTGGATCGGGTCGTAGAAGCGACAGAGGAGGTTGGCAATACTGGTCTTGCCTGCCCCGCTGGGTCCCACCAGCGCGACCACCTCACCGGGGGCCATGTGGAAATCAATATCGTGCAGCACCTCGTCGTTTTCCGGCCCGTAACGGAAATGCACATCCTCAAACACGACCTCACCGCGCACGGCAGCCAGGGCCATAGCCTCCGGGGCGCTCTGAATGTCCGACCGCTCGTCCAGCAGCTCAAAAATGCGCTCGCCGGCAGCGATGGCCTGCTGGAAGGTATTATCCACCTCCGTCAAGCGCCGGATGGGATCATAGAACGACGTAATGTATGAGAGAAAGGCCACGAGCGTCCCTAACGTCATCTGCCCGCGGACGACCAGCCAGGCCCCATAGCCCAGCACCCCCACCCCGCCCAGCGCCGTCACAAAGTAGAGCGCCGGGAAAAAGGTAGACCAGCTGCGAATTGCCCGGACGCGCTCCAGGTAGTAGCCCTCGCTGACGCTGCGAAAGCGCTCCAGTTCGGCGTCCTCCTGCCCGAAGGCCTGGACGACGCGAATGCCGGCCAGGTTATCCTGGAGCCGCGCGTTAATGTCGCCCAACCGGTCGCGCGTGCGGCGGTAGATCGGCCGGGCAATCCGGTTGAAACGCCGCAGCCCCACGGCCATGATCGGCACCGTCACCAACACGACCAGCGCCAGCCGCCAATCCAGCACCAGCAGGACGATCGTCGCGCCGAGCAACCGCAACAGGTCTACGGCGGTAAGGATGACACCATGAGTGACAAATTGCTCCATTGCATTGACGTCATTGCTGACGCGCGACATCAGCTCGCCGGTGGAGGTCTTCTCAAAGAAAGCCAGCGAGAGCCGCTGCAGGTGGTCATAGAGCCGCACCCGCAGGTCAAAGATAAAGCGCTCACCCAGGGTGTGGCGGATGTATTGGTCGCCGAAATCGGTCAGTTCGGAGAGTGCATAGACGCCCACTAAGCCGGCCACCAGCCAGCCCAGTCGCGCCAGGTCTCGGCTGCCGATCACCCCGTCAATGATCTGCCGCTGGAAAAGCGGGGGGAGCAGGCTCAACCCGGTGTGAATCAAGATGAGCACGCTGGTCACGATCAGCGATTTCCAGTAAGGGCCCAGGTACGAGACAAGACGTTTCAAAACCGGCACAGGCACAACTCCTTCAGCAAATCAGCAAAGCAACGCAGCAGCGGTTCAGCGGCTCAGCGAGTCATCCGAGGCCACCAGCCGGCAGCGCGCGCGGCGCGGAATGAAACGCGGGACGCGGCGTTGATAGCGACGGTAGACTTCGCCAAACTCGGCCACCAACCGCTGCTCTTCGTGCAGCGAACCGACATAAAAGTAAAGCATGAAAAGCAAGTAAGTGACAAGCAGATTTACCGTCATGACCGGCGTCAACCAGAGCAGGATCATGCTGAACAGATAACTGGGATGGCGAACATAACAGTACAGGCCACGCACCTGCAGCGCACCGCCCGCCGTCCGTGCACCGCCAAAGAGCGGCGCCAGTCCCACAAACTCAAAAAGGCCGGTCTGCCAGATGGCTACCGCGGCGCCGATGGCGCCGCCCACCTGCCCGGCCACCAGCAGCCAGCGCCAGGGCGTCGGCACAACGTAAAGCGTCCGATCGGGCAAGAGCATTAGCAGCACCGGCAACGGCGCGAGCGTCAGCACCGCCAGGCCGACGTAAGCCAGGCGATACCAGCGCGCCACGCCGGGGCCAAACGCCCGCCGCGCCCTATCTTTGACGGCCAGGCTCGCCAGCCAGCTGTGCACCGCCGCCCAGGCAGCGAAGTAAAATGTTATAAGCAACACGCTGGTTATCATCAGTTCCTGCGCCGGGAGCGGCCGCCACGCCGCCCCACCAGCCACCCGCCGAGCAACAACAGCCCGGTCAATGCCCCCACTCCCGCCCAGATGGCCCGCCAGTCCAGCCGTAACTGAGCGCTGCCCTCCGACAGCGGGGCCTGCACCGGATTCAAGTAGGTGTAGAGCTGATCCAGCGCCGGCGTCGGCACACCACTGCGGCGCGCCAGTTCCCTGAATTCTTCGGCCAACTTTTGCATCTCGTCGCGGGCCGCGTTGGCATGGCGCGCCAGCCCCAATGCGGCCCGCTCGGTCGCCAGGCCCCGTTGTAACCAGGCGACCAACAGAGGCTCCGGCAACCATTGCAACACCTGATACTTGCGCGGCGTGATGGGGATCTCCAGCGCGCGCAGCACCCGCAATCCTTCACGGACGCCGCGCACCAGCAACACCACGCCATCGCGCGTCTTCGCCAGCCGGTAGTTATCGCCGCCGGCCAGGTAAAGCGCGTTGGCCATCGGGCTGACGAGCGCCACGTGCGTTTTGAGCCAGGCATCCATGTTAGCGCAGGTCGCCACCGGGAATCCGGCGGATTCCAGCACATCCACAATCACCTGCAGCCGGGGCGTGACCCAGCCGTTCAGTTCACCCACCGTGGTCGGCTGGGCCCGGGCACCGGCCAGCACGTACCGGACGACGGGCCCCTCCCGCGCCCCGCCCGCGCCTGGGAAGCCGAGCACAACCCGCTCGCGGTCCAGGACTTGCACATACTCCTCCGGGCCGGCCGCGTTATTGACCATGAACAGGATGTTTGGCGTGCGCCGGTTGGCTGCCAGCGCCGGCAGGATTGCGCTCACCTGGTTCTTACGCAACAGGACGATCACCAGATCATAGGCTTCCTCGGGCGTGAGCGCCTCCACCACGTTGATCCAGGTGGTCGTGCGCTCGCCCGTGCGCGCATCCTCCAGGACGATGCCGTGCTCGCGTAAGTCGGCCAGCCGCTGTCCCCGCGCCAGGATAGAGACCTCGTGGCCGGCATCCTGTAGCCGGGCGGCGTACAGGCTTCCCAACACCCCTGCCCCATAAACCAGAATCTTCATCGGTCCCTCCGGCCGCCAGAATCCAGAATCAAGAGCCAAGATTGCGATATAGTGAGAGTTTAACACCAATCGGGCAAAAAGGGAAAAAGTGCTTATGGCTACCGGAGACTGTTATCCGTACCACCCTCCCCCCACAACCGCGCTTGTAAGCGCCCCTGAACCGTGCTACAATATTCCATAGAATGTGTATCTTCCCAATAATCTGGGAGCAGATACCAGAACGTAGTGTCAACCCGGCCCAGCAGACACACATACCCAGAGAGATCTATGTCCAGCCCCAAATGGCTCATTGGACTGTGCACCCTGTTTTTGATCGGCGCGGCTTTGGTTGGCGCGCCGAGAGGACTGACGGCGACGCCGGCCCCCACCCCGACGCTGGCCGCGTTCAATGCTCAGATCGGCACGCCGGGGACTCCGGCCCTTTCTCCCACGCGCCCGCCGTGGCCTACGCCGACGCCGCTCTGGGTGCCGCAGCCGGCCCTCGCCTGCCTGCGCTGTCCCCCCGTCCCTGTTTTCCACACCAACGCGACCGGTGAGTGGACGCTGGCCCGCCTGCCCCAGCCGGAGGAGGGAACGGAACCCCTCTCCCTCACAGCCGGGATTGGCCGCGCCTTAGCTCCGGCTTATGCTCCCAATGGCCGCTGGCTGGCCTTCCAGGCCAATGAGGACGGCAATTGGGAGCTTTATACCCTTGACCTGGACAGCCGCGCCCGGAGGCGTCTGACCAACGATCCGGCCCGCGATACCCAGCCCCTCTGGCAACCGGCCTGTCTGACCGACACCGTTCCACTCACCGGAACCCTGGTCTTCCAATCGGACCGCCACGGCAAGGCGGACCTCTTTCTGCTCACCCTGGACCCGGCGGCCACTCCGCGGCCGGTCACGACCGCCGCCGGCAACAATACCGACCCCGCCTGGGCCCCAGATGGATCGCTGCTGGCCTTCCAATCGGATCGGGCCGGCAATTGGGACATTTTCACCATCCGCCCAGAGGGGAGCGATGAGCAGCAGCGCACCCACAGCCCCGCCGACGAGACCGATCCTGCCTGGTCCCCGCGCGGCAACGCCCTCGCCTATCTCTCCAACCGCAACGGCGACCACGACCTCTATCTGCTGGACCTGAACAGTGGCCGGGAGCGCCCGTTGACCACCGGGACCGGTGACGATCTGCTGCCCGCCTGGTCGCCGGACGGCCGCTGGCTGGCCTTTCAATCCAACCGCGATGGAAACTGGGAGCTCTACGCCTACGATGTCATCTCCAACACGCTACTGCGCCTGACCACCAATCCGGCCGCCGACGAAGCGCCGACCTGGAACTGTGACGGCAGCCGGGTGCTCTTCCAATCCAACCGCGACGGCGAGGCCGACCTCTATTCGGTCGCCCTGCACAATCCGACCGATTTCGCCCAGCTGACATTCCAGCCCAGCGCCGAAGTCTATCCACTCTGGCAGCCGCCGTTTGAGGCTGGGAGCCTGGTGCTGGAGCAGCTCCCGCCAGCGCAACTGCGTTCCACCCCCACGCCGGAGCTGCCCCCCGCCACACCCACCGCGCTGCCCGGCGGCTCCCCGGCGCCCACAACGACGCCGATCCCCTCCCGCACGCCGGCCCCGGCCGCCGCCCCGACCGGGCGTCCCTGGATAGCACTGTTCGTTATAGGTGGATTGCTGTTGCTGGGCTGGGGCCTTTTTCACCGCCGAGAACGCCACGGAGGCTAAGTCTTCTGGCTCGTAGTGACGCGCTTCAGCACGTGAGCCGGCGCTCAAGCGCCTTACTACAAACTCAAAACTCAGCGCGTTATTTTCACAAGGAGGAAGCGACCCATGAAATTCTGGCACTGGCTCTGGTTTCCACCCGGCGACCCCTTGACGCGCGGGCGGGCCCGGTTGGTCATCTTCACCTGTTTGGGGCTGGTGAGTGCCGCGCTGGCCTTGATTCTGACCTGGCTGATCAGCGGCGACTTGCAGGGGGAAACCGTGGTGGCCGGCACCGTGCTGGCCCTGTTGCTGGCAGGACTCATAGCGCTGGCGCACCGGGGACGGGTGGGGATCGCCATGGGACTGCTGACCGGGTTGCTATACCTGATCATCACGGCCGATGTCGCCGCCTACGGGCTGGGCTCCCCTGCGGCCGCGGCCTACTTTGTGCCGATCGTGCTGGTGAGCTGCGGTTACGGACTGGGGGCCGGTCTGGGGATGGCAGCGCTCAGCGCCGGCGCGACGTGGGCCATCGCCTGGGCCACGACAGGTGGCCGGTATCAGCCCTATGGCCCGGTGGATATTTCCCATCTGACCTTCAACGCGCCGACATTGACCGTGCTGTTCCTGCTCGTAGCGGCCATCATAGGCGTCTGGCGCGCGGCCGGCGAGCGCGGAGCCATTACCTGACTCAAGTTGCCACCGGCACAGCCGGGAGCCACAGACCACTGGCGGTTAACAAGGGAAAATCGCGGTCTGTGGTCAAAAGTCAAGCCGTGGCCTCTACGGCCGCGCGGATATGGGCGATGTCAATGTCGGTCGGCAAGGTGCAATCGGCCCCCACCATCAATCCCCGGGGGCCGAAATCGTCAATCACCGCCCGCACCGCGGCGCGAATTTGCTCCGGCGCTCCGTCTACGATCACGCCGCGGTCGTCCAGGCCACCGACCACAGTGCGCTGGAAGAGCGCCGCTCCCGCCTTCAGGCTGAGGTTCTGTTTCGTGACCGCCCAGTTAACCGCGTGGCCAGGGTAATCCACGTAGAGCGGCAACCGGACGTGATCCCGGCAGATATGCAGCAGGTGAAATTCACCATAGCCCTGCACTGCGTTGAGAACGGTCAGGTCAGCCGGCTTGATGTAGCGTAAAAATTCTTCCTCGGTAAAGCGGTGGGCCTCGCCGCCCTGAGCAGCAAAATAAATGCCGGCCGCGCCGGCCCGCACACAGGCCACCGCAAACTCGGCCAGGCTCTCGGCAATCGCCGCTAACCCCTGCCCAACGGCCACCGGGTCGGCCTTCAGATGTTCGGTCACACACCGGTTGCCGGCGTGGTTGCCTGAAGCATACGGATTGAAAATAGTGGTGATGACCAGGCATTCGCCCCGCAGAGCCTCCACGATCCGCTGGAGCTCTTCCAGCTGGGCCTGGTAGAAGGGGGCCCTGAGCGGTGCCGGTCGCACTTGCCGCCAATCAGCCGGCGCAGTGAGGGGGACATTGGCCTCGTAAGGGTGCTCGTTCATTACTTTGAGGAAATCAATCCCCGCTTCACGGTAATAAGCCAGGTGGGCCTGCACCATCGGCTCTCCACGCGCCTGGGCTGGCGGGAAGTGCAACCAAAAGCTGGCCGGTACCCGGTCCACCGGCTCGCCACGGAGGGCCGCGCGCACGCGCTCGAGCTTGTTCATTTTGATTCCGCCTCCTGTGTCTGAGCATTCTCGGTGGGAGCTTCTACCCAGGGCAACCAGACGGTAAATTTGCTCCCCACCCCGACCTGGCTCTCCACGGTCACCCAACCACCGTGCAACTCAGTGACCTCCTTGACGATAGCCAGACCCAGGCCGGTCCCCGGCAGTTGCAACTGGCGGGGCTGCTCCCCCCGGTAGAATCGTTCAAAAATCATCGGCAGCTCCTCTTCAGGGATGCCCATCCCCGTATCGCTGACCGTCACCGTCACCCAGGAGCGCCCGTGCGCCGTTTGCATCTCGGTCAGGACCACGACCTGGCCGCCGGCCCCGGTATAGCGGAGCGCGTTTTCCACCAGGTTGTTCAAGACCAATCTGATTTTGTCGGGGTCCACAAAAACCCAGAGGCCAGGCACAACCGGGCGATATTCCAGGGTTAATTCAGAGGAGTGCGCCAGCGCTTCGTGGCTGGCGACCAGCGCCCGGCCCAGGTCATCCATCGACGTTGGACGCGGCGTAATAACCAGCTTGCCGGCGTCTATCTGCGAAATCTGCAAAACATCTCCTACCAGCTGCGCCTGGCGGTCGGCCTCCTTTTCCAGCGCCGCCATGTACTCCTCCCGCTTTTCGGGCCGCCCCCGGCGCATCATGTAAGCGTAGAGCTTGATCGTGGTGATGGGCGTCCGCAATTCATGGGAGACGTTAGAGACAAACTGCGACTTCATCCGGTCTAACGCCTTCAGCTGGCTGATGTCGTGGGCCACCACTACCACCGTGGCCCGTTCGTCGCCGGAGACCGCGATAGGCGCGGCACTGAGCTGCAGGTCCAATCCCTGGAGCTCCAACACCGCCTTGGGGTGTTCAGCCGCCCGGCGGGCCAGATCGCCCACCAGGGCCCGCAGCTGCTCCCCGTCGGCCGGGGGCAGCTGCGTCAACCACTGCTGCGCCACCGGGTTGGGCGGGAAAACAATTTGTCCCTCAGCATCGGTCACCAAAATGCCGTCGGAGGTACTGTTCAGAATCGCTTCCAGCTGCGCCATTTGGGCCCGGATCTGCGCGGTCCGTTCCCGCACCTCTTCGTCCAGCCGGCCGGCATGGTCCTGGAGCTCCTGGTAGAGCTGCTGCAAGCGCTGGTGCGCCTGATCCAGCTGGCTAAAGAGATTGGCGTTCGCCAGCGCCGTGGAGACCTGGCTGGCAAAGGCCTCCAGGCGTTGTGCATCAGAGGGCGTGAACTGTCCTGGCCGGGTACCGCTCACGTTCAAAAAGCCGACGACGATGCCCCGGACTTGAATCGGCGCCCCGACGTAAGAACGTTGCCAGTGCCGGGTCCCTGTAGGCACCCAGAGCAAATCCGTCTCAGTGTTGGGGACCAGCAACGGCTTACCGGTCTGGATCATCTTCTGGAAATTCGGGTAGCGGTTCACCGACATTTTCAGCTGGGACACCCGCTCAACATCGCCCAGCTGCTCATAGCCGCGCCAGCGCACCACCTGGGCCACCGTATCGGAAGTCATCAACATGATGTTAAAAGCATCGCCAGGGACCACGCGCGCCACTTGTTCCAAAATATGATCCAGGATTTGATCCGGGTCCAACGAGCGGCTGATGACGGCGGCCGCCTCAGCCAGCGCCTCAGAGAGCTGGCGCTCCTGGCGTTCTTCTTCAAACAGGCGGGCCCGTTGCAGAGCCACAGCCGCCAGGCGAGCGGCGGCCTGGGCCGCCACCACGGCCTCCGCACTAAAGGAACGGACCACGCCTAAACTAAACAGCCCCAAAGCACCGAGCACTTCATCGCCGGCCAGCAAGGGCACCGAGAGCACCGAGCGCAACCCGGCTTGCACCCAGTCGTCAATGGCCTCCGCATATTCCCGGTAGTCAGGCACCAAGACTGGCCCCCGCTGTTGGCAGGTCAGCCCGGCAATCCCTTCGTGGATAGACATGCGTTCTCCTAACAGATGCTCCGGTAACCCGTAGTTATACAAGCCCACCAACGTTTCCCCATCCGGCTGCAAGATATTGACGGCAGCCGCATCTGCCCCGGCCAACCGAGCCGCCGCCGGGAGGAACCGGCGCAACAGGGGCGCCAGCTCCATTTCCCCGCCCACCGCGTGAGCCAGTTCGTTCAGCTGCTGCTCGCGGGCCAGCCGGCGGCGTGTCTCATCAAACAGCCGGGCGTTCTCTAACGCTACAGCGACCCGCACCCCGATCTCTTCAGCCAACCGCAGATCAGCCGGACTAAAGACGTCAGGGCGCGAATGCTCATAGCTCAAGGTCCCCATAATATTACCCGGCCGGTCAAAGAGGGGGATACAGACGACCGAACGCACCGGGTCTTCTTGCTCATGGCCGGGCAAAGTCACCCAGCGCGGATCGCCCCGGGTATCCACTACCAGCGCCGAGCGCCGCTGGGCCAGAACCCACGATTGTAGCCCTTCGGTGGTCACCTGCCGCACATAAGCAACGACTTGCTCCGGGTCCAGGCACGAACGCTCCGGCGTACTGGAGTAGAGAAAAGGCGGCTCATGGGTCCGGAAAAGGATCAGGTCACAATATTCAGCCCTCACTAACGGGATGATCTTTGGCAGCTGTTGGGTGACCCCCTCCAGCGTGTAAGCGCCGGCCAACCAACGGCTGGCCTCATAGAGGCTGGCGAGGCGGTCACGCTCGGCGCGGGCCTGTTCAAATAAGCGCGCATTTTCCACCGCCACGGCGGCCTGATCGGCAAAAGCCATCAACAACGCCAGATCTTCCTCCGTGAACGCCGCCCGGCGGCTGGCATTATCCAGCGAGATCACCCCAATCACCCGGTCGTGGTAAGAGAGCGGGGTCGCAATCGCCGCTTGGATGGCCTCCACCTCGTCCACCCCGGGGTCATAACGCTCCAGGAAAACGCTCGCGTCCGGCACCAACAAGGGACGCTGCTCCCTAAACGCCAGGCCGGCATAACCCACCCCAGGCGGCAGGCAGAAGCCGTGGACCCGGGGATCGTGGTAGCCCACCGCAGCGTGGACGCAGAGCTCGCCGGTCGTCTCGATTGGCAAGAGCACACTGCCTTTCTCGGCCGCCGGAATCACCTGCATCGCAGCCTTCAGCAAATTTTCCAACAGCGCTTCCAGTTCCAGCGTCGTGGTCAGCGCAGCCGTCGCCTGCACCAACGCCTCGGCGCGGAGCCGCTGTTGCTCCTCCGCCGCCAGGGTCTGAGCGTTGCGCAAAGCAATGGCGGCCTGGGCAGTGAAAAGCATCAACAATTCAGCATCGTCGGTGGTGAAAACATCCGGCTCAGTGCTGAAAACATCCAGCACCCCCAGGAATTCCGTTCCCCAGCAAATCGGCACACTTAAAAGGGAAACAATGTCTTCACCCCGGATCTGGGCAGAACGCCCTGTCCAGGTACGGTAATCGCTGATCACCAGGGGTTGACCACTTTCCAGCACCCGACCCGAAGCGCCCTCCCCCCGGGCCAGGCATAGCCCGACAAAATTCACCCCCAGGCCAATGGCAACCACGCACTCCAGGCAATTCTCCGGCGGGCGGTGGAGAAACAGCGCCCCCGAAGTACCGGCCAACAACCCTACCGCCTGCGTCACAATAGAGCGTAACAGCGTTTCCAGCTCGGTCTGAGCGGTGAGTTCCAGGCTTACCTGCCGCAACGCCTCCAATTGCGCCGTGTGCCGCCGGAGCGATTCCTCAATCCGCTTGCGCTCGGTGATATCGCGCACCACCGTGACAATTTGATAAACTCGCCCCCGCTCATCCAAAATGGGGATTCTGCGTGTCTCGGCCCAAAGCGGCTGCCCATCAATGGTTATGACCTCCTCGGTCAACAATACATCCCCACTCTCCAACACCTGCTGGTATTCCTCCTGCGCTTGAGGCGGAAGGGAAGGAAGCAACTCCAGCAAGTTTTTCCCCAGCGGATCAGTGGCAATGCCGGATTGCACCAACAGGCGGCGGAAGGTCTCATTGCACAGCACAATGCGCAGATCCCGATCTACCACGTGGAGTGCATCGCCCAGGGAATCAATCGTGCGCCGGTACCGGGCCTCACTCTCCTGCAAAGCCGCCTGCACCCGCTGGCGCTGGCGCCGCACCTCGGTCTCCCGTAACTCGCGTTCCACAGCCGGCACCAACCGCGCCAGGTTGCCTTTCAGAAGATAGTCGCTGGCGCCGGCCTTCATCATCGCTACAGCAATATCCTCACCAATCGCGCCCGAAACGATAATAAATGGGATATCCAGACCATGTTCCTGATAGATCTGCAACGCCGCCATCCCGCTGAAGTGCGGCATGTAATAATCCGAGACGATGAGGTCCCACGGTTGCCGGTCCAGTGCGGCGACCATCGCCGCGGCCGTCTCCACACGCTCATACGTGACCTGGTAACCGCCGCGCCGCAGCTCGTGGATCAGCAACCAGGCATCATCCTCAGAATCTTCCACAACCAGGACTTGGAGTTTGACCTGCCGTGCATCTTCCATAAAGCATCAACCTGTGCTCCCCGGATTTTATGCCTGTCGCCCGCCGAGGGGGCGCGCCAGTAGCCAGCCATTGGGCGTAGATTAGCACATTCTGACAGAAGAGCAACCATAAGCCAGGGCGACCAAAGTCACTACCACGAACCGGCAGAGTTGTGGTAAGATTGAGGCGAACGACGAAGGGCCAATCGCATGAAGTACTTGACCGGCACTGGCCAGTCGTAGCTCACATAGAGAGCATCTGCTCAAAAAGCGGGGCAAGGGTTTGTCGTAGCGCACTTGAGCGCGCTGAAAACGGCGCTAAAGCGCCTCATGACAACCTGCCCCCCAATAAGATTGAGAAGACACCATAGACGAGTGGGAAGGAGTCACGACGATTTATGGAACCACATACGCTTGAGGCACTGCTGGCCGCGGCCGCGCCGCTGATTGAACTGGCGCTGGCCGAAGACATCGGGCCGGGCGACGCCACCAGCCAGGCCACGCTGGAGCCCACCCGCCGGCTACAGGGACGGATCATCGCCAAGGAGCCGGGCGTCATCGCCGGGCTACCGGTGGCGGCGGCCGTCTTCCGCCGGGTGGACCCGGCCATCACCTTCACCGCCCACGTGAGCGACGGGCAGGAAGTTACGCCAGGCGAGCTCATCGCCGAGGTCAGCGGGCCGGGGCCCTCCCTGCTGGCGGCCGAACGGACGGTGCTCAATTTCCTCCAGCGACTGTCGGGCATCGCCACGCTGACGCGCTCCTACGTGGACGCCGTTGCCACTACCCGCGCCCAGATCTTAGATACGCGCAAAACACTGCCCGGCTATCGCGTGCTGGATAAATACGCCGTGCGGATGGGGGGCGGGACCAACCATCGCTTTTCCCTGTTTGACATGCTGATGGTCAAAGACAACCATGTGGACGGCGCGGGCGGTATTGCGCTGGCCGTCCAGCGGGCGCGGGCCGCCCACCCTACCCTCCCGCTGGAAGTGGAAGTGCGCACACTGGATGAGCTCCGGCAAGCGCTGGCCCTGGAGCCGCCGCCGGAGCGGATCCTGCTGGACAACATGGACGTAGCGACCCTGCGCCAGGCCGTGCTGCTCACCGCCGGGCGCGTCCCGCTGGAGGCCTCCGGCGGCGTGACGTTAGCCACGATCGCCGAAATCGCCGCCACCGGCGTGGACTTCATCTCGGTCGGTGCGCTTACCCATTCCGCCCCGGCTCTGGATCTCAGCCTGAAAATCGTCGCGCCGGTCCAGATTACGTCTCCCACCCCGGCCGACCGGATCCGGCAGGCCAAAGCGGCCTTGGGCGACCAGCTGGTCATCCTGGGCCACCACTACCAGCGCGATGAGGTGATCGCCTTTGCCGATTACCGTGGCGATTCGCTGGAACTATCGCGCCAGGCCGCCCGCACCCCGGCCCGGTTCATTGTCTTCTGTGGCGTCCACTTCATGGCCGAGGTCGCCGCGATCCTGGCCCAACCCGGCCAGCACGTCTTCATCCCCGACCCCAACGCCGGCTGCTACCTGGCCGAGACTGCCGCCCGCCGTGACGTGGAGGCCGCGTGGGCCGCGTTAGAGGCGGCCCTGGCAGGCGCCGCAGACAAGGAGATCACCCCCATCACCTATGTCAACTCCGATGCCGCGCTCAAAGCCTTCTGCGGACAGCATGGTGGCACAGTCTGCACCTCCGGCAACGCCGAAAAGATGCTGCGGTGGGCGTTCGCGCAGCGGTCCCGCGTCTTCTTCTTCCCCGACCAGCACTTAGGGCGCAATACCGCGCTCCGCCTGGGTATACCGGCGGAACGGATTTTGTTGTGGGACCCGCACTATCCGCCGGACGCCGCGGCACTTCGCGCGGCGCAAGTCGTGCTGTGGCCGGGAGCGTGCAACGTCCACCAGCGCTTTCACCCGGCCGACATCCAGGCCGTCCGGGCGCGCTATCCCGGCGTCCGCGTCATCGTCCACCCGGAGTGCGACCAATCCGTGGTCGCCCTGTCCGACGATGCCGGTTCCACCGCTTACATCATCAAGCAAGTGCAGGCCGCCCCGCCGGGAACGGTATGGGCCATCGGCACCGAAACGCGCTTAGTGCGGCGGCTGCAACAGGAACATCCCGAGCAAACCATTGTACTGCTCTCGGAGCGCCCGCCCTACTGCCCGACAATGGGCCTGATCACGCCCTCCCGGCTCGCCGCGACGCTGGAAGAGCTGCTGCGGGGTGATTTCGCCCATGAGGTCACCGTGGACCCGGAAATCGCGCGCTGGGCGAAGGTCGCCCTGGAACGCATGTTGGCTCTGTAAAACGCCCCTGGCCGGCGTTTAATTTTTCACCAAGAGGTAACTATGCCCATTGAAACCGACGCCCTCATCATTGGCTGTGGCATCGCCGGAGCGACAGCCGCCCTCCGGCTGGCCCAGGATAGCCAGCGCCAGGTGACGCTGGTCACTCGCAACTACGACCCCGAAGAGTCCAACACGCGCTATGCCCAGGGCGGCATCATCGCCCGGGGCCACGAAGATTCACCCGCGTTGCTGGCGGAGGATATTCTCCGCGCCGGCGCCGGGCTGAGTTTGCCGGAGGCCGTGCAGCTGCTGGCAGAAGAAGGTCCTACCCTGGTCTATCGCCTCCTGGTGGAGGCCCTGGCCGTCCCCTTTGACACCCACGGCGGCGAGCTCTCCTACACGCGCGAGGGCGGCCATTCCGTCTCGCGCGTCCTCCACGTCGGCGACGCCACCGGGCGCGCGATTGAGACCGCGCTGATCCGACGGCTCAAGGAGCTGCCCAACGTCACGCTGCTGCCAGGGCACACCGCCGTGGACCTCATCACCTCGTCGCATCACAGCCACGACCCCTTAGCCACCTACCGTCCGATCACCTGCCACGGCGCTTACGTGCTGGATCGGGCTCAGAACACCATCCACCGCGTGTTAGCGCCGGCCACCATCCTGGCCACCGGCGGCGTGGGGCGCATCTACCGCCACACCACCAACCCCGAAGGGGCACGCGGCGACGGGCTGGCGATGGCCTACCGGGCCGGCGCGCGCGTCATCAACGCCGAATACATCCAGTTTCACCCCACGACCCTGGCCGTCCCCGGGGCCGACAACTTCCTCATCTCGGAGGCCGTGCGCGGCGAGGGAGCCCGGCTTTACACCCCCGATGGGCGCCATTTCATGGACGATTATGCCCCCAAGTGGGGCGATCTGGCCCCCCGTGACGTCGTTTCGCGCGCCATCCACCAGGAGATGCTAACGCATGGCTATCCCCACGTGCTGCTGGACCTGGCCAGCGCCATGGAAGCCACACGCATCCCGGCGCGTTTCCCCACCATCTACGAAACCTGCCTGAAGGCAGGAATTGACATCACGGCGGAGCCGATTCCGGTGGTGCCGGCGGCCCATTACTTCTGCGGCGGCGTCCACGTGGACAGGTGGGGCCGCTCGACCATTCAAGGGCTGTATAGCGTGGGTGAGGTCAGCTGTACCGGCCTGCACGGCGCTAACCGCCTGGCGAGCACTTCGCTCCTGGAAGGATTGGTCTGGGGGGACCGGGCCGCGCGTGACATCGCCGCCCGCCACGAGCTGGCGCAGATCAGCGCCGAGACCATCCCACCGTGGCAGGATGTGAGTGAGGGAGCGGCAGCCGACCCGGTGTTGCTCTACAATGACACCCGCGCGATCCAGGACATCATGTGGCTTTACGTCGGGCTGGCCCGCAATACCCACCGGCTGGCGCGCGCGCTCAAAGACCTGGACCACCTGTGGGCGGTCATTGACGAGTTCTACCGCTCCACCCGCCTCAACGACGCGCTGATCGGCCTGCGCAACATGGCCCAGACGGCCTGGATCGTCACCCGCGCGGCCTGGCACAATCGCCAGTCACGGGGGACGCACTACCGCGAAGATGCCGCCGGGCACGAGTTCGCCGGCCTGCACGACACTGACGGGCCGTTACCGGGCACGGTATCGGAATTCTGAGCGCGGCCCCCTGCGGGAAAATCACAGCGGCCCGGTATTCAACCGGGCCGCTGATTAATCTCGCCCTTCCCCAACGCCCCGGTTAAGCACCGGGCCCTCCTAATAAAAAATACAGGCGGCCTGAGAAGGCCGCCTCTTACAAATGCCCCGGAGAGGACTTGAACCTCTACGTCCGTAAGGACACAGGTCCTCAACCTGCCGCGTATGCCAATTCCGCCACCGGGGCGTGAACAGCCGTTATTATATGCCAAGTAGCCAGCTTGTCAAATCAAGACCGGCGCTCACGGAGCGCCGGTCTTGATCGGAAACGGGCCTGCAATTAGCGGATGGCTTTCTCGGTCTGCTTATCAAAGAGATGCATCCGGCTCATGTCAAAGTAGGCGCCGGCCTTGGTGCCCACCCGGACGCGCGTGCGCGGGTCAAAGCGACCTAAGAATTGGTGGTTCGGTGTAGCAAAGTAGACGATGACTTCGTTGCCCATGAGTTCGGTGACTTCCACGTTGGCCTCAACCTGCGCCGGCACAATCCCCGGCGGGGGGAAATCCGGGTCGTGGATGTGCTCAGGCCGGACACCCAGGATAACCTCTTTGCCCAGGAAGGGCTTATAGGCCCCATAGCGGCTCTCCGGCACCGCCACCCGGAAGTCCTTGCAATCCACGTACAGCTTACCGCCTTCTTGCACCAGTGTCGCACCAAAGAAGTTCATGGAGGGGCTGCCGATAAAGCCGGCCACGAAGATGTTGGCAGGGGTATCATACAGTACCTGCGGCGTATCCACTTGCTGCAGGAGCCCGTCCTTCATCACAGCGATGCGCGATCCCATCGTCATGGCTTCGGTCTGGTCATGGGTCACATAGATGAAAGTGGTGCCCAACCGTTGCCAAAGCTTGGAGATTTCGGCACGCGCTTGCACGCGCAGCTTGGCATCCAGGTTGGAGAGCGGCTCATCCATGAGGAAGACGGCCGGCTCGCGGACGATGGCGCGGCCCACGGCCACACGCTGGCGCTGACCGCCGGAGAGCTGCTTGGGCTTGCGATCCAACAGGTGCTCTATCCCCAGAATCTTGGCCGCTTCGTGCACCCGACGGTCAATCTCCTGCTTGGGCACTTTGCGCAGCTTCAGGCCGAAGGCCATGTTGTCGTACACCGTCATGTGCGGATAGAGCGCGTACGATTGGAAGACCATCGCAATATCACGATCCTTGGGCGGAACATCGTTCACAACGCGATCACCAATGCGGATCTCCCCCTCACTGATCTCCTCCAGACCGGCCAGCAGCCGGAGGCTGGTAGTTTTACCGCAACCAGAAGGGCCGACGAAGACCAGGAATTCCTTATCGGGGATTTCCAAATGCAGATCGTTTACGGCGACCACTTCACCATAGCGCTTGTAGACGTGAGTGTAAGTAACTCCTGCCATGCCAAAACTCCTTTCAGGCTAAAATGACCAGCACCGCTTGCGCTGGAACTGCACAGATCAGGTGAGCACCACTTTCATGCCCAGTTCGCTCAAATCCCACAAGGGCGCACTGGGAGCGCCCCGACCGGTCACCAGGGTATCTATTTCCTCAGCCGGGGCGACAAAGACCGCCGCCGCCCGTCCAACGCGCTCTGGGAGGACCAGCACCAGGATTTCCGCCCCCAGTCGGAAGAGCTGGCGGGCCATTTGGGCGAACCGCTGGTGGTCATGGGTGACTCCCCGTTCAGCGTCCACACCGCCGGCCTCCAGAACCACCCAATCGGCGCGGATCTGTTCCAGCGCCTCCAGGTCACCGTAGAGGCTATAATCTTCCTCCACTTGAACCTGCCCGCCGATGAGGTGCAGTGTGTGCTGTCGTTGGTGTGCAACTTGCCAGGCGATGTCTAAAGCATTGGTAATGATGGTAAGGTGACTCCGCTCTTTGAGCCAGGGGACCAGTGCTAAAGTCAAAGTCCCCGGTCCCAGAAAAACGGCACTGTTTTCCGGGATGAAGCGCGCGGCCGCTTCGGCAATGTATTGTTCGGTAGGCTGGGTCGGGTGTTCTAAAGCTGCTTTGCGGATTGCCCCCCCATGGACCCGTTCCAAACGCCCTTCAGTTTCCAGTTGAGCCAGATCGCGACGGATGGTAACCAGATCTACCTGTAGAGCGGCCGCCAATTCCGCCACGCGCACGGAGCCGCTCTCTTCCAATTGCTTTAGAATAAATGTCCGCCGCTCACTGCCGTACATCTTCCCTATCCAACGTTACCACTATAGCATGGCCCGCACGTTTTGTCAACAGTTCACCCCAAAATCGTGCATAAACATGCAAAACCGTGCATAATCGGATAACCCCAAGGGCTTCAAAAAGACTACAGCGTACTCTGGCATACGGTTGCACCGCAGGCCAGAACCTTTTTAATCACCCTCCGCCGCCTGGATTTCAGGCAGGGGCGTCAGCGGCAGGCCATAGTAGGCCTCCACCACCTGCCGGAAAAGCGGAGCGGCCACGCTGGAGCCCTCGCCAGCGTTTTCCACCATTACCACCAGCGCCACCGCCGGCTGGTCGGCGGGAAAATAGCCAGCAAACCAGGAATGCGGCAAAGCGGTCTCGCCGGGCGCTTGGGCCGTCCCCGTCTTGCCGGCAACCAACACGTTCAACCCCGCAAAGCGGCTGGTCGCCGTCCCGATCGGTTGAGTGGTCACGCCCAGCAAGGCCGCCTGAATCTGCGCCAGATGCTCGGCGGAAATGGGCAGCCGGCCCTGCGCTTGCGGCGAGGTGACCTGTTCCGGGAGATCGCTTCCCGCACTGATCCGCTCTACCAAATAAGGCCGATAGAGCGTCCCGCCGTTGGCCACTGCGGCCATCATGCGGGCCACTTGAAGCGGGGTCACCAGCAGGAACCCTTGACCGATCGCCAGATTGACGGTATCCCCCGTCGTCCAACTCTCCTGGTAAATTTCCAACTTCCAATCTGGATCAGGCATCAACCCCGCCACCTCAGGCACCTCCGTCAGGCCGGTAGTCACCCCCAGGCCAAACGCGCGCCCGTAGGTGGGCAACACGGCCTGACCGGCGCCGTCCAACAGCCGCCCAACCTCATAGAACGTCACATCACACGAGGCCGTCAGAGCGTCTGCCAGCGTAATAGTGCCGTGACCACTCTCCCGCCAGCAAACCTTGCGGTTGGCGCTGCCCAAGCCATCCCAGTAGCCGGGACAATAAAAAGTACTGCCAGTGGTCAAGCCGCCGGCCTCCAGCCCGGCCGCGATAGTGACCACCTTGAAAACCGAGCCACAGGGATAGACCCCCTGGGTCGCCCGATTGAGCAGTGGACGCTGAGGATCGTTGAGCACGGCCGTCCGTTGCAGTTCATCAGTAGAGCGGATGAAGATGTTATTATCAAACCGGGGGCTGCTGGCCAGGGCCAGGATCGCGCCACTATGCACATCCAATGCCACGACCGCCCCGCGCCGGTCTCCCAGGATTTGCTCTACCTGCTGCTGGAAAGCCCGGTCTATCGTCAATTGGATAGAACGGCCCCGCTGTGGCCGGCTCTCCGCCACACTGCGCAGGTAAGTGCCGTTGGCATCCACCAATGAAAGCCGGCCGCCGTTCCGGCCGGCCAACACCGCCTCCCCCCACGCCTCCACCCCCGCAATGCCCACCAGGGCGTCATTCCGGTAGCCCCGGCGACGGTAATCCTCCAGCTGCTCAGCGGGGATCGGTGAGGTCCAGCCGACCACGTGGGCACCCACCCCATCCGGGTACAGGCGTCCGGTACGCTCGCGCCGTTCAATGCCGGGCAGGTTCAGGCTGTTAGCATAAGCCAGGCTCTCCTCACCGCTGATCTCTCCCAACGGGATGAACCAGGTCGCCGGCTGGCCGGCGTAAGCCAGGCGGAGCTCCTCAGGTGACTCCCCCAGCACCGCCGAGAGGGCCGTCAACACCGCCGTTTCATCCTGGATCTGCCCGGGGATCACCCCAACGGTAACCAGCGTACTGGCAATGGCCAGGCCGGCGCCCTGGCGGTCGTAAATGTTAGCGCGCGGCGGGGTCTGGTATTCCACCGCGAAAGCCGCCCCCCCGGCCAGATCGGGCCAGATGGTCTCACGCCGCCAATCCACCCACCACCGCCCGGCCTCCTGGACCAGGGCCAGGCGATTGCTCGCCTGGAGAGAACCAAAAAGCGCCGTCTCCCAAGTGACGTCAAAATCCACCCAGGCGCGATCAGCCTCCACCCCCAGGAGACGCGGTGTCGTGACAACACTGATCGTAGTTGTCGTCGCCAGCGCGTTGCGATAAGCCAGCTCAAAGTCAGGTTGAGCCAACCCGGCTTGCAACGAAGGGGCCAGGAAAGTATACATGGCGGCGTAATTTTCTTGTTGCCAGGCTGCCAGAAAAGCACGGCCGACCGATTCCGGCACAGCCACGTCCACCGCCGGCGTCGGCGATGAGGTTGCCGTGGGGATCGGAGATTGTACCAGCGTTGGAGTACAGCCAACCAACATAGCAACTAACCAGCCCACCATCAGCGTGCGGATTTTCACAGCAGTTCCCCTGAAAATAGTCAATGAGTCTTTAGTTGTGCCGGTCACGGCTCCTCAGCGAGACAACGGTAGCCAAATTGCTCCCAGCAGAGCGCCGGCAAGTCAATTTTCCAGGCTGCCCCCCATGCCTGCCAGAGAGTCCGCAGCGTACACAATGGCAGCCCCACCACGTTGGCATAACATCCTTCCAGACGCGCAACGGGATGAAAGCCACCATGTTGAACGGCATAAGCGCCGGCCTTGTCCAAGGGATCGCCGGTCGCAACGTAAGCGGTGATCTCCTCATCGGTGTAATCGCGCATCCAGACCTGAGTGGTGGTCACGCGCAGAGCCAGACGTCCGGTCGCCGGCTCCCAGAGCGCCAACCCGGTATGCACCTGGTGGCTCCGGCCCCGCATGGCCTGCAGCATCCAGCGGGCCTCGGCCGCGTCGGCCGGCTTGCCGAGCGCGTGCCCGTCAAGGGCCACCGTCGTATCAGCCGCCAGCACCCAGGCTCCGGCAGCCAATATAGTCCGGGCTTTGGCAGCGGCCAAACGTGCCACCATCGCAGCCGGAGGCTCACCCAGCAAAGGCTGCTCATCAACCTGGCCCGGCACGACCCGGAAGTCAAGACCTGACCACTCCAGCAAGGCCTGACGACGGGGTGACTGAGATGCCAAAAGCAAATGTGGATGGATCATGCTATTCACTACCTGCCGCATTATACCCGGATTTCCGGGGCGGGGAATTCCCTCCCATTCACCCTACCGCATTTCAAATTTGGGAGAATTTTGTCCCGAAAGTGAAATGCGCTTCATTCATCCTGAGAATAAGGGAAGATATAAAAAGGTTAGTAGTAATCGGTACTAAATTCCTATTGTGCATTAGCGTATTTACGATAAAATAAAGACAGAGTTGGATGATTTAAACTTAGTTAACTAAACCCTTAGGAGGTGTCCCATGTTGTATCTGCCTCGTGAAGAAGGCCAAGGCCTGGTGGA
>CAYTGR010000018.1:11935-75448 GCA_964437445.1 uncultured Anaerolineales bacterium | reverse complement strand
CAGGAGATCAAACTCGGTCGGCGTCAGGTCTACCACTGTCCCCCCCACGGTCACGATGCGGGTGCTGAGGTCAATGCACAGGTTGCCCACCCGGATCACGGCGGGGGCGGCCGTCCCTTGGGTCCGGCGCAGAACTGCTTTGACTCGCGCGACCACTTCGCGCGGGCTGAACGGCTTGGTGACGTAGTCGTCGGCACCCAGTTCCAACCCGATCAACCGGTCCATTTCCTCCACGCGGGCGGTGAGCATAATGATGGGGGTCTCGGCCAGCGTCGGATCGCGCCGGATGCCGCGACAGACATCCAGCCCGTCGGGACCGCCCGGCAGCATTAAATCCAGGACGATCAGATCGGGTTGCTCGTGGCGGGCGATAGCCAGCGCCGTCTGCCCATCGCGGGCCGTCAGGACACGGAAGCCGGCCTGTTTCAGGTAATCGCTCACCACTTCCACGATATGCGGGGCATCATCTACAACCAGGATGGTCTGGGTTGGCATCTTGTTAGCCTCTTTTTACCTGCTCTATATAGTATTTATTATAACCCCAAGTTGTTACCTATTATGTGGAGAATGCCGTCCAAGGCCCGCTTTGTGAAAACCCTTAGCTGCAGGGTTGGCGCATGCGGGGGTCTGTGGTGCTATGTCAATTGAGCGTAAAGTTCCGCCTCTTCCAGGTTATAGGTAATGTCGGCAACTTGAACTCGGATCATTTGCACTTCCTGAAGCAACTCGTCAGCTTCACTTTCTACCATCCGCCGGGCCAGGTCAACAGCCTGGGAAGCCAGCGCCAACAGTTGAAAGACCGGGCTAGAATCCGCATAGGCGGATTGCAAGGTATGCAAGTGGGCCTGCAACTCCTTCATTTTTTGAACCTCTCTGAGATTTGTTTCCCTGGTAGAAGGGGCTAATTGCCGTAGGTCCATGCCAGCCGGGTCCAGTTAACGGGATAGGTTTAGTCTTGACTCAATGCGTACCCGGCTTGTAGTGCGCCTTTCGGCGCGCCGGTAGCGGCGGCCCTGGCGCACTACAAGCGTGGGCACTGAAACTATTCGTACCGGAGCGCCTCAATCGGGTTCAAGCCGGCGGCTTTGTTGGCCGGGTAGATGCCGAAGAAGAGCCCGATGGCCAGTGAAAAGGTGACAGCCAGCAGAATAGAGCCCAGCGTCACCACGGAGTTGAACGTGCCGGTGAGGTTGACGATCTTGGATAACCCTATCCCCACGGCCACGCCGCCCAAGCCACCGAGCAAACTGAGCAGAACGGCCTCCATCAGGAATTGCCAGAGCACGTCGTTTTTGCGCGCTCCCACCGCCTTGCGCAGGCCGATTTCGCGGGTGCGTTCGGTGACCGAGACCAGCATAATGTTCATGATGCCGATGCCGCCGACCAGCAACGAAATCCCGGCAATGGCTCCCAGGAAGACCGTCAGACTACCGGTGACGCTGGTCGCCATTTCCAGCATGTCGGCCTGGTTGATGATGCGGAAATCGGCATCTTCCTCTGGCTCCAGGCCATGCCGGTCACGCAAAACGGCATCAATTTGCGTTTCAGCAGTATCTACCAGCGCTTCTGACTTCGCCATCACGTTGACGCGGTTGACGACCAGCTGGCCGAGGGAGTTACGGCCGTTGAAAAGCTTGGTCTGGGCGGTGGAAAGAGGCACAAAGACGCTGCTATCGGCATCATTCATCATGGAGCCGCCCTGCTCGTCCAGCACGCCGATCACCGTCAACGAAACCGTCGCGCCGAACGTGGAAACCTTGATTTTCTGCCCGATCGGGTCAAAGCTGCCAAAGAGATCGCTGGCTACCGTGGCCCCCAGCACGACCACTTTCGCGCGTTTGTCCACGTCGTTGCTGGAGATGAACTCGCCACTGGCCATCGTCAGATCATACAAATCCTGGTATTCAGGCGGCACTCCGGTGATGGAGGCATTGAGGTTGCTATCGCCGTAGATGATCTGGCCCTCGCCGCCATACTGGGGGACGACCATGGCGGCCGCCGTGACCTGATTGGGGTCCGCCAGCGCTTGAGCATCGGCCATGGTCAGGCCCAGGGAACCCCCTGGACCACCCCCGATCCGGCCCATCCCCCCCGCCGTCACGATCAACATGTTAGTGCCGATGCTGTTGATCTGATCGGTGATGGAGGCCGATGCCCCGTTGCCAATGGAAAGCAGGGCCACCACAGAAGCCACCCCAATGATGACGCCTAACATCGTCAAGACGGAGCGCAACTTGTTAGCCAGCAACCCGTCCAGGGCCACCCGAATGTTTTCCCACAGATCCGCTAATTTTGTGATCATAACTTTTCCCTTTTCCTTATGCCACCAGGATCACAGGCCGCCGTGGCTTGCGCCGGGCTCAGGCCTGAATCTTGCCATCCTTGAGCCGAATCACGCGCCTGGCTTCGCGCCCGATAGCTTCATCGTGGGTGACCATCACCACCGTGAGCCCCTGTTCCTCGTGTAAGCGATGAAGGATGTCCAGAATTTCGCGGCCCGATTGAGAATCCAGGTTGCCGGTCGGCTCATCGGCCATCAAGATCCGGGGCTGGTTGATCAGGGCGCGGGCAATGGCGACCCGTTGTTGTTGCCCCCCGGAAAGTTCGGAAGGGCGGTGAAATACCCGGTCCCCCAACCCGACTTTCTCCAGCGCCTCGATCGCCCGGCGTTTGCGTTCGGCCGGCTCCACCCGCGACCCGTTGCGGCTGTACTGTAGCGGCAGCATCACTTGCTTGTACGCCGGGGTGCGCTGCAAAAGGTTGAAAGACTGGAAGACAAAACCGATCTCCCGGCCACGGATGACGGCCAGCTCATTGTCATTCATCTGGCTGACGTCCACCCCGTTCAGGTGATAGGAGCCGGTGGTAGGGGTGTCCAGACAGCTGATGATATGCATCAGGGTAGATTTACCCGAGCCGGATGGCCCCATGATCGCTACCCATTCCCCTTCTTCAATGTTGAAGGAGACTCCCCGTAGAGCCTGGACCTCTACCGTGCCCATATGATAAACCTTGGTCAGATTTTCTGTTTCAATCAGGCTCATCTCAAGGCCTCCCGCCGCCACCGCCCAAGAGCCCGCCCAGTCCCGGCATACGGAAACCCGAGGAGTCTTCCAGGGTAGTGGTAGCCGTGACCTGGGTCACCACCCCAATGATGTCGCCCTCGGCCAGCCCGTCCACGATTTCCACATTGCCGCCCAGGCTCTTGCCTAAGGTCACCGCGACCCGCTCAAACTGGCCCCCGGTTGTCTGCCGCATCACGTAAGCTTGATCACCATCCATCTGCACGGCACGTTGGGGCAGGTAGAGTACATTGTCCCACTGCGCGGTGATGATTTCCAGATCTGCTAACATGCCAGGCCGCACGGAATCCGGCCGGTTGCTGAGGCGCACCGTGACGGGGTAGATTGCCACCCCAGACGAGACCTCCGCGGCCGGCGCGATCTCCGTCACCTCACCGGGGATGACCAGGTTGTTCAACGTTGCAACCGTAGCCTGGGCAGTTTGACCGGTATGCACCTGCGTGACATCGGATTCATCCAGGGAGATCTCCACCTCCAGCGCGCTCAAATCTGCGACGGTGACGACTGAACCGGAGGCCATCTCGCCCACTGCCACATTCAATGCTGTGACCACGCCGTCAAACGGCGCGACCAGCGTCGCCTGCGCGAGCTGGCGTTGCGCTTTATCCAATGCCAGTTGCGCCTGTTGCACGTTGAGCTGGGCCGTCTGGATCTCATCCGCGGTCGCTCCGGCCTTCAGCTCATCCAGGTTGGCCTGGGCCTGCTCCACACTGCTCCAGGCTGAGGCCAGCTCGGCTTTGCTGGGCCCCGCCGTGCCGATCTCATAGGCCGCCTTGGCTTTGTCATAGGCTATCGTCGCGTTCTGGAGGGCTTGCGCTGACCGGCCCCCGGACCGTTCGTAGTTGCCCTGAGCCTGTTGCACCTCTTTGGCTGCCAGGTCCAGATTGGCCTTGAGCTGTACCAGCTCGGTGTCGGAGGTGCCGGCCTTAACCTGGGCGTAACTGGCCCTGGCGCTGTTCAACGCCGCTTCGGCCGCGGCAAGCTCGGCTTTGGTCGGACCGGCCAGAGTTTGCTCCAGCTGAATTTGCGCTTTGTCCAGGTCGGCCTGAGCCTGAGCGACTGACAATTCCAGAGCAGTAGTATCCAGGCGCAGCAAGGGTTGCCCGGCTTTGACCGGGTCGCCAACTTGCACATAGATTTCGGCTACACGTCCCGAAGTGTCAAACGATAACGCCCGTTCCTGAATTACAGCCAGGTTACCGCTGCTCTCAATGGAATCTTGCAGCGTCCCCAGCGTCACTACCACCACTTCCGTGATTTGGTCCGGCGTTTGCGCTTTGACCGTGTTGGGCTTCAGCACATAGATATATCCCAGCACACCGCCCACCACCAGTACCACCACCCCTACCAGCCATATCCAAGACTTTTTGTGCATTTTATGCGCCTCCTCGCTTTTCATATCGCCTCTCAGGGTCCCATAGGGGGCATACCACCACCCCCCGGTCCACCACCCTCGAAGCCAGGCCCCCCACCGGGGAAGAAGCTTTGATTGTCAGTTTGTGTGGTCAAGCTGGATACGACCACGACATCGCCTTCCTGGAGTCCGTCGGTGATGGCCACCTGGGTGTCAGATTGGGCGCCAACCTGTACCGGCGTCAGCACAAAACCGGCGAGCAACCCGCTGCTCTGACCGGCCCGGAATGATGAACGCTGGCCGGTGGTGCCATTCTGCGGTAAACCGCCCGGCATTTGCCCCGTATTACCGGCCTGAGGTTGCCCGGTGCCGCCACCTTGAGTCGGCCCGGTGCCGCCGCCCTGAGGAAACCCGGCGCCACTACCGCGAGCCATTTGCATCGTGTCAGTCAAGGTCTCCCCCTCCCGGAGCTTGCGCAGGACGAAAGTCCGTTCGCCCAGATGCTGCACCGCGTTCACCGGGATCAGCAGCGCGTCATCCGCTGCCGCCGTCACGATGGTTACATTGGCCGTCATGCCTGGGCGTATCAGAGCTTCATCGGTGGGAGATAAGACCACGGTCACCGGATAGATCGCTACCCCGTTCTCTAAATCGGCCGTCGGAGCGATTGCCGTCACCGTGCCGGTCAGCACCAAATCGTTGAAGGCGTCTAACGTCACCTGGGCCAGCTGTCCCACCGCGACCTGGACGACGTCCGACTCATCCAGTTGAACTTCCACCTTCAGGGTCTGCAAGTTGCCGAGCACCATGGCGGTACCACTGGCCGAGTCGCCAACCGCTATGTTGATAGTCGTGATCGTGCCGGAGAAAGGCGCAACCAGAGTCGCCTGCGCTAAATTATACCGGGCCAGTTCCAGGGCGGCCTGGGCCTTTTTGACGCTGAGCTCGGCCAGCCGCACCTCAGCCTCGGAGGGCTGTTCTTTGAGCTGGTCCAGGCTGGCCTGGGCCTGCTGAACTTTAGCCCACGCCGCCTGGCGTTCGGGGGTGGTAGCGCCCTGCATCACGGCCTGGTAGGAAGCCAGGGCAGTGTCATAAGACGCCTGCGCTTCCCAGAGCGCCGTTGCAATCTGAGAGTAGTTCACTTCCGCGCGCCAGCTGCCGCCGGCCCGGTCGTAGGAGGCCTGGGCCGATTCCAGGCTGATTCTGGCCTGCTCCAGGGAAAGTTCGGCCTGGGTGGCCTCGGCTTTGGTCGGACCACCGGTGGTTTCAGCATAGCTGGCCTTAGCGCTGGCCAGCGCTGATTCGGCTGCGGCCAGATCGGTCGCACTGGGGCCCGCCACGGTCTGAGAAAGTGTCATTTGGGCCTGCAGCAGGGCGATTTCCGCCTCCGTGACCGCATCGGCCAGGTCGGTCGTTTCCAGGCGGGCCAGCGGTTGTCCGGCTTTCACCACATCCCCTGCCTTGACCAGCACTTCGGCAACGGTGCCGCTGGTGCCGAACGCCAGGTTCACCGTCTCGGCCGGGGCCAGGCTCGCACTGCTGTCCACGGTCGCTTTGAGCGAGCCGCGGGTCACCACAGCGGTCTCCAGGCTATCCGTGGCGGCCGTGGATGCGGTGGCGGTTGTTTTCCGGTAGAAAAAATAACCGCCTAAGCCGATTCCTACCACCACTATACTGAGGATAACGATCCACCACTTTTTTCGCTTCATGCACTTTTACCTCCGGATAAACTGCCGTTATCATAGCGGGAAGTTGTGGAGAAAATATGGAGATTCGGCTCATAAATAGTGGAGGTTTCCCGTTGCAGACAATGTATCCCCGGCCACCGTGGGAGCCCTGGTCAGGGATTGGTTGGCAGTTTCTTGCGTGCTAAAATGCGGTTGCCGGTTGTTCCATTCACAAAGTGTGATATGATAAGCTCCGATGGTCACAAATAATGCTCCTGCCCAGATGGTGTGGCCTCACGTGGCATGGCGAATTCTTATCAGCGCCCTTTGCACGGTCTGTTTGACATTCCCTCTCGTCGCCCAAGCGGCTCAATCCATTCCTCCTATCACAGACGAAAGTCCGCCTGAGATTGTGAAAAACGACGCCTGGGTAGATTTCCCGCAAGCGGTTGAATTTCACTTGATGGCGCGCGCAGCCAGTGCAATCGTCAAGGCCGAGCTGGAATATGGCGTCCTCGCCCAACGTTGTGGCCCGGTGTCCAACACAACAGCGTTGACTTTCACACCGTCCCCCGATCTGGATGTAAGCTGGCGCTGGGAGATCACTCCCGAATGGATCCTTCCACCAGGCGCGACCCTGTGGTGGCAATGGCGGCTGGAAACCGAAACTGGCGCTAATGTCACGACGCCGCGCCAAACAACAGCGTTCAACGACCACTGGTTTGTCTGGCAGTTGCTGGAAGCAGGTAACCTGCGGTTGCATTGGTATCGGGGACCACACACCCTGGCCGATGAGGTGCTGGCGGCGGCCCGGCAAGGGCTGGCGCAATTGAGCGCCGAGACCGGTTTGCAACTGGACGAGCCGGTTGACCTCTACCTCTATGATGAACCGGAAGCCCTGCGTCAATCGGTGCCGGGAGCACCAGCCTGGATCGGCGGTATCGCTTTCCCTGAATATAATACCGTCATGCTGGTAGCCGGTGAAGATACGGTTGAATACGGGCGTCGGACCGTCCGCCACGAGCTGGGGCATTTGGTAGTAGAGCGCCTGACCTTCAACTGTCGGACGACGTTGCCCGTCTGGTTAAATGAGGGGCTGGCGATGGTGGCTGAAGGAGAAGACCCGGCTGCTACGGCCACACTTGCGCAGGCCCGCGCCGAGAACCGGCTGTTGACGTTGCGGCAGATTGAAAGCAGTTTTTCTGTTTATGCTAACCGGGCCTCGCTCTCTTACGCAGAAAGTTACAGCCTCGTGCGGTTTCTCAACGATACTTACGGTCAGGAGCGGATGCTGACTCTGCTGAGCACCTTTCGGGCCGGTGTGGCAGTGGATGAAGCATTGAACCGCACTTACGGCTTTGACACGGCCGGGCTGGAAGCTCGCTGGCGCGAGGCAATGGGCGCCCTGCCCATGCCGGCTGAGACGGCGGCCGTTAGCAGTCCTACTGCTCTCCCCACGCTGGCGTTAGCGACGTTGCCACCCCCGTTGGTGACAGCAACTTCCACAGCGCTCCCCACGGTCCAGGCGTTGCCGACGGTGTTGGTCACCCCCGCCCCGGTTGTTTCCGCGAAGAAATCTTTATCGCTGGTAGGAATAGTGGGCGGCTGTGTGTTGGGAATGGCGCTACTGGCCGGCGTGCTGGTCTGGCGCCGTCGTTCCTGAATCCTTATCGATCTCACGGTAAGAGGTTACATCCCATGAAACGCTCTCTTCTGCCCGCATTGTTGTTTGGACCGGTTTTACCCTGGCTGTTTGTCGGGTGCGGCGTGCTGGCTCCCACGCCAGCTGCCCTACCGCCGATCACCATTACCCCGCGTCCTACCGCCACTGCGCTCCCCACTGCTACCCCCACTCCGCGTCCGCCCGCGACTTTACCGCCGGCCCCCACCCCCACACCGTCCAGTGGTTACTACCGCTCGCCCGAACTGGGGTTCTGGTTCGTTTACCCTGAAAGCTGGGCGCGAGAGGAGACCGGCCAGGATTTCCCGACGGTCATCATCAACGACAACGATGATCCGGTTCGCCTGTTGGCCGGCGCGCGTCCGGTTGAAGCAGGGACCGAGCTGGAAACCTTTGCCCGCAGTATTGGCAAGGACCTGGGGCTGGCCGACAAGGTGGAATTTGTCTCCGACAGCCCGGCCTCGCTGGCCGAGGGTGTCCCGGCCCGGCTGGTAACCTTTGCCTGGCAAGACGAAGAGGGGCATGATTTTCAGGCCCAGGGATACGCCGCCCTCTCCAACGGCAAAGGCTATGCGCTGGTGCTGGTGGCTCATCCTGAAGTGCTCGCCGCTCGCACGCACACGCTGGAAGCCCTGGGACATGGCCTGCACCTGGAACAGCCGGAGCTTTACGGCGTCTCGCGGGCCAACGCCCTGGTCCTGCTGCACCCCGATATCACCACTCTTGACCCGGCGCTGACACGCGAAGGGGCTGATGGCCTGGCGGCCCATCTTTTCAGCGGGCTGGTGCGCCTGAACGCGGATGCGCAGGTGGAACCCGATCTGGCCGAGCGCTGGGAAGTGAGCGCCGACGGCACGGTCTACACCTTTCACCTGCGGGCCGGGTTGAAGTTCCGGCGCGGCCGTCCGCTCACTGCCAGCGACGTTAAACGCTCCTGGGAGCGCGCTACCGACCCGGCACTCAAATCACCCACCGCCCCGCTCTACCTGGGCGATATTCAGGGTGCAGCGGCGCGGTTGGCCGGCCAGGCCGGGACGCTCAGTGGGGTTGAGGTGCAGGACGATCAAACGCTTGTTGTCCGGCTTGACGGGCCCAAGCCTTATTTCCTGGCAAAGCTGGCCCAACCGGTAGCGGCGGTGGTGCCGGTGGACGACGCAGCGAAATCTGTCGATTGGTGGCAGGATCCTGACAGCACGGGACCCTTCGCCGTGCGCCGTTGGCGTAAGGGCGAAGTGCTGATTCTGGAACAGAACGCCGCCTATCCCCAACCACCCGCAGTTAAGGCCATCCTTTATTTTCTCTTCGGCGGTTCCGGCTTTGCCGCTTACGAGGCCAGCCAGGTAGATGTCGCGACCGTCGACACGGCACATCTGGCGCGCGCGCTTGATCCCGCTGATCCGCTCTCTGGTGATGTGGTCAAAGGGATGCCATTTTGCACCTACCGGGTGGTCTTTGATATCACTCAGCCGCCGTTCAACGATCCCGTCGTGCGTCAGGCCTTTGCGCTGGCCATAAATCGCGAGCAGCTGGCCCGCGTTGTTTTAGGCGGGGCCGGGGTGCCCGCCACCGGCCTGCTGCCCCCCGGGATGCCCGGCTATCTGGAACGGCCGGTGCCCGATGTTTTCAACGCCGAACGAGCCCGCGCTCTACTCCAACAGGCTACCCAGGGCAAAACGCTCCCGGCCATCATTTTCACGGCCCCGGGCAAAGGTGATCCAGAGCCGTTGGTGGTGGCGCTGGTAGATATGTGGAAGGCCACTCTCGGTGTGGATATTCAGACCACGCTTCTGGAGCGGGCTAACTACGCCACTGCTGTGGCCACCCAACATGGGCAGTTTTTCCTGGACCTGCAATGCGCGGCGTATGCCGATCCCGAGAATGTGCTTGATCTTCCCTATCACAGCCAGAGTTCAGCCAACCTGGGTGGTTACACCAACGCCAAACTGGACGGTCTATTGGAGCAGGCACGCACGGAGGCAGATTCTGCCCGGCGACTGGAACTTTATCAGCAAGCAGAGGCGTTGCTATTGGAGGAACTGCCCGCCGTGTCAATAGTGCACCCACTGACCTATCGGCTTGTCCAGCCCTATGTTCAGGGATACCGGAGTGCTCCCATCCCTGTACTTTGGCCGATAAGCGTCTCACTGGAGAGGTAACTACCATGGAAGAGCCCATCATAGAAAAATCTGCTGCGGAAGAACCTGTCAGGGAAGGGCCGGTCGTGCAAGAAGCGGCTCTTGCTGCCATTCCACCCACGCGGTCCACCCGGGGCCGGACACCTGCCTTGATTGCCGGCGCGGGAGTGCTGTTGTTGATCGCAGCGGCGTTGAGCTTTGTCGCGCTACAACGCCGGGCCGAGGTGCGCGCATTGGATGCTGGCAATGCGGCCTTGGCGGCAGCGCGTTACCCCGAGGCCATAGCTGCCTATTCAACAGCGCTGGCAGTGGGACCGGGACCGGTACGGCAGTATACTGAGGCCGCGCTGCTGGGCCGTGCACAAGCCTACGCCGCCACAGAGGACCTGCCGGCAGCCCGCGTTGACCTCAACCAGGTATTGGAACAATCACCTGAACAGGTGGCCGCGTTGCTGTTGCGGGGCGACGTCGCGCTGAGGCAGAACGATGCGTCGGCAGCTATGGCTGATTACGAGCGCGCGCTTCAGCTGGCCCCGGAGCAGGCCGCACCCTACGTCCATCGCGGGCTGGCTCACTTACATTTCCGGCGTGATGCCCAGGCGCTGGCTGATTTCAACCAGGCGCTGGCGTTGGATGGCACACGGGCAGACGCCCTGGCGGGGCGGGGGCTGCTGGCTTACCTGAACGGCAATGTTGACGCCGCCCTGCTTGATGCGCGGACGGCTCTGCAATCGGCTCCCACCGCCGTGCTGGCGCTGGCGCTGGAAGGCGCTTGCCTGGTGGAGCACGGCGAGCCCGCCACCGGCCTGGACTTGCTCAACCAGGCGGTGGCATTGGCGACTGAACCGCGCCTGGAAGCGCTGACGCTCTACCTCCGAGCGCAGAGTCACGCGGGCCAGGGCGCCAGTGCGGCGGCGCTGGCCGACGCCGATCAGATCATCGCGCTGGTGCCGAACTGGAGCTGGGGGTACCTGCTGCGGGGCGACTTGCATCTGGCGCGCGCAGAAGGTCCGCAGGCGCGTGCCGACTATCAGCAGGCGCTGGAGCTGGAACCGGAGGCCGGGACCACGCTGACCGGGCGGGCTGCCGGCTCATTGCAAGACGGCGCTGTCGCCGCTGCCCGCGCTGATCTGGAACAGGCGCTCACGTTGACCCCCGATTACGTCCCGGCCCTGGTCTTGCGTGCCCGCGCCGTGGCCGCCGACAACCCCGACGCAGCACTGGCCGATCTGAGCCATGCCCTGGAGCTGGCTCCGCACTTCAGTGCCGCTTACGCCCAACGGGCCGATCTTTACTTTCAACTGGAACGCTGGACCGAGGCCCGTGCCGACTACGATCAAGCCCTGGCCGCCCACCCGACCGACCTGAACGCATTACGGCAGCGGGCTCAGACCGCGGTCGCGTTGGGCGATTATGCCGCTGCCATCCCTGACCTGGACGCCGCACTCACCCTGGCCCCCAAGGATGTGACATTGCTGACCCAACGCGCCCAGGCCTACCTGGCGCTGGATAACCTTGACCTGGCGCTGCGTGATGCGCTGCGTGCATTGGATCTTAAGAGCGGGTTGCCGATCCCCCAGATGATCAAAGGGCTCTATCAGCTCAAGCACGAAAATTATTTTCAGGCCGTGGTTGATCTGACAGCGGCGCTCAAACAAGATCCCGAACTGGCCCGCGCCTACGCCGAGCGTGCCCGCGCGCACTTTGAACTGCACGACCCTGATCGTAGCCGCTCCGACGCCAACCGCGCCCTGGAGCTGGATCCCGGGCTGGCGCAGGCCTATCTGGCGCGCGCCTTGGTCTACGTCTATGAGAAGAATTGGGATCAGGCCCTCCAAGACGCTGCCCAGGCAGTGGAGCTGGCCCCCAAGGACAAAGAGGTGTGGGCCACCCGCGGGCAAATCAACCTGGAAGGCGGCGATGCCGGGACGGCCCTCCAGGATTTTGATACGGCACTGGAGCTGGATGCCCACTGGATAGAAGGTCAAATGCTCCGTGCGGTTGCTTTAGATGCGTTGCAGCGTTACGATGATGCCATCACTACTTTTCAGGCCGCACTGGCAGACGCTACCGATGTGAACGACATAGAGCTGGCCGAGAGCAGTATTGCCGACCTCCAGCGCATCCCGCCCGATCACAACGGCTACCGCACCTGGCACGACTCCTATCACGGCTTTGATCTCACCTACCCGGCCCGGTGGCGGCAGTACGTTGACCCCGGCGAAAAAATCCCCTTGCTGTTGCTGGGACCGATGGACAAGGATTATCGTGCCAACGTTATCTTGAGCATTACCCGGCTGGATTACCCTCTGACGGCGGCGGAACTGGCTAAAATTGATCGGCCCTACGGTCTGCCGGATTATAACTTGCTGCGCGAATATACACTTTCTATTGATAATCATCTTGCTTTCTGCCGGCTTTTCACCTGGACCACTGTGGACCAGCACTTGCGCGAGGTGCCGGTTTTCGTGATGCAGGTATACACCGTGAGTAAGGATCAGGCGGTGATCTTCATGGCCAGCAGTCGCGCTGAGGATAAAGAGAAATATCAGCCCTTTTTTGAGGCTGTCGTCACCAGTTTCCGCTTCACTCGTCAGTGAATGGCGGTACAAAACCTTGAAAGAGTGAGTCAAATCTTTTCCTGGCTCACATTGGTGAATACCTGTTTCCCCAACTTTGAAGGAGGATATATGCGACGTTATGGGATGTTCTTCGTTTTTCTCACGTTGGTTCTCAGCAGTTGCGGGACGGCACCAACGCCGGAACCGACCAGCACACCGCTGCCGACCCACACTCCGCTGCCGACTCCAACCGCCATGCCAACCCCGACACCGGTCCCCCCCGATGTCCTGGTAGCCCAGGGCGATGAGCTGTTGTGGCAGAGCGACTGGGAAAACGCCACGCAGCTCTACCAGCAGGTCATAGAGCAATATCCTTCCGACCCGCTGGCCTACGCCCACCTGGCCTACCTGCAAGTACAGCGGCCCGAGACTGAGAAAGCGGCGATGGAGTCAGCCCGCCAAGCCGCCGCGCTGGCCCCGGAGAACCCGGAGATTCTCGCTTATCAGGCCTATGTGTTAGATCACAACAGCAAATACGACGAAGCTCTCCCCATTGCCGAACAGGCCGTCGCATTGGGGCCGGAGAATGCCCGGGCCCTGGCAGCGCTGGCCGAGGTTTATCTTGATCTCAACCGCTATGACGAAGCCCTTACCTATGCGGAGAAGGCCGTAGCCGCCGACGACCAATTGCTGGAGGCGCACCGTATCTTGGGTGCCGTCCACCTTATCAAGCGTGAATGGGACACCGCTAACGAAGAGGCGCAGGCGGCCTACGTTTTGCACAGCGACTTTGTCCCGATCATGGTGACCAAAGGCAGCTTCTTGCAAGCTTCTGATGATCAGGACCGGGCCAGGCAGATTTTAAACGCTGCCCTGAGCCGTGATCCTAACTACATCCCGGCGCTCTCCGCGCTGGCATGGCAGCACGTTGACCTTAAGGAATACGACGAAGGGCTGAAACTTTGCGACAAGATCGTGGAGCTCCAGCCGGAGCTGCCCGATGGCTACATCTGCCGGGGAGACGCTTATCTGGCTCGTAAGGTCTACGACGAGGCCAGCAAGAATTACGACCTGGCGATAGACCGTGATGTGGAGGCCGCCAGTGCTTACATCGGCCGCGGGCGCGTGCTGCTTGAGAAAAAGGATTGCGAGGGCGCTCAGCGCGAGTTTGAGAAAACAATAGAGCTCCGACCTCACTCTGGTATGGCCCCGGCCTACCTGGGCCTGGCACAGCTCTGCCAGGATGACGCTAAAGCTGCGATTGAAAGCTTCCAGAAATCACAGGCCATGCTTCCCTATCACGCCCTGCCGCTATGGGGATTGGGGACAGCTTACCTGCAAGAGAAACGTTATGAAGATGCCGCGGCGCAATTTCAGGCCGCAATCCAGCTGGACGAGAAACAGGCCATTTACTATATCGGCTTAGGACAGGCGCAGGCCAAGCTGAAAAAATATGACGAGGCCGAGCAGTCCTTCCAGCAGGCAGTGACATTGGAACCGAAGGAGATTGAGCCCCTGGTGGCATTAGGTCAATTCTACCTGGACCGCAAACAATACGCCAAAGCCGAAAAGCAATTCAAACTGGCGTTGGAGTTGGATAAAGAGTCGTTAGATGCCTTAGTGGGATTGGGCGTTTCCTACGCCCTTCAGGATCGCTGCTCAGAAGCGATCCCCATGTTAGAAAAAGCGCGCAGTCTGGATGCAGAGAATTTCGTGGCCGGTGAAGTTTACAATCAGTGCGTTCAGGTGGTCCGCTATCAAAATCCGCCCGGCCCCCAGGGCGATGTTCTTGACGAAGGGACGGCCCTGGTAGTGGTCAAGGACGCTGTGGCCAAACGGCTGAACATCCCCCTGAAATCGGTCATCGCGGAATTTGACACCATAAGTGGGAAGCGCGTTCTGTCGGTGGGCTACCTGGCAACGTTTGATCCGGCCGCGCAGCCGGCCGAGTTTGCCAATCAGCTCAATCAGGCCGTCTTCGCCGCGGTGGACGCCTTCGTGCGAGCCGATTCAGCCCCCCTATATCTCAGCGTTGAAGCCTTTGGAATTCAGGGGCAGGATGTAATCCGTCACGCCGGGCGCGTCGTTCACCGTGTGGACGCGGTGGATTGGTGGAGTGGCAAGAGCAACGATGGGGCGTTCATGAAGAAATGGCAAAGCACCTGAGCCTGGGTGACAGCCACTGGCGTTCACCGGCGGGGGGATGAAAATTGGCTCGTAGTAACGCGCTTTAGTACGTTGGACGGCGCTAAAGCGCCTAACTACAAACTTTTCACGCTATTTTCAAGGGAATTCCCCCTGAACTGGCGTTCACCAGCCGTGGGATGAAACTGTGAGCCGTGAGCGGTGAGCAGGAAACAGGAACTTCCACCTCCTGCTCTCTGCTCACTCCTTAACTGGTTTCTATTTTCAAAGGAGATCAGGCAGCTAAACAAACCCTTGCTCTCAGCTCAAAAGCTGGTATAGTAGCCGCGCGGCGCTGAAACGCCAGCTTTATCCAGGAGGCAGGCATGATTCCTAATCAATGGTATGTTGTCATGGATTCCGCTCAGGTCAAGGATAAACCGGTAGGGGTTACCCGCCTGGGCGAAAAACTGGTCTTTTGGCGGGATAGTAGCGGCAAAGTCAGCTGTCTGCGCGATCTCTGCGCCCACCGGGGCGTAGAGCTGAGCAAAGGCCAGGTGCTCGGTGATTGCATCCAGTGTCCTTTTCACGGCTTTGAGTATGACGTGAGCGGGGCAGGCCGGCGGATCCCCGCCAACGGCCAGGGCGCGCCGGTCCCGGCCAATTTCCGCGTCCACAGCTACCCGACCTACGAAGCCCATGGGTTGATCTGGATCTGGTGGGGCGAGACGCCGCCGGCCGACCTGCAACCGCCGCGCTTCTTTGAAGACATCACCCCGGATTTCTCCTACGGTTCGGCACACGATCCGTGGGAGGCGCATTACTCGCGGGTCATTGAAAATCAGCTGGATGTGGTCCACCTGCCCTTCGTTCACTATAACACCATCGGGCGCGGTAACCGCACGCTGGTCAACGGCCCGGTGGTCCAGTGGCAGGACGAAAATAGTTTCTTTGTCTATGTATTCAACGCCTTGGATACGGGCCAAAAACCGCGTAAGCCGGAAGAGCTCCAACCGCCTTACCCCCGGTTCCACTTAGAATTCCGCTTCCCCAACCTCTGGCAGAACTACATCAGCGATGATGTGCGGGTGGTGGCGGCTTTTGTGCCGGTGGATGACGCCCACACGTTGCTCTACCTGCGCTTCTACCAGCGCTTCCTGCGGGTGCCGCTGCTGCGTGAATTCGTCAACGCGGTGGCCATGCCGTTCAACGTCTTCGTCGCCCACCAGGATCGCCGGGTCGTGGTCACGCAACGGCCTAAACCGAGCGCGCTCCGTTCGGGTGAGAACCTGGTCCAGGGCGACCGGCCCATCGTGGAGTATCGCCGCCGCCGGCAGCAACTCATGGAGGCTGCCGGCCCCCGCCCCCGTGAGTTACAACTGGACAAAAATGGCTAAGGATTCGGCTATGACCTCTCATACAACCACCGCTTTCTCGCTTAAAACCTGGCTGGCGTTAGCCCGCGCCCCTTTTCACTCCGTCGGCGTCTTGCCGTTCGTCCTGGGCACCGCGCTGGCCTGGAAAACCGGTCAGCCGGTTAATCCGGCCGTCTTCGGAATGGGCCTGGCCGCGGTCGTGCTGATCATGCTGACCACGTATCTAAACGGCGAATACAACGACATTGCAGAGGACACCCTTGTTGGGCAACTCGGCCCGCATCCCTTTTCCGGCGGCAGCGAAGTCCTGGTGCGCCAGGAAGTGCCAGCCGCCTGGGTGAGAGCAGTCAGTTATGCGGCCGTGGGGCTGGCGGCGCTCTTGGGATTGATTATCTGGATTGGGTTTCGCACCGGTCCCTGGACGATTCCTTTAGGCGCAGCCGGCATGGTAGCCGGCTTCTACTATTCCGCCCGGCCGCTGCGTTGGGTGGAATGGGGCATCGGCGAGCTGCTGATCGGCTTCTGCTATGGCTGGTTGACGGTGGCCAGCGCCTTTTACATCCAGACCGGCACCCTGATCCCCTTAGTGCACTGGCTGGCGTTGCCGATTGCCTTGACCATTTTCAACGTGATTTTGCTCAACGAATTCCCGGATTATCCGGCCGACCGGGCGGTGAACAAGGCCAACCTGGTGGTGCGGCTGGGCCCGGAGCGGGCGCGCTACGTGTATAGCGCAGCCGCCGTGCTCAGCTGGATCCTGTTCGTGCTCGCGGTCCGGCAAGGGCTGTCGGCGCGGGCCTATCTCTTCTACCTGCCGGTCGTAGCGGCTTCGGCCACGGTGGTGGCACTGCTGTTCCGCCACCGCGACCAGGAACGCGCCACTCTGATGGTCATGTGCGGCCTGACCATCCTCACCAATTTGGGGACCACCCTGGCGTTCCTGCTGGCGTTGCTGTAAGCATGGGGCGTTCCCAATCCCATTCGCTGCTCCGCTGGCCGCTGCGCCGCATCTTTTGGCCGCCCAGCCTGGTGCTCCGCCAGTTGGGAAGCGTGCTCTATTTCCAACACCTAATCCGGTGGCGCCATTTCCCGGCCTGGCTGTTCAAACACAGCCTGAAGTCATTGCCCGTGGCGGCCGGTTCCATCGGCATGGGCTGCATCGGCTTCCCGGCGCACCCGGTCTGGGAAGTGACCGGGGCCTGCAACCTGCGCTGCATCCACTGTCACGCCGCTTCAGGCAAGCCCGCGCCCGATGAGCTGACCACCGACGAGGGCAAGCGGCTGATTGACGCGCTGGCGCGGGTGGATGAATTCCGCATGTTGGTCTACTCCGGCGGCGAACCGTTGGTACGGCCCGATCTCTTTGAGTTGCTGGAGCATTCCAAACAGGCCGGCTTTATCAACGTGATCGCCACCAATGGGACGTTGATTGACGACGAAGTGGCGCAGCGGCTCCGCGAGGCCGGTGTCGCCGGGGCCGCGGTGAGCCTGGATTCATCGCTGGCCGCCGTCCACAACCGCATTCGCGCCAATCCCACCGCCTTTGAGCGCGCGTTAGCCGGGATGGAGGCCATCAAGCGGGCCGGCATCCTGCTCCAGGTCAACACCACGGCCATGGAGTACAACTTCGCGCAGCTGACCGAGTTGATTGACCTGGCCGATACCCACGATTCGGGGATCATGCTCATGTACCAGCTGGTGCCCGTCGGGCGCGGCACCCACATTGCCCGCGCAGCGCTGAATCTCCAGGCTAACGAGACCCTGTTGACCTACCTCGCAGAAAAGCAACCGCAGATCGCCACAATTGTGGAGCCGGTAGCCGGGCCGCAATACTGGCCCTACCTGCTGGAACGGCGGGGGATGACCTCCAATCTGGCGCTGCGGCTGGCCGAGCAGGTCTTCCACGGCTGCGCGGCCGGGCGCGGCTTCGTCTACATCAAAGCCAACGGGGAGGTCTGGCCCTGTCCCTTTGTGGAATTGAGCGCCGGCACTGTCCGCCAACAACCGTTTGATGAAATCTGGCGCACCGGCGAGATTTTTGTCCATCTGCGCCACCGGGAGGCAACGCTGAAAGGGAAGTGTGGTGACTGCCGTTATCGCACGCTCTGCGGCGGCTGCCGGGGTCGCGCCTTAGCCTATCACGGCGACTATTTGCAGGAAGACCCCTCTTGCTTCATCGGCGAGCGAAGAGCTGCCCCGTAAAAAGCTGAGGCTTCCTTGAGCGTGAAGAGCGTGAAAGAGCGTGAAAAAGCGTGAAAAAGCGTGAAAAGTTTGTAGTGAGGCGCTTTAGCGTCGTCTTAGCCGCGCTCAAGCGCAGCACTACAAGCCTATTTTCATCCCCCTGCTGATGAACGCCAGTTCATGGGAAATTCCCGGTTGCTCTGGTAACGGCACACCTGCGGATGTGCCGTTTTATTTTGCCTCTACGTGTTAATGAAATATAAACAAAAACGATGCAACATATTGACAATACTGGAATTAGGGCTATAATTTAGATATAAGGAATAAAATAATATCCCAAATCAGGAGTGCCGAGACCATGAAAAAAAGCCCGTTGCCGATCTTGTTTGTCTACGTGATTGTAGAACTGTTAGGCTTCAGCCTGATCTTACCGCTGCTGCCCTATTACGCTCAGACTTTCTCCGCGACCCCGCTGGTCATCGGACTGCTGGGCGCCTCCAACGCCGTGGCGCAGATTTTGGGAGCCCCCTTGATCGGGCGGCTCTCCGATCGTTACGGCCGGCGTCCCCTGCTCATCCTGGGGATCAGCGCCAGCCTGGCCGGGTTCCTCATGTTAGGGCTGGCCCGTTCGCTGACGGTGATTTTCCTCAGCCGGATTCTGGATGGTTTCCTGGGCGGCAACATCGCCTTAGCGCAAGCCTACATCAGCGACGTGACCGATGAGAAAAACCGGGCCAAAGGCTTGGGGATGATCGGCGCGGCGTTCGGTATCGGGTTTATCATCGGGCCGGCGTTGGGCGGCTTCCTCAGCCGCTGGGGCTACAGTGTGCCGGCCTTTGCCGCGGCCGGCCTGGCGGCGCTCAATCTGCTCTGGGTGCTGGTGGCGCTGCCAGAGTCGCTCACCCCGGAGCGGCGCGCGCAATTAGCCATGCAGACGCGCCCGCCCATCACCGCCCGCGCCCTGGTGCAGGCCCTCTCGCGCCCGTGCGCCGGGCCGCTGTTGCACACCCGCTTTATCTACAGCCTGGCCTTTGGCCTCTTCCAATCCAATTTCTCGCTCTTTGCGCTTTACCGGCTGGGATTGCAGGCCCAGGCCACCAGCTACGTCCTGGCCTACGTGGGGCTGCTCTCGGTGCTGGTGCAGGGGTTCGCTATCGGCCGGCTGACAGCCCGCTTCCCAGAGCGACGCCTGATCCTGTACGGCACCATTATCCTCACCCTCACCTTGCTGGCGTGGGGGCTGGTGCCCAATGTTCCCCTGCTGCTGATAGTCCTGGCGCCGCTGGCCCTGGCCGCCGGGACGCTCAACACCGTCTTGAACAGTGTGCTGACCAAATCGGTGCGGCCCGACGAAGTCGGCGGAACGCTGGGTCTGGCGGCGGCGCTCCAAAGCCTGACCGGTGTGGTCGCGCCGCTGCTGGGCGGCTTCCTGCTGCAACAGCTTGCCCCCTGGTCCTTGGGGGTAGCCAGCGCGCTCATCATGGCCTGGCTGATCTCCTTTGTGGCGCGGCGGGTGCTGGACAAGGGCGGGGTGCCACCGGAATGCCCGGCGGCTCCGGCGCCGGCCACGGTGTGAGCTCAAGCCGGGCGGTCACAGAGCTACAGCAGCCGGAACCCCAGGCTGGCCGGGCGCGTCTAAACCGTGCATCCTGTTGAACCCTATCCCAGTATCAAGGAGACAAAATCATGACGCGCAAATGGAGAGGCTTGATCTTGCTGAGTATGCTGGCTTTGTTAGGCTGCCAGCTGGCCGCCACCGCGACCCCGCCGCCGACGCCAACACCGACGCCGGATCTGACCGCCGAGAGCTATCTCGTTTATAACGCCGCCATCCAGACCCTCTTCCCGGAAAAACCGGAGCAGCTGGTCATAGATGCGTTGACCGCAACCGATTTCTCCGGCACGCCGGAGGGACGCGGGCTGCCCGTGGACAAGGCCCTGATCGCCGAATATCAGGCCCGCAATGCTCAACCGGTGCGCCTGGAGACCGACCGTTTCAACGCCGGGACAACGGTCACGCTGCTGGAGGCTGATGAGAAAGAGGCCATCTTCCAGGATGATCAGGGCTGGGATCGGTTTTACGAACGCTTTCCGGGCAGCCAGGGCATCATGACCCTCTCGGCCGTGGCCTTCAACGCCGAGCTGACGCAGGCGCTGGTCTACCTGGGGAACCAGTCTTACTGGCTGGCCGGGGCCGGCTACTACATCGTGCTGGCTAAAGAAAACGGCCTCTGGGTGGTGAAAGAGCAACAAATGGCCTGGATTTCTTGACTTATGGCCTTAACCATGTAAAGTCATAGTAACTCACTGGAGTTGCTACCGGCTCGCTTTGAACCACTGACCCCAGACGACAGACCATGATTGGCATCCCAAAAGTCGTCTGTCGTCTGTCGTCTGTGGTCAAAAGTGCAAGCAAACCACTGCCAAAGCAGTTCTTGCTGCAAAAGTGGTTTCACCGCCGAGACGCAGAGGGCGCAGGGGACTCATTCACAAATCTGCGCTGTTGGCGTCCCTGCGGTGAGTCTTTGCCGTGAAGTCATCCGTGTAATCCGTGTGATTCCGTGTTCAAGGAGGTGCCCATGTTAGTCGTTCACGTTCATGTCCAGGTGAAGCCGGAGTTTGTGACGGCCTTCCAGCAGGCCACGGTGGAAAATGCCCGCCACAGTGTGCAAGAGCCGGGGATCGCCCGCTTTGATGTGATCCAACAGGCCGACGATCCCACCCGCTTTATCCTGGTGGAAGTCTATCGCACGCCGGAGGCGCCTGCCCGCCACAAAGAGACCGCCCACTATCAGGTCTGGCGCGACACCGTCGCCGAAATGATGGCCGAGCCGCGCACCAGCGTGAAGTATACCAACGTCTTCCCCGACGATGCCGGTTGGTAAAGCCATGCGCTTTGAATTTGCCACCGCGACACGGATTATCTTCGGGCCGGGGACGCTGCGGGAGAGCAGCGCCCTGGCCGCCGAACTGGGCCGCCGGGCCCTGGTCGTCCTGGGCGTGAGTGAGCTGCTGGCCGCGCCCCTGCTGGAGCAGCTGACCGCGCACCAGCTCGCCGTGATCCCGCTGCCGGTCACCGGCGAACCGGAGGTGACGTTAGTCCGTTCCGGTACCGCGCTGGCGCAGGCAGAAGCGTGCGATCTGGTCATCGCCCTGGGGGGCGGCAGCGCCATTGATACCGGGAAGGCGATTGCCGCCCTGCTCACCAACGGCGGCGACCCGCTGGACTACCTGGAAGTCATCGGGCGGGGCCTGCCGCTGAACCGTCCAGCGGCGCCCTTCATCGCTATTCCCACCACCGCCGGCACCGGCGCCGAAGTGACCCGCAACGCCGTCCTGGCCGTGCCGGAGCAGCAGGTTAAGGTCTCCTTGCGCAGCCCCTTCATGCTGCCCCGCGTGGCGCTGGTAGACCCGCTGCTCACGCACAGCCTGCCCCCCAGCGTGACCGCCAGCACCGGCCTGGATGCCCTGACGCAGGTGATTGAGCCTTACGTCTCCAACCGCGCCAACCCCCTGACCGATGCCTTCTGCCGCGAGGGGATCGTGCGGGCAGCGCGCTCACTGCGGCGCGCCTGGGAGCACGGTGACGATGCCACGGCCCGCGAGGATATGGCTGTGGCAAGCCTCTGCGGCGGGCTGGCGCTGGCCAATGCCGGCCTGGGAGCAGCGCATGGGTTCGCAGCGCCGTTGGGCGGGATGTTCCCTGCGCCGCACGGCGCGCTCTGCGCTCGCCTGCTGCCGCCGGTCATGGCGGCCAATCTCCGCGCCCTGCAAGCCCGCGCGCCTGAAAATCCAGCCTTGCGCCGTTATGACGAGATCGCGCGCTGGCTCACCGGCAACCCGCACGCCGTCGCCGCCGACGGAGTCGCCTGGGTCGCCGCCCTGGTCGCCGAGCTAGAGATTCCACCGCTCAGCGCTTATGGTCTCACCGCCGCCGACCTGGAGATGGTGGCCGAAAAAGCCGCCGCTGCCAGCAGCATGAAGGCCAATCCGCTCCCCTTGACGGCAGAGGAACGGTTACAAATCTTACGGGAGGCGCTGTGAAAATGAATGAGTTAGCTGCTTTCCAGGAGCGGCTGGCCCGCTGGTTACTGGGCTGGGCCGGGTTGAGCCAGGTGGTCGGACTGGGCTTGCTCCGGCAGCGCGATCCGTTCTGGCGCGGCGTGGGCCTGCAAGCTGTAGGCTGGGGGGCCATTGATGCCGGCATTGCCCTCGCCGGGCAGGCGAGCGCGCGTCGCCCCCTGGCGCCGGAGGAGACGTTGGCCGCAGCCGAAAAGCTGCACCGGGTGCTGCTCATCAACGCTGGACTGGATCTGCTCTACGTGGCGGGGGGCCTGGGGCTGGCCTTGAGCCGGGGCCGGCGGGATCGGGCCGCGCGCGGTCACGGCGCCGGGATCGCCGTCCAGGGCGCTTTTCTGCTGCTCTTTGATCTCTGGCACGCCCGGCGGGTGCCGTATCCCCCATCCCGGCTGGAGCTCCCGCCAGGTATCTTGAGCGGGCCAGAGCACCACTCGTTTCGCCTGACCGGTGGACGCCCGGCCGCGTTGTTGATCCACGGCTTCCCGGCCACGCCAGCGGAGCTGCGCCCCTTAGGAGAAGCGCTGCACCGCGCCGGTTGGACGGTGGTCGCGCCGTTGCTGCCGGGTTTTGGCCCGCAGTTGCCGGAGCTGGCCGCCCAACGGTACGAAACCTGGGTCGCCACCGTCACCACGGCGCTGGCCGAGCTGCGCCGTGACCATGCGCCGGTCCTGCTGGTGGGGCATTCGCTGGGCGGCGCGCTGGCCCTGGCTGCGGCGGCCCAAATCCCGCCGGATGGGCTGGCCTTGCTGGCCCCTTTCAGCGGCCTGGGCACTGCCTGGCAGCGTCGGCTCAGCACCCTGATCCAACCCTGGCTGCCGCCGGTGATCCATCCCCTGCGGCAGGCCGACCTGGACGCGCTCCAGGTGCAGGAAGACCTGGATTTCTGGCTGCCCGACCTGGACGATCCGGCGGTACGCGCCCGCATCCGGGAGCTGGCCGTGCCGCTGACCCTGCTGGAGCAGGTGCAGCGGACCGGTTGGGCCACCTGGCGTCACGCCCGGGCGGTGACGCCGCCCACCCTGGTCGTGCAGGGCGCTGAGGATCCGCTGGTCCCGGCCGCGCGCACGCGACGGCTCTGCGCGCGCTTCTCGCAACCGCCGCATTATACGGAAATCGCCGCCGCTCACGACCTGCTGCACACGGATCGTCCGGCCTGGCCCGCCGTGCAAGAGGCGGTGGTGACTTTTGCCGCTACGCTGACCCCGGCAAACCCTGGATCGGTTGTGAACTCGTAACGTTTCTGACCTGAAATTGTTTTTGAATAGCACTCCAATCATTGCTATAATTCAAATGTGGGTTTGCCAACCAGCCACGAATGGTTCACGAATAATCACGAATGATCCGCGCCAGATCAACATTCGTGTATTCGTGGATATTCGTGGACGGCAAACCAACCCTGGCAGCTTGACTTCATGAGATGGATAGTAACCATTCAAGGGATGAGGCGACCGGACCCATGTCCTCCGCCGGCAGATTGGACCTATGTTGAACCTGACAAACTGGCAATTCAGCCCTTACGCGCTGGCCTTGATCGTTTCCGCCCTGATCTCCGTGACGGTAGCGGGCTACGCCTGGCGTCGCCGTCAGGCGCCCGGTGCCCCGGCGCTAGCCCTGGCGATGCTGGCGGCGGCGCTTTGGGCACTGGCCTATGCGGTTCAGCTGGGGCTTCCCACCCTGGAGGCTAAGCTCGGGTGGACCCGCGTGCAATACCTGGGCATTGTTTCGGCGCCGGGATTGTTATTCGCCGTTGTGCTTCAGGCAGTAAGCCAGAATGACCGGTTGAGACGATGGGGGCCTTTTCTGGTCCTGCCCTCTTTGATAACCCTGGGACTGGTCTGGACCAACGAGGCCCATCACCTGATCTGGACCGCCATGCAGCTGCGACCGTTTCAGACGGCCACGGTGTTGGTCCTGGAACATGGTGTGGGGATAGCCTTGTTTGCCGGTTATGGCTATCTCCTGCTCCTGCTGGGCAGTTACCTGCTCTGGCAGACCCGGCGACAGGCAGCTTATCTCCAGGCCGGGCAAGCCGGTGCACTGCTGGGAGCAATCTGGCTGCCGGCCATGGGCACTTTGCTCTACCTGTTACGCTGGGGGCCGCTCCCCTATCTGGACCTGACCCCGGTGGGTTATGCCCTGGCCGGCACCATCATCGCACGGGCTCTCTTCCGCTACCATCTTTTTGAGCTGCTGCCCATTGCCCGCAGCACCGTCCTGGAAGGACTGGCGGATGCCGTCTTTGTCCTGGAAGCGCGGGGGCGGATTGTGGACCTTAACCGGGCGGCTTGCCAGTTCCTCGGGAAGGAGCTCCGCGAGGTGGTCGGTCAAACGATCACGGAGGTCCTGCTGCACCGTTTTGACCCCATAGAGCAGTATCTGGATTTGACCGCGACCCAGACCCAAACGGTTGTCGGCGTGGGACAGCCCCAGCGTTACTATGACTTGCGTACCTCGCCGTTGTATGAGCCATCCGGCGCTGTCTGCGGCTGGGTCGTGGTAATCCATGACGTCACCGCACAGAAGCAAGCCGAACAGGCGCTACAAGCCTATCAGCAGCAATTGGAAGCCCAGAACGCCGAGCTGCGGAAGTTGGGCCAGGCAGTAGAGCAGAGCGCCAACGTGGTCATCATCACCAACACCCAGGGGCAGATTGAATACGTCAACCCTAAATTTGAGGAGGCCACCGGTTACCTGCTTGCTGAGACGTTGGGCCAACCCTTGCCCATGTTGTGGGAAGAGGCCGGCACCTCGCTGTACCAGACAATGTGGCATACAGTCACGATGGGACTGGAATGGTGCGGCGAATTTCGCAACCGGCGCAAAGACGGATCGCTCTATTGGGTGCGGGCCACTGTCGCCCCTGTGTATGATGCGGCTGAACAGATGACCCACTTCATTGTCGTGGAAGAGGATATCACGGAACGCAAGACGGCCGACGCTGCGCTTTACAGCTTCACCGAGCGGCTGCAAATCCTGCGCGAACTGGATGAATCCATCCTGGCGGCCCGTTCGCCGGAGACCATCGCGGTGGTCGCGGTTTACCGGATGCGGCACCTGATTCCTTGCCAGCGGGTCCTGGTCATGGAGAAAGATGAGTCCGGCATTGCCAGATTGCTGGCGGCGGAGTCCGGCGGGGACATGCCGGTGCAGGTGCGGATAGAGACCTACCTGCCGGTCTTTGGCGAGCCGGCCCTCCAGGCCGGGCGGATTCTCGGCGTGACCGACTTGAGCGCCATTCCACAGCGCTCTGCTTTCCAACAAGCACTGTACGACGAGGGGCTGCGCTCTTACATGATTGTGCCGCTCATGGTGCGCGAGACATTGGTCGGGGCTTTACACCTCCAGTCTGACCGTGCTGCTGCGTTTACCGCCGACCATGTGATCATCGCTACCGAAATTGCTGCGACGCTGGCCGTCGCGATCCACCAGGCCCAGCTCTACGAAGTGGCGCAACAGGAAATTGCTGAACGCAAGCAGGCCGAGCTGACCCTTCAGGCCTATACCGCTGAACTGGAAGCCCGCAATACGGAGCTGGATGCCTTTGCCCATACGGTAGCGCACGATCTGAAAACGCCGTTGACCACGGTGATCGGGTTCAGCGGGTTGCTGGCTGACCAGGGCTCTCAACTGCCGCCCAAAAAGGTGCGCGAATGTCTGCTCATGATTGAAAAGAGCGCCGAAAAGATGACCAGCATCGTCAATGAGCTGTTGTTGCTGGCCAGCATGCGGAAGATTGACGAAGTAGCCGTCGGACCGCTGGATATGGCGGGGATTATCACTGAAGTGCAAAATCGCCTGGCCGGCATGGTGGCTGAATACCAGGGTACGATCAGCGGGCCGGCTACGTGGCCGCCGACAGTGGGATATGCGCCCTGGATAGAAGAGGTGTGGGCCAACTATATCAGCAATGCGCTGAAATATGGGGGCCAGCCCCCGCACGTAGAGCTGGGTTGGGACCAGGTCCAGACTGAGGCCGGGCCAAACGGCCATGAGGGAAATGGCTCAGGCGGTTCGCAGGTTCGTTTTTGGGTGCGCGACAACGGGTCAGGGCTGACAGAAGAGGAGCAAGGCCGTCTGTTTACGCCCTTCACGCGGCTTTACCAGGGGCGCACCAAGGGGCACGGCCTGGGGCTTTCCATTGTGCGGCGCATCGTGGAGAAGCTGGGCGGACAGGTCGGCGTAGAAAGCCACGTTGGTCAGGGGAGCATCTTCTTTTTCACCTTGCCGGTCTCCCCAGAGCTACCACCGGAGAACGAACCACAACCTGGCAAGAGTCGCACATGATGGCCCCGCCTCCCACCCCACAAGGCGAATGGCAGATGGCAAATAGCGAATGGATATGATCCTGTGGTCGCTGATAGGATTTCTGGCCGGGTCCGTGCCCTTTGCGGTTGTGCTGGGGCGCCTCGTGACCCGGGCTGATGTCCGCCGCTATGGCGACGGCAATCCCGGCACGGTCAACGCCTGGCAGGCCGGCGGCGCGGGGGTCGGCCTGGCGGTGCTGTTCCTGGATATGCTCAAAGGGGCGCTGCCGGTAGCGCTGGCCCATTTTGTCTACGGGATCACCGGCTGGGCGCTGGTGCCGGTCGCGCTCGCCCCCGTGGCCGGACACGCTTTCTCGCCTTTCCTGCGTGGACGGGGCGGCAAGGCCGTGGCGGTGACGGGCGGCGTCTGGATCGGCGTGCTCCCCGGCGAAGCGCTGGCGGTCCAGACCACCTTGCTGGTGCTCGGCTACGCCGTGCAAACTGTCTCCGCCTGGGCAGTGGTCTTCGGCATGAGCGGTTTCCTGATCTACCTGCTGCTGCGCGGCGCCGACGCCGCGCTGTTGGCCCTCTGGGCCGGCAACCTGGCGATTCTGCTGTGGAAACACCGGCAGGAACTGCCCCGTCGCCCGCAACTGCGCTCCTGGCTGCGCCGCACCCCATGACCGGCTTGCCTATCCACCAGATCGGCGTGGTGGGCTTCCTCACCGTGGCCCTGCTCATCACCCTGAGCAACCTGCGCGCCGTGCGGCGGGTAGAGCGTTACTCCCGGCCTGTGCACCTCCCGCGCGTCTCGGTGCTGATCCCGGCCCGTAATGAGGAGCAGAACATTGAGGCCTGTGTCAGCTCGGTGCTGGCACAGGATTACCCCACTTTTGAGCTCTGGGTCCTGAACGATCACTCCACGGACCGGACCGGCGAGATTCTGGCCGCGCTGGCTGCCGCCGACGACCGGCTGCACCTCTTGGCGGGCGCCGACCTCCCCCCTGGCTGGCTGGGCAAGCACTGGGCCTGCCACCAGCTGGCCCAGGCCGCGACCGGTGACCTGCTCCTGTTTACCGACGCCGATACCGTGCATCACCCCACGCTGCTGCACGACGCAGTCAGTGCCCTGGTCGCCGAACAGGCCGACCTGCTGAGCGTCTTTGTCCGCCAGGAGGTCGTCACCTGGGCCGAACGGCTGATCGTCCCCATGTTCTCCTGGGCCTTCTTCGCGCTCCTGCCTTTCGCGCTCGCGCACCGGCTCCGCCTGCCGCAGCTCTCGGCTTCCATCGGACAATTCCTCCTCTTCCGGCGCGCCGCCTTTGAGCAGATCGGCGGCTATGCGGCGATACGCGGGGAAGCGGTGGACGATCTGGCATTGACGCAGCGAATCAAGGCGGCGGGGCTGCGCTGGCGGATGGTGGATGCTACCGCGCGCCTCCGCTGCCGGATGTATCACTCGGCCCGCGAAGTCTACGCAGGCTTCACCAAGAATCTTTTTGCGGCCTTTGAGTACCGGCTGTTGCCCTATCTCTTCATCTGGGGCTGGATGCTCCTGGTGACCTGGGAGCCGCTCATCGTCTTGCTGTTGAAAGGACTGGGACAACCGGTTCCGGCGGCAAGCGTTGGGCTGGCAGCTGTGGCTATCGTTGAATCCTGGCTGGTCTGGGGGCTGCCCTATGGGCGGCTGCGCCTGCCGCTCTATACCGTCCCGCTCTATCCCTTGAGCACCCTGTTGGATGTGATCGTCGCCCTGCGCTCGCTGAGACTGGCCCTGCGCGGCACCTCCACCTGGAAGGGGCGCACCTTGGGCAAACCCAAAATTCGCCTGCTCTGAATGGATTCCACCGCTGACCGCTGTTTGTCTGTTGACAGGTTTAGCAAATGATGTTATAGTAGTATAGCATATATGCTATAACAAAGTATCAGGCAGCGCCGAGAAAAATGTATGAATATTGAGTACTATGAAACGGTTCATGGTGACTGCCCGGTGGTAGATTTTATAGAAAGTTTGCCCGCTCAAGAGCGGGTACTGGTGATGCACAAAATTGAGTTACTGGCTGAACACGGCTTGAATCTCCAACAACCCCATGCCGATATTCTGCGCGATGGCATACACGAATTGCGTATTAGGACCCATCATGGGCAGCAGCGGATTTTATATTTCATTTTTCGCCGTGATACAGCAGTTTTGCTCTGCGGCTTTACCAAGAAATCAGATAAAGTGGCCGACGTTATCATTGAAAAAGCTGTAGCCTACAAGAGCGACTACTCGCAAAGACACGGCTATGAACCATGATTGCTACCACTTTTTGCTATCACTTTTAAAGGAGAGATACCATGAAGCACGAAGAAGTGCTTAAAAAATTGCGACAAGATCCATCCTATGTCGCTGCGGAAGAAGAGCTCCGGCCGGCTTTAGAGCTGGCTGATGCTGTTTTGCGTTTGCGGCTGGCAAAAGGCTGGTCACAGGCTGAACTGGCACGGCGGGTCGGAACCAGGCAAGCCAACATCTCTAAACTGGAGAATGGCCTGGCCAACCCTACCCTGGATTTCTTGCGACGTCTGGCTCAAGCTTTAGAGGCGGAGCTGACCATTCAATTGGGTGCCCAGCCATCCCCTGAACCTGCAAGGGTTGCCTATGTTGTGCCGCAAATTCGCACGGTTGCCCCTGAGGCTTTGTGGGAGAAGAAACATCGTCTCCCCGTTGCATCACCGCAGCGCCGGGCCGGTTTTACCCTTGCCACTCAAGGAGATGTCCCGGCCACTCAATATCAAGCAGCTTGAGGAACTGTTATAAAAACATGGAACAAGAACACCTTTATCCTTTACAATTGTTGGATGTGCGACTCTATACGGCAAACATTGAAAGATTGACAGAAGAAACCGCCGTGGATGAAGAGGAAGAAGAACAAGAATCTGCGCCATCATTTTTTTTAGGCCTTGATCTTAGCATTGTGCCCCATAGGGAGCAGCAGCAAGCTTCAGTGTTTTTGACACTCCATGTCAAAGGCCCAGATGCCAGGCGACCTGAATTTCACCTGAACTTCACCCTGGAAGGTTTATTTGAGGTCCAGTGTGATTGGGAAACGTTAAGCCCAGAGGTGTGGGAAGAATTTGAGCATATTTCGGCCATGACCCTCTTGTGGCCATATGCACGGGAGTATCTGCACAGTTTTGCCCGTCGAATGCGGGTTGAATTGCCTGTTTTACCCACACTGAACCGTCTTGCATTGAAACAGATACCGGTGACCCATACCTCAACAAACCTGTAACCACCTGGGATGAACTTCTGCCAATTAGCGTTACAATAGGGGCATGGGAACGATGCCCGAGCTCACCTCTCACCAACAGGCCGTGGTGGAACGCCCTCCTCGCGGGACCCTGTTCCTCACCGGCCCGGCCGGCAGCGGGAAGACGACCGCGGCCGTTGCGCGGCTGGGGCACCTGCTGGCCCAGGGGGTCTGGGCCGATGCGGTGCTGGTGCTGACCCCGCAGCGGACGCTGGCCGAACCCTATCTGACGGCCCTGCGCCGGCCCGACGTCGTCGCCGGCGGTCTGGTCAGCGTTGCCACGCTGGGCGGTCTGGCGCAACGGATGGTGGACCTCTTCTGGCCGCTGGTCGCCGAGGAGGCCGGCTTTGCCCATCCCCACCGCCCGCCTACCTTCCTCACGTTAGAGACCGCCCAATACTTCATGGCCCGCTTGGTCCGCCCCCTGCTGGAGCAGGGCTACTTTGAGACGATCACAATTGACCGCAACCGGCTCTACAGCCAGATTTTAGACAACCTCAATAAGGCAGCGGTCGTTGGGTTCCCCTACACCGAGCTCGGCCCCCGGCTCAAAGCGGCCTGGGTGGGCGAGCCGGCGCAGCGTCGCGTCTACGACGAGGCGCAGGAGTGCGCGACCCGCTTCCGCGAATTCTGCTTGCAGCACAACCTGCTGGATTTCTCGCTCCAGCTGGAAGTCTTTCTCCAGCACCTCTGGCCGCAACCGCTCTGCCGCGATTATCTGCTGGCCCGTTACCGCCACCTGATCTACGACAACGTGGAGGAGGATACCCCCGTCGCCCACGACCTGCTGCGCGCCTGGCTGCCCCGGCTGGAATCGGCGCTGCTGATCCACGACACGGAGGCGGGCTACCGGCGCTTCCTGGGGGCCGACCCGGAGAGCGCCGCCGCCCTCGGCCAGCTCTGTGATGAACAGCTGGCCTTCTCCGCCTCGTTCGTCACCACGCCAGCGATGGCAGCGCTTCAGCGGAAATTGGCGCGGGCGTTGGGAAAAAGAGACCACAGACCACAGACCACAGACCACGAAGAAGACGGCAAACAACAGATAACGGACCACGGGGGAGAGGACGGACGACAGACGACGGACCACGGGACGGATTTGAGCGCGGCTGATAGTAACCGTGGTCCGGCTCTGGTTTTTGAATCCAGCCGCTACCACCCGGAGATGTTGGATTGGGTAGCGGGGGAAGTCGCCCGGTTGGTACGGGAGCAGGCCGTCCCGCCGGGTGAAATTGTGGTGCTGGCTCCCTTCCTGAGCGATTCGCTGCGTTTCTCGCTCATGAACCGGCTGGAGCGGCTGGGGATCCCGGCGCGGTCGCACCGGCCCTCGCGGGCGCTGCGTGACGAGCCGGCGACCCAATGCCTGCTCACGCTAACGGCGCTCGCGCACCCGGCCTGGGGCCTCTGCCCTACCCGGTTTGACGTGGCCTACGCGCTGATGCAGGCGATTGAGGGGCTGGATCTGGTGCGGGCCCAGCTGCTCGCCGAGATCGTCTACCGCGTCAAGGCTGGTGTGCCGACCTTAACGCCGTTCGCGCAGCTCAACGCGGCCATGCAGGAGCGGATCACGTTTGTACTGGGAAACCGTTATGAGCAGCTGCGCACCTGGTTGGCCGGAGAGCAAGAGTCAACGGCTGAGGCGCTGGACCATTTCCTGAGCCGGTTGTTCGGCGAGGTGCTCTCGCAGCCGGGTTTCGGCTTCCACGGCCTGTTTGACGCCGGCGCCATCACCGCCAATCTCATTGAATCCATCCAGAAGTTCCGCTGGGCCATCGGCGACGCGCTGCCGGAGGGCAAATCGCTGGGGCAGGAGTATTTAGAGATGGTACAGGATGGCGTCGTTGCCGCGCAATACATCCGCAGCTGGCAGACCACGCCGGAAGAAGCGGTCTTGCTGGCCCCGGCTTACACCTTCCTGATGACCAACCGCCCGGTCACGGTGCAGTTCTGGCTGGAGGCGGGAAGCTCCGCCTGGTGGGAACGGCTCTACCAGCCGCTGACGCAGCCCTACGTCCTCAGCCGGGCCTGGCCCGGCGACCGGCCCTGGACCGACACCGAGGAATACGCCGCCCGCCAGGAGACGCTCTACCGCCTGGCGCTGGGACTGCTCCGCCGCTGTCGCTGTACCGTTTATTTGGCGCTGAGCGAGCTGGGCGAACAGGGCTTTGAACAGCAAGGCCCGCTGCTGAAAGCCTTCCAACAAGTGCTAAGGATGAAAGCGGAAGGGTAAGGGATGAAACTTCCTTTCCGCCATTCGCCATTCGCCATTCGCTATGATAACCCATGACCTATCTTAACTTGCAACAATGGCCCCGGCGGGCGCACTACGAGCTTTACCGGACGTTGGCTCAGCCGCATTTCAGCCTTTGCGTGCCGGTGGAGATCACCGCGCTTATGCCACTCATCAAAGCGCAGGGGATTCCCCTCTTCACGGCGCTGCTCTACGCCGTCACCCGCGCCGCCAACGAGGTCCCGGAGTTCCGCTACCGTTTGCGCCCCGCCGGTGTGGTGGAACACTCCGTCGTCCACCCCTCGTTCACCGTGCTGGGCGAAAACAACCTTTTCGGCTTTTGTACGGTGGGCTATACCCCGGCATTCCTGCACTTTGCGGAAACAGTCGCGGCCGGGATTGCCGCCGCGCGCACCGCGCCCTCGCTGGCAGATGAGCCGGGCCGGGACGACCTGCTGTTTATCACCAGCCTGCCGTGGCTCGCCTTCACCAGCATGACCCATCCGGTTGCCGGCGCCGACGACTCCTTCCCGCGCATCGCCTGGGGGAAGTACACCGCCGAGCAGGGGCAGTACAGCCTGCCGGTCGCCGTCCAGGTCCACCACGCCCTGGTGGACGGCCTCCATGTAGCGCATTTCTTCACCGCGCTGCAAACGCTATTCGCTACGCCCGCTGCCTTCCTGAGGGCTGAGGACTGAGGGCGCTATGACCTTCCACCCTCGCCCCAAACAACAAGAAGTCCTGGCCTACACCGCCGGGAAAATGGGCGTCTCGGCGGTGCCGGGCAGCGGCAAGACCTGGACGCTCTCGCTGCTGGCCGCGCAACTGATCGCGGAGGGCTATCTCGGCGACGACCAGGAAGTGCTTGTCGTCACCCTGGTCAATTCCGCCGTGGATAACTTCGCCAGCCGGGTCGCCACCTTCGTCAAGGAGCGGGGCTTGCTCCCCAACCTCGGCTATCGGGTGCGGACGCTCCACGGCCTGGCGCACGACATCGTCCGCGAGCGGCCGGCACTGGTCGGCTTGAGCGACGACTTTCAGATCATAGACGAGCGCGCTGCCGAGCAAATCTTGCAGGAATCGGCCACCGCCTGGCTGCACAGCCATCCCGACGCGCTGGATGATTACCTCCTGCCCGACCTGGATGAGCGCAAGCGCGAATGGGTCCGCCGTGACCAATGGCCGGCTCTGGTAACCAGCATCGGCGGCAACTTCATCCGCGTGGCCAAGGATTTGCAGCTAACGCCGGCGGCGCTCCGCGCCCGCTTAGACGCCGCCGGGCAGACTTTCCCGCTGGCCGAGATGGGCTACGCCATCTACGCCGATTACCAGCGCGCGCTGGCCTATCGGGGCGCGGTGGATTTTGATGACCTGATCCGCTTAGCGCTCCTGGCCTTGCAACTGGACCGGCCCTTCCTGGAGCGGCTGCGGGCGCGCTGGCCCTACATCCTGGAGGACGAGGCGCAGGACAGCAGCGAGTTACAGGAGCGGATTCTCCGGCTGCTGGTGGGCGAGACCGGCAACTGGGTGCGGGTGGGCGATCCCAATCAGGCGATCTACGAGACTTTCACCACCGCCAGCCCCAAATTCCTGAAAGATTTCCTCCACGAGCCGGATGTCCAGCCGCGTGAACTGCCCAATTCAGGGCGTTCCATGCTGAGCATTATCACCCTGGCTAACTACCTGATTGATTGGGTGCAGGACAACCATCCTGTTTTGGCTTTGCGGGAAGCGCTGGCTCTGCCTTACATCAAGCCGACGCCGCCCGGCGATCCGCAGCCCAACCCTCCCGACGTGCCGGCGCAGGTTCGCTTTATCACCACCCAATTCTCGCCCCAGGCAGAGGTACAGGCGGTGGCTGAGTCGCTCCAGAAATGGTTGCCGGAGCACCCCGAGGCGACGGTAGCCGTGCTCGTCCCGCGCAACGATCGCGGTGTGGCTATTGTCACCGAGCTCAAACAGCGGGGCGTGGAAGTGGTGGAGTTGCTCAAAAGCACTCGCTCTACCCGCGAGGCGGCCGGTGTGTTGGGCACCGTCGCCGCCTACCTGGCCGATCCGATCTCCGCGCCCAAGCTGGCCCGGGTCTACGAGGCGTGGCGGCGGCATGATCGCAAGGACGCGGAGCTCAAGCCGCGCCTGGAGCGCGCCCTGAAGCTGCTGCGCAAATGCCCACGGGTGGAGGATTACCTCTGGCCGCGGTTAGAGCGCGACTGGCTGGCCGAGCAGGGGATCGCCGAGGAGGATCCGCTGCTCCACGGACTGCTGGCCGAGTTCCGCACCTTAGTGCAACGCTGGCAAGGGGCCACACTGCTGCCAATTGACCAGCTGCTGCTCACCGTCGCACAAGATCTCTTTGACCAACCGGCCGACCTGGCCATCGCGCACAAGCTGGCCGTGACGCTGCGCCGCACCGGCGATCAACACGCCGACTGGCGGCTGCCCGAACTGACCAACGAGCTCGCCGTTGTCGCCCGCAACGAACGCAAATTCTTAGGATTGAGCGAGGACGACACCGGTTTCAACCCCGACGCTTACAAAGGCAAGGTCGTCATCTCCACCATGCACAAGGCCAAAGGGCTGGAATGGGATCGCGTCTACCTGCTCTCGGTTAACAACTACGATTTCCCCTCGGCGCTGTCCTACGATGCTTTCATCTCAGAAAAGTGGTTTGTACGTGGCAAGCTGAATCTGGAAGCCGAGGCGCTGGCTCAATTGCGCGCTGTGCTCGCCGAGGACGAATGGGGCGCTTACTACGAGGAAGGCGTGGCGACACAGCAGGCCCGGCTGGATTACGCCGCGGAGCGGCTCCGGCTGCTCTATGTGGGCCTCACCCGCGCCCGTAAAGAGCTGATTGTCACCTGGAACACGGGCAAGCACGGCGACCAGCAGCCGGCGGTCCCCTTCATCGCCCTGCAGACCTTTTGGGAGAGCCGGGAGCGCGAACCATCTGTGGAATGAGGACGCATGACCTTACCACCTGATTTCCAGTTTTCGCAAGCCAGCCTGCAGGATTACCTGGAGTGCCCGCGCCGCTTTCAACTGCGCTACCTGCTGCACGTCAGCTGGCCGGCGATCCAGACCGAGCCGGTGGTAGAACAGGAACGCCACATGCAACAGGGCGCGGCCTTCCACCGCCTAGTCCAGCAGCACCTCACAGCGATCCCGGCAGAATGGTTGTCACCGTTCGCCGCCGAGGAGCCGCTCAGCCGCTGGTGGCAGCACTATCTGGACTATCGCCCCCTCACGTTAGTGGCAGGACCGGGGGCGGTGGCAGCGGTGCCGCGCTATCCCGAGTTGACGTTGACCACCCCTCTGGCCGGCTTCCGGCTCGTCGCCAAGTACGACCTGCTCGTCGTCGCCGCCGGCGGCCGCGCCACCATCCTGGATTGGAAGACCAGCCTCCAACGGCCAACCCGCCAGCGTCTGGCCGAGACGATGCAGACCTGCGTCTACCGTTTCCTGCTCATCCGGGCGGGAGCCTATCTGAACGGTGGGCAGCCCTTCATCCCGGAGCAGACCGAGATGCTTTACTGGTTCGCCGAGACGCCCGAAGCGCCGGAGCGTTTTCCCTACAGCACGGCGCAGCTACGTGCCGACGAGGCGCGGTTGACTGAGCTGATCGGGCAGCTCGCCGCGTTGCCGGAGGATGGTTTTGGCGTCACGAGTGAGGAGCGTCGTTGTCGTTTTTGTCCTTATCGCTCGCTCTGCGACCGGGGGGTCGCCGCCGGGGAGCTGGGCGACGCTGAAATCATGCCCGAGGCCGGCCCGGCCACCTTTGATCTGGATTTTGAGCAGATCGCCGAGATCGCGTTTTGATAATCGGCCCGATTTTGCAGAGGCTCGTCGTTAACTTGGGATAGTTCTATGCACCTTCTTGCAGCCAAGTCCATCGGAAACAGCCCTCGCCAGGACGGGATCCACCTCTATTGAATCGGTGGCGGGTTTACCACTCAAGTCAGTTACGAAGGCTTTGGCGGCGTCGATCACCCAGGTCATCGCCAAATCAGGGGAAATCTTATCGGTGTTGATGACTAAATCAAAGGCCTGCGTCGCGCCCCAGGGTACGCGGTAAAAATCCTCCACAAAGGCTGTCCGCACTTTATCATGCTCTTTCACGAGCGCTTCTGCCTGTTCGGAGGTAATCTTCTGTTGTGTCATCACGCGCGCGACCCGAACCGCAAAGGGGGCCTGAAGCCGCACGTGGAGCACGTCGGCAAAGCCCCCTAAAATTGCAAACCCACTGCGCCCCAGAATCACCACGTCGCCATGCTGGGCCACCGCTCGCACAACCTGATTGAGCATATCCACCATCACATCTCGGCGCGCCCCTCGCTGCCCGCCGCGTCTTTCCCGGCCCGGCAGGGCCTCGTACTCCCGGTCGAACTCCACCAGCCCATACTGGCTGAGCAGAACGCCGATAAACTCACGATCCACGAAATGGTAGCCCAGAGCCTGGGCGATCCCCCTGGCAATGTACTCACCCTCACTGCCGAACTCTCTGGAAACAGTGATGACAGACATCGCTTCAACTCCTTTCCTTCAACACAACAAACCATCAAAAGCCATCCCATAGAGCCACTGGACTTGCCCGGTGATGTTGACACCACACCCTGCACTCCCACCGGTTCTTCAGCATGGACCACGGAATCCTATCATCCCGGCTGAGGCCCCCACACAGAATCTCTCTAATATTATTATACCCCTAAGGGAGGCACCTGCGGAAAGCAATTAACCGCACTTTCAGGCCAGGCGCAATGCCCTGATACCCTGGCGCGCACTTGACTTCTCCCGACAGCTGTGTATAATAGCCCTCACAACGCGGGGTGGAGCAGTGGCAGCTCGTCGGGCTCATAACCCGAAGGTCGGCGGTTCGAATCCGTCCCCCGCTACTTTTTCCGGCGAGGCAGCTCGACGGCCGAGCAGGGGACTCATAAGCCCTTGGTTGTGAGTTCAAATCTCACCCTCGCCATGCGGCCCGGTACCCCAACCGGGCCGTCTTTGTTGAAAGATTCCCTGTCTTCCCCGTGAACCAGAGAGAGGGTATCCCAGCTCCTTTCCCCTTTCTGCCCTGCTACGTATAGCGCACCGGGAAGCAACCAGGACAGGGCCATCCGTGTATTTCCTCTGAAAACAGGAACCAGTTAAGGGGTGAGCAGAGAGCAGCCGGTAGCAGTTCCTGGTTTCTGCTCACCGCTCACTGCTCACATTCTCATCCCCCGGCCGGTGAACGCCAGTTCATGGGGAATTCCCTTGAAGGTGCGTAAGCCCTGCGCCCCTTGTTGTATTGGACAGGAGCTGGCATTTGTATATAATACCCGTGGAACTCAATGCCGCTGCGACGCCGGGTCTCTTGGACCAGGCGATTATCTCACGACAGGGCTATTAGGGAGAGGTAATGGAACTTGTCTGGTATGGCCTCGGCTGTTTCCGCTTGATGGAGCGCGGGTATCCCGCAGTTGTGACTGATCCCTTTGACGAGGAGTCTACCGGGTTGAGCGGCTGCCATGCGCGCGCCGACATCGTTACCACCAGCTCGCCGCTGGACGAACCGGAGCGGGCTAAGTGGAAGGGGCTGCGCGGTCCCTACCGCACGTTGGCCGGAGCGGGGGAATATGAAATCGGTGGCCTCTTCATCACCGCTATTGATACTTTCCGGGATCGGAAGAAAGGCGTGGAGCTGGGCCAGAATGTCGTCTATTCGTTTGACTGCAACGGGGTGGTAGTTTGTCACCTGGGCGAGCTCGGCCACGTGCCCTCTCAAGCCCAGGTCGAGGCAATGGGCTCAGTCCATGTGCTCCTGCTCCCCGTCGGCATCCCCGGCGGCCTGACGCCCTCACTGGCTTCTGAAGTCGTCAGCCTGATTGAGCCCAACATTATCATCCCCATGCAGTACAAGGTGCCCGGCTTGCAGCTCAAGCGCGACCCGCTGGATCGCTTTCTGAAGGAGATGGGAGTGGCCAAAGAGACTCCTGTACCCAGCTTGAAGCTGACCAGTAGCAACTTACCCGAGGAGACCCGTGTGGTACTCCTGGAGCTCCAACAAGATCGCGCCACAGGAGGAGGAGATGCGTAGCCGTCTGATCGTCGTGGGAGTTATTTTAGTTGTGCTGATTGGAATTGTAGCGGTGGTGATCAACACATCCCGGAATACTGCTCCACTGCCTACGGCTACGCCAGTGAGCGACTTAAAAGCCATCCAGGCTCAAATAGATGCCGGGCAGTACGCCGAGGCGGCTCCCCTGCTGGAAGCCTTCCTGGCGCAGAATCCAGAAAACGCCGAAGCGCAGTTCCTGACCGGCCTGACCTATTTCCAGTTGGGGGATTACGGTAAGGCGGAGGCCGCTTTCCGGCGCACATTGGAACTGGACCCATCGCGCGCGGCGGCGGTGCATCACAACCTGGGAGTGCTGGCTTACCAGATGAATCAGCTGGACCAGGCAGTGACCGAGTTCAAGGCGGCGCTGGAGGCTGATCCCGAAGATCCCGATACTCATTACCAGCTGGGGGCGGCTTACCTGGTGATGGCCTTACCGGCCGAAAGCCTGACGCCAGACACAGCGCTGGTGGAGCAGGCCGCCGCCGAATTCCAAAAAGCACTGGAACTCTCGCCCGACAAGCCGGAGGCGTTGATCGGTCTGGGGAACGCCTATCTCTTGCAGAATCAGCTGCCCGAGGCGGTACAGGCGTTGGAGCAGGCGGTGCAGGTCGCACCGCAAATGTCGGAAGCGCTGTTTGCCTTAGGCCGGGCGTATGCGGCGGCCGGGCAATACGATCAGGCCCGCGAGACGCTCCAGCGTTTCCTGGAGACCAATCCGCCGGAGGTCTGGGCCCAACAGGCCAGCGAGCTGCTCTCTCAATTGCCTCAACAGTAGAGCTGAGGGCTTAAAGTTTACGTGGGGAGATGAAAATAGGCTCGTAGTGATGAAAATGTGAGCAGTGAGCGGTGAGCAGGAAACAGGAATTTCTACCTGCTGCTCTCTGCTCACTCCTTAACTGGTTTCTATTTTCAGAGGAATTCCCCATGAACTGGCGTTCACCAGCCGTGGGATGAAAATTGGCTCGTAGTAACGCGCTTCAGCGCGTTGGACGGCGCTAAAGCGCCTGACTACAAGCAAAGCGCTATTTTCAAAGGAGGTAAACTATGGAATTGGGGCCTGATCCTTTACAAAATCAATCTGCTCAACCAGCGATGCCGGCGCCGGCCTCGGGTAAAACGCCGTTTCTCCAGCTCTGGATGCGGTTGTTGCTTTCCCCGTCGGTGAAAACTTTTGAGCAATTCTTGCCCGAAGCAGCCCTGGGCCGAGCGGTAGTCTGGCTGCTGGTCACCTCGGTGATCACAAGCCTGCTTGGCTTTCTGCCGTTGGCCCTCTTTGGCCGCCGGTACTGGCAGACCATGCCCCCGGAGTTGCTGCGGGAGCTGCCGATACGCGAGAGCACCTTCTCGCTGGGCTCCATGTTGTGCGGTATTCCCACGGGCCTGGTGATGGGGTTACTTGCCTCTTTTGCCATCGTGGGGCTTTTCCAGTTGATCGCTAAGCTCTTTCAGGGGCAGGGGACTTACACCGAGACCTTTTTCCTGTTCGCCGCCGTGACCGCGCCGCTGGGAATTGTCGCAGCTGCCATCGCCCTGATCAGCGCGTTGTTGGCGCAGATTCCCTACGTCGGCGTGGTCTTGCAGCTGCTCTTCAGTTTGATCTCGCTGGCGGTTTCCCTCTACACCGTGGTCCTGGAAGCGATCGGCGTCGCTGCGGCGCATCGTTTCTCGCTGGGTAAAGGATTTGCCTCGGTGCTGATCCCCTATGCTTTGCTCTTCCTGGTGTTTTGCTGCCTGATAGGGGGGATTGCGGCAGTGATCGGCGCTTCGCTTGGAGAGCTGATGCGGCAGATGCCAGGGAACATGTTTACCCCCGGCCCTTAAGCGTGTGACCCGTGGGGAGTGTCACAAGATTAGGATGAGACGATGAGCTTTCCCATCAAGCTGTTGATGACCTGGAACATCCGTCCCGGCCGGGAGGAAACCTATTTTGAGTTCATCACGCAAGAATTTCCGGCCGTGTTTATCAAGCGGGGGTTCCAGATTACCGATGCCTGGTACACCACGTACGGTGACTGGCCGCAGGTGACGATGGGTTTTGCCGCTGAGGACCTGGAGAGCCTGCGTGGCTTTCTGGCGTCCGACGTCTGGATCAAATTGCGCCAGCGGCTTTTCTCTTACATCAGCGATTACCGGCAGAAGATCGTGCCGTTGCGCGGCGGCTTCCAAATCTGACGATTGCCACGTAGCCTGAATCGCCGCCGGAGCCGGGGGAACGATACCCTCATGCTCCGGCGGCGCTGGTTTAGGCTTAGGGGAGCCGGTAGAGCTCGTAGTGACCGTCGGCCGTCTGGCTGACCGGCTGGAGCAGCGTTTCGGTCACGGTCTGGAGCGCGGCTACCGCCGTTGCCGGGAACCGGACGGCCCGCGCCTGGGCCACGAAGTCCGCCCCCCAGCGGTAGAGCAGCACATGGGTGTAGCCCGCTGCCCGCCAGGCCTGCACCACCCCGGCAGCGTCGCCATACAGGTAGAGATCGTGCGCGAAGTTGTCCAGGATCGGATCAGGTTGGACCTCTCGTGACGCGCCATAGCTGCGCGGTTCAAAGAGAAAATAGACGCGCGCATCGGTAGGCAGGTCGTCTAACAACGCCAGGGCCTGGCTGTAAGCCGGCTGGACGCGGGCCAGGTAGTCGGCGCGCGACTCCAGGCCGGTGGCGACCGCCAGCGGGCGGCGTCCCAGGACAAACAGCCCTTCATCCAGCAAGGTGACCGCCAGGACGCCGCCGATCAAAAGCCCGGCCAGGCGGCTGAGACGCAAAACAGAAGTGTCCAGCCGCTCCAACACTTCCCAGCCGCCCGCTACAAGGAGGGCAAACGGGATCAACGCCGGGAAGAGTAGCCGAGTCTGCCAGAGCGCAGCGGTGTTGATGACGCCCCCGGTCCAGAGCAAGCCGCTGGCCAGCGCGAACAGCCCTAAGGCTAACGTGGCGCGCCGGGCGTCGCGAGGGGCGCGCCGAGCCTCCCAGAGCACGATTAACGTGGCGGGCAGGAGTAACAGAAAAAGCGGCCCGATCCGCCCGTCGTAGAAATTAGCGTCCCGGTGTCCAAGTGTGGCATTGAAGGGGAGCAGCAGGAGCTCGCGCCAGTTCCAGCCGATACCGGTGCCCGGCTCGGCATACCAGGCCGCGCGGAAAGCGTCCCAGTAACGCCCGCCAAAGATGAAGGGATAGAATGGATTACCCATCGCCAGCCAGGTGCGAAGATACCAGGGCAGCGCCGCCGCTAAGGCCGTGCCCCCAAAGGTCAGGGCGTTCCACAGCCGGCCGCGCCGTTGCCACAGTAGAATCAACAGCCCGGCGACGAGCGGGACCAACACGCTGGTGTACTTCACGCTCATTGCCATGCCGGCGGCGAGGCCGCCGAGCCACAGCCAGCGCCGCTCTGTGCTTTCTTGCCAACGCCAGACGGCGTACAGAGTGGCAACCGAGTAAAACGTCAGCGCCAGATCGGTGTAGGCCCAGGCCGCCAACAGGGGGAGTGACGGCATAGAGATGAGCAGGGCGAGTGTCCGCCAGGCACGGCGGGCGTCCCAGGCTTTCAGGGCCCAGTACCAGGTCAGCCCGATTGCCAGCAGCGCCCACGTCAGATGCAGCAACTGCGGCGCGCGGTCGCTCCCCAACGCCAACGCCCAGAGGAAAGTCCCCTCCACCAGCCCCGGGAACCAGAAGTGCGGGATGTTATACAGCTGGAAGCCGTCGCGCAGGATCCGTTCCGGCCAGACCAGATGGTAAAAGAGCGCGTCAAATGCATCGGCAGGGGGAAGCAGCGCCAGCAAGAAGGCCCACAGCAGCGCTATGCCGAGGGCTACCCGCAGCAGGGGCGGGATGGTGAGCCGGGCTGTGGACCAGCGTGCGCCGCAGTCTAACAAATCGCGCCCGGCTTGCGTCAGGTATCCCCGCAGCCAGAGCAACACATTCAGGCCGACGTGGAAGGCCAGTAACAGCGGGCGAGAGGTCGCGTTGAGCAGCGCGATCCCCAGTCCCAGCAGCCCCAGCCAGCCCAACCCCAACCCTGTCCCAAATAACAACCGTTCCCCTGGGGTGAGGGTGGCCGGCCACCAACGGCGCAAGATGCCCAGCCCCAGCCCGGCGCTGTTCACCACCAGGAGCAGAGTTACCACCAGGGTCCAACCGGTGGCGGCCAGCCCGCGCACGATCTCACCGCTGAGCGGCCGCTGGACGACATAAAAGGCCGCCAGCACCAACGCGGCCCACAGGAACCCCAGGAATGCCAGGATCAGTTTGGTGCGGGGAGCCATGGGTTTAGCTCTTATCCAAGAATGGCCGATACATGGCGTAAGTTCAGCTTACAACAGACACCGGACTTCTTCCACTGTGAGCGGGGTTTTCTCTGCCACCATCCCTTCCAGTTTCTTCGCCAGCGCCTTGTCGCCGATGACGATAGCACCGGCAAGCCGGCCCTCTTTCAGCACCAGCTTTTTGTAGCGGCCGGCCGCGATGTCGGTCTCGCGCGTTTCTACGTACCCCTCTGCTCCTGGCTCGGGTTGGGTCGTGCCGACCGACGTGAGGTCCAGGCCGACGATCTTGAGCGTCGTGGCGGGCGGGGCCGCCTCGTAGACCTGGGGATCGCCGGCCATGTTGGCCGCCGCGACGCGGCCCTGCGCCTGTGCCACCGGCGCGATGGCCCACGTCCGCCCCTGGAAGCTGGCGATGTCACCGGCGGCGTAAATGTCGGGCAGGTTCGTCGCCATATGCTCATCAACTATCAGGCCGCGGTCGGTCGCCAACGCCGTGCCGGCGGCCAGCGCGACGTTGCAGCGCACCCCGGTCGCGACGACAACCAGCTGCGCCGGGAATTCGCGCCCGTCCTTGAGCCGTACCCCGGTGACCTCCCCATCGCCCAGGAGCTCTTGCGTCTCAGCGCCGACGGCCACGCGCAGCCCCAACCCTTCAATCAACTGCTGCAAGAGGGTCGCCCCTTCTTGATCCAGCTGGCGGGGCAGGAGCCGCGGGAAAAACTCCAGCACGGTGACGTCTAAACCGGCTTTGTGCAAGCCGTGGGCCGCTTCCAGCCCCAACAGCCCACCGCCAATCACCACTGCCTGGCGGCTGCGTGCGGCCCGTTCCTTGATGGCGAGCGCGTCCGACAGCGTGCGCCAGGTGAAGACGCCCGCTTGAGTGGCCCCCTCCATCCGGGGGACGATGGGCAGGCTCCCGGCCGCGACGAGCAGGCGGTCGTAAGCCACCGGGGCACCGCCGGCCAGGAAAATCTGTTTCCGGTCGGGGTCCAGCTGACTGACCGGGGTGCTCAGGTGTAACTGGATCCCCCTTTGCGCGTACCATTCCGGGGAACGTTTCAGCAGTTCATTTAACGAGATTTCCCCTGCCATAAAGTGAGAAAGCTGGGGCCGGTAATAATAAGAGTGGGGTTCGTCGGTGTAGAGGTCCACCGGGCCGGCCTGGCGCCGGCTCAGCTCCAATGCAGCGGTGATCCCGGCCACCCCACCGCCAATGATGACGTGATGCATGGTGCCTCCTTCGCAAAGAGTAGTAAGTGAGTGGTGAATGGTGGGCAGCCATCGTCAGCCCGACTCATCACTCACATGATCCCATTGGCACAAGCCTTATTGTACAGCAAGAGAGCGCAAATTGAAAGGACCGATTGCATTCTGACCAGATGTGGTATAGTGAAGGCCATGCCTGACCTGAGCACGCTGAAAGGAACCTGGAGCCGGCTGGCGCTGATGATGAGCTGGGGTTTAGTCGCCTGCACGCGCACCACGCCTACCCCTACGCTCCAGCCGACTCTGTCTCTCACGTCCCCGCCCGCCGTGACCGCCACCCCTATCCCCACCCCAACGCAGCTGCCAGAAATCCCGGCGGCGCCCGAACTGCCTCCCACCTCCACGCCGGAGTCGCCGGTAGCGCCCGAACTGCCCCCCACCCCCACGCCGGAGCCCCAGGCGACCCTCTACACCGTCCAGCCGGGGGATACCTTGCTCGATTTGGCGCTCCGCTGGGGAGTGCCGATGGCGGCGCTGCAACTGGCTAACGACATGGGGGCAAGCACCGCTTTGCAGGCAGGGCAGCCGTTGCTGATCCCGCCGGTCAGCGGCTGGGAGGGGGCTTCGCCCTTTTGGGTGGTGCGACCGGTAGCCGAGGGGGATACCCTGCTGGGCATTGCCGCGCAGTATGGGCTGGATTTCACGGCCCTCGTGGCGGTCAACGAGTTGACCGACGCCGATGTGCTGGCAGTGGGGCAACCCTTGATCCTGCCGCTGGAGGCCCCCCTGGAAAGCGTGGTGCAAGCAGTGACCGTAGCGCCTGCCGCCACAACGCCGGCGGTGGCCGCCGTGACCGTCGCCACTCCCCCGCCCGCGCCGGCGGTGAGCACGGCCCCGCCGCCCGCTCCCTCTGGTGATCTGGCCGCCTGGGCCGCCGAAACCTTCCGGCTGATTAACGAACAGCGCGCCGCGTATGGCATCCCGCCCTACACCTGGAATGATACGCTGGCTTTAGCGGCGCAGCTTCACGGCGAGGATTGCCGGGCGCACAACTCCTGGAGCCATACCGGCTCCGACGGGTCGCGGGTCAAAGATCGCGTGTTGCGAGTCGGCTATCCGGCCGTCGGCGCTGCCGAATGCTTCGTCTATGCCGCTTCGCCGCAGCAAGCGGTGGCCTGGTGGATGGACGAAGTCCCGCCGGATGACTGGCATCGCCGGACGCTGCTCAGCACGTGGGTTACCGAGGTTGGCGTGGCGGTGATCCCCGATGGGCGGGGTGGCTATTATTTCTTTGCCGATTTCGGGCGACCCAAGCAGTGAGCGGTGAGTGGTGAGCGATGGGCAGTGAGCGGTGAGTGGTGAGCAGTGAGCAGGAACTTCTACCTGCTGCTCTCTGCTCACGACTTGCTGCTCTCTGCTCACTCCTTAACTGGTATCATGAGGAAACAGGTTGATGCGACGTCATTATGGCGGGTGGTTGATCGGGCTGGTGATCGGGTTGCTGGGGGCGTTAGCCGGCCTGGATAGCCGCCCCCTTGAAGCCGGGGCAGCCGCCAAAGTCGCGCCGGCGGTATGGGCTGCGCTCTCCACTCAGAAGGAGGCGGATGTTCTGGTGCTGCTCACAGCGCAGGCCGACCTGAGCGCGGCCCCGCGAGCCACCACGCGCACCACCCAGAGGCGTTTCGTCCGGGATACGCTCTGGGAAACGGCGCAGCGCAGCCAGGCGCCCCTGCGCGCCTGGTTGGATGCGCAGGGCATCCCGTATCGTTCGTTCTACATCGTCAACATGCTCCAGGTGCAGGGGGATAAAGCGCTGATCCAGACGCTTGCCGCCCGGCCCGATGTGGCGCGCATTGAGACCAACCCCTCGGTGCGCGGCGTGGAAGAACAGCCGTCAGCCATCAGCAGCCAGCCGTCAGCCATCAGCCTTCAGCCATCAGCAGTCAGCAGTCAGCCTTCAGTTGTTAGCGATCGGGGGTCTGTGGTCTATGGTCCATGGTCTGGGGCGGCTCCTGCCGGCGTGGAATGGGGGGTGAGCCGCATCGGCGCCCCGCAGGTCTGGGCACGCGGGTACACCGGCCAGGGCGTGGTCGTCGCCGGGCAGGATACCGGCTACGCCTGGAACCATCCGGCGTTGCTGCGGCACTATCGTGGCTGGGATGGCGCCACGGCGAACCACAATTACCACTGGCACGACGCCATCCACCAGAACAATCCCAACACGCCGGCCGGCAATCCCTGCGGCTTTGATTCGCCCATTCCCTGCGATGACAACGGCCACGGCACGCACACCATGGGCACCATGGTGGGCGACGACGGCGCCGGCAATCAAATCGGCGTAGCGCCGGGCGCGCGCTGGATCGGCTGTCGCAACATGGAGCAGGGTTGGGGGACGCCGGCCACTTACGCCGAATGCTTTGAGTTCTTCCTGGCCCCCTATCCCATCACCGGCACGGCAGCGCTGGGCAACCCGGCCCTGGCCCCGGATGTGATCAACAACTCGTGGGGCTGCCCACCCGAAGAGGGGTGTGACGCTACCCATATCGCGTTGCTGCAACAGGTGGTGGAAGCCGTGCGCGCCGCCGGGATTCTGGTGGTGGCTTCGGCGGGCAATCACGGGTCAGCGTGCAGCACGGTCAACGATCCACCGGGGATGTATGATGCCACTTACACCATCGGCGCGACCGACAGCGGCGACGCCATCGCCGGTTTCAGCAGCCGGGGGCCGGTGACGGTTGATGGCAGCGGCCGGCGCAAGCCCGATCTCAGCGCGCCGGGCGTCAACGTCCGCTCCAGTCTCCCCGGCGGAGGGTACGGTCCGCTCTCCGGCACCTCCATGGCCGGGCCGCATGTGGCGGGCGCGGTAGCGCTACTCTGGTCGGCGGTGCCCTCGCTGACCGGCGCGCTGACTGCCACCGAGGAGCTCCTGAACACCACCGCCGTCCCCTACAGCAGCACGCAATGTGGGGACGCCCCCGGCGCTGTCCCCAACAACGTGTACGGCTGGGGCCGGCTGGATGTGTACTCTGCCACCGCCCAGGCCCTGATGGTGGCCTGCCAGCAACCGGCGGTGGCCGATTTCACCACCAACCCTTCCTGGGTGCGCGGCGGTCAGCCGGTCACGTTCACCGGCATTCTGACCGGCGGGGCGGGCGCCGTGACCTATACCTGGGACTTTGGCGATGGCTCACCGGTCCAGGCAGGCAATCCGGTCACCCACACCTTTCCCCTGAGCGCCACCCCGCACCCCTATGCAATGACCCTCACCGTGGCCACCGGCTGCCCCTCCGTCTTCACCGCCACTCATACCCTCTGGGTGCGCACCGTGACCACGGAGACGCCCTCCATCCCGGTGCTACTGGAGCAGGTGCAGACTGCCGCGCTCACCACGGCGCTGGCCCGCCTCACCGGAGAGGTATCGGTCACGGTCGGCGGCCTTTCCACCACGCTGCTCACCCGCAATACCTATTTCACCGCTGCCATCCAACAGGCCACACACTATGTCTACGAACAGCTGGCCGGGATGGGACTGGCGCCGACCTATCACCCGTGGAGCTTCTCCAGTCTCAGCAGCCACAACGTGGTGGCAGAACTGCCCGGCCTCACCCAGCCGCAGGAAATCATCTTAGTCACGGCGCACCTGGATGACATGCCGCAAGCGGATATAGCGCCCGGCGCCGACGACAACGCCAGCGGTTCAGTCGGGGTGTTGACCGCCGCCGAGATTTTGAGCCAGTACCCGTTTGAGCGCACGCTCCGCTTTGTGCTCTTCACCGGCGAGGAGCAGGGCTTGCGCGGCAGCGCCGTCTACGCGGCTGAAGCGCGCGCCCACGGCGACGACATCCGGGGGGTGGTGAACCTGGACATGATCGGCTACGATGCCACCGGCGCGCCGGTGATGGGGTTGTACGCCCGCAGCACGGTCCCTGCTTCGCTGGGGGTGGCTGGCGTCTTCAGCCAGGTGGTGGCCCGGTACGCGCTGCCGCTCTCCCCCACGCTATGGGTGGATGACGGTCTGGGCAATCGCAGCGATAACGCCAGTTTCTGGGCCCAGGGGTACCCGGCCATTTTAGCCATTGAGGATTGCAAGGGAGACTGCACTCCTCATTATCACAAAACAAGTGACCGGCTGGCAACCTTGAATCTGGAGTATCTGACCGCTATGGTCAGAGCGGCGGTGGGGACGGCAGCGCACTTAGCCGGACCGCTGCCCTCGCCGCTCCACATCACGGGAGCGGTCACGCCGCAGCACCCCTTTGCCGCCGGCCGGCTCACCTACACCCTGCAAGTGAGCAACACTGGCACGGCGCTGACCGGTGTCACCATCAGCAGCACCATCCCGGCCTCCACCACCCTGGCCTGGGCCGACCAGGGCGGTAGCCTGAATAGCAGCGTTGTACTCTGGCCTGACCTGGCGCTGCCCGCCGGCGCAACGGTGACGGTCAGCTATGCCATCACGCTGCCCCGGGTCCCCACCGGGACGGTGATCGTCAACCCGGCCTACCAGGTCGCGGCGACGCTCTGGCCGATACCCGTGGTCGGCCCGCCGCTCAGTGCCACGGTCATCACGGGCGGGGAAAACCGGTTCTACCTGCCGCTGGTGCTGCAAAACGGTGGCACAGAAGCACGGAACCGGTGAATGGGAATGACCGCTGAAAATAGCGCTCGGCGTTTGCGCCGTTGAAAGGATGAAGGATGAAGGCGGAAGGATGAAATCTCCTCCCTTGAACCTGGCGCTCTGTTCGTAGTGAGGCGCTTCAGCGCCGTTTGAGCCGCGCTAAAGCGCGGCACTACAAACACGCTAAAACGCTAAAACGCTAAGACGCTGAGACGCTGAGACGCTGAAACGCTAAGACGCTGAAACGCTTGCAAGGGGAATTCCCTGGAGTCAGGGAGCGTTGGCTCGCAGCCAGGCGTACATGAGGATGCCGCCGGCCACGGCCACGTTCAGCGAATCGGCTTTGCCCGGCATCGGCAGATGGGCCCAGTCGTGAATCTCAGCACTCACATCTTCCGAAAGGCCGCGCGCCTCGTTCCCTAAGACCAGCGCCACCCCGCCCGCCCAGAGTCCGGCCCCCCACGGCGCGCCCTGATGCGCATGAGCGCCGACCAGGCGCAACCCGGAGCGGCGCAGCCGGGCCATCAGCGCCGGGACATCGGAAGTCAGGTAGAGCGGCACGTTGAAGAGCGACCCCATGCTGGAGCGGACCGCTTTGGGATCGTAGGGATCCACACAGGGCTGTACCAGCACCACCGCCGCCGCGCCGACCGCGTCGGCCGTGCGTAGCAATGTCCCCAGATTACCGGGGTCTTGCAGCCGGTCCAGCACTACGACCAGCTCAGGGCCCGCCAGTGCCAGCGTCTCCAGCGGGCGGTCCACCGGCGCAAACGTAGCCACCAGTCCTTGAGGGGTGACACGCTCCGAGAGGCTCTGGAGGACGGGGGCCGTCACGCCAACCAGCTCCGCACCGGCGGCGCGAAAGCGCTCCAACAGCGCCGGGGCCTCCGGGCCGGTGAACAGCGCCTCGCAGTAGAAGACCTCCAGCGGTCGCGCGCCGCCATCCAACGCCATATGCAACAGTTGCAGCCCTTCCACCAGAAAGCGCCCCTGGCGCTGGCGCTCCTTGCGGTCATCCAGCTTGCGCGCGGCCACGATGCGCCGGTTGCCGGTGCTGGTGATGGGCGCTGCCGGTGTCTCAGCAGGCTTCGCTGCAGTCATGCTTTTGAGTCGCCGGCCGCCTCAGCCTCGGCCTTCGCCTTCAGCGCGGCGATCTCGGCGGCGTGCTCTTCTTCGTGTTCGGCGAAGATTCGCACCAGCAGCGCCACCGTGCCGGTCGGTCCCCAGGGGAAAACAAACGGCTCCGCCAGCTTCTCCGGCGAAAGCGCCAGCAGCGCGGCTTTGAATTCCTCGCGCGCCAGTTCCCATTCCTGAACGACCTGTTGATAACTGAGCGCGGCGCGGGTGGCGACGGATTCGGCGTTGTAGTAATCAATGCCGCGCGCGGCCGGCGTGGGCGGCTCGTGTCCTCCGGCGTGTAGCCGCAGCGACGAGGCGCTGACGTCGTCCCAGCCGGCGATGTGGGCCAACACCTCTTTGATCGTCCAGGTCGGGTAGATCTCCACGCGGGTATCAATCCCTTCCAACACCGCGCGCATTTTGGCGCGGGCCTCGTCCAGCTGCTGAATCAGTTTCGCTTTCTCGTCCATGGGTGACTCCTTGTGTGCCTCAGATGGCCCAGGCCCGGCAGGCCGCCAGGCTTGCTCGCAGTAATGCCAGGACGTGCGCATCCGGTTGACCGGCGTCCAGCGCATCCGGCCCTAATTCCATGGTAAGGGTACCCTTGTGCCTTTGCGGTTGGTTTATACCGTGACCATGATGCACTGGTTATAAACCACGCAAAACCCCTGATCCTCGCAGAAGCGAATGGCGGACTGCGACTCAGCGCCGGGTTGCATCCAGATGTGGCGGATGCCGAGTGCCGCGGCCTCCTGCACCACTCGCTCCGTCTCTTCCGGTGGGACGAAGAGCAAGACACCCTCCACCGGCTCTGGCAGCGCGCCCAGGTTGGGATAACAGCGGTCGCCGCCGATAGTCTCGGCCTGAGCGTTGACGGGGAAGACGCGGTAGCCCCGCGCCTTGAGCTGGTTGTAGGCCAGATTGCTGTACTTGCGGCCGCTGCGCGAGACACCGACGACGGCAATCGTATGCAGGCTCAGAAATTCCTGGCAGGCTGATGCGGTTGTCATGCTTTTCTCCGCTGAAAATAGAAATCAGTTAAGTAGTGAGCAGAGAGCAGCAGGTAGAAGTTCCTGTTTCCTGCTCACCGCTCACTGCTCACATTTTCATTCCATGGCTGGTGAATGCCAGTTTGTAATAACGCCTTCAGCGTTTCTTTGCTGGTTGCTGAGTGGATCAGTGGGTGAGTGTTTCTTCCCCCGCCAGGACCGTTTTCAGTGCCGTGATTGCTACCTCCAACATCGCATCGTCCGGCTCGCGGGTGGTAAGCCGTTGGAGCGCCAGGTTCGGCGCAATCAAGGCGCGCACCCAGCCCCAGTGGTTGTGTTTACCGGTGAAGCGCAAGACCTCGTAAGCAATCCCGGTAATCACCGGCAACAGGAGCAGGCGCGAGGCCAGGCGGATCAAGAGGGGTGGTTTCCCCAACGGCGCGAAGACCAGGATGGAGATGACGACAACGATCAGCAGAAAGGCCGTCCCGCAGCGAGCGTGCGCTGTGGAAAAGGTGCGCACACTCTCCACGGTGAGCGGCGCGCCGGCTTCGTGTGCGTTGACCGTCTTATGTTCGGCCCCGTGGTAGGCAAAGACCCGCCGGATCTCGGCCATTTGCCCTACCGCCGCCATGTAACCGATGAGAATGGCAAGCCGGATCAGGCCTTCCACGATGTTAAAGAGCACAGTTTGGTCTGCCGCCCGCACAAGCAGCCCGGCCAACCACGAGGGCAGCAGCATAAACAGTGCCATGCCTGCCAGCAGCGAGAACGCGCCCGTGCCAAGGCCCAGACCGCCGCTCATTTTGAAATCAGGGTCCTCGGCCTGCCCGGCAACCTCCGCCGAGTAGAAGAGGGCCCGCATTCCCAGCCCCAATGAATCCCACAGCATGGGAATTCCTCGCAAAAAGGGAATCTTGCTCACCGGTCCCCGGTAGAGCTGGCTGACCGGCTCCGTTTTAACGGTGATCTCACCGTTGGGACGGCGCACGGCGACCGCCGAGAGATGCGCCCCGCGCATCATCACCCCTTCCATCACGGCCTGTCCCCCGTAGGACCAGCCCAGCCGTTTTGTCTCCGGTTGTTGATTTTCCATACCTGAACCTGACTTGAACCTGAATATTAACCTTTCCTTGAACCACGTTACTGCGGCGGGGTTATTCTACCTCAAAACGGGTGAGAAAGGAAGCGGGGCAGGGATTGCAAAGGGGGTTTTCACGGGCGGGCCGAGCCCACCCGCAAAAACCCCGCTTTAATCCGTGGCCTTAGCCGTATTGGCTGGAGTGAATCCGGGCCGCCAGTTTAGCGGCGTGCCTGCTCCCAGGCGGCGAGCACCGCCCGGCGGACCAGCACCTTGACCATTTCCAGGCGATACTCAGCGCTGCCCCGGTAGTCGCCGATAGGGTGGAGCTCGGTCAGGTTGAGGGCCAGGGCCGTCTCTATCTTCTCGGCCGTGAGCAGTTGCCCTTTGAGCAGGTGCTCGGTCTTGTGCAGCCGGACCGGTTGCGCGTCGGCCCCCCCCACCGCGATCCGCACTGTCGTCGGCAGCCCCTCCTCGGTCTCCAGGTAAGCGGCCACACAGACGATGGGCTTGTCTTTGGGTGAGCGACCCACCTCCTCAAAGGCGACGGCGCTGCGGGCCGGCGGGCGTTTGACCCGTACCTGCGTCAAGAGCACGCGGGTTTTGATCAGCCGCTCGCGGTAAGCAACAAAGCTGGCAAACGGCGCGACGTGCAGCGCAGGGTCGGCGTAGAGGATCTCCGCATCCAGCACCAACAGCGCCGTTGTCAGCGGGTCGGCCGGCCCGGCAACGATCAACGTCCCGCCGAGCGTTCCCTGCTCGCGCAGGTTGCGCGATTGCGTGAAGCCCGCCGCCGTCGCCAGAATGCCGTTGGCCAACCCGGCTGTGTCGCTTTGATCTATGATCGCCTGCAACGTCGCGGTGGCCCCTATGCGGACCATCTCCATGTCGCTGTTAATCAGGTTCAACCCGGTCTGGCTCAGGTCCACCAACACGGTCAATTCGGGATCCCCTTGTGCCACCAGCCAAGCTCCACCGCCCACGTAGGCCGAGTTGGGGTTGGATTGCACCAGCGCGACCGCGTCTTCAATCGTTTTAGGCTTGTAATATGTCTTCACACCGCTCAACATAGGCATTCTCCTTACAAAAACAGGGATGAGTGAGTATAGTGCCGGTGACAACGCAAGTTATTCTTCATCACTCAGCAAAGTACGGACGCACCAATAGAACGCGAGTGCCATCACCGCCACTAACCAGGGATGGGCGCTGGCCCACAGCGTGGCCGACAGGGCCCGGCGGAAACGCCCGATCCGCGCCGTGGCCTCCCACGGCGGTGCCAGGGGCGCTTCCCAATCCAACACCCGCAGCGACTTGAGCAATCCCCGCCGCACACAACCTTCCAGGCTGAAAATGTAGAGCTGGTCCGTCCAGCGATAGGCCAGGCGCAGGTCACGGGCCAGTTCCTCCCCGCTCAGACAGGTGGTCGGCAGCTCGCCGAGCTCCACGCCGCCTCCGGTGCTGCCTACGGCAATTGCCTGAGCTTCACGGGCATAACTCCACAGGACCCCCGCGCCGGCCTGACCCAGGAAGCTGGTGTAGAGCATCAGCACTTCGCGATCCGCCGGCACATCCACCAGCCCGGCCAGCCGGCGCAACAGGGTCGCCCCCGCCCGGCGCTCGTCCAAAATCAGCGGGATCAGATAGCTCTCCACGGTGTAGCCATCGGCGCGGAGCTGCTGTACCAGCTGTTCGTAAGCCTGTTGGGCCTGCGCCAGCCGGCGCCGGGTGACCAGCCGGCGCAGGAGCTGAGGGATCAGCGATAGCGGGCGGCGGCGGAGCTGTTGCAGCGCGCGGAGGTCCGGCTCAATGTCCAGCCCGACGCCGGTCCAACGCAAGCCGTAGGCCGCCGTCCAATCCTGGAAGGCCCGATAGCGTGCGGCAGCCTGCGGAGCGTTGTCCACATTAAACCAATAGCCCTCGGCTTGGGGTAGCAACAGCCAGGCCGTGACGGGAATGCGAGCTGCATTGAGCCGTTGGACCACGGCCGCGCGCTCCGGCGAGAGATCCAGCAGGCCCAGGCTGACGCCGGCCGGCAGGGCCTGCAAATCGTCCAGCACCGCCGGATCGGCAAAGAGAGCCGTCAAAGCGGCGGCCTCCAGCTCACAGAAAAAGGTCAACCGGGGTCCTGACACCGTTTAACGCTCCACGAACCATTGCTCGCGCTCTCTGTCCCAGCTCTGTAAGGCCTCACCAGAGGGCGCAACGATCAGAGCGGTCGCCTCGGCACTGATGCTGCCGTCGGGCAGACGGATCTCGGCGGCCACTTCCGCCCCCCGTCCCCCCTCGCGCACCACCCAACCGACCGCCGTCAGCGGTGTTTCCACCGGCGTCGGCTTGCGGTAGCGGATCTCCAGCCTGGCCGTGACCCAGAAGAGCTCCTCCGCGCGCCCGACGTTGATGGAGCGGCCGGAGACTTCATCCAGGATCGCGGCGATCACGCCGCCGTGGGCCACGCCCGGGTAACTCTGGAAGTGCGCCGGCAGGTGCAGCGGCGCAATCAGCTGCCGTTTTTCGCGGTCCTCGTAAAAGTGCAGGTGCAAACCCGCCGGGTTCTCCCGCCCGCAGACGAAGCACATCCGGGACGTGGGTTGGGCGGGCAAGCCAGTGGTGTCCATCCATGGTCTCCTTGTTAATGGAATGGGTGAGCCGTCGGTAGAGAGCAGAGAGCAGGTGCCATCAGCCGGCTGTACTGCTCACTCATCCCTGCTCACTCTTTGCTTGCCTTTTCACTTTTCTTCCCGCATGTAGCCCTTGCCCAGTGCCGCCGGTGCGCCGATGCGCTTGCTCAGCGTCTCCCACCAGGTCATCACGATCAATACTAAGATGGTGGCAAGGTAGGGCAACATGTTCAGGAAGGCGGCCGAAATGGTCGTCCCGGCGGCCTGGAGCCGGAATTGCACGGCGTTGATCCCGCCGAAGAGAATCGCGCCGAGCACGGCCCGCGCCGGGTTCCACATGGCGAAAATGACGAGCGCGATCACAATCCAGCCCCGCCCGCCGGTGATGTTTTCGGCCCAGCCGGGAGTGTACGCTAACGAGAGATGGGCTCCGCCCAGGCTCACCAACATCCCGCCGCAGATGGTGTAGAGGTAGCGGACCCGCGTCACGTTGATCCCCATCGCGTCCGCCGTCTGCGGGTTTTCGCCCACCGCGCGCAGGTTCAGGCCGGGCCGGGTTTTGTACAGGTAAAACCAGGCCAGCGGGACCAGCAGATAAACCAGATAGGTCAAAATATCCTGGTTAAACAATGCCCCCAGCACCGGGATTTGGCTGAGGAGCGGAATCTCCAACGGCATGAACTTGGGGCCGATCAGCCCCATCAGCTGTTGCCCGCCCGGTCCCAACCGCTGGCCCAGGAAGCTGGCCAGCCCGGAGCCGAAGAGCGTCAGGCTCAGCCCGCTGACCACTTGATTGGCCCGCATGGTCACGGTGAGAAAAGCGTGGATGGTGGCCATGGCAGCCCCGACCAGCAGGGCCACCGCCAGTGCCAGGGTGAGGCTGCCGGTATGGTAAACCACGGCAAATGAGGTCACCGCGCCCATCAACATCATCCCCTCCAGCCCCAGGTTGAGGATCCCCGAGCGCTCGGTGTAGATTTCGCCGATGGTCGCATAGATCAGCGAGGTGCCGGCGCGCAACGTAATGGCCAGAATGGAAGTCAGCAGCACGATCATTGCCGGGCCTCCTGGAGATGCGGAGTGGGGCGGACGATCCGCAGCCGGTATTCGGTGAAGAGTGCGCCGGCCAACATTGGGAAGAGCAACAATCCCTGGAGTACCAGGCTCATCGCGGCGGGCAGTCCCATCATCATCTGCACCTGGTCACCGCCGACCAGCAGCACGGCCATCAGGAGCGCCACGAAGATCACCGCCCAGGGGTTCAACTGCGCCATCCAGGCGACGATGATGGCCGTGTAGCCGTAGCCGATGGAGAGCCCTTGCTGGAGCCGGCGGGCGATGCCGGTCACCTCACAGGCACCGGCCAGCCCGCTCAGGGCGCCGGAGAGCAGCAGCGCCAGGACAATGTTGCGCGCGATGTTGATTCCCAGGTAGCGCGAGGCGGTCTTGTTCTCGCCGATGATCCGCAGTTCAAAGCCCCAGCGGGTATATTTGAGGATAAACCAGAGCAGGGCCGCGGCGATGAGCGCGAAGATCAGCCCCAGGTGCGCCCGCCCGGCGATTCGGGGCAACCAGGCGGCAGCCGGAAAGAGCGCCGTGCCAGGGAAACCGTAGCCCTTGGGGTCGCGCCAGGCGCCGTAGTAGAGGCTCTGCGAGAAAAGGATGGCGACGTAGTTCAGCATCAGCGTGGTCAGCGTTTCATCCACCTTCAGGTAGGCCTTGAGGGCGGCGGGGATGCCGGCCAGCAGGGCGCCCGCCAGCATTCCCACCAGGATGGTGGTGGGGAGCAAGGCCCAGTCGGGCAGAAAGCCGGACCAGAAGAGCGCGACCCAGGCCGCCGCCACGCCACCGAGCGTCAACTGCCCTTCTGCGCCGATGTTCCAGAACTGCATCCGAAAGGCGATGGAAACGCCCAACCCGGTCAGCATCAAGGGGATGGCTTTGACGAGCGTTTCGGTAAAGACCTGCCAGGAGCCAAATGCGCCGCGGGCCATCGCGGCGTAAGTGACGAAGGGGTTGGCCCGTAACGCCAAGAGAATAATACCGCCCAGAAACAGAGAAATTAAAAAGGAGACCACCGGCACCAGCACGACGGCAGTGTTGGAAATGGTCTGGCGTTTTTCAAAGACGATGCGCATGGTTAGCTCCTTACTCCGGCCATCATCAATCCCAGGGCCTCTACGGTGGCCTGTTCGGCCGGGACAATCCCCATGATTTGCCCCTCAAACATCACCGCAATCTGGTCGGAGACGGCCAGCAGCTCCTCCAGGTCCTCGGAAATGAGCAAGATGGCGGTGCCCTGATCCCGCTGCTCCAGCAGCAGTTTGCGGATTGCCTCGGTAGCGCCGACGTCCAGGCCGCGGGTGGGGTGAACCGCAATCAGTAGCCCGCCGCAGGCCGTGATCTCGCGGGCCAGGATCGTCTTTTGGAGGTTGCCGCCGGAGAGAAATTTGACCCGCGTCTGCGGGCTGGGGGTGGCGATGCGGAAGGTCTCAATCATCCGGCGGGCAAACTCCAGGATGCGTTGGTAGCGTAACACCCCGCCGGCTCCCAAGGGGGATTGCCGGTACCCCTTCATGGCCAAATTATCGGCGACGGCCATGTTACCGACCGCCCCCATCCCAATCCGGTCTTCGGGAATGTGGCTGACTCCGGCCTGGATAGCCCGCAACGGCGATTGGTTGGTCACGTCGCTCTGCCCGATATGGATGTGCCCCCCCGTCGCTTTGCGCAGCCCGGTGATCGCCTCGGCCAGTTCGCGCTGGCCGTTGCCGGCCACGCCCGCAATGCCTAAGATTTCTCCCGCGTGGATTTGCAGGGTGACGCCGCGCAGCGCCGGCAGCCCCTTGTCGTTTTCCGCCGCCAGCTCGTGCACGTCCAACACCACCGCGCCCGGCTGGCACGGGTGCTTTTCCAGGCGGAACAGCACCTCGCGGCCCACCATTAATTGCGCCAGCTCTTGCGGGTTGGTCTCCGCCGTCCGCTTTTCGGCGACCACCCGCCCCCGGGCCAGGACCATCACCCGCTGCGAGAAAGCCATCACCTCCTCCATCTTGTGGGTGATGAAGATGGCCGCTTTGCCTTCCGCGTTCATCAGCTGGATGACGCGGCCCAATTCCTCAGATTCTTGCGGTGTGAGCACGGCCGTCGGCTCGTCCAGAATCAGGATTTCGGCCCCCCGGTAGATCAGCTTCAAGATTTCTACCCGCTGCTGCTCGCCAACACTTAATTGCCAGATGTAAGCCGTGGGATCTACTTCCAGATTGTAACGGGCCGAAAGTTCGCGGATGCGCGCGATAATCTTTTCCATGTTGGGCTTGAAGGGGAGGGCGGGCATCCCCAAAACAATATTCTCGGCCACGGTCATGGTTTCCACCAGCATGAAATTTTGGTGGACCATCCCGATCCCCAGCGCGGCCGCATCACGCGGGGAGTGGATTTCTACCTTCCGGCCGCGGACCAGCACTTCGCCTTCGTCCGGCCGGTACAGCCCTACCAGGACATTCATCAAGGTGCTTTTGCCGGCGCCGTTTTCACCCAACAGCGCCAGAACTTCGCCCGGGTAGAGCTCCAGGTTCGCGTGATCGTTCGCCAGCACGCCGGGGAAACGTTTGGTAATGTCGCGCATTTGTAGCAGCGGAGCCACGGATTGCTTCATAATACCTCGGCCTTCAAAGATTGGAGGACCAGCGTCAAGCAGGTGGACTTGAGGCCGCTGATTCCTGGCACTTGATAGGGGCGGAGTCCGGCGTCGGACCCCGCCCCCCCCGCATTAAACCAAAGAGTTACTGCTGCGGAATGTTCCCGACGACACCTTCCACGAACCAGCTCATATTCAGCACGTCGGAATCGCTCATGCAGGAACCGGCCGCCACTTTCTCGGCCCCGGTTTGATCCTTCAGCGGCCCGCAGAAGACATTCTCCATCTCGCCGCTGACCATTTTGGCCTTTACATCATTCACCATATTGACAACATCCGCCGGCACTTTCGGGCTGAAGTCTGCCAGCTCCACAACGCCTTCCTTCATGCCGCCCCAGTACTGATGGGTCTTCCAGTTCCCGGCGATGGCGTCTTTGACCGTTTGAGTGTAATAGACGCCCCAGTTCCACATTGGGCTGGTGAGGACGCTATCGCCCACAAACTTGCGCATGTCGGAGTCGTAGCCGATGCTCAAGGCCCCGCGCTCCTGGGCCGCCTTTTGCGGCTCGGTGGTATCCTGGTGTTGGGCAATAATGTCGGCGCCCTGATCCAGCAGCGCCACCGCCGCCTCGCGCTCCTTCACCGGGTCATACCAGGTGTTGGTCCAGACCACGCGGACTTCCACGTTGGGGTTGACCGAGCGCGCGCCCAGCGTGAAGGCGTTGATGCCCCGGATTACTTCGGGGATCGGGAAGGCGGCCACATAGCCGATGATATTGCTCTTGGTCATCTTGCCGGCGACAATGCCGGAGAGGTAACGCGGCTGCTCAATCTTGCCGAAGTAGGTAGACATGTTGTCCGCCGTCTTGTAGCCGGAGCAGTGCTCAAAATAGACCTTGGGGAATTCCTGGGCCACTTCCACCATCGGGTCCATGTAGCCGAAAGAGGTGGCGAAGATCATGTTATAGCCCTGCTGGGCATACTGGCGGATCACGCGCGCGGCGTCTGGGCCTTCGGGCACGCTTTCAATGTAAGTGACCTCCACCTGATCGCCCAGCTCTTGCTCCATGACCTTGCGGCCACGGTCATGTTCATAGGTCCATCCCAGGTCTCCGGGCGGGCCGATGTAGATGTAAGCGATCTTGAATTTGGCGGCCGGGGTAGGTGTAGCCTTGGGACCGCAGGCAGTCACCAACATCCCCAAAATGACAACCAGGGACAAAACCAACCAGATGTTGCGTTTCATGGGAACTACTCCTCCTTAAAAACAATGTGAAGACAATGTAAACCATGTTAATTTGTACGACCGGGGAACCAATCAGGGGGTAAAATCTTCCTGCTCAGGACGGTGACAATCACCTCCTCTCCCTAAAAAATCTCCTGAGGAGAACCGACAAGCGTTGAAGTTGAGGCATGACAGTTCATCTCTGAGATGTCAGTCATCTTGACCTCCTAAATTATACAGGAAAAGTCCGCTCTTTGTCAAGCCATAAATGTCACGGCCGGATTTTCCCAAAGTCCGCCGCCGGCTCAATCTACACTCCCCGTCGCCTCCGCCAACTCCGGCGGGATGGTCTCGTCCTCTGCCATCTCTTCGTGGCGCAGTTCAATGCGTTCCCGGGTGATCTGGAAATGATCAAAGTCGCGGGCCACGAAGGTGCCCGGAAACAGCGGTTCGGTTTCCTCCAAAATGTCGCGCACGCGGTAACGCTGCGAGAGGTGGGTGAGCACTAACGCGCGCGCCCCCGCTTCTCGCGCCAGCCAGGCAGCCTGCGCTGCCGTGAGGTGGCCAAAACGGCGGGCCAGCTCTAAGTCTGATTTGAGATAGGTGGCCTCACTCACCAGCAGGTCCACGCCGCGCACGGCCTCCACCAGATCGGTGACCTGGGCCGCGTCGCCGAGCAGGGCCAGCGAGATGCCAGGACGGTCCGGCCCCAGCACTTCGTCGGGGTGAATGGTGCGGCCATCGGGCAGCGTGACCGTCTCACCGTTGACCAGCTGGCGGCGGATAGGACCGACGGGGATGCCCAGCACTTCTGCCCGCTCCGGCAGGAAGGGCCGGCGCGGTTTCTCGCGGAACAGATAGCCCAGGCACCCCGGCCCCCGGTGCACAACGGGGAAAGCGCGCACCTCAAACGTTTCGTCCTCTAAGACAACGCCAGGCCGGACGTCCACCAGGTCAATCGGCACCGGTGGCCGCGCTCCGCGCAGCACCACCCGGTTCAGCAGATCGGCAACCCGATCCAGTGCCCAGCGCCCGCCGTAGATCTCCAACTGGTCCACGGCCTCCCACCGGGCAAAGGTGGAGATCAGCCCACCCAGCCCCAAGATGTGATCCAGGTGCCCGTGGGTGAGCAGCACGCGCCGCAAATGGCGGAAGCCGATCCCGCTGCGGAGGATCTGGCGCTGAGTCCCCTCCCCGCAATCTACCAGGAAGCGCTCGTCGCGATAAAAGACGACCTGCGCCGGCAGCCCCCGTTGGATGGAAGGGGCCGACGCCGCCGTGCCCAGAAAAACGATTTCCAGCATGGTCACTCCTGTGGTGGTCAGGTCAAAGCCAGGGCCTGCCAGAGGTGTTGGATCCGCTCGGTGGTGCGCAGCTGGCCCGCGAGCGCTGGATGGTAGAGATCATGTTGCAGGCGGTCCGCGTCTTTCAGCAGTTCGGCCATGGGATCTTCCCCGAACGAGTCCATAAACTCAGCGCGTTATTTTCAGAGGAGCCATCAACTGCTCACTTTAGGCTCCCGGTACTGAGGGTCCCGGCACGCTCAGCCATCCCGGTTGACCCTCCGATCCCTCCGTGTGAGCGGCCGGCAACGGGAAGTGGCCTGCCGTCCAGGTGTTGGTGAGCAGATGGCGCGTGACCTGGGAAGTGGTAGCACGGGCCGGACCGTCGGCCAGGACAAACGGCAGCACCAGCTGATCCGCCAGATGGGGGTCCACCGCCGCACCGGTGGCGTGATGGGCGAGCAGGTCGCGGCCGGCCGCTTCGGCGACCGCCTCCGAGGGTAGCCCCTGGCGCCCGAGCGCCGCAAAGCCGGCCAGCGCCTTCTCGTACCGTGCCAGCAGGAAGAGCGCCGCGCCGGGCGAGGCCGCCGGGACGTGGCGCGGTTCCACCCGGACCGGCACCGCCAGCGCCTGCAACAGCGAGCGGGCCCGGTCGCCCATCCGCTGCGGGATGTGCGACGGCAGTTGCGCCACGTAGGCGATGACCTCCACCTCCACCAGTGCGCCCCGTTCGCCGAGGTCCGCCCCGTGCAGGCGCGCGCCGCCCTCAATCTCCACCGTCAGTTCGCCGCCGCCCCGGGGGTAGAAACCCCACCGTCGGACGGTCATCCGCGCCGTCACACCCAGGCGGGCCAGGGTGGGCAGATAAACCCGTTCCACGTAGAACGAGGGCGGACTCCACGGGACGTCGGTCCCACCGCGCAGCGTCACCCGCGAAGGCCCGGCAGCCAGCGCCAGCGGCAGCAGCACCGTTTGCAGGATCAACGTCACTGCGCCGGCCGAGCCACCGCCGGCCGCTTCGGTCACATCAAAGGTATATTCACCGGCCTGGACCGGCCGCTGGGGAACGAAGGTGAGGGCGGTGCTGCCAATGGCCGCTCCCTGGAGCCCGGCGGCACAGAGCGCGGCAGCGGCCCGCACCGCTGTGAGATGCTGCGGGCGTAATCCCGGCTGTTCGCGGCCGGCACGGATCCGCTCCACGCGCAACGGTGTGCCGGTGAGCGCCGCCAGCGTCAACGCTGACCGGAGGATCTGCCCGCCGCCTTCCCCGTGAGAGCCGTCAATGGTCACCATGATGGACCAATTATACCTCAGGAACAGCGTACCTCAAAGGTTGACAAATTTCTCCACCGGAGTATAGTTAGCATAGCGAAGTAATTTTAGTGAGAAATGAGATAGAATGGGGCGCGTTTTCCAAGAATATGTCTATAACGTGCGGAAGTTTTCGCCGCCGGCCCGGCTCTACCTGGTGGTCTCCACCCTCCAGGGCATCGGCGGTGGGATCTTTCAACTGTTTTTCAACTTTTACATCATCAGCTTAGGCTATCGCGAGGACTTCTTAGGGGTGCTGATCAGTATCCCCTCGCTGGTGGCGCTGCTGGTGGCGCTGTTTGCCGGCTATCTCAGTGATTTGATCGGCCGCAAACGGGCGTTCTTTGGGGGCGGCGCGTTGATGGTCTTCTCGCAGCTCATCATGCTGTTGGTGCCCACGCCGTTGATGTTGATCCTCAGTCGCGTCCTCTCCGGCCTTGGCAACAGCCTTTTCTCCGTCACGGCGTCCCCTTTTTTGATGGAGCAGAGCACCGAATCGGAGCGTACCTATCTTTTCAGCTTCAACAGCGGCATTTCCACCGTCTCCTCGTTTGCGGGCAACTTTGTGGGCGGGATGCTCCCGGCCTTCTTTGCGCTCCGGCTCGGCGTCAGCCCGCAATCCAGCTCAGCCTATGCCTGGTCCATGGGCGTGACAACGGTTCTGATGGGCCTGTCGCTCATCCCGCTGGTCTTCCTGCGGAGCGATGGCCGCCGGGCGGACCGGAAACCGGCCATGCCGTTCCGGTCGGCCTGGGAGCAGCGCGGTATCATGACCAAACTCCTGCTGCCCTCGTTGATTATCTCCGTGGGGGCGGGGTTGCTGATCCCCTTCATGAATCTCTTTTTCCGCTCGCGTTTTATGATGTCTGATGGCGCCATCGGCCAGCTCTTCGGTTTCGGCGCGTTAGGCATGGGGATTGCCTTTCTGGTCGCGCCGGTGCTGGCCGAGCGGTGGGGAAAGGCCCGGATGGTCGTCATCACGCAGGGGTTGTCGGTGCCTTTTCTGATCATCCTGGGCTTCGTGCCCAATCTGCCTTTGGCGATCCTGGCCTATCTGGTGCGGATGGCCTTGATGAATCTCTCCTCGCCGGTCTACCAGACGTTGGTGATGGAAGAGGTGGACGAAAACTCGCGCGGGATGGCGGCCAGCCTCTACAGCATGATCTGGAATTTTGGGCGGGCGATCAGCCCTTCCGTCAGCGGGCCGATCCAGGTGGCTTACGGCTTCAATCCAATTTTCGTGGCGACGATTGTGATGTATGCCCTCTCGGTCTATTTACTGTACATCTGGTTCGTCCGGGGGCGCACCCGGCCAGCACCCACCTGGCAGTTAGAGGGATGAGTTGACGGATCACGGACCACTGACCACGGTTTGACCTTACAGGTGGTCTGTCGTCCTTCGCCCGGCTCCCGTAATTCGCCCTACTCTTTCAGAGATTGGGAGTGAACGTTTGACGGCCTTCGTGTATTCGCTCATTTTGCTCACCTGCGATCATCGTGTTGCCAACGTGCCGTGAACTGATCGTACAGGTATTTACCATTTCCTTCCTCGTAAAGATGTATCCGCCCGCGCTGCTCTACATCTTCAAAGAATTGCGCGCCGCACTCTGAACAGTGATAAAGATTCTCGCGCTCATAATCACCGCCGGCTCCCAATCCTAAATCTTTGCGGGCAAGTTCGCGCGGTGGCCGCGGACCATGTCGCCACGCCAACATACCCTCATAAACCAAGCCTGCTTTGCCGCATTTAGGGCAAGGATAAGTCTCCAGTAGAGTCATCTCATTCCCCTCAGTTATCGGATCAGCTGAACGGCTGGCGGTTCCCCGAGCCACCCATGATAGCCGCGCCAGGTGCAGCCCCAGGTTGGGTCCATGCCTCCCCGCCCCCTTATTTTTGACAGTGGGGGCAGTAATAGCACGCGCCGCCCAGATAGGGCTTCTTCACTATCGCGCCGCCGCACTCAGGGCAGGGACGATCCACCGCCTGGCCGTCCATCAGGCGGACGTATCCCCCAGACCGGCCATACAGATCATACTCGTCGTACCGCCCGCCCTTCTCAATCAC
>CAYTGR010000018.1:0-11835 GCA_964437445.1 uncultured Anaerolineales bacterium | reverse complement strand
CCCCAGACCGGCCATACAGATCATACTCGTCGTACCGCCCGCCCTTCTCAATCACCTCACGGGTGGTCTCTACCATGGCGTGATACAACGCCTGCCTTTGGGCTTCGTTGAGATCGTCCAGGGGATGCCAGGGAGCCAGGCGGGCCCGAAACAGAATATCCTGAGCGATCGCATTTCCCAGCCCAGGGATGAGCTGATCCTGCGTCAACAGCGCCTTGGCGCTCCGCTTCTTGCCCGCCAGAAGACCGTCTATCAGAGCGCTGAAGTACTCAAACGTGAACTCAGATTCAGCCGGTGTCGTTCTCATCCCTTTGACGTACTCTCGCTCGCCCTCCTCTCCCTGTTTATAGAGCTCCATCGCTCCCCACATTTGGGTCATTGCAGTAAGAAAGGAACCATCCTCAAACGTGATGTACAGGTGGTACTTCTTCGGCACCTCCGACCCGGCGGGGTGATGGAGGATCGTGCCGCCGCACTCGCCCAGGAGCAGCACATACCCCGGCTCAAGCGGGATGAAGAGCCATTTGCCCTTCGCCCGTGCCTTGCCGACTGTCTTGCCTCTGGTTAGCTGCTCAAACTCGTCGTGACTTCGGTTGTACCACACGAATTTGTGCGGGCTGTTTCCCAAACACCCCCTCTGGATCACCTTTCCCTGCAGGGTGTCGTTCATCTGCTTGGCCAGGATGACAAATTCGGGTAACTCAAACATTTTTCTCCTCCTTACTACATCCCACCATGATGCAGCGGCTTTATCACCATCAGTGAGTGGAGATGAGCCGCCGAACGGTGATTTCGCCGGAATGGCCACTTAACTATAACCGGGCTGCTTGTTTTCAGTATATGGTTCGGTTACGTCTTGTCAAATCCAGCCCCTGTAACCAACAACGCACCTTCTAAATCAGCTTCAAACCCGTCAGGTAACTCAAGTTGCCACCTGCGGTTGGTAGTGACGCTTGGCCCTTGAAGCGCCCCTTTACTTCACGAAAGGTACAAGGTAGCGACTTGGGTCAGGTAGATGAAAACGCGACAGAGGATTGACACACCTCAAAACAGGTATAGAATGATAGTAGTTATTATAATAACGCCTTAGTTATAGTCATAACTACTGGAGGTGATCTTGACCACAGACTTGATTGACCGTTTGACACAGCTGGGCTTCTCCGAATACGAAGCCAAGGCCTACCTCGCCCTGCTCCACGAAAGTCCCGTCACGGGCTACCAGCTGGCCAAGCTCTCCAGCGTCCCTCGTTCAATGATTTACGAGGTGATGGGCAAGCTGACGGCGCGCGGCGCGGCGATGACGTTGCGAATGGAGGGGGGAATGAAATACGCGCCGGTTCCGCCGGAGGAATTCCTTGCCCAATTGCGGCGCGAACAGGAAGAACTGATCGGTTCCCTGCAAGATGATCTCACGACGCTGGGCAAGAGCTCGGACCTTGACTATGTGTGGAACATTGAAAATCACGAGAACATCCTCGCCAAAGCCGAGGAGATGCTGGCGCAGGCACAGGCCAGCGTTTACATCGCCCTGTTTCCCTCCACGTTCCCGGCGTTGAAGGAGGCGTTGGGCGAAGCTGCCTGTCGCGGCGTGCGCGTTGTGATTTACACCACAGAAGCCATTGATTCTCCGGGCTGCCGGGTGGTCGTGGCGCATGTCTCTGAAGAGACCTTGTCGCAAGCGCGAGGCCTGGGATTGATCCTTGTCGTGGATGGAGAGGAAGTGCTCATCGGTGAATGGCTGACGGCTTCTCGCGCACGGGCCTCGTGGACGAGCAACTCGCTCCTGGTCTTCATCGCGGAGCACCACCTGCGCACGGACCTGTATCTACCGCAATTGCTCGCCATGCTCGGCGACCGGGCGTTCACGGTGATCCAGGCAGAAGACCGGGAATTGTTCGCACGCGCGCTGGAGAGCCGGGATGAGCGTTGAGCAATGCCCCCAGAACTTCACTCCAGGTACAAAGGACAGGGAGCTCAAGTTTTTTGACTCAGGTTTCACTTCCAGGAGGTGACCGATGAAAATTTTGATTTATGGCGCTGGACCGTTGGGCAGCTTGTTCGCCGCAAAACTCCACCAGGGCGGGCACGATGTTTCAATTTTGGCGCGGGGGCAGCGCCTGGCCGACTTGCGTGCACAGGGGGTGGTGATTCACAACCTGGTCAACGACGAGTGGGTGACGGCGCGGATCAATGTCGTTGAGCAGCTCGCGCCCGACGACGAATACGACCTGATCATGGTGATCATGCGTAAGAATCACGCGCTGGATATCCTGCCCCTCCTGGCGGCGAACAAGCGCGTGCCGGACATCCTCTTCTTGATGAACAACGCCGCCGGCCCGGACGCGCTGATCGCGGCGCTCGGCCAGGAGCGCGTCTTGATCGGCTTTCCAGCTTCGGCCGGCTACCGCGAGGGATATGTGATTCATTGTCTGACAGGCACAGAAACAGAGCCGTGCGCCATTCCCTTCGGCGAGGTGGACGGGCGCATCACCGAGCGCACGCGGCGCATCGCCGCCGCCCTTGCTGCTGCGCCGGGCTTCAAGGCGGAAATCCGCACCGACATGGACACCTGGCACAAGTATCACGTCGCGCTGCTGATGCCCTCGCTCGGGCCGGCTCTCTATGCCTGCGGGACGGACCGGCTGCGCCTGGCCCGCACGCGAGATGCACTGGTACTGGCGGTACGTGCCGTGCGCGAAGGTTTCCGCGTGTTGCAGGCGCGCGGGCTGCCGTTGACCCCCCGCTATTTGGGGCTGTTTGCGGCGTTGCCGGAGCCCATCCTGATCCCCTGGTTGCAGCGCGTGATAGCTGACCCCAAAATGGATATCGCACTCGTCAGACACGCCAACGCCGCCCGTGACGAGGTGCACCATCTCACCGACGAGTTCCTGGCGCTGGCCCGCAGCACGGCTGTGCCCACCCCCACGATTGAACGCCTGTATCCGCACCTTGACCCGGCAACGCCACTGCTGCCCGACGGCAGCCACGAGATTCCCCTGGACTGGCGCAGTATATGGATCGGTGCGGGCGTGCTGGCTGCCGTCGTCGCTGCCGGGATCTGGCTGTGCAAAAGGCTCAGCCCCCCAACGGATTGAACGATTTCTTTTGGGAAAGGCGCTGTGAGCGCAAAGGATGCGAAAACCGGGACACGCGACATGGAAATTGCGACCCTCGGGCCCTGGGGCGTAGACAGGCAACAGGAGTCGCGCCTGATGGCCCCGCCCGCCATCAGGCGCACCCATGAAAGCCTGCCGGAGCTAATTTCGGATTTGGGATTTCAGATCTCGGATTTGCAGACACAACTCTGCGATCTCTGTAAATCCGGCTTTCATGGGAGGAAGAGATGGCCGATTTTTTGCTGAATCCCCAAATTGCGAGGATCTACCAGGCTGTTCCACCGGAACAGTTTGAACCTTACCGCCAGTTCCGCACCGAACATCCCTTCAAACGCACCACCCAGGACGGCGTGGCGTGGGAGTATTACGATCTCGGCAGCGGCCCCGAAACCCGCCTGATGCTGACCGGCGCGCTCGGCGTCCCCTATTTTGATTGGCATCACCTGTTGCATTTCGCCCAGATGCACCGGGTCATCGCGCCGTGCTATCCACCGGTGAGCACGATGGAGGCACTTTGCGACGGGCTTGCCGGGATTCTGCGCCACGAGGGCATCGCGCGCGCACACGTTCAAGGCGGCTCGTATGGAGGCTTCGTCGCGCAGATCTTCGTGCGGCGTTACCCGGAAATGACGGCCTCGCTCGTCCTCTCGCACACGCAGCCCACCTATCCTGACGATCCAGCGACGGCGAAGTTCAAACGCATACTCCATTGGCTGAGGATCATGCCAGCAGGGGTGCTGCGCTGGCTGTTGAATCTCAGCCTGGGTAAGCTCATGCCGGAAAAAACGCCGGAGGCGGCGTTGCCGTTCGCAATCTACAACGAGTTGCTGCGTGTTCGCCTGACCAAAGCGGATTTCGTGAGTATCCTGGCACGCACGGTAGATTACGAAAGCCACCGCTTCACGCCGGAGGATCTGGCTGGTTGGCCGGGCCGCATCCTGATTATGATGACGGACAACGACCGCACGACGCCCGAATCGGTGCGCGCGGATTTCAAGCGGCTCTATCCGCAGGCGCAGGTGCATTTGTTCGCGAGCACGGGGCACGCCACGTCCTGGGAGCAGGCGGATACGTATCGCGCCGTCATCAACGATTTTCTCAGCGGATTGGACAGGATTTAACGGGGGAATGGATGGACCTTCCTGGGATTGCTTTGTTTGGCCGAAGGCAGCTGCTTCCTGGTTTTCCCCAAGGCCGTGGTCAAACGGCTCTTTGATCGCTCCGGCTGGAGCCAGAAGCAGGTCGTTTTCACTGTAACTGGTAAGATATGCGCGTTGGTGTCCCTGTTCCTGATCGTGTTCACACCGCTGAAGCTGGGGACCTCTGTTTTCACCGTCGGCACGATCTTCACTGGCCTGGGGTTATTGGGCTTAATGGCTGATGAACGCCAGTTCATGGGGAATTCCTTCGTCAATGGCGTGAGAAGTTCGTAGTCAGGCGCTTTAGCGCCGTCTCACTGCGCCGCAGCGCCTGACTCCAGGCCTGTTTTTATTCCACGGCTGGTGCCTGGTGAACTCCGCTGGCGCGACCGGTTGCATTTTCGGCTTCCGCCCTTCTTGCTATATCCTGGCCGCGACGGGCTCAGGGCAGCAGATGACCGGTCGCCGGCATCCCCGGCCGGAGCCGGTGATCGGGATTGGGCAGGCGCACCCGCACGGCAAAGACGAGCCGGGCCCGCTGGTCCGCCGTCTGGATGGCGCGCGGCGTGAACTCGGCCTGGGTGCCGATGCGCTCCACCGTGCCCGCAAACAATTCCCCTGGATACGCATCCACCTGCACGGTCGCCCGCTGCCCGACCCAGACCTCGCCGATGCGCCCTTCCGGCACGTAGAGCGTCAGGTAAAGCGTGTCTAAATCGGCCAGCGTGAGGATCGGGACGCCCTGGGGGACGGTCTCGCCGGTGTAATAACTGCGGGCGGCGACCACACCGCTGATCGGCGCGGTCAACGTGAGCAGCTCTTGCTTGACCAGGGTCATGGTCAGAGCGGCGCGGGCCTGCGCCACCTGGGCCCGGGCGATGGTCAATTCCTGCGGACGTGGCCCCTCGCGCAGCCGGTCCAGGGCCGCCTGGGCCACCTGGACGCCAGCTAAGGTGGTGGTGTAGGTCGCCTGAGCAGCGTGCAGCTCAGCCTGGGCGGTCAGAGGATTGGCCCGCGTCGCCTGCAGCGCCTGCAAATCGGCCTGGGCGGCGGCCAGCTCCCCCGCGGCGGCATTCACGGCCTCCTGGGCCGCCTGTAGCCGGAGGTCCCAACCCCGGCGCGTCTCCCCATCCACATCGTCTTTCAGCTCCACATAGATGTGGTAGCGCAGTTTTTCGGCATCCAGATCGGCTCTGGCGCCCTCTACTTTCTGCTCGGCCAGGCGGACCTGGGTATGCGCCTGGCTGATCTGCAGGTCCAGCTCCCGGGGGTGGGCGAGCTGATCCTGGGCGTCAGCCACTGCCTGTGCGGCGCCGGCCTGTTGGGCCTGAGCCAATTGCAGCTGCGCTTCGGCGGCGGCCACCTCCTGCGTCCGCGGGCCGGCCGCCAAGCCGGCCAGGGCCGCCTCGGCGGCGGCGAGTGCCGCCTGGGCCTGCGCGACCTGGATCTGCGCCTGGGCGTCGTCCAGGCGGAGCAAAACCTGCCCGGCGGTGACGACCTGCCCTTCGTCCGCCATCAAAGCGACGAGCTGCCCGCCCAGTTCGGAAGCAATCGCCACCTGCCGGCCTTCTAACGTCCCGGAGCCGGATAGCGGTTCCACCCCTTCCTGGCGGCGGCAGGCAACCAGCAGCAGCGATAGCCAGAGTGCCCCCAGGAAGACAGCCAGCAGGGTGAGCCGTGGCCGGATTACCAGCGGCCGGCGGCCGGTGGTTGGAGCAGTCTGCTGCCGGTCCATGTTATGGCTCCCCCATAGAGACCAGCGTCGCCTCGGCCGGCATCCCCGGCTTGAGCAGATGCTCGGCGTTGGGAATGCGGACGCGGACGGCGAAGACGAGTGCCGCGCGCTCACTGTTGGAGGGCACATCCTGCGGTGGGAATTCAGCCTCCTCGCCAATGGCTACCACCTCCCCGCTAAAAACGCGCTCTGGGAAATTATCCACCCGCACTTCCACCGCTTGTCCCACCGCCACCTGACCCAGGCTGGCGTTAGGCAGATAGATGGTCAGTTGGACAACATCCAGGTTGGCTAACGTGATGAGCGTCGCGTTGGGGACGGCCAGCTCGCCAACCTCGTAGGATCGTTCCAGCACCAATCCGGCCGCCGGCGCGACCAGCGTTTGTTTAGCCAGGGCCAGCTGTGCCTGGGCCAATTCGGCCTGCGCTTGTTGGAGCAGAGCTTCCAGCGCGGCGAGGTCGGCCGGCCGAGCCCCCGCCTGGACTCCCTCCAGCGCCGCCTGGGCGACCTGCACCCCGGCCTCGGCCTGGTGACATTGCGCGGCCGCCTGATCCACCTGGCTTTGGATCGCCTGGGGATCATTGCGCAGGGCATACAATAACGCCAAAGCCTCTTGGGCCCCTTCGTGGACGGCGGCTGCGCTGTTGACGCCGACCCAGGCTTTCCAGTATTGGTTAGAGAGGAAATAGGCGTCGCTGGGAATGACGATATGGATGTACTGGTAAACCGTCACGTGATTGTCGACAATCACCACTTCTGTATCGCCGAGGCGGTACGTACCGTTGAGGAGGTGGCTGCGGATGAAATCTATCACCTCAGGGGGCAGCGTGATGGGCAGGTCACCTATATCACCGTCAAAAAGGGTGACTTTATTCGGGGCGTTGGCCAGCTCGCCCTGCGCGCGCTCAAAGGCATCTTTCCCAATTTGGGCGGCGTCTTTGAGGGCGACGGCGGCGCGGACACTGGCCTCGGCCGCTCCCACGCGCGCCTCCGCCACGGCGATCTGCCGGTCCAGCTCCTGCGGGTTATTGAGGATAGCTTGGGCATCCTTCCAGCCCTGGCAGGCCCCATCCCGAGCTGCCTGGGCCTGGGCCAGACGAGCGGCGGCGGCCTGCAGCTCGCCGGTCGTCGCGCCGGCGCGGGCCAGGTCCAGACGACCCTGCGCCTCATCCACTTTCGCCTGCGCCAGCGCGACCTGCCCCTGCGGGATGCGGTCGTCCAGGCGCACCAACACCTCTCCGGCCTGGACCTCCTGGCCGACAGCCACAGGCAGCGCGATCACCCGCCCGCCGACTGCGGGAGCGATGGCGATCTCCTCGGCCTCCACAAAACCGGTGGCGGTCAGCGCAGCCGGCGTCGTTGCGGTGCGGCTGCATCCGGCCAGCAGCAGCGAAAAACCGGCCATGCCACACGCCATACGCCATCCAGAATGCGCCATCCGCGCCAGGTATGGCGCAAGGTGCCAGCGGGTATCATGCTTCATCGTCTTCCCCCCCTTCACCGTCATCATCTGCTGATAGCTGACCGGCGTCATTGATCCGCGCCCGCACTTGCGAGATGAAAACGTCCTCCAACGAGGGCTGGATGAGATCCAGGCTGGCGATTGCCAGCCCGGCGGCGGTCAGGCGCTCCCGGATGGCCGGGATATGGCCGGTCGCTCCCTCGGCGACCACGTGGATGCGCGCACCGTACAGGGCGACCTCCTCAAACAGTCCCAAATCCCGCAGCAGCGGGACGGCCCGCCGGGCGTCGGCACAATCCAGCTCCAATACCTGCCCGCGCATCTTGGTCTGTTTGACCTCCTGCGGCGAGCCCTGCGCGATGATCCGCCCATCCAGGATGAAGGCCAGCTCCTGGCAGCGCTCGGCCTCGTCCATGTAGTGCGTTGTAACGAAGACGGTCGCGCCGCCCCCCACCAGCTCGTACAGCAGATCCCAGAAGGCGCGGCGCGAGATGGGGTCCACGCCCGCCGTCGGCTCATCCAGAAAGAGCAGCTCCGGCTCGTGCAGGATGGCGCACCCTAACGCTAACCGCTGCTGCCAGCCGCCGGCCAGCTCGCGGGTCAGCACCCGCTCCTGGCCCTGGAGGCCGGCCATAGCGACGACATAAGCTTTGCGTTCCGCCAACCGTTGCCCACGCAGCCCATAGACTTTGCCGTAGAAATCCAGGTTCTCCTCCACCGTCAAATCGCGGTACAGGCTGAACTTCTGCGACATGTAACCGATGTGGCGGCGCAATGCCTGCACCTCGCGGGCCACGTCATAGCCTAAGATGAGGGCGGTGCCCTCCGTCGGCGTCAACAGCCCTAACAACATGCGGATGGTCGTGGTCTTCCCCGCGCCATTCGGTCCCAGGAAACCGAAGATGGTCCCCTTCCGCACGTTGAAGCTGACCCCGTTGACGGCGGTGAAGCTGCCAAACCGTTTGACCAGCTGTTGGACGCTCACGGCGAAATGGTTGGCGTTGTGCATTCGTGCCTCAAATTAGGGATCAGGGATCAGAGATTTGGAAACCCAACCCTCATTCATTCTTTCCTAACCTTACCCTGCTTATTTCTTGCCCCTGTCTACCGTCTACTGTTTACCGTCTACCGTCTCGGCTGCGGCTTGCTGTTTGCGGATCAGGTGGATGAAAGCCTCTTCCATGCGGGGCGTCGTGCGGCGCATCCAGTGGACCGTGTAGCCAGCGGCAGTCAGCGCCGCCTGGACGTCAGCGGCCCGGCGTTCGGCGTCGTCCACAAAGACGTGCAGCAGGTCACCGTAGGTCTGGAGTTCCTGAAGGCCCGGCAGTCCGGCCAGACATTCAGCCGTCCCGGCCAGGCGGTCCGGCAGGAGCTCCAACAACTCGCCGGCCACCATCCGCTGAATGGCAGCCGGCGTATCGCAAGCGATCAGCCGGCCCTGAAACATCAGCCCCACCCGCGAACAACGCTCGGCCTCGTCCATGTAGGGGGTGCTGACGACCAGCGTGATCCCCTCCAGGTGCAGATCGCTCAGGATGTCCCAGAACTCACGCCGCGAGACCGGATCCACGCCGGTGGTCGGCTCATCCAGGTAGATGAGCTCCGGCTGGTGAATGAGTGTGCAGGCCAGGCCCAGCTTCTTTTGCATCCCACCGGAGAGCCGGCCCGCGCGCCGGTCGCCAAACCGCTCCAGGCGCGAGAATCCCAACAGGCGGGGGATGCGCTCCGCACGCTCGGCAGCGGAGACCTGGTAGATGTCGGCGAAAAAGCGCAGGTTTTCCAACACCGTCAAGTCTCCATAGAGGCTGAACTGCTGCGACATGTAGCCGACCTGCCGTTTGATCGCCTCCGGGTTGCGCCGGATATCGTAACCGGCCACGACCGCCGTCCCCGCCGTGGGCCACAGCAGCCCCGTCAACAGGCGCAACGTAGTGGTCTTGCCGGCCCCATCGGGTCCCACCAACCCAAAGATCTCCCCACCTTGCACGGTCAGGTTCAAATCCCTGACCACGGCCCGGCGTCCGAAATGCCGGGTCAGGTTGTGAGTGACAATGATAGGGTCGCCGGTGGCGCTCACAGGTTTGTCCCGTAAGTTTCGCGTGGCGGGGCCGCGATCACGCCGTAGAGAAAGAAATCGGCCAGCTCCTGGACCAACGTCTCCCGGCTGGCCTCTGCCGGCGGGTTTTCCGGCGCGACTTCGGCGAGCATGGCGAAAATCAACACGCTGCCAACCAGGGCGGTGGCCACCACCTGCGGGTTGCAAGGGCGCACCTGGCCCTCGGCAATACGAGCGCGGAGGTAGTCTTCCACGGCGCTCACGGTCGGCGTGATCACCTGGCTGAGGTACTGGCTGCGCAGGGCGGCATCGGTCCACATTTCCGCGGCCAGCACCCGGAAAAAGGCCCAGTTCTGGTCAATCGTGATGAACCGCTCCCGCAGCAGTTGTTGGAGAAAGGCCGGGTCGTTGTCGCGCGGCACCTGGATGAGCAAGTCCTGGGTCATGGCCCGCACCAGGGCTTCAGCGATCCTCAGCAGCAGCTCCCGCTTGTCTTTGAAATAAAGATAGATCGTGCCGGCCGAGATGCCGGCTTGTTCGGCGATCTCTTTGACCGTCGCCCGCTGGTAGCCCTTTTGGGCGAAGACCGTCGCAGCCGCCGCCAGGATCATTTTTCTCCGTTGTTGGTGCAAATCGTCACGCCATTCGGACATGAGGCTCCTGAATCAACGTTTAGATAACTGAATCATGGTTCAGAATTGTAACGAGAAATCGTCCCTTGTCAACGGCGGTGAATATCAGGGTGAGCAGAAGGCAGTGAGTTGGGAAACCTGCTTCTTGGGTCCATCGTGATCGCCTCTTGACTTGTCAGACATCTTGTTTATAATTGCAAGTAGAGATGTGTTATGGAAAGGGACATAACCACACACGCCCATAACCGGCCGCCTCACCTGCAAGTGGAAGCCGCGCTCAATGCTCTGCTCGAGGGGCTGCATCCGGGGGATCAATTGCCGCCGGAGCCCACTCTGGCGCGAGAGTTGGGGGTTTCGCGGGCTACCTTGCGCGAGGTGATGCGCACGTTTGTAGAACGCGGGCTGTTGTTCCGGCGGCACGGTGTCGGTACCTTTGTCAGCCCCCGAATGCCGGTGTTAGAATCCGGCCTGGAGCTGCTGGAGAGCCTGGACAGCCAGGCTCGCCGGATTGGCTTAGAGACGACAGTGGCCTACCTGGACATCGTAGAACGCCCGGCAACTTCTGAAGAGCTCGCCGGGCTTTTGTTGCCCGCTGAACCCGTCGTAAATGTGCTCTGTGTCTCGCGCATGATTGCCGTGGCGGAAACACCGGTAGCCTATTTGTTGGATGTGGTACCCTGCGACTATTTACGCGCCGAAGAGCTGGCCGGTGGCTTTCGTGGTTCGGTGTTGGATTTCTTTCTGGCGCGGGGCACACCCTTGCTGGCCTACTCCCGCACCGAAATCATGGCTGAGGATGCCAGCGCCGGAATAGCGGCGAAGTTGGGGATCTTGCGCGGAAATGCACTTCTCAAGCTGGTGGCTCAGCTCTTCAGCTGTGACGAAAAGGTCGTAGATTATTCGCTGAGCTACTTCGTCCCCGGCCATTTCCGTTTCCACGTGATGCGAAAAGTGAAAAAATGACTCTCCGGCAGTGCGTAATTCCCATTCACTGCCAGAGGATCATCCTATTAGCGTAACCCAATCAATATTAAAACAGGAGGTTTACACAAATGCGTAGTTTTATGGGACGTGACATTCTCTCGTTGAAAGACTTTGAACGCCAGGAGTTCTTCCGCGTCTTTGAGATTGCTGAACTGCTGGAGCCGATTGCCCGCAACCGGCGCAACAGTGACCTGCTCAAAGACAAGACCCTGGTGACGGCGTTCTACCAGCCCTCCACCCGCACCCGTCTGGCCCATGAGGCCGCCATGCACCGCCTGGGCGGCCATGTCACCGGCTTCTCCGATGCCAAGATGACCCGCGCCGGCGACTGGTACCAGGAATCCATCAAAGACACCGTCAAGATGCTGGAGTTCTACGGCGACGTGATCGTGATGCGCCACTTCCAGCAGGGCGCGCCGCACGAGGCCGCCAAGTGGGCCAGCGTGCCCATCATCAACGGCGGCGACGGCTGGGGCGAGCACCCCACCCAGATCCTGACCGACCTCTACACCGTGCTGCGCGAAAAGGGTCGCATTGACGGGCTCAAGTGGCTGGCCGTCGGCGATATGCGGATGCGCACCATGCACTCGCTGGCCTATGCGCTGACTCAGTTTGATTGCCCTATCACTTTTGTTGCCCCGCCGGAAATGAGCCTCAAGCCGGAGTTCAAAGAGGAACTCGCCCAATACAGCCTCAACTTCCGTGAGGCCG
>CAYTGR010000017.1:76694-80539 GCA_964437445.1 uncultured Anaerolineales bacterium | reverse complement strand
ACCTATTTTCATCCCACCGCTGGTGAATGCCAGTGCATGGGGAATTCCCTTGTATTTTAACCCCGCTGGCGATTTGGGCTCAACCAATGCAAAACCGGCGGCCCGGATTGAACCGGGCCGCCGGTAGCATGATCAGGGAGAGATCTCAGGCCTGGTCGGCGGGCTCTTCCATCGCCGGCGGCTCAGGCAGCGGCACGGAGGCCATCGGTTCTGCTGCCACCTGCTCCAGCGCGCGCAGTTCGCGGTAGGTCAGCGTCCAGACGTTGAAATTGAAGGTCTGATAGATGCCTCCAATGAAGATGGAGGGCACTACAATTACCAGGAGCATAACAGGCAACCCGACCAGCCCACCGGCAATCCAGGCCGCTGCTCCTTCCGCAACCAGGAGGTGGACCAGCAGGCCCACCAGGAGGGCCGGGATGCCGCCGATGAGCACGCCTGCCAGGAGCAATACCAGGAAGACCGGGATGGTGATGATGGTATAACCTAACCCGATGCCTAACATGATCAACCACATCATCGCCACATTGCCCAGCCGGCGCTTGACCAAACCAAAGCCTTTGCGGATAGAGTCCAGCACCCCCTGGCCTTCCAGGACGCAGACCCGCCAGAAAAACTCTCGCAGGGTGTTGAGCGCCACGGCCAGGAGCACGATGAGCAGGACGGCCAGGAAGACCAACCCGATGGTGGCGACGGTGCCCAACACGCCTAAGGTATTGTTGCGGGTGGTCCACAACAGCAGCGGCACCAGCGCGATCCCAATGCTCACCAGCGCCAGGATGACGGCCGGCAGGCTCACTAACAGGTCAATGAGAAAAAGCCGCCAGCTGGCCCGTGACCAACCCAGTCGGAAACCCTGGCGCACACTTACCTTTTCACCGGTCTCCTCATAGTGATCTGTCATGCGGATGAGGGCGGTGGAAGCGATATACCGTCCAATGGCCAGAACCACCCCCAACAGGACCAGGAAGAGCACCAGCGCCACGGCCAGGACCACCAGGGCTGTGACAACCTCCGATCCCAAGTGCAAGCCAGGGAATTCACCACCGTTAAACGGTCCCTGTCCACTGGGGATATTGCCGCCACTGCTGCCCCCGCCACCGCTGCCACCACCCCCGCCGGTGGCCAGCGCCACCAGAATCCCAAAGACCCAGAGTGCCCGATAACGCCAGGTAATCTCCCACGCCCGCTTTAAAACTTTGAAGTAATCCATGATTATCTCCCTTATCAATAGTGTGTTCATAGTAAGGCGCTTGAGCGCCGTCTTAGCCGCGCTAAAGCGCGGCACTACCAGCATTTTCCCTCGTCAATAATGTGTGCGTAGTAAGGCGCTTAAGCGCCGTCGCGACTCACGGCTCAACGACTCCCATTACTCAGCGCCAGTATGCGTAGCATGGCGTTGGCGGGCCCAAAGGGTCGCCAGCCAGCTCCAGCAGAGGACTGCAATCACAGCCAGGCAGCCCCAGCGGAGTGCCTGGGTAGCGCCCCAACCGGCCCAATGGTAGATGGTCTCCAGCGCTTCACGGGCCAGGTCATTTAACGAGAACCCACTGGCCGCCAGCCACCCGCTCAGCGTGGTAAGGGAGGGTGTTTGCGGCATGACCAGAGCTTGCAAGTTACCATCCACGCCCAGAGCCAGCGCCAGCACGATCAGCCCGCTGACGATGAAGACAGCTTGCGCGAAGAGCCAGGCCCCGGCCAGCGCCGCCGGGATCAGCCGCCAGCCGAACTCCAGCCGGCGCTGCCAGGTCGTTTGGACCGGGCGCGGGGCCAACCGTAAATTCACCTGAGACGCGAGCCGCTCCGGCGAGATCAACCGGGGCGCGGCAGGGGCCTCCGCCAACAGGCGCGAAAGCCCTGCCAGCTGCTCCAGCGCCATCTGGCACTGTTCACACTCCGCCAGATGGGCCTCCACCTGAGCCAGACGGCTGCCGTGCAGTTCGCCATCATAGTAGGCTCCCAACCACTCCGTCACGTGTGCATTCGCCATCTCTGCTCCCGTTTTCAACCTTATTTTTGTCTGCCCATGTAGGAGTGTCGACCCCCCTCAAGCCACCAACCAGGGGGCCAGCGTTTGACGCAGCTGCGTGCGGGCGTAGTTCAGACGCGACATCACTGTGCCCAACGGAATGTCCAATGCCTCGGCAATCTCCTTGTATGACAACCCTTCGTATTCCCGCAGGATGATCACGGCCCGGCTGGCTTCCGGCAGCGCCAGCACTGCCCGTTGCACCAGGGCCGCCCGTTCGTGCCGTTCGGCAGCGCTGGCCGGACCTTCTTCCGGGGCCGCCAGCGGCAGGTCATCTACATCCACCGTCTCCCGCTCACGGCGGAGCAGATCCCGCGCGGCGTTGAGCGCGATCCGGTAGAGCCAGCTGCGGAAGGGCGCTTGCGGCCGGTAATCGGGCAGGTGCTGCCAGGCCCGGATAAAGGCCTCCTGCGCGGCATCCTCGGCCAGCTGCTCATCTCCGCACATCCGATAGACAAGGTTAATGACCTTTTGCTGATGGCGATAGATCAGCTCGCCGAAGGCCCACCGATCTCCGTGTTGGGCCTGGGCAATCAAGGTTAATTCGGGATCAGCGGTGAGCCGATCTTCAGTCATCATGATCTTGTGTACCTTTCAGTGATATAACGAGGAGGCCGGCCAATTTATTCGGTGTTCAGGTTTCATAACTGGCAGGAGGAGTAGAAAAGGGTTTTGCGGGCGCAAAACCCTTCCCATCGCGCTCTTAATTCCTCTGGCTGGAGTTGTTGGCACCGGGGCCGCGCGGCACTTAGCCAGTGCTTTCCGGCGTCGCGGCGGCCGGCAGGGTAAACCAGAACCGGCAGCCAGCGCCGGGAGTGCTTTCTACCCCCACTTCCCCACCGAGTTTTTCCACGATGCGTCGCACGATGGATAATCCCAGGCCGTAGCCCCTGGCGCGGGTGGCCTCCAGGCGGGTGAACATGGTGAACAGGCGCGCCTGCTCCGCGGGGGTCAACCCCTGGCCGTTATCCTGCACCCAAAAGAGAACCTTGGCCTGGGGGGCCATCTCCAACCGGGCGGCCCCGATCTCCACGCGAGGTGGAGTGCCGCCATATTTGAGTGCATTGCTGATGTAGTTCACCCATACTTCTTCAATCCACGGCGCATAGCCCAGGGCCACGTCTAACTGAGGGGGGAGGTAAATCTCAGCCTGAGCGGTGGTGGTCGCCGGGGCCAACCGCTCCAGGGCCTCGCGCACCACCGCGACCATATCCAGCGGCTGCAATTCCACGACCTGGGCGTTACGCATACCGGCAAATAGCAAGAGTTCATCAATGATGTAACTCATTTTATTGCCCATTTGCACCATGCGGCGGATATTCTCTCTCAGTAAGGTAGGCGGCATGGTTTCAAAATCAGACTCCAACAGTAAGCCAAAGCCGATGATGATCCCCAGCGGATTCTTCAGGTCATGGGCGACGGTGTGGGCAAAAGCGTCCAGCTCCGCGTTACGCAGTTCCAGCTCGTGGGCATAAGCTTGCAAGCTGGCGTTGGCCTCGCGCAGTTCCTGGGTGCGCTGGGTGACGACCCTCTCCAATTGCCGGCGCTGGGCTGCCGCCAGCTTGAGGCGCAGGACAAAGCCGCCGGCCGTCAGCCCGATGAGCAACAGCCCCATCAAGCCGGTAAACCACCAGCGTTGCCAGAACGGCGGGATCACCTGGATGGTCAACGCCGTGCCGGTCTCGTTCCAGACGCCATCGTTGTTCGCGCCTTTGACGCGCAGCACATAGGTGCCGCCGGGCAGATTGGTGTAGCGTCCAAAGGGCCGCTGCTGCGTGTCATTCCAATCGGCATCAAACCCTTCCAGCCGGAAAGC
>CAYTGR010000017.1:4838-76594 GCA_964437445.1 uncultured Anaerolineales bacterium | reverse complement strand
AGGGCCGCTGCTGCGTGTCATTCCAATCGGCATCAAACCCTTCCAGCCGGAAAGCATACCGGTTCTTGGCCGGCTGGGTGTAGTTGAGCGCCGCGAACTCAAACGCGAGGGAGTTATCGGGCCAGCGCAGGACCAGGGGCCCGGTGGTCAACAGGGTCGGAGAGACCGGCCGGTTATCCGCGCCAAGGGTGATCCCGGTAAAGACCAGGACGGGCGGCGTGAGCTGATCCTGAATTTGGGCCGGATCAAAGGCGTTGAAGCCGTTCGCGCCGCCGAAATAGAGCAGTCCTTCAGGACCACCAGCGCAAGAGCCTTGATGGAATTGATTACTCTGCAACCCATCGTGCTCGTCATAGGCGCGGAAATTCCCGGTCCGCGGATCAAAGCGCGCCAGCCCCCGGCCGGTGCTCAGCCACAAGTTCCCCTGCGCATCCTCCCGAATGCAGGCGACCAGTGAACTGGGCAGACCGTCGCGCTCACCATAATGGGCAAAGGTCCCCGTCTCACGTTGGAAGCGGTTCAACCCCTCAGCGGTGCCCACCCAGAGCGCGCCGGTAGCATCTTCCAGCAAGGTGAAAACAACATCGCTGCTGAGGGTCTGCGGCTCGCCGGGCACATTCTGGTAACGCACGAAATGGGCGGTGGCTGAGCCTGGGTCCCATACCAGCCGGTTGAGCCCGCCGCCGGCCGTGCCGATCCACAGGCTCCCGGTGGAGTCCTCGTAAATTTGGGTGACCCGGTCGTTGCTCAAGCTGGTCGGGTCGGCGGGATCATAACGATAATGGGTAAACTGGCCGGTTTCCCGCTCCAGAAGATTCAAGCCGCCGCCGTTGGTGCCGACCCAGAGCCGCCCCTGCCGGTCTTCGTAGACCGCGTAGATGCTATTGTTGCTCAGACTGTGCGGATTGGCCAGGTCGTTCTGGTAGCGGGTGAACATTTGGGTGGCGGGGTCCCACCGGTTGAGGCCCTCATTGGCGGTGCCCACCCAGATCGTGCCCCGGCGGTCGGCAAAGATGCCGTAGATGGTATCGCTGCTGAGGCTGCGCGGGTTGGCCGGGTCGTGCCGGTAGACGGTGATGCGCCCGGTCTGGAGATTGAACCGGTTGACGCCACCGCCTAATGTGCCGGCCCAGACTTCCCCCTTCCGATCCACGTACAGCGACATCACGAAGGGATTGCTCAAGCCGGGGGTGGTGGGAGTCGCCGCCCGGTAGCGGATAAAGGGCTTGTAGTTGGGCGCCAGCAGATTGACCCCCTTGCCCTCGGTACCGATCCAGAGGTTGCCATCGCGATCCTGGAACAGAGCGCGGACGTGATCGGTGCTCAAACTATCGGCATCCCAGGGGTCATTGCGGTAATGATAAAAGCGCCCGGTCGTCGGATCGCGCCGGTTCAGGCCGCCGCCATAGGTCCCGATCCAGAGCGCGCCGGAGCGATCCTCGTAGAGGGTGAAGACCATGTCATTGCTCAGACTGTTGGGATCGTCGGGCTGATGCCGGTAATGGGTAAACCGGCCGGTGGTGCGGTCCAGGCTGGCCAGCCCGGCGCCGGCCGTGCCCACCCACAACGTGCCCTGCTGATCTTCCAGGATGGCCCAGACCGGGTTGGCACCCAGGCTGTAGGGATCAGCGGGATCAGGCTGGTAGCGGGTGAAGCGCCCAGTCGTCCGGTCCAGGCAATTCAAGCCCTCCGGCGTCCCCACCCACAAAAGGCCGGCGCGATCTTCGTAGATACCCATCACACCATCGCTGGTGATAGTCGTGGGATCGTGCGGGTCATGCCGGTAGTGCGTAAAGCGCCCGGTGGCCCGCTCCCAATGGTTCAGGCCGCCGGTGGCCGTGCCGATCCAGAGATCGCCGGCGCGATCTTCGTAGATGTTCGTAATGCGCGTATCGTTGAGGCTATAAGGGTCATTGGGATCGGGGAGATACCGCACAAAACGGTCTTCCGCCGGGACAAAGCGGTTCAGCCCGCCGCCCTCGGTGCCGACCCAGAGCGTCCCCTCGTGATCAACCAGCAGGCTCCAGATGGAGTTCGCGCCCAGGCTCCCGCCGTCATTGGGATCATGTTTGTAAGCGACGATGGTGCGGCCGTCATACCGGTCCAGCCCGCCGGAGGTGGCGAACCAGATGAAGCCCTGCTGATCCTGAACGATGCGCAGGACCAGGCCATGCGAAAGGCCCTCTTCCAGCCCGATGGCTTCAAACCGGGCGCCCTGCTCCGGGAGCGGCAGCGGGGGCACGACGGGGATTCCTGCCGGGGAGGCGGCGGCCGCAGTTGGACTGTGGTTGATGAACCACAGGTCGCCCGCAGCGCCCAACCATAACAACAGAACGAGCCATCGTTTCCGGTTAAAGATTGCCTTGAGCAAAGACTTGAGCGTATCGCACATGTCATGTCCCTATCCGCGCTTCAACATCGGGATAACGGTGTATGCCCAGCATGGGGGGCAGCTGGCTCTTTCTTCCATAGTATAACAGTATAACGCAAGTTGTCATCTATACCAGCTATGCAAAATTCTCCTTCACTGGTCGGTTGGCAAAGGCTAAGAATGGCTTACCAGGCCCGCGAGGATAAAATCGGCCTGTGGGGTCAGTCACGTTTTATTCAAGGGGGAATGGATATTCAAGTCGCCGGTCTACCAGCGGCAGCGCCATCTTATTAGAGCGGCTGATTGCGCACGGCCGGGCGCACCACCGGATCTGCGCTGTGCAGCTTTTCTGCGCGCGGGGCAAGGCGGGGGTTTATGAACGTCACAGCTTTACTGCGCGACCGGCCGATGCGCCGGGGATACAGCTCTGCCGGCAATCGGACAGAGCGAAACCGGATGAATGGTATACTTTTTTCAAATCAATGCGAGCAGCTGGTCTAACAACGCCATGATACTCATCATCTCACCTGGCACAACGGTTGAGGGCTCATCAGTATGAATGTGATGGGGAAAATTAGAGAGTTCAGGAAAATGTGGCGCGTTATCCCAACGTCGGTGCAGCCGCCCAGTGGGAGTCATCCACTGGTAGCGATATTCAGCAGTGGTGCAGGTTTCAGCCTGGACGATAAAATATTCCGATACTTCAAGCCAATCTCCATTGGTTAAAGTCAAGCGTGCTCGAAAGTATCCCCGATCATCGGTAACCCATTCTCGTATAAAGTCAATTCGGCCAACTTGGGGACAGGCTACCAGCTTTGCTTTGAGTTCGTTAAGATACAAATGGGCGGCAGTCATCGGGAAGGCTTTCTGTTACGCTATCCAATTCCACCAGGCGCGCACTAACCGCTTGATACATTTCATACAGTGCGCTCCATTCAAAAAAATCGGCCTCGTCTCCCAGTTCACCCTGGTGAAACCGGGAGTAAAATTCTGACGAGGTCATCTGATAGTCAGTCTCCAACTGATCCAACCGTGCCTGGAGTTCGGCGCATTCTCGTTGGGCGCGTTCTCGTTCTAAGGTCCATACCTTGTCCAGGGCTAAGTCAATCACCTCACTTCGATAGCCCCGTTGATACCAAGAGGTGAGAAAACGCAATCTTTTGGTCGCTGTTGTAGCCATGGCCATTGATATTCCCTCCTAATCCCCCTACCTTTTGCAGTACTCCCTAACCTGAAATGTTATTGTAGGATCCTGTTTGCTCTTCTATTGTAGCACTGATTGGCTGTCTATAAACATCACTGTTCTGTGAAGATCTCCACACGCCCGGTCAGCCCGGGCAGGAGCGCTAACGTCGTGGGCGCGAGTTGGATGCGGACGGTGAAGCGGGCATCGGATCCCGTCTGGGCCTCGCCTTGCGGCACGATTGTCTCTACGGTGCCGGTGAGCGGTGTCTCAATAAAGGTGCGGAGTGTGACCACGGCCGGCTGGCCGGGGCGGATGGTGGCGATATGCTGCTCGCTCAGGTTGGGGGTGACGAAACGCAGGCCGTCTTCCAGACTCAGCAGGGTGACCACCGGGGTACCGGCGGCGACGGTAGCGTGCGGGGCGACTTCCACCGATTGTACCAACGCCTCCCATGGGGCAGTGAGCCGGGCGTGGGTTAACGCGCGTTTTGCTTTCTCCAACTGCAATTCGGCGTCCTCCACCGCCTGGTCCAATTTGGGGTCCAACCCGGTCTGGAGCGCTGCCAGCTGGCGCTCGGCCTGCGCCACGTCGTCCTTGCGCGTCTGTGCGTCCAAAGAGCGGACCCCTTCTTGATCTTCGGCGTCCTTGAGCCGCAGCTCGGCCAGCTCGCGGTCACGTTTGGCTTTCTGCCAGCTGTCGTAATATTGCTGGCGCATCTCGGCCGGGGGCCAACCCCAGCCGTAGACCTCGTCGTATTTGCTTTTGGCGTACTCTTCGTCGCGGCGCGCTTGCTCTAACGTGGTGCGCGCCTCTTCAATGGCGGTGGACGAGGATTGCAGGTAGGCAGTGTTGAGGGACCGTTTGGCAGCGGCCAACGCCTGCTCAGCGTCGGCGAGATCGCGCTGCCGCTGTTCCTCGGCGCGGGTGCGCTCCAGCTGCGCCCGCGCCAATGCCCGCTCGGCGTCGGTGACAGCGCGTTGGAGCTCCGTGTCGTCTAACACGGCGATGAGCGCGCCGGCGGGCAGGCGATCCCCCGGTTTAACCGTGATCGTCAGTACCTCACCGTTGACGCCGTCACCAAAGCCCAGCGCCAGTTTGGGATAGGGCGCAGCCAGGTACCCGTCGGCGACGACCGTTTTCCCCACCGCTACTGTCGGCAACGGCGTCGGTGTGACAACGTTGAGCGGGGGCGGTGCCACCGGGGAGGTCTCAGCCTGGGCGCAGGCCGCCAGCAAGACCAGAAGAAACATTGCCCCCCAGGGCAGCCATTTTCTTAATTTAACCTTTTTCGCCTTCATCCTTCCGCCTTCATCCTTTCTGGTTACCACGCTTCGCGCAAAATTTGGGTGACGCGCCGCCGCACGGTGTTACGCGCGGCCAGCCAGGTGCTGAAGACACTGGCCAGGACCACCATCACCAAAATCGCCAGCGTGGTTGACCAATCAAACGTCAATTGGGTGGGCGTATTGCGCATCGTGTTGTTGCTCGTGTAAAACAGGTATCCCAGCACCGTGCCGGCGATCACGCCGGCGAGCGAGGCGCTTACCGTCATCAGCACCGCTTCCAGCGCAAACGCGCCCACCAGTTCGCGCTGCCTCATACCGATGGCCTTGAGCATCCCGATCTCCAACCGCCGCACGTAAACCGCCATGTAGACCACCGAAAAGACGCCGAAGATGCTGGTGATGAACGAGAGGATTGTCATCATCAACATTAACACCCGCATAGTGCGCATGGATTGTTCGGTGGTGCGGATCTCTTCGGCGGTGGATTGGACCCAGACGTCGTTGCGGTCGGCGAGTTGCTCGCGCAACGCACTCACGATAGCGGTGGTCTCGGTGCCGCCCGCGGTGGTGATCAAAACCTGCCCCAGGATGGGCTGATCTTGTTCGGCAGGCGTGCAAAAGCCGCGCACGCAGAAGGCCCCCTGCGTCGGATCGTGGGTCAGCCGGAGATAGGTATCCAGCGAGACCAGCCCCGGCGTGCGCCCCCAGCGGACGTAATTCTCGTTGCGCGAGAAGCCCGCAAAGCCCGGCAGCCGCTCAATCAGACCGATGATCCGCAGGGGAACCACGTGATCCTTGCCGGTGCCAGGGACCAACAGCAGATCGCCCACACTCAGATCCATGTACTCGGCGTAGCCTTTGCTGATGATGACGGTATCCGGTTCGGCAAAAAGCCGGGCGAAGGCCTGGGGCATGGCCTCACCGTAGGCTGCCAGATCCTCGTAGACCACATCGGCCAGCGAGCCGGTGATCCCCTGCACCAACAGGCCGGTGGTCCGCAGGGTTACCCGATTGGTAGCCTGGGCAACATATTCCGGCGTAATCCCGACCACCTGGGCAACCCCGGGCACGGCGCGCACCTGCTCCAGGTAGGCCGGGCGCAACTGACGGTCGGGATCCCCGTAAAAACCATACCAGCCCCAGCCGGTCGCCGAGACCGTGACCGGGGCTCCATATCTAAACCGGGCCTCAATCTCATAGTTGCGCTGTTCCAGAGCCGTCATGGTGCCGAGAAAAGTCGGCAGTGTAGCGCTGAAGACCACCATCAACGAGATGGTGGTGTTGCGCTGTTTGGCCCGGAGGAGGTTAGGCCCCGCGAAGAAGGTCGGCTTGTCGGCCAGGGCCCCGGCCAGCGCGATCAGCAGCCGCTCCAGGGGCACGGTCAGCGCATAGAAGAGCAGGCTGACACCGACAACAAGCAACGCTAAGCCCCCGAACATAAAGGCGCTCACCACCGCCTCGTTGCCCTGCACGTAAAGGTAGTTGGTGCCGATAAACTCCAGCCCCCACATGATCGTCAGCACCAGCCCGGCGATCACCACGCGCTTATCAAAGCGGCGCGAGCGCAAGCGCGCCAGGTCCTCAATTTGGAGGTTGTCGGCGGAGCCGGGATTGATGGCGTAGCGGATTTTGGTGTTGGCCGCCTTGCGCGCCGGCGCTAAAGCCGCCAGTAACAACACCACCGCCGCGATGGCCCCGGTCCGCGCCATCGCTCCCACCGTGATGGTCATCTTGAAATCTATCCCAAACTCCTGAGATAGATCCGTGCCGGCGTGAGCGATGAAGAAGTTAACCAGAGGCGAAACGACGGTCAGGCTGAAGATCTGTCCGGCGATCACCCCCAGGCCAACGCCAAACGCCCCGATCAGCGCCACTTCCAGCAACACCAGCCCGAACAGATGCCAGCGCTGAGCCCCGATCACACGCAAGAAGGCCAGGTCACGCCGCCGCTCTTCCACGTTGGTATTGATGAGGGAATAGATCAGCAGCCCAACCACGCCCATCACCAGAAAGCCATAGACGCTGCTGACCGAGCGCATCACGGCAAAAGCAATATCGGTGAAATCCAGCTCCTGGGCTTTGTCCAGCGCGAAGGTGTAGTTCTCCACCTCATCGCCCAGTGCGTCATAGAGCCGCTCAGCAATGCGCCGGACGCGAAAGATAGCAGTCTGGGTGCTGCCAGAAGCGTAAAGGCTCTGATCCAGCACCACCACCAGTCGCTCGGCGCGGTCCGGTAATCCCAGCCACTCCTGCGCAGTCGCCACGCTGGTCAAAATGCCGTTCTGACCACCGCCGCCCAGCCCCGTGGCGAGCACGATGCCGCTGACGGTAAAGCGGCGGGTGATGCGGCGCAAGCTCTCGTCCGTGGGGGCCTCATACCCCTTGAGCCGCGCCAGGGGCATGATGTAGCTCACATTAATCTCGTCGCCGACCTTCAGCCCGAAAGTATCCGCCGTGACTTTGAGCAGGACCACCCGGTCACCGGTCAGCTCATAAGCGCCCTCCAGCACGGTGATCTGCCCCAGGTCGTCCTCCGGCACCCGCGCCACGAGCGAGGCGTTCCCCACCTTCCGGGCCGTCTGGAGCTCCACCGTGGCCTGAAAGCGCGGGTAAATGGCGACAATCTCCGGCGCGGCCGCCCGCAGCTGGGCTATCAACGACACGTCCAGGAACTGGTCAGGGCTGGTCTCGGCGCGGCGGATCGTGATATCATGCTCGCCCGCCTCCCGTTCCACAATCTCCACCACCTGCCGCTGCAACGAATCCACGCCGTTGTTGAGCGTCACCAGCATCATAGTCACCACCAGCAACGCCAGCACCATGATCACGGTGCGCGCCTTGTGGCGGCTGAAGCTTTTCAGGACATAACGAGCGATCATACCGCCGCTCTTTCCGCAATCTGACCGTCGCGCAGCTGGATCAGGCGGGTGGCAAACTTCGCCATCCGGGGATCATGGGTCACATAGATGACGGTGACACCCTGCTCACGGTTCAACTGCGCGATCACCTCCATGACCTCAAAGCCGGTCTGCGAGTCCAGGTCACCGGTGATCTCATCGCCAATGAGGATAGGCGGATCGTTCGCCAGCGCGCGGGCAATCGCCACCCGCTGTTGCTGGCCACCGGAGAGCTCGCTGGGATAGTGTTTGGCCCGGTCGCCCAGGCCCACGCGCTCCAAGAGCTGTTCGGCCTTGCGCCGCCGCGCGCGCCGGCTCATCCCGGTCAGCGCCAGTGGCACCTCCACATTCTCCTGCGCGGTGAAGTTTGCCAGCAGGTTGTAATTCTGGAAAACAAACCCCATTTTGGTCAGCCGCAGGGCCGAGAGCCGGTCCTCGGAAAGCGCCACCACGTTCTCGCCGTCCACAATGACGTGGCCCCGGCTCGGTTCCTCCAGCCCACCAATGATGTTGAGCAGCGTGGTCTTGCCGGAGCCGCTCGGCCCCATCAGGCAGACGATCTCGCCGCGCTGGACCTCCAGGCTCACGCCGCGCAGGGCCAGCACAGCCTCCTTGCCCATGAGGAATGACTTGTGGACGTTGTCCACTTGAATCAACGGTACCAGGGCGGCTGATGTCTCCATAAAATTGACCTCGTCTTCTCTTGCTACTTCACCTGCTTCATGCTTCCCGCAGTACCAGTATACCCGATTCGGCGTGGTAAGTCTACTGTTGCTGCCCACAGGGATACATTTCAATGCCCGCTTGCGGCCAACTGAAGTTTGCCCTGCTTTAATCAACCGTGGCTGTACAAAGTCGCGCCAACTTATGGCCTTTAAGAAAATAATCCGGCCACGTGCGCGCTGGGCGCCCGGCGGTTAACCGCCGGGCTAGCCAGCAACGCCCCGTGAACGGGGCTACGGCAGCCCGGTTTACCGGGCGTGGCTTGGGTAGCCGGGCGATTGATCGCCCGGCTACCCACCGGGAAAAAACGAGTCGCCTGGTGTTACCGCATTTAATTTTTAAAGGCCAACAGGTGTTTCTTAGCCGGCCGCTGAAGGGGAGAACGCCTGAAGGCGTCACTACAGCGCCGCTTCGCGCTTGACAATTTCCCGCCCTGTGTTATAAATAAACCAATAGCGTAGATCGGGAAGAGTACGCGCCGCAGCGGGGTTCCAGAGAGTCGGGAGGGTGAGAATCCGGCACCAGCGCAGGCACCGAATGGGCCCGGGAGCCGCTCGCCGAAAGGAGGATCCGAGTAGTCCGAGCCGGAACCGCTACCGTTATCCAGGCGGAGGGTATCGCTATAGCGCTGTACCCGCAAGAGTGAGGCTGGCTTCATCCCAACGCGCCGTTCACCGGCGCGTTTTGTGTTGAGGTCGCCTAAACAGGGTGGCACCACGAGCGTTGAACGCCCGTCCCTCGGTAGGGACGGGCGTTTTGCGTTATTGAGGGCCGCCGGCAACGGACAACAGACCGCTTTTAAGTCAAAAAGGAAATGGGAGCAGGGAATAGTGAGCAGGGCCTCGGGCTGACGATGACTGCTCACGGCTCTCTACCAACTGCTCACCAGTTTATACTAAAGGGAGGCTTTATGAACTCACAACGCAAACGCATTTTGACCGGAGATCGCCCGACGGGCAAACTCCATCTGGGCCATTACGTGGGCAGCCTGAAGAACCGCGTGGCGCTGCAGGATACCTACGACTGCTTTTTCATCATTGCCGATCTGCACACGCTGACAACGCGGCCGGAAAAAGAGCACGTGCTGGCGTTGCCCCAGAATATTTACGAGGTGGTGTTAGATTATCTGGCGGTGGGAATTGATCCAGAACGCAGCACCATCTTCCTGCAATCGGCCGTGCGCGAGACGTTTGAGCTGGCGCTGCTCTTCGGCGACCTGGTGACCCTGCCGCGCCTTGCGCGCATCCCCAGCATCAAGGAGATGGCCCGCGCTGCCAACCTGGACGACGAAACGGTACCTTTTGGGCTGATCGGCTATCCGGTGTTGCAGGCAGCCGACATTCTCCTGCCGCGCGCGCACCTGGTCCCGGTGGGCAAGGACAACGAGGCGCACGTGGAGATCACCCGCGAAATCGCCCGCCGCTTCAATTACCTCTACGGCGAGGTCTTCCCCATCCCCGAGGTCATGATCGGCGAAGTGCCCACCCTGGTCGGCACCGACGGGCAGGCCAAGATGAGCAAATCGCTCGGCAATGCCATCTACCTCTCCGATGACGCGAAAACGGTGGAGCAGAAAGTGCGCGGGATGTACACCGACCCCAACCGCATCCGCGCCGACATCCCCGGCCGTGTGGAGGGCAACCCGGTCTTCATCTACCACGACGCTTTCAACCCCGATGTGGATGAAGTCAATGACTTGAAGGAGCGCTATCAGCTGGGGAAGGTCGGCGATGTGGAGGTCAAGCGGAAGCTGGCCCGCGCGCTCAACGCCTTCCTGGAGCCGATCCGCGAACGCCGCGCCTACTACGAACAGCGGCCGGGGTTGGTGGAAGAGGTGCTCATGGCGGGCACACGCCGGCATCAGGCCGAGGCCCGGCTGACGATGGCAGCGGTCTACGAGGCGATGGGGCTGATCGGGCCGCGCCTGAGCCGCGCGCTGGAACGCGAGGAACCCTTCCGGTTGGTGTAAGACGTAACACGCGAGCATCCCGCGTGAGGCGTTTGATCCTTTTTGCAATCTGCTTTTCAATTTAAATTGACACAAGGAGGTTATTATGTCTGAGAAATATTTACCCACCAGTTGGTACAACCTGATCGCCGACCTGCCGGTGCCCCCGCCCCCGGCGTTGCACCCCGGCACGCACCAGCCCCTGGGGCCGGATGATCTCTCCATCCTGTTCCCCATGGCCTGTATTGAGCAAGAAGTGAGTACCGACCGCTATATCCCGATCCCTGATGAGGTGCGCGAGGTCTATAAGCTCTGGCGGCCCACGCCGCTGCGCCGCGCCGTCCGCCTGGAACGGGCGCTCGGCACGCCGGCCCGTATCTACTACAAGTACGAGGGCGCCAGTCCCGTCGGCAGCCACAAGCCGAACACGGCGGTCGCGCAGGCCTACTACAACCGGCAGGAGGGCGTCACGCGCCTGACGACCGAGACCGGGGCCGGGCAGTGGGGCAGCGCGTTGGCCATGGCCGGTGCCTTCCTGGGGATCGCAGTGCAGGTCTACATGGTCAAGGTGAGCTATTACCAGAAGCCTTACCGCCGCATCATGATGGAGACCTTCGGCGCGCATGTCACCCCCAGCCCCAGCGACCAGACCGAGGCCGGGCGCGCCATCCTGGCGCAAGACCCGGACTCCAACGGCAGCTTAGGCGTCGCCATCAGCGAGGCCGTGGAGGAGGCGGTGAAAGATCCGCGCACCAAGTACTCGCTGGGCAGCGTGCTCAACCACGTCCTGCTGCACCAGACGGTGATCGGCGAGGAGGCGCTGCGGCAAATGGAGGCCGAGGGGGCTTACCCCGACGTGGTGATCGGCTGCGTGGGCGGCGGGAGCAACTTCGGCGGGATCGCTTTCCCATTCTTAGGGGAGCGGCTGCGCACGGGACGCGCTACGCGCTTTGTAGCGGTGGAGCCGGCCGCCTGCCCAACGCTGACGCAGGGGAAGTATGCCTACGATTACGGCGACACGGCCCACCTGACGCCGCTGGTCAAGATGCACACCCTCGGCCACACCTTCATGCCGGCGGGGATCCACGCGGGCGGGCTGCGCTATCACGGCATGGCACCGCTGATCTCGCACGCGGTGGAGTTGGGGTTGATTGAACCGCGTGCCTATCAGCAATTGACCGTCTTTGAGGCGGCGATGCAGTTTGCGCGCAGCGAGGGGCTGGTGCCCGCGCCGGAGTCGGCGCACGCCATCCGCGCGGCGATTGACGAGGCGCTGGACGCCAAAGAGAAGCAAGAGGAGCGGGTAATCCTCTTCAATTTGAGCGGCCACGGTTTCATGGATATGACCGCTTACGAGAGCTATCTGCGCGGGGAGCTGGTGGATTACAATCACGCCCAGGCGCGGATTGACGAGGCGCTGCAACTGCTGCCGGTGGTGTGAGGGCAGACCACGGACGACGGACCACAGACCACACGGTTAACCGGTGTGGTCTGTGGTCACGGGCTTCACGCTATTTCGCCGGCTAAGCGCCGCGTCTGGTCATCTAAAGCCAGCGCGTCAATAAACTCGTCCAGGCTGCCATCCATGACGGCCGGCAGGTTGTAGCTGGTCAACCCAATGCGGTGATCGGTGACGCGGTTCTGCGGGTAGTTGTAGGTGCGGATCTTCTCGCTGCGCTCACCCGTGCCGACCTGGGCGCGGCGGGCGGAATCAATCTCAGCGGCCTGCTGCTCCAGTTCCAGCTCGTAGAGCCGTGCGCGGAGGACGGCCAGGGCGCGTTCCTTATTCTGCTGGAGCGAGCGCTGGTTTTCGCAGGTGACGACGATGCCGGTCGGCTTGTGAATGATGCGGATAGCCGTCTCGTTCTTCTGCATGTGCTGCCCGCCGGGACCGGAAGAACAGTAAGTGGTAATCTCTAATTCCTTGGGGTCAATTGAGACCTCCACTTCATCCACTTCCGGCAGGACGGCGACGGTGGCAGTGGAAGTGTGGATGCGCCCGCTGGCCTCCGTGACCGGCACGCGCTGCACGCGGTGGACGCCGCTCTCGTACTTCAGACGGGAGAAGGCCCCGCGCCCACGCACGCCAAAGACGACCTCTTTGTAGCCGCCGATGCCGGTGCGGTTTTCGCTGATCAGTTCCGTCTTCCAGCCCTGGCGCTCGGCGTAGCGGAGGTACATGCGGAGCAGATCGGCGCCGAACAGCCCGGCCTCATCGCCGCCGGCCCCCGCGCGGATTTCCACGATGACATCTTTCTCATCGCGCGGGTCCTTGGGAATGAGCAACTGGCGCAGTTGAACCTCCAGCGCCTCGGTCTCGACTTGCAGGCGGGCGATCTCCTCATGGGCCAGCGCGCGCAGCTCGGCGTCGCTCTCTTCCTCAACCATCTGGTGCGCCGAATCCAGCTCGTCCAGCGCCTGCTGGTAGCGCCGGTAGAGAGTGACAAGTTCCTCCAGTTCGGCGCGCTCTTTGGCGTATTCGGCGACTTTCTCGTAATCGGCCACCACGGCCGGATCGGCCATCAGCCGTTCCAGTTCATCGTACCGCGCCTCAATCGCGGCCAGTTTTTGTAACATACCCAACCATCCTTCACTTTGCTCTGACATCACAAACGGCCCGACCTGCGCCGAGCCGTTCTCTGTAGTTGCCTGAGTGGGTCCACCAGGATTCGAACCCGGAACCAACCGGTTATGCTTCCCACTGCAGCTTTCGCTGCCCCTTTCGGGTTTGTGGGCTGGACTATCCCTTCACCCCGTGGGGTGCCTGCCGTCTAGTCTCTACACCTTCCCTATTCATCTCTAACGAGATTGAACCGGGCTTGGCTCGGGATTACCATGTTATGCAACACAGGCTTCCCCGAATTTGGCAGGTTTCACCTGAAGATTACTCTCCAGGCAGCCCTTGTAGCGAGTCATATTCTCGTCTATAATACAGCAATGAGCAAACTATCTAACTGTATTGTGTGCGGCACCCCTTTGCAAGGGAAACAGACAAAATTCTGTTCCGTTGTATCCTGGTGTGTCACAACTGCCACGCTGAGTTACACAACCCTCACTTGAACTTAGACTCGCTATGTTAAGCCGGCCGCTCTAACCGTTGAGCTATGGACCCTCAGAGCGGGCGACGGGAATCGAACCCGTATCATTAGCTTGGAAGGCTAAGGCATGGCCATTATGCAACGCCCGCGTGAGAGAAATTATACCATATCCTGGCAGGCAGGCAAGGATATCACTCTATTGCAGAAAGACTCACCAAAATCGTCAAGGCGTCGAGGAAAGCCGCTCCTAAAATTTTCGCCATGCTCAAGGCGCAGCCGGTTGGCGGGCAAAAATTTTAATCGCGGGGGTGTCATAGACCAGGGTATAGTCGGGGGATGCTTCCAGAGAAGTCAACAATAGCCCCGCCAGGTTTTGGGTTTTCGTATCGCCGACAAATCCCCGATAAAGATAGACGTAATCGTAGGTGATATTCTGGCGCGCAGCCCATTGTTCCAGGCAGGAAAGGGCCTCAAACAGGCAGGTGCGCAGCTCGTCAAACGCTTGCTTGCGGTGATACAGCTGGCCCGGCAACCACTCATATCCCTGGACGACGGCCACGTTGACGCGCCGGGTTAAGGTGGGGAACCATTCCTGGACGGGGGTGTTGAACGGGTCGCCGTAAGTCAGCAGGACAAAGCGGGCGTCGGTGGGGGTCTGCTCCGTGACCCATTGCAGCGCCTGGCGTTCGGCAGGGGTGACCCGGTATTGGGCCAGACTCATTGAAGCGGCGTAGGCATTGATGAGCGTGTAAATCAAAAAAACGGTCAGCGTTAGCAGTACCCCCTGTGGCACGCGGGGCTCAGCCGGCGGGAGTTGGGCGGCAGTGCGAGGCCGCGCCAGCGCGGTCAGGCCGGGCAAGATGACGGCGGTCATGCCGACGCCAAACAGCAAGGCCAGGGGTAACGTGGCCGAAAAGGCCGGGTTGCGCGGTTCGGCGATGAAAGGCAAGACCAGCCAGGCCGGGAGCAGAACATGGCGCTGGATAAGGCAGGCCAGCCCGCCGATCAATGCCACGACCGTGATGGGGCTGAAAAAGAATTCTTGCGCAAAGTTGAGGGTCAGCAACGGGGTCCAGAAGAGCCAGTTATGCCAGCTGGTGCTCATGGTCGCGCGGAGAGGCATCCAGCCATGCCGCTGCAGCACCGTGAGCCACCAGGGTAGCGTCAGCCCTAAAACGCCGGCAGCCACGGCCAACGCTAAGAGCGCGGTCCGTTTGTCCCGTCCCAGGAAAAGCCACAGTAAAGCGACGACGAAACAGGTATGAAACGTGAGCTCTGGATGGGAAAGCACCAGCAAACTGGCCGCCAGAATGGTGAAGAAAACGTTGCGGAGACGGCGCTGGCTGAACAGGCGGTAGACGGCCCATAGCGTCAACAGCGCAAAAATGGCGCCCAGGCTGCGGGTCAGGCCACCGCCTTCAATGAACAGGTCGTAGGCCGAGGGCAGCATGGCGAAGGCCAGCGTTGCCAGGGCACTGGCCAATCGGGAAGGGAGCACGGTCCGGCTCAAGCCATAAAAAAGCGGCACGGTGACGGCACACAGCAACCCCGGTAGCCAGCGGAACAGCTCCAGGAGCGGCAAGTGCAACAAGTCCGCTAACGCGGCTCCCACGTAGAAAGGTAACGGCGGGTACATGAAAGGGATCCCGGCCGCGTTATAAGACGTGTAGGTAGGCAGAGCGTAATGGGCAGTTTGCAGATCCTGCACCATCGTGTAAAACAACCCGCCATCCAGGACCGGAAAATGGCCCAGGATGGCGGGAGTCAGGCGAACTAACGTCCCGAAAAGGATGGCCCAGATCAGCACCAAATCGGCCAGGCGTTTTTCTTGCTCAACGGGCAAGGAGAACGTTTCCGGGTGCAATGACAAGGTAGCTCCACTCAACTATTGCCCTGCGCGGCGGCCGGAGGCTGATTTCTTGGGGGACGCTGCGCCACCGGCCGGCGTGCCGCACTCCGGGCAGAATTTCGCGCCCCGGGGGATCTCAGCGCCGCAGTTGGCGCACTCGGTCTTGACCTTGAGCGGGGTGCCGCACTCCGGGCAGAATTTGGCGTTGGCGGCCAGGGGCGCTTCGCAGTTGGGGCAGGTGGCCAGCACGGTCTCGCGGCCATCGGTCCGCAGTGCTCGTTCGTCGTCCTCGGCGATGGTAGCGCCGCTCCAGGCCTGCTCTACCGCCAGGCTGGCCTGCGCCGCCGAACGTTCTACCGCCAGGTCCGGCGCACAGGTCTTGCAGAGACCGCGTTTCCGGTTCCAACACTTCTCCCGGCAAACCCACTGCTGGCAACGGGGGCATTGGATGAAGTCAGGCCGCAGTTCCTCCATGGCGGCGAGGAAGGCTTCGTCGTGAGCCTTCTGCCAGGCGGCCGAGCGGACCCGTTCGCCGACATTGGCGGCGCTGCTGAAGATGCCGCCAAAGAGGCTGCTGGCGGTATCCAGGACACTGGCCGCGGTGCCGGTCGCCCAGGGTTGGAAGCGCGTGCGGTAGCCAGTTCCACAGCGGTCACAGTAGAATTCAAACTGGAACCCACGATCGGTGCTTTGATCGTTATAATTATCGGTAAATTCCATTTTGGTGCCCACGAATTTTGTCTCCTTTTGAGCAGTGATTTCCCCGGCGACTGTTTGAAGACCCCAGATCCTGGACGATAGGCCACCGGTGTCTAAGGGCATTATAATCCGCCCTGGTTTGTGTCAAGCCAGCACCCAGGCTACCAGAGCGCCCAACAGCGCTCCCACGCAGGAGCTGAGGAAGTTGACCCAGTCGTTATCCAGCCAGCGCCAGCCACGGAGCAGGGTATTGGGCGTGCCATCGGGATCAATGCGTTTCTCGGTCTCCTTGTGGCGGACAGACGAGTAGTAGATTGCCTGGACGGTGGCCCCAAGCAGACTATCGGCCAGCGAGCCGCCCAGGCCGCCCAGCGCCCCCACCAGGAGCAGTCGCCAGTCGCCGCCGCCGCTGCCGCCCAACCATGGCTCGAGCCGCAGCCAGCCCAGCGCCGCCAGGCCGATGATCAGACCACCGGCCAATGTGGCCAGGGTGCCCTGGAGCGAGACCCCGCCGGAGGTCCCCACCTCCACGACTTTACCGGTCGTGATCAGCCGGGGCGGGCGGCGGCTGAGCACGCCAAGCTCGGTGGCCCAGGTGTCGGCGTTGACCGTGGCCAGCGCGCCGACGAAAGCTGCCAGCAACAGCGGGTGGGGATGGAGCGCGTAGGCGATGGCTAACAGCGCCCCCGCGCCGCCATTGGCCAGCGTCTGCCCCAGATCGCGGCGAGAGCCCTTGGAGAACTTTTCGGCCAGCCCCGCTTTGACGGTGGCCTTGTAATACGAAAGCAGGCTGGAGAGCACAAAGAAAGTGATGAGCGTCAGCCCCCAGGCTGGACCGCCCAGCCACCAGATGAGCGTACCGACCAGGATCGCGCCGGCCACGCCGCTGGGAGCGAGCGCATGTCGCCGGTAAGCCAGCCCGGCGACCAGAGCACTGAACAGAAGACCGGTGAGCAAACGAAGGGGCAAAGTCATGGCTATCCTCAGCGCGCCAGCAGATAGAGTGCCAGCCCCGTGAGGAGCGGGACGCTCAGGTTGTCGGTGCCAAGCGGCGAGGTACCCTCGGCCAGCACGGCCACCGCAGTCCCCAGCAAGGCCAACACCAGCGCGCGGCCCGCCCCCAACGTCACGCTAAAGGGGCTGAGCGCCGAGCCGGGAAGCAACCAGAGGGTCAGGAAAATCCCCAGGAAGGCAAACAGCGCCATCGCTAAGGTCCCCTCCCAGCTGCGGGTAGATTTCAGGACCGTGTAGGTATGCCGGCCCCAACGGTTGCCGACAATGCTGGCCATCCCATCGCCTAAGGTCATTGCCATGACCGCGGCCGCCGCCACGGGAACCCGATCCACCGCGCCGCCGGTCCGCCAGAGCAACCCAAACAGGAGAGTGATGGAGATGGCGAAGTAGACCGTCCCCAACGTGGAGCCGGTGGTATCCATCGCTTTGAAGCTCTGCTGGCGGTAGAAAATGTAGTTGAGCACGATGAAAGTAGCGAAGGGGATGATGCCATAGTACCAGGTGTCAAAGAGCGCCAGGATGCCCCAAATCCACAAGCCGGCCCCGATATGGATGAGCTTGCGGGTGAAGGTCTGCGACCAGTGAAGGGCTTTGCCAATGGCTTCTACGCTGAACAGCAATCCAAAGGCATACCCATAAGATAAAACCAGGCCGATGATATCGCCACGTGACATGATCTCCCCTCCTTGAAAACTCATGCGAGCAACCTGGTTATATCACTTTGGGGGATTGTGGCAAATTGCGGCGGAGAACCGGGCGGGCTGAGTGTGGATTAACCGAAACGCAACATAACTTATCCTCGCCTCCAGTTGCTTTTTCTTCTATCCTGCCTTATACTAAATGCAGAATCCTTGGATACTGACCGGTTGGAGGGCGCCAATGAGTCTGATCCGCAGACCCATGGGGGAAGAAGATGAAGAGCTGGAAGACCTGTTTGAGTCGGGTGGGAAACCCAAGAAACCCAAAAAAGGTGGGGGATTCCGCCTGTTCGGCCGCAAGAAAGAATCTGCTGCCACACCAGCGGCCGAAACCCCGGCGATAGATGAGGAGGAATCTCCTCCGCTGCGGGCGGGCATTGCGCCCCCCCTGGACCTGATGCAGCTCCAGGAACAGCTCTTGCCGCCGGAGATGGCGGCGCCGCCTGCCCCGGAGCCCCAGGAACCCAGGCCCAAAAAAGGGCGCACGCCCAAGCCGCCCAAAGAGCCCAAGCCTAAAAAAGAGCGCACGCCTAAGCCCCCCAAGCCGAAAAAAGAGAAGCCGCCCAAATCCCCTAAACCTGTCAAGCGGCCGGGGGGTATGAGTTCGCTCCAGCTGATCATTCTGAGCGCACTGCTCTTGCTGGTGGTAGGGATGATCGCCTTGCTGGTTTCCACCACGGTCAAAATCTTCACGGCACCAGCACCTACGTTTGTGCCGGCCGGCCCCATTATCATCAATACCCCGATGGGCACGCCGGTAGAGTGGGAAGGCGGCTCACCGATCCCGGTGGGGGAGACCCCGGCCGGCACTCAGGCGGTGGCGGTGCCCTCGGCCACACCAGCGCCAGTGGAACCAACGGCGACGCCGGTAGTTTTGCCCTCGGTCTCGACCCGGTTTGATCTGCAAGTGCTCCGCAGTCCCGCCAATGTAGATTTGCGGCTACAGCGGGGCGACGAATATTTGCGCTTGCGAGCCTATCCCTTGGCCCTGGCCGATTTTGAGGAGGCACGCACGCTGGCACCAGACCGGGCCGAAGTTTATCTGGGGCTGGGGAAATCCTATTTCCACCTCCGGCGTTGGGACGAAGCGGAAAAGTCGCTCGGCTCGGCGATCTCCTTCAACGCCGACCTGCCGGAACCACACTTCTGGCTGGGGTGTTTGTACTTCTATGAGGGTCGCTACGATCTGGCCATCCGCGAGCTGGACCAAGCCGCTGAGCTGACCCCTTATGCTGAGGCAGAAGCCTGGCTGGCGCTGGCCTATCTCCATCAGACCCCGCCCAACCTGGAAGAGGCCGACGGCGCGGTGAAGCGCGCCCTGGCGCAAGACGAGAAACTGCCGATGGCTTACCTGGCCCGGGCCTGGTTGCGTGTGGCCCAACAGGACCTGGATGGCGCGCAAGCGGATTTCCTCTATGCGCAGGGATTGGCCCCTTATGATTTTGAGGTGCTCAATGCGCTGGCCCGGTTCTATGCCGATTATCGCCCTGAGCGACTGGTGGAGGCAGAGCGGTTGGCGCAGCAGGCGCAGAACTGGGCCCAGGGCGACCTGCAACAGGCGATCGCGTTGCATACGCTGGGGCGCGTTTACCTGGCCCAGAATCGCAAAGAGGATGCCAAACAAGTACTCTCGCAGGCGGCTGACCTGGCCACCGCCGACGGGAAGATCGCGCTCCCCGAGCTGGCTAAGGACGTGGAGCGCGCCTTTGCGCCGTAGCACTTCCACGGCTCTCTAAAACAATCACCAGGTAAAAAACAGCTTCGTAGTGGGGTGCTTCAGCGCGTTGGATGGCGCTCCAGCGCCTCACTGCAAACTCAGATGTATAAGAAAAGCCCGGCAGGTCCTCTGAACCTGCCGGGCTTTGGGTGGTAGAGCGGATCACTCCGGCGTGGCAATGGCCGCTTCCAGCAGAGTTTGCAGGCGCGAGACCATCTGCGCCGGTTCGGGCTGGATGCCCTCCAGCAGCAGGAGATTTTCAAACAGCTGCTCTACCACGAGATTGATGCGGGCATCATCAGAATGCCGGGTCACCAACCGGGCCAGATTCTGGATGAGCGGATGGGTCCGGTTGAGCTCCATAATCTTGCGCGGCGCGGCCGTCTCTTCGCCTAAAAGTCGCCGCACGCGCTGCAAATCACGCTCCGGCCCGGCCTCAGCGGAGACCAGCCGGCAGGGGTTATCCTTGAGCAGCCGCGACTCGCGCACTTCCACCACGCGCTCGCCCAAGACAGTCCGGAAACGGCTCAACAGCGCGTCAAAGTCGGTCTGGGCGATGGCCGTGGACTGAGCTTCCGGTACAGCCAGGCCAGTGGGCAATTCTAGTTTGGCATCGTCTACGTTTTGCAGGGGATGGCCCGCGAATTCCGGCAGGGTCTGAACCAGGAAACCATCCAGCGGATCCACCAGGTAGAGGACTTCCAGGTCGTTGGCCCGGAAAGCGTCCAGATGCGGACTGCGTGCCACCGCTGCCCGGTCATCGCCGAGAATGTAGTAGATCGCCGGCTGCCCTTCACGCAGGTGCGCCACGTAATCGTCCAGCGAGATCAAGGTATCCCCAGAGCGCGAGGAATAGAAACGCAGCAACGGCAAGAGCTCCTCCCGTGTGGCCGGATCGGTGACGACCCCCTCTTTGATAAAAGGGCCAAACTCCGCCCAGAAAAGATTGTAGTCCGCCGGGCGTTGTTCTGCCATCTCCCGCAACGCCTTGAGCAACCGCCCGGTCAACGCCTTTTGCAACTGGCGCAGCAACCGGTTGCTTTGGATCGTCTCGCGCGAGATGTTGAGCGGCAAGTCCTGCGAATCCACTACCCCCTGCACAAACCGCAGGTAGTTGGGCAACAGATCTTTGTTGTACTCCTGGATCAAAACCTTGTGGGAGTAAAGCTTAAGCCCTTCTTCCGAGCGCAGATGCAGCAATCCCCGCTCGTGCTGGCGCGGCACATAGAGGATGCTGCGGAGGTCAACCGGCACGTCGGTCACCAAATGGACGTGCAGGAGCGGTGGCTCCAGATCCAGCGTCATCTGCCGGTAGAAATCGTGATACTCGTCTTCGGCAACTTCCGTGGGGGACTTCCGCCAGGGCGCGGTCTGCCGGTTGGCGACTTTGCCATCTACGTAGATGGGAAAAGAGATGAAATCGGAGTGTTTTTTGACAATCTGCTCCAGCCGCCAAGCCGCGGCATATTCGGCGGCGTCCTCTTTGAGCCGGACGAGGACCTCGGTGCCGCGGTCGGCCTTCTCCGCCGGGGTCAACGTGTAACGGTTGCCCCCCGTGGAAGTCCACGTCCACGCCTGGGCCTCCGGCCGGTACGAGCGGGAGGTGACCGCCACTTCATCGGCCACCATGAAGACGGAATAGAAGCCGACGCCGAACTGGCCGATGATGTCGGCCGGGCGCTGGCCCGCTTCCAGGTTTTTCAGGAACGCCAGCGCGCCGGAATGGGCGATGGTGCCCAGGTTCTCAATCAACTCCTCGCGCGTCATGCCGATCCCGGTATCGGTGATGGTCAGCGTCCGGGCCTGAGCGTCAAAACTGAGGCGGATGGCCAGCTCCGCATCGGGGTCCAGCACATCGCGGTTGGTCAGCAACTCAAACTGGATGCGGTGCAGCGCGTCGGAAGCGTTGGAGATTAACTCGCGCAGGAAGATGTCGCGATCGGTGTAGAGCGAATGGGCCAGGATATTGAGCAATTGTTGGACCTCGGCCCGGAATTCCAGGGCCTCGGATTGGGGGGAGACCGTGGTCTGATCTGCCATAACACCTCCTTAAAAATAATCAATCAGTATTGAGTTAATTAGCCTGTGATGGTTGTGGCACAGACTTAAGTTTGTGACTTTAGACTCACGGTCTCATCATACCTGCTTTATATAAGAATAGCATTAGAGGAGGTTGCCCGTGCGGGGCCGGCGTAAGCTGTGAAGTTTGCACTTTCGCGCAAACTGGCACATAATAGTAACGATCCATGTCATTGTCCTTATAGCAGAGGAGGTTATATGCCTGACCCCCAAGTGGCTCCTTACGGCGCCTGGGCTTCGCCGATTACTATTGAGTTGCTGACTGCCAAGACGATCGGCCTATCGGGGCTCCAGTTAGACGGGAACGACCTGTACTGGATTGAGTCGCGGGCGACCGAGGCCGGCCGCAACGTCCTGGTGCGGCGTGCTCCCGACGGCCTCATCGCGGACGTGACCCCGCCGCCTTTCAACGCCCGCACCCGTGTTCACGAATATGACGGCGGCGCGGCGTTAGCGGCCGACGGGGTTGTCTATTTTTCTCACTTCCCCGACCAGCGACTTTACCGGGTGTTGCCCGGCGGCGAGCCAACCCCGCTGACGGCGGAAGAAGCGCTACGCTATGCCGACGCGGTCCTGGACCGCTCGCGGCACCGCCTGATCTGCGTCTGCGAGGACCACACTGTGCCAGGGCAGGAGGCCCGCAACTATCTGGCCACCGTGGACCTGGCAAACGGCTTGGTGCGGCCGCTCGTGACCGGCCACGACTTCTTCGCCGCACCGCGCCTCAGTCCCGACGGTTCGCAGCTGGCCTGGCTCACCTGGGACCATCCCCGAATGCCCTGGGACGGGACCGAGCTCTGGGCTGCCGCCGTCCACGCCGACGGGACGCTTGGCCCGGCGCAACTTGTGGCAGGCGGGCGGGAGGAATCCGTGCTCCAGCCGGAGTGGTCACCGGAGGGGGTGCTCTATTTCATATCAGATCGGACCGGCTGGTGGAATCTCTACCGCCGGCGCGGTGGGGAAATAGAGCCGCTGCATCCGCTGGCGGCTGAGTTCGGCGACGCCCCGTGGGTCTTTGGCCTCTCTTCTTACGCTTTTGAATCGGCGCAGCGGTTGGTTTGCTCCTTCATTCAGGACGGTAGGGGCCAGTTGGCCCTGTTGGATACCGGGACCCTGGCCTTTGAACCGCTGGAGCTGCCGTACACCGAATTCTACTCACTCCGCGCGGCGCCCGGGGCGGTATTCTTCATCGCTGGCTCGCCCACCGAGAGCTGGGGCCTGATCCAGCTGGAGCTGGCGACGCGGCAACTCACCGTCGTGCGGCGCGGCACTGAATTGACGCTGGATCCCGCCTGCGTTTCATTGCCCCAGGCTCTGGAGTTCCCTACCACCGGCGGGGCGACGGCCCATGCCTTCTTCTACCCACCGCGCAACGCCAACTTCGTCGCTCCACCGGACGAACGACCGCCGCTGCTGGTGTTCAGCCACGGCGGACCAACCGGCGCTACCAGCGCCGTCCTGGCACCGCGCATCCAGTATTGGACCAGCCGGGGCTTTGCGGTGCTGGATGTGGATTACGGCGGCAGCACCGGCTATGGGCGTGCCTACCGGGAACGGCTCAAGGGGCAATGGGGCCTGGTGGATGTGGACGATTGTATCAATGCGGCGCGCTACGTGGTAGCCCAGGGTTGGGCCGACGGCGCACGGACGGCGATCCGGGGCGGCAGCGCCGGGGGGTATACCACCCTCTGCGCGCTCACTTTCCACGATTTCTTCAAGGCCGGGTGCAGCCTGTTCGGGATCGGCGACCTGGAAGCGTTGGCACGCGACACGCATAAATTTGAGTCCCGTTACCTGGACGGCATAGTCGGTCCCTACCCGGCTCAGCGCGATCTCTACCTCGCGCGCTCGCCGATTCACCATGTGGACCGGCTCAATTGCCCGCTGCTCCTGCTGCAAGGAGCTGACGATCAGGTGGTGCCGCCCAACCAGGCGGAGATGATGGCCGCGGCGGTCAGGGCCAAAGGCTTGCCGGTCGCCTGCCTGCTGTTTGAGGGGGAGGGGCATGGGTTCCGCCGTGCCGAGACGATCAAGCGGGCACTGGAAGCCGAGCTCTACTTTTACGGGCGGGTCTTTGGCTTCACCCCGGCCGATCCATTAGAGCCCATCCCGATTGAGAACCTCTGACCGGCGGTGAGGCGTTTCAGCGCGGCTAAGACGGCGCTCAAGCGCCTCACTACAAACTCAGAACGTTATTTTCAGAGGAATTCTCATGAACTGATGTTCACCAGCGGTGGGATGAAAATGTGAGCAGTGAGCAGGAGACAGGAATTTCTACCTGCTGCTCGCTGCTCACTCCTTAACTGATTTCTATTTTCAAGTTCAGTCGCAAGCGCCCGTCGCCCCTGCTGCCAGACAAGGAAAGCTGAACATCCTACCCCCCCCACACGCCCCCCGGACTGATTTCCCACTTGACATTCTGTAAAATATGATAAACTTAACCATAGCCCTCCGCGAGTAACCTACTTCCGTTCCGCAGGCCCGGACGACATCTGCTACTGTCTTCGGCTGCGCCTGCCTGCCGACGGATAGCAGGCGCGAACCACAGTCGGTATGGGGATAACCCACCCCATCTGACGTTGTTCGCTCCGGTGATGTGGGTGATGATCGGAGGGTGTATTTTGCGCAACCCTGGAGGAGGTAGCCATGAACGAGATAGAGTTAGAGGAGCCTGGGGGTAAACGAGTAAAGCCCCCGCAACCGTGGACTGAGGTGTCGCCGGCGCAGTGGCAGGATTGGCGCTGGCAACTGGCGCATCGTCTACGAACCAAAGAAGACCTGGAGCAGGTGATTCACCTGACTCCTGACGAAGTGGCCGTCTTCTCAGCGAACGGCCACTTTCCTATTGCGATCACACCGTACTTTGCCAGCTTGATGGACCCGGACGATCCCAATTGTCCGATCCGCAAACAGGTGGTGCCGACGGCGGCGGAGCTGGTGCCGGAGGACGCCGACATGGCCGACTCGCTCAACGAGGACGCCCACTCCCCGGTGCCGGGATTGGTCCATCGCTATCCCGACCGGGTATTAATGTTGGTGACGATGCAATGCGCGGCTTATTGTCGGTTCTGCACGCGCAGCCGTATCGTCGGTGACCCGCATCACCAACCCAAGCAGAGCGACTACGAGCAGCAGCTGGCCTACATAGAGGCAACGCCGCAGGTCCGTGACGTGTTACTCTCCGGCGGCGACGCGCTGATGTTGCCGACCCACGTGCTGGAGGGGTTGCTCGCCCGCCTGCGCGCCATCCCGCACGTGGAGGTCATCCGCATCGGGACGCGCGCCCCTATCTTCCTCCCCCAGCGGATCACCGATGAGCTGGTCGCCATGCTGCGCCAATACCATCCTTTGTGGATGAACGTCCATATCAACCATCCCAAGGAGCTGACCCCCGACTCGGAGGCCGCGCTGGCGAAGCTGGCCGACGCCGGTATCCCCTTGGGGAGCCAGACCGTCTTGTTGGCGGGCGTCAACGATTGCCCGAACGTGATGATGGCACTGGTCCACCGGCTGGTGCGCAACCGGGTCCGGCCCTACTATCTCTATCAATGTGACCTGGTCAAGGGAGCAGGGCACTTCCGCACGCCGATCTCCAAAGGGCTGGAGATCATGGAATCGCTGCGGGGGCACACCTCCGGCTTTGCCATCCCGACCTACACGATTGACGCGCCGGAAGGCGGCGGCAAAGTCCCGATCTTGCCCAATTACCTGATCAGCATGTCGGAGACCAAGGCCGTCGTGCGCAACTACGAGGGCTTCATCACCACCTACACGCAGCCGACCGAGTACCAGCGGCACGATCCGGCCACCTGCCCCTACTGCCAGGCCCGCCGTCACGAAGGCGGCCAGGAGGGCGTGGCGGGGCTGCTCGCCGGGCAGCGGCGCTCCATCAAGCCGGAGCAGTGGGACGAGACGCACGAACGGCGCGCCAGCTGGCCGATCCCGATGCCGCAATCGGTCTACGAGGAGCGGTAACGATGCGCGCGCTCCGCGTCGCCTTAATCTACAACCTCAAAACAAACGTTCGGGTGGGGCAGGACGCCCCACCCGACGCCCTGGCCGAGTACGATGCGCCGCAGACAGTGGAAGGACTGACGGCCGCCCTGGAGGGCGCCGGCCATCAGGTCATCCTGCTGGAGGCCGACGAGACGTTATTGGACACGGTCCGGCAGGCCCGGCCGGAGCTCTGTTTCAACATCGCCGAAGGGCTGCATGGCGATGCCCGCGAGGCCCAGGTGCCGGCACTGCTGGAGCTGTTGGGGATTCCCTACACCGGCTCCAAGGTGCTGACCCAGGCGATTTCGCTGGATAAAGCGATGACCAAGCGCGTCTGGCGCGACAACGGCCTGCCGACGGCGCCCTTCCAGGTCTTTGCGCAGGGCGATGAACCGTTGGATCCCCGGTTGACCTTCCCGCTCTTCGTCAAGCCGGTGCGCGAAGGCTCCGGCATGGGAATCACGCCCGATTCGCGTGTCTTTGACGAGGTCGCGCTGCGGGCGCAGGTCCGCCGGGTCATCCAGGCCTATCGCCAACCCGCGCTGGTGGAGACCTTTCTGCCGGGACGCGAGTTTACCGTCGGTTTGATCGGTAACACCTTAAGGCCCGGCGAGGCCCCGCTCTCGTCCCTGTACGACGCGCGCGGCTTCCACGTTTTTCCGGTTGAAGAGATTGATCTGAACCAGGGGGCGAATCCCCTGGTCTACAACACGGCGGCCAAATCCTACGGGCCGGAGGATGAGGGCGTGCCCGGGCTGATCGTCCCGGCTAACATCCCCGAGGCGCTGGCGCAGGAGTTGCAAGCGCTCGCCGTGGCCGCTTTTGAGGCTCTGGGCGCGCTGGACCTGGCGCGGGTGGACTTCCGGTTGGATGCGGCGGGACGCCCCAACCTGGTAGAGATCAACACCCTGCCGGGGCTGCGCCCGGCCTACAGTGACATGTGCCTGGTGGCGCTGGGCGAAGGGATGCCCTACGAGGTGCTGATCAACGAAATTGTCCGGCTGGCGGCCCGGCGGTACGGGCTGCTGTAACAACCGGCCACACGACCCGGCTGACCGCCGACCGCCCTTCTCCCTTGCTCTGCGGTCGGCGGTCTGTTGTTGAACGTGAAACGTGAAACGTGAGGCGTGAGACGTGAGGCGTAAAACGTGAGACGTCATCTGCCATTCGCCATTCGCCATTCGCCATTCGCTATTCGCTATTCGCTGATTCAGGAGGCCATCCATTGCTGCCGTTGATTTTGGTCACTAACGATGATGGGATTGAGTCGCCGGGACTGTGGGCCGCGGTGGCCGCGCTGACCCCGCTGGGAGAGGTGCTGGCGGTCGCACCGGAGCGACAATGGTCGGGGGCGGGACGCTCCATGCCGCCGCAAATGAGCGGTCGCCTCACCCGGCTGGAGCGCGAGATCCACGGCGTGACCGTGGTCGGCTACGGCGTGGATGCGACGCCCGCCTTAGCCGTAGCGCACGCCATGTTGGAGCTGGCCCCTCGCCGGCCGGCGCTTGTCGTCTCTGGCATCAACTTCGGCGAGAACCTCAGCGCGGAGATCACCATCTCCGGCACGGTCGGCGCGGCGCTGGAAGGAGCCGCCTACGGGCTGCCGGCGCTGGCGGTTTCGCTGGAGATGCCGGTGGAGCACCACTTCACCGGCGGCGAGCACACCGATTACACCGCTGCGGCAGCTTTCACCCAACGCTTTGCCCGCCTGCTGCTGGAGCGCTCCCTGCCCTACGACGTGGATGTGCTCAACCTCAATGTGCCGGCCACCGCCACCCCGGAAACCCCCTGGCAGCTGACCCGTGTCTCCCGCTGCCGCTACTTCTACTCCGTGACGCCGGACCGGACGAACGGCCAGGGGCGGCCGGCTTACCGGCGGATGGAGGAGTTCTCGCAGGTAGAGCGTGACTCCGACATCTGGGCGCTGCGGGTCGCGCGCGTCGTCTCGGTCAGTCCCCTCTCGCTGGACCTGACCGCGCGTGCCGATTGGGGCGCGTTAGAGGAGCGGATGCGGGGGTGCTAAAAGGCTTGACGTTTGAGGGGTTTACAGTACTATAAATCATATGGGCGAGGTATAGGAAATTGCAAATCCTGGATTGAATCCTTCACGCTCTCTATCCTACGAGGGGAAAATGACTCAAGAAACCACCAGGTGGAACAGATTTTTAGACATCCTGAAAGAAAGAATTAGCCCCTCAGAGTTGACAGAGTTAATTTTCAGAGTGTTGGGACCTGGGGCTAATGATGAACTTCCCGGTCAAACTCATTCGGAGCGGTGTGTGGCATTTCTTGAGGCTGTACAACGAAGGAGGAAAGAGAGCGATCTTTTAGTAAATTTGCATGGTATGCGGCCAGACATTGACTCTGAAGAGCTGTTTCAGGTTTTCATCGAGGTGTTCATCGGTTTGGAGGCAACGGACCAAGAACGCGTTGGAAAGTCACTGGCAAATTCCCCCGAAGGGCGCAAGCTTCTCAAACAATGCCCCCAGCTTCCTGGCGATTTAGAAATTCGGGCTAACATTTATGAATACCGCTGGCCACCACTTTTGCCCTCAATCCGCCCCCATGACAAACAAATTCATGATAAATTGAAAGAGTTTGGACTATTGGATAATCCGTTTGGTCCACTCCGGGCAGAGCAGGAACCTGAATTAACAAAAATTTTTGCTCCCCCAGCCAACTGGAAGTCCATAACCTCTCCTATGGCCCATTGGTTGTGGGGCCCTTCGGGTAGCGGGCATACTGCCCTGGCTTTGAGGTTCCAGCACCAGTATCGGTCTGAACCCCCTGGTACCCCTGAACATGGATTTGTTGTCCATTGTTGTGATCTTGCATGGGACCCCTTTCTGCCCTCGTCTGACAACCCATCTAAGATATTAACCCAGATTCTAAATGCAGTCGTCCGCACTCTGCTTTCTTTCCTGGCCCTCAATCCTCATGGATTGTTAGATTGCTCTAAGGCAGCTCAGCAATCCATGGCTCAGATCATTCGCACTGCGTTACCTGATCCTGAGATATTACGATCAGAGCTGCATCGTTGCAAGTTAGAAGAAGAAGGAAGCGGGGCCCAACTCAAGCAACGTTTGGAAGAGGCGCATCCACTCGCCAACTTTTCACCGGAAACGGCCGGCGATTGGCTGCCTCATGCACGACCTGATGGATTTGGATGTTTGTATCTACTCCTGGAAACAAAAGGAACCTGGTCGGCAGCCGCAAGGGCTGTCGTGGAAACCTGGGCCATACGCTGGCAGACCCACTGTGTCTATTTGAAAGTATTAGAGAAATGTTCCGCTCCTCCTGCATTGCAAGAGGTAGAATTACTACCTATTAACATGCCGCTGAAGACGATTCTCGAACGGCGCTTGTCATGGGCTACGGGAGAAAAATCAACAAGTCTGCAGTCATTCTGCCGCCAGGATGTGGAAGACGCCGATGAGATTTTGTTGCGCGCCGCTCAGGGTTCTCCCCGGCAACTCATCCAGTTGGGCAATGATCTAATCAAGGCCTGGGTAAAGAGTGGTAGAGCTAAATTGGACCCCGACCACTTCAAAGCAGCAGGTTTGTTATGACAGAGCCGTGGCCAACCCTGACCGGAACCGAAGCCTTTGGCCCCTTGCGCGCAGAAGGTGAGCCCTGGTTGCCGGCCGTTTATGTCGCGCCCGGAAACCTGAGCGGGCTGGTGGCCCCGCGTTCCTTTGTTGTGGTGGGAGAGCGGGGGAGCGGCAAATCGGCACTTCTGGCCTGGCTGAGCACTGAAACCGCTATGCACCAGCTGCTGCCCGTGTCATGGCAATGGGATCCGCTGGCCTGGCCCGGGGCCACCATTTCCCAAGCGCAGATTAAACTCTTAAGCGGCTTGCTGTTCCAGATTACCCGCACGCTGTTTCTCGCCGTAGGATGCGATAATGACCGGTGGCAAACCCTGCTGCCCACTGCCCGCCGGTGGTTAGGACGTCTGTTTGTCCGTTATCTGTTGCCTGACGATAGCTGGCTTATCACGATTCCACCAGCGCTGCAAGCTATCGCTCAGGCCCGCCTGGCCGAAAGCCAGACCAACCCTTCGCCGGGCGTTCCTGAAACCCTCAGCCCCATCGCGGAGTTGGGATATCTGATTCCCCTTCTGGAACAGGTAGGATATCACGGGCTGGTGGTTTTGCTGGAGGATATTGGCCCGTGGGTACAGCTGGATCAAAGTCTGGAGGAGCTTTTCCGCGATTTCCTTTCCATGCTGGCGCTCTTTGATGTGCGCGGGCTTTGCTTCAAAATTGTCGCTGATACCGCCTTGTTAGACCTGGTGCGGACCAGTCCGGTCATTGCCCGGCGGCGGGCGGAACTGGTCCGGCTGCAATGGCCCTCCCAGGCCCTGGAGACTATTGCCATCCGGCGACTGCAAAGCGTGTTTGGACCCGCCGCCACCCTGGATACAGTTTATTCCAAACCGGCCTTGATTGGCTGGCTGACAGCGGTGGGCGGGCCCACCCCGCGCGGCTGGCTGGAGGCTCTGGCTCCCCTGGTCGGGCAGGTCTGCCAGGTCAGAGCGCAAGAAGGGGCGCTGCGAGCGCTCACCCCCCAAGAATGGCACGACATCCGGCGCCAGAATTTGCCCTCGTTGACTTATGATGAAACCACCGGCACCGTGACCATAGGGTGGCGTCAGGTCACACTTTCGGCTGGCGAGGAAGCGCTGTTCCGCTACCTGTTTGAGCGGCGCGGGCAGGTCTGTTCCCGACGGGAGCTCTATCGGGCTTATATGCAGAAAATTTACGGACCGGAGGCACCTATGGAAGAGCGTCCGGGTGAATACAGAGGGATGTTAGATACGGCGCTTTACCGGCTGCGTGAAGCCATAGAACCGGACCCCAAGGATCCCCTCCTGCTGGTCACCTCTCGGAATCGTGGCCTCTCCTTGCTGTAAGATAAACGTGAGATAAGTGAAAAAGCCCATGACCGGTTTGTAGTATAGTAATTTAAACCGGTCTCTTATGTTTTCAGCATAATCGGTGCGTAAAGTGGTTTGAAGATTACCTGAATTGAGCCTCCTGAGCCTGAGAAAAAATGCTCGGAAGGTTATTTTGCCTTTTGTGGTGTTATGAACGCAAAGATCACTGGCTGGCTCAAAGACCATGGACTATTTTTCAATCCGTTTGAACCCTTACAAGCGGATCGTGATGTCCGCCTGTGGATGTACTGGGTTGGCAACCTGGAAGTATTCCAAGTAGCCTGGGAACCACAAGCGGCTCTCTTGTTAGCGCCATGGGGCGGCGGTAAGAGTGCCTTACGGGCGCGGTTGACGCAGGAGTGTTGGGCCACGCCGGTGGAGGCACGCCCTTTCCCCTTAGTTTATTTCCCCGGTGGCCTCTATGCTGATTTAACCTCCTACCTGTCGGAGATAGTAGCAAACGGAACCCGCGAGCTGTTGCTGGCGCTGGCCCGCCATCCCCGTTATTTTCTGGAGGCTTCCCCACGCAGCCAAAAGGCCTTTGCCGACTTTCTGAGCGCAGTTCTGCCATTGGCAGCGTTTGGGTTGGATCAAATGGTGGAGGAAGGCTCATTAGCCCCGCTCAACCGCCCCTATGACCCCGGTTACGACCTGGAAATCCCCCGCGAGGAACGGAGCGATTGGTTGGCCTTTGCCCTGGCTTTGCGTAACCTGTTGCCTGCTACGGCGTCTCCGCTGGAACCGGCGGCTCAATGGGCCGAGCTGTTGTTTTGGATTAAGGAACTGCTGCACCGCCCGCGCGTCTATGTACTGGTAGATGGATTGGATGCCTGGCCCGATACCGCCAGGGATCCGGTGAGCTTGTTCCAGGCTGCGACGCCCTTTTTGAAGGCTGTGCCAGAGTGGGCCCAGCAGGGCTGTTTTCTTAAACTTTTTCTGCCGGCAGCCATCAAACCTCTCTTGACCCCAGAACTGTTTTCGCCCGAGCTCTCTTGTGGCGAGATCTCCTGGTCAGCGCCGCTCTTGAGCCAGGTGTTGCAGCGCCGTATGATCGCCGCCAGCCGGGGCCGCCTGGATGCCCTGGCCGCACTGGCTGAACCAGCCCTGGCCGGCCTGGACGAACAACTGGTCCAGGCTGTCCCGCTCTTGCCCCGTGAGCTGCTGGTGCTGGTCAACCGCATTCTGGAAGCCCATGCGCAGGCAGCCGCGCCACGTTTGGAAGGGGCCTGCGTGGCTGCTTGTTTAAACCATTACTATGAGGAGATCATGAATGGCCCTTACGCCACTTCCGTATAACCCCGCTTTGTTTGTCGGCCGGCAGGATAAAATTGACCAGGTGCTCGACATTGTGACCACCCTGCTGACAGGAAAAGCGCCGCCCGCCCGAACGCTGATCTTTACCGGTCAACGGGGGAGTGGGAAGACCTGGCTCTTGCATCACCTGAAAAAGCGTTTTGAAGATGAATTTAAGGACCGCGTGAGAGCTATCTTCGTAGATCTTGAAGACTGGCAGACAGTGGCAGAACCTGAAAAATTTGTCCGTGAAGTGATGGCGGCTTTTGCCCAGCAATTGCCCGCCCAGGCCGGGCAGGTTACAGAAGAGGAGAAATTCGCTGTACCCTTACGCCGTTGGACCGAATGGTTGGTCCAGGATGTGCGGAAATGGGTCGGTCAGGGCGGGATAGTGGTTCTATTGTTGGATAGTGTGTACGAAACGGCGCCCGAAACCCTTGAACTGTTAGAACAAAGCCTGCTGGCTCCCCTGGCCGTGGAGAAAGGAGTGCTCATCCTCATGGCCGGGCGTGGCTTCCCACCCTTCTGGCACGCGCCAGAGCTGGGGATCTACAGCGAAGAATTGAAACTGGAACCTTTTGCCGAAGCAGATAGCAAGGCATTATTGGCCAAAGCCAGCGTTGACGATCCGCAACGCATTCGGCGGGTGATTGAACTAAGCGGCGGGTACCCCTATCTGCTCTGGGCTTTAGGCTGCGCTAAGCCAGAAAAAGATACAGAAACGTTAAAAGCGGCTTTGGATTACATGCTCAAACCAGTGTTGAAAGATCCTGAAACCTGGCAGCGCTGGCAATCGGCCGCCGTGCTGGAAGTGTTTGATGAGGACCGGCTGGCCAAACTCTCCGGTAGCGATCTGGCAGCGGCTAAAGATTTTTTAGATACCCTCCTGGAGACCAATCTGGCCTGGTATAAAAAAGAGCGCCGTGGTTACGTCTTAGACGCCGCCATTCATCAGGTCTGGGAACAGGTAATCAGGTTATCCAATCCCAATGATTGGAAGGCGCTGCACCAACAGGCGGCGCAGCTCTACCAGAATTGGGCTAAACAGTTCCAAACGACAGCGGCTATTTGGGAAGAGCGAGCCAGATACCATGAAGAACAAATCCTGAAGGAGGCTGGAAATGCCTGAAACTCAAACCTGGACTCCCCTGACTTTTGCTCCCACGCTCCCAGAAATTGTGGGGCGCGAGCCGATTTTAGCCCGGATTGGTCAGGCGTTGCCTCCTCATGGCCTGAGCGTCTTTTACCTGGACGGCGAGGGCGGGATCGGCAAAACGCGCCTGCTCCAGGAGGTACTCAAACGTGCCACGGCCGAGGGGGTGGTCGTCTTTAAAGAGCCGGTGGATCTCTATCACTACCCTACCCATACTATAGACGGCTTGGCGCGGGCCATTCGCGCCGTGATCCCCGATCCTTTCCGGGGGATCTATTTCTGGGAATACGATAATCGGTTGCATCTCTACCGGGAGGCACAGCGGCGTGGTGACCACGAACAGGCTCAAGCCCGGTTGCAGGAAGCCCGCCAGTCCTTTGAGCAGGGAATGCAGGCTCTGGCCCGGCAGCAAGCGCTGGTCATGGCCTTTGACACCCTGGAGGTGTTAAGTCGTGCCGACCCTGAAGGTGCCGTGTTGAGCTGGCTGCTGGCTTTGCTCCAGAAAACGGCGGGGAATATCACACTGCTCCTGGCCGGCCGGCCCGAGGCTGCGGCTGGAGCGCGGCTTAGACAGCTGGCGGGGACTGCGTTGCATGAGATCCACGTTGGTGCGCTATCGCCAGAGGCAGTGACTGACTATTTGCAGCAGCTGATAGAACTTTTGCGCCAGCAAGGGCAGGCGCGCGTGGCGCAACGGTTGGCCGGCCTGGATGAGGCCACACGGGCCAAAATCGCTCTGCTGACCGGGGGACGCCCTATCTTAGTGGCCTTGACGGCTGAGTTGTTGTTGAGCTCAGGCCGCCTGGCCCCCATTTTCCTGGAACCGCTGACCAAATTCCAGACCTTGACCGGCGAGGCGCTGACCCGGAAACAGCAGGACGCCCGTGATGCCATCATAGAGCACCTGTGGCAGCTACGTTCTCCCGGGCGGGAAACATTGGAGCTCCTGAGCTTGACCCGCAAAGGAATGTCGGCAGAGCTGCTGGCCGATTTGCAGGCGATTTCTCTGGACGAAGCTCAGGACCATCTGGAACAACTGGCGACGCTCTCTTTTGTCAAAACCCGGCCCTTTGATGAGGAACGGCGGGTTTACCTGCACGATGAGCTCTACGATTTGCTGGAGACTACCTACCCCAATCCGGCCTCTCGCGCCCGGCATTTGGCCCATATTGCGGCCTGGTATGAAGAGAAACGCCAATCCCTGATAGACCAGCTGCGCAAGGCTCAACCTGAATTACCCATAGAGGTCCTGATTCAAAAGCTGCAAAACACCCAGATAGAGCAGGTTCACTATCTACTACGGCATGATTACAATGAGGGCCTGGCCCGGTTTGTGGATTACAGCATAGATGCTTATACACTCTGGAACTTCAACCTGGATCTTTACTTGCAGGGTGAGGTGCGAGATTATCTGGGACGGTACCCTGATAGCGTTTGTGCTCAGGCGCTGGCGTGGGAACTGGCCTTGGCTCAAGTAAGACAAGCGTTGCGAGCAGAACGAAGGGACGAGGCCCGCCAAATCCTGGAAACGTTACAAGATCGGCCCGGTCTGGAGCGTATCCATGAAGCACACCGGGACATCTGGCAGGGGAGCCTGGACATTGCCGAAGCTAAATATAGTCAGGCAGAAAAGCTGTTTCACCAGGCCCAACCACATTTGAGTGGTTCAGCTATCTCGGAGAGCAATCGCTTCAAGGCCCGTCTCCAGACCTTGTTATACAGTTATTGGGGCTACTTGCTGCGCTTGCAAAATAGAAACCGTGAGGCTTATTTAATCTACCGGCAGGCTATTCCCCTTTTGCGTTGGCTGGATGACCGTCACGAGCTGGCAAGCCTGTTAACAAACCAATCTTTTTGTCAGGCTGAATCCGGTAAAGTTCTGGAAGCTCAACGATTGATTGAAGATGCCTTGAATCTGATCCGGCATGAGGGTGAAACCTATCTGGCCGGCCTGACCTGGAACACAAAATCGCTCATCGCCATCCGGGCCGGCAAACCCGAGGAAGCCTTAGAACCGGCCAGAAAGGCCTTGGAGATCTTTCGGAGCCTGGCCAATGCGCGCGGTGAGGGGTTGGCCTGCCTGGCGCTGGCGCAGGCTTACCGCCGCCTGGCGCTGGCCCATACCGGCACACCCCGCCAGCAGCGCACAGAGATTGACGAGGCCCGTGCCTGGGCCGAGCGGGCCGTGGAGATCTTCACCCGGCGCTATCAGGAATCCATCCGCCTGATTGAAGCCTGGATTGAGGCCGGCAGCGCGTGCCGCGACCGCATTTTAATAGAGCGTGAGGGATTTAATGTACCGGTGGAATGGTTGCGCAACGCGCCCAATCTGGCCGAACCGGCCCGGCGCTATTTCCAACAGGCGATCGAATCTGAAAAAGTGACACCTTATTATTCGGTAGACGCACGGGTCAACCTGGCGTTGTTGGCGCTCTATCTGGAAGATTTTGCCGAAAGCGAGCGCTGGCTTCAAGAAGCCGAAGCCGCCGTGCCGGCAGACTATAAAATCAGGCCCGGTGCTGCCTATCCACCTGAGAGTGGCCAGGAGGGCTTCTGGTTGGCGCTGGGCAAGCTCTACCAGGTCCGCGCCCAGAGCTTGTGGCGTCAAAGCCCACAGCAACTATCCCAAGTTGTAGAATTTACCACGCTCTCGATGGCCTACAACGATCTGTTTAACCCGGAATCCTATGGCTCACAGCGCGGACAAAATGATCTGTACCAAGCGCTCAAAAAGCTGCCTGTGCCGCTCTTGCAAACGGTCTACCGCGAAGCCTGGCAGACCGCTGTAAACTACAACCTGCCGCACTCCTGGGACGACCCGGAGAAACGTACTCTGTTCCTTCGCTTCCTGGAAAGCCATTTTGGCCCTTCTGAACAATACCTGGCGGCGGATGATTTGGAAAACCTGACCAGAGCAAGTTCACCACCTGACGCCTGAACTGTTTACCGGGTCTGAACTTGCCAGAAGCAGCTCCATAAAGAATGGAGCTGCTTCTTGCATTGTTTGTCAACCTAACTATAATTTATATTGAGTGAGTAAAAGGTTCTTGATGTATTGTTATAAATGAGGAGGTTGGAATGCCTGATTGTGATTGTGCCTGCCACGCTCAGGGCCTGACCTGGGACGGCACCCGGCTGGCCTTTCTTTTTCTGGAATTGACCTCCGCCTGCAATAACGCCTGTCCTGGCTGTAGCAACCCCTACGCAGCTCAACGCTCCCCCGCGCCCCTGCCGGCCACAACCTGGGCGGCCATGCTGGAATCCGCCCGCCCTCATCTCCAGTGGGTAGAGCTCACCGGCGGCGAACCGACGCTGCACCCGGAGTTCGCGAACCTCGTGGCGGCGCTTGAGGCGCTCGCACTGCCCTTCACGCTCTTGACCAATGGCCGCTGGCCTGATCCCGCTGCACTGCTGGCATCCCTCCAGCGCGCTGCCGGCTTCCAGGGGATGTTGGTCTCGCTGCACGGACCGGATGCGGCCTCGCACGAGGGCTTCTCCGGGGTGTCAGGCTCCTTTGCTGCCACCGTGCAGAACATCCGCCGCGCCACAGCTGCCGGACTGCGCGTCACCTTGAGCACGGTGCTCACCCGCTACAACTGGAACCGGGTGGAGGTGATGGTAATGCTGGCACGAATGCTGGGCGCTGCCGGCGTCTCCTTCAGCCGGTATATCGGCAGCCCGCTGCCGGCATTGGAAGCAACACCGGCCCAGGTCCAGGCCGCCACGCGCCGGATTGAGGTGCTGAAGGCCCAGGGCGAGCCGGTCGGATTTGGCGCGCCGTTGCCGCAGTGTGTCGCCACAACCGAAGTGACCGCTTGCCTGGCGGGAGAGGCGTTTGTCACCGTGGACCCATGGGGCAGGGTGCGGCCCTGCAATCACGCCCCGGTCCATCTGGGCGATTTGCGCCAGCAATCGCTGGCCGAGATCCTGGACTCCTCCGCGGCCCGGAGCTGGCGCGCCTTCGTGCCGACGGAATGCACAGCTTGCGCCTTGAGCCTGGCCTGCCACGGCGGGTGCCGCGCCGAGGCGCTGCTCCGCGCGCCGGCCAGCTACTCGCTGCCGCGTCTCCCCGTCCGCTTCCCGGCAGTGGTCACAGCGGCGTAGAGCTCCTGGGGCAGCCAGAGACCCCAGCGCGGCTGCCCCAGGCCGTAAATCAACCCGGCTCCCTGCTGGTAGAGCTCCCTCAAAGCCCGGCGTTCGTCCGCTGAGAGGGCACGATACTCCGTTTCCCGCCGTTGGAAGAGCAGATCGTAGAGTATTCTACGCCAGCCGGTCTCACTGAGCAACAAGCCCGGCACCGGCATGAGATACAACGCCGTATCTCCGTCACAGAGCAGAGAGGGCAGCGCGCCCAACCCTCCCATTTTGCCGCCGATGAGGACGAAATCTGCCGGCGGCAGCGGCTCGCCGTACAAGGCTTGAACTTTGCGCTCCAGAGGCTCAGCCGCGCCGGTCAGAGCGATGGCATCTTCGCCCAACAGCGGCGAGCCCCCCACCCCGATGAGCAGCAGATGCTCGGTCTGAGATGCCGTGGCCGTTTGCACAGCTGCCATCTCGCTACAGATTTCATCCCACCGGGGGCTGCTTTCCAATACTGCCGTGCCGTAAAACCGCAGTCGCACACCCTGTTCCTGGTAAAACGCCAGCCAATCTTCCGCGCCCGTTAGCCGTTGGAGCGCCGGCAGGACAAAGTGACGGCAGTACTCATCCCCCCGGCTGAGCACACGGCGGCTGAACAGCGGCACGACCAGGCCCCACAGCCCGCTGGCAAAACAGCGCTGGAGCTGTTGGCGCAGCAACCCTTCAGCCAAGGTCAGGGCCGCTTGATCAAAGCCCGGCGTGCCCGGCGTCTCGTCGGTCAGGGCCAGCGTCAGGCGGCGCGTGCCGTCGGGCACGTAGATTCCCAGCCGTGGAAACCGGCACGCCGCGACCCAGGCGGCTACTTGAGCCGGCGTCCAGGCCGCAAACTCTTCCCAGGAGGGCGTGAGAGCGGATTTCATAGGAGACATCCTCTATCCTCGCTTCAGGATACACCCAAATCAGGTTTTTGACCATGAAGCGCAAAAACCACGGAGGTCCTGGCGGACCTCCGTGGGGTAGCAGAAACCCGGCTGATTTTCATAGCACCATAGGCAGCCTCCTCTCTGAAAACAATGCCCTGAGTTTGTAATCAGGCGCTTGAGCGCCGTCTCAGCCGCGATTGACAGATCGGTGCAGTTTGAGTGATCAGCGACCTCCTTTCTTGTTAGTTGAACGTGCCTCAGTTGTACCCGTTGCCGCCCCGGGTCAGGGTAGAAGTGGGGGCAGGCCGTTCCCGCACGTAGGGCCGCAGGCGCGCCTCAATCAACTCCGGGGGCATCGGCCTCCGCTGGACCGGAACCTGGGCTACCGTGGGCTGAATGTTGCCCGGACGCGGGAGCCGCTGGAGCAGTCCCCAGCTCAGCAAGGGCAAGATGAGTGCCAGTTCCAGCAACAGAAAAGCCAGACCGACGGTGAGGATTGTTTGTTGAATTGGCGCAAACGTGTCCTCCAGATGCTCTTCACGGGCTTCCTTGGCTGCCAGCGCCTGGAGTTCCAGTTGGTGTTTCTCCTGCTGGAATTTCAGATCTAGTTGAGCTTGAGCGTGCTTAGTGGCGGCGGCCCAGGGATTGAGGATTTCGGCGTCGCTTAAGGCCAGGCCCATCACCAGGCCCACCACGATTAACACCACTACCAGGTTGACCCAGCCCTGGGGAGAGAAGTTTTGACTGACCATCTCTATCACCTCCTCATGAAAGCGCTTGACACTTCACCTGATAACCTTGTCTATAATATACAACAATCTGTGCTCTGGTCCCTATCTTTTGTCTGATTAAGTGCTCTCATTTACCTGCTGCCAGACCTACGGTATACTCACCTTAAACCTGGCGTAAACCTCACCCGCATCTTACTTGTTGTTCGGCAATCTGGCGGCCATGGTAAGTTCTGGTGGTGTAGCAAGATCATATCCCCACTTGACAGAATCGCGCCTGCCCTTAAACTTGAAGCAGGGACGAAACGATGCACTATCAAACCCAGATTTTCCGCTTTCAGGCAGGGCAGCGCAGCCAGCATTCCGCCCCCGAAGGGACGGTGGAGTCGCCCCCGCCGCGCACGGTTAATGCTGGCGAGTTGCTGGCCATCCTGGTGGATTTGAACCCACCGCTGTCACGCCGCAGCCGGGAACTTCGCACGCTGGCGGCCGAGGCGTACTGGACCTCGTCGGGCAGTGTGGTGGCGCGCTTGCGGCGCGCCCTGGCCGAGGCCAACCGTTTCCTCGTGCGAGCTAACGCCGAGACGCCGCTCGCCCTGCCCACCTCCGGCAGCCTGACCTGCGCGGTTTTCACCGAAGAGGAAATTTTCTGCGGGCAGGTGGGGCCGGGCAACGCGCTGCTCTCTCACCCCGATGGGACCGTGGAGCTCTTCCCCCGTGAATCCCGCTCGTTGATCCCCCTGGGCGCGGCCATCCCGCCGGTGATCCACATTGGCTACGCGCCGGTGGAGGAAGGCTGCACGCTTTTCCTGGCGACGACGGCGGTGGCCGAGACACAGGCCCGCGACCGTTGGGTGGAAACGCTCCAACCGGCCGACCCTGAAGCGCTGGCGGCCCGGCTGGTCGCGCTGGTGCAGGAGGGCCATGCTACCGGCAGCGCAATCCTGGTACACTGCCTGCCCGAACTGGAGGCTCAGCCGGCTCCGGCCCCGCGTCGCGAGAGTTTTTGGCCGTTCCGTAAACAGGAGCCCACCACAACGACCGCTGCGACCGTGTCACCTGTGGCCCCGGCAAAAGAGGCAGAAGAACCCGCCGCGGCCCCAAGCGTGGTTGCAGCGACGGTCCCCGCGCCAGCTACCCCCCAGCCGCCTCCGCCGCCCGAACCCGCGCCGGTAGTTGCTCCGCAGCCGGCCGCCGCCCCACTGCCAGAGTTCCTGGCCGAGCGCCCAACCGGGGAAGAGCCAGAGGGACCAACGGTGGAGGCCACGGCCTCGCTGCCTGTTCCGGCCACATCACGGTTCCGTTTGCACATCCCCTACCCCAGATTACCGACGCTGCGCTTCCCCTCGTTGCGCCTGCGCCGCCCAACGGCCGGTGTCTGGACCGGGGCGGCCCGGCGGGCCCGGCTCCGGCAGGCGCTGCGGACCTTAGCCCCTGGCCGCGTGGAGCGTGGCCAGCCGGGAAAAGTCCGTCCGGCTCCCTTTGAGCGGACGCCGGTCATGGCGGGATTGGCTTTAGGGCTGGCGTTGCTGGTGTTCTTCATCGCTGTGACCACCTACTTGCAGTTCGGGGGGACGTCGCGCGCTGCAACGTTGCTGGACGAAGCGGCGACGCTGAAGGCGACGGCTTACGCCAGCCAGGCCCCGCAGGACTGGCAGCGGCTACTGGACTTGACCGAGCAAATCCTGACGCTGGATCCGCAAAATGCTCAGGCGCGGGCATTCCATGATGAGGCCCAGACGGCGATTGACGCCCTGGAGAACGCGGCGTTGCTGGCCCCCCGGGCCCTACTGGAGCTTGGCCCGACCCCCGCCCCACGGCGGCTGGTGGTCGCTAAGGACTGGATCTTCGTGTTGAACCCCACGGTGGATGAGCTGTTGGAACTGCCGCTGGGCAGCGACGGGCAGAGCGTCGGGGCGCCGGTTTCGGTGCTAAAGCGCGGGCAGTCGTTGCTGGGGGAAACGGTGGCCCACCTGGTGGACCTGGCCTGGATGGAACCCGGCCCCGGCTATCCAGACGGCGCGGTCATGGTCTACAGTGAGGGCGGCGCAGTCTACGTTTACGAGCCGTCGTTAGGGCCGGGCAGTCTCACCCGCCAACGGCTCCCGGGCGACCTGGACAGCGGCACGGTCACGTTGATGGATACGTTTAGCAATCAGTTGTATCTGGTGGAGCGGCAAACCAATCAGCTGTGGTACTATGTGCCGCTCAACGGCCTCTATGATAGCCCGGGCCGGCCCTATTTTGCCGACGGGATGGCGCCACCGCTGCAAAATGTCCTGGATTTGGCGCTGGATGGGCGCGCCTATCTCTTGTCCGGCGACGGCACCGTTCACGTCTATTTTGAGGGAACTGAAGACCGCTCTTTCCAGGTACAGGGATTACCGGAAGCCGGGTTCCGTCCCACCGTCATGACGGTAGACCTGGATCCAGCGGCGGGACACCTTTACCTGGGCGACGTCCGGCTGGGGCGCATTGTGGTGCTTGACAAGCGCGGCCACTTCCTGCACCAGTTCCGGCTCCCCGGCGAGGCGCTGAATTCGTTAGAGGCGCTGGCCGTCAACGAGACCGGGACGATTCTCTACCTGGTGGCCGAAAACCGGTTGTATGCCGCCCCGCTGCCCGATTTTTCCACACAATAAAGCCGGAAAAGCTCACGCCAAGACGCAAAGCCCGCCAAGTTTTTCTTCTTTGACCCACTGTTTCTTGGTGTTCGTGGTGGCTTTGCGTGAGATTTTTGTAGTTAAGTCAAGAATTACTTCGGGAGGAAGGTATGCCCACCGCCGAAATGCTTCGCACATTTGTCGCGCTCCCGCTTTCCGCTGAAACCCACGTCCGTTTGACCCAGGCTCAGCGGGCCTTCATGCGCACCTGCCCGGAAGGCAGCGTCCGTTGGGTCAAGCCGGAGGGGATTCACCTGACGCTTTTTTTCTTAGGGGAGATCGGGCCTGATCGGGTCGCGCCGATCCAGACGGCGCTGGCCGCGGTGGCACGCGCAGCGACTCCGTTTGCGTTTCAGGTCCAGGGCAGCGGGTGCTTCCCCAATCTCAAGCGGCCGCGCGTGTTCTGGGTGGGGATAGAGGAGCCGAACGGGCGGCTGGCGGCGCTGCAGGCCGCCGTCAGTGCCGCGCTGGCGCAATTGGGCTTTCAACCAGAGGAACGCGATTTCTCGCCGCACCTCACGTTAGGCCGGGTGGCGAAGGACGCCTCGCCGGCCGACCTGCGGCGCATCGGGGAAGCGCTGGCACAAGCGCCAGTGGGCCGGCTGGGGGAAGAACAGGCCGCCGAGATGGTCTTTTTCCGCAGCCTGCTCAAACCCACGGGCGCTGAATACACGCCGCTGGCGCGCTTCCGGTTGGGCGAACCGGGATGACAGCGGCGGTTTCCTTCACGCCGCGTTTTTCGTTGCTATGAAGAACAGGCAGGCTCCTTCCGGCGGCAGCGGTTCTTCTACGTAGCGGCGCAGGAGCGCCTCGGTGAGCCAGAGATTCCAGCGGGCCGGCGTGAGCAACCAGCGGCCTGTCAGTTTTTTCACGACCACGCAGGGCAACCCCAGCGGATGGCCCCATTCTAAGGCGGCCGTAGCCGCCGGTGAAAAGTAGGTCCACCAGCGTTCCACGCTCAGGCCGGCCCGCGCTAACCGCGCGGCCCACGTCTCCGGCGTGCTGTAGTCATAGTGCCGGGCGATGCGATCAAAGAGCCGCCGGTAGGCCTCCGCCAGAGCGTGCAGTTTCACCGTATCCAGCGCCCGTGCCACGGAGAGGAAGCGCCGGAAATTCGGCCCCGGCACACAGAAGTAGAACCGGCCGCCAGGCCGCAAGACCCGCCCGACCTCGTACAACACCGGTTCCACGGCAGGAATGTGTTCCAGGACCGAATTGCTCACCACAGTGGCAAAGCTGGCATCGGCGAAAGGCATCCGCGCGCCGTCGGCGCGGCTCAACAGATGGTAGGCGTGGTGCGTCCTGGCCTCCTGCAGCGGCTTCCACCAGGGGTCCAGCCCCACCTCCAGCCCTTGCGGGAAGGCAACGGTGGCAAAGTGCCCATCGCCGCACCCCAGGTCCAGCACCGGCGGCGGCAACGGCAGGTCAGCGTAAAAGCGGGCTTCCACCTCCCGCAGCAACGCGCGGAAGGCCGGGAGCTCGCCCAACTGGCGGCGGAAGGTGTCGCGGGGGCCGCCGGCGCTCAGGGGGTCGTGAAAGGACATAACTGGTGTACCTCGTAAGTGGGATTGGCGTAGCCGAACTGGTTGAGGAATTCCACGACCGTGAGGCTCTCCGGCGCGGCTAAGGCCGCGCCGCAGCCTGCCTCCACGCTCCCACCGCCTTGAGACCCCTCCCAAAAGCGTTGCGCCAGGCGCGCTACGGGATGATCAACGAATGTGGTTTGAAGTGTCTCGTATTCAGCCTGGGCACCGCTCCGGTCCCCCAGCTGCAACCGGCTCAACAGCCGCCGCCAGTGCGCCAGGGCCTGGAGCCCGGCCCGTTCGTCGGCGGCACTGATGGCCGGCGCCCAGGGTTGGAGCGTCTCATCGGTCAACACGCGCTCGTAGAGCGGCAGGGCGGCGGCATAATTTCCGGCGAAGAAGGGCGTTTCGGCGTCCAGGAAAGCGTGGTAGCGGAACACCGCGGGGGCCACCTCGGTCGCGGTCTGCGTCAGAGTGGTTCCGTTCCAGGTCCAGGTTTGCGTGATCGTGCGCTGTGGCCCGGCCCCCACCGAACCGATTCCGCTGCTGACGGCGCGTACGGTGCCCGGCGCCAGCAGAAACGTGGGATAGGGGAGGCTGAGCGTCCCCGGCGCGACCAGCTCGGCGAAGGCAGTAGCGCGCCACGTCCACAGATAAAAGGCCCGAAAACAGGTGTGCGCCCCACAGAGTTCGGTGGCGTAAGCCAGTTCGGGGATGCCGTCACCGGTGAAATCCTCAGCCCCGACCGGATAAATCCCCAACCCCTGTCCCGGCGTGTAGGCCTGCAGCAGGTCCATATTTCCGGCCTGGCAGCTGTAGACCAGCAACGTCCCTTCCGGGGGGTAGGTCTGGGCGGCCGGGTCAATGATGGACAATGCCAGTTCCGGCACGCCGTCGCCGGTGAGGTCGGCCTCCACCGGGTTCATGGACTGCGGCGGGAGCATCTCCCACTCGTGCAGGAGCGGCACGAGCTGCGCCGGATCGCCGCCCGCGCTCAAATAAGCGGCCAGGACGGCAGGGGCCTCGGTGACGGTGGTGGGACGCGCCGGAAACGGCAGCTCGCGCCGGGGCGGGCAGGAAGCGGCTGGCGTTGCCGGGGTGGGCGAAAGCGACGGTGGCAGGGAGGTCGGCAGAGCGGTGGCGGTGGGAGAAGGCACGGTCACCGGCGTCATGGCTACGGTCGGCTCCTGGGTCGGGGGGACCGGCGTGGTCTTGCGGCAGCCCGACAGCAGGAGCACCAGCACAATGGCAAATCCAATCTTTTTCATGCCCTGTTGTCCCATGAGAGACCTCCTTATCTCCTGGTCCTTTGAAGCAAAGTGTTCAGCAGCCCCGGTTCGGTTAACGCGCCCCGATTGTTTCCCTGAAGGGCAGTATAACCCGGCAGTGGGATAACTGCAAACTGGCTGCGTCTTGTGGGGGGTATTGATTGCCCAGGGCACAGGGAGACTCATTCAGCGGCCGTTGCCGGTCAGTCAAGGGCAGGGGACAGATCCCATATACCGCACAAATGAAGCGGCCAGCAGCCCTGGCCCGCCGGGGCGGGCCACCGTCCGGCAGCCCCCCTCCCGGGCCGTCAAGCCCGGGAGGGGATTCTGCTCAGGGATCTCTACGGCAAGATCATCGCTTCGCGTTCAGGGCCAACGCCGATGAAGGTGACCGGCACGCCGGTCAATGTTTCTATTCGCTCCAGGTAAGCACGTGCCTCGGCCGGCAGCGCAGCCCGCTCGCGAACGGTGCCGATCTCGGCCGACCAGCCGGGCAGTTCCTCGTAGACCGGGCGACAGTGGGCCAGCACCTCGCTCCCCCACTCGGCGGGGAAATCGGTGACGCGCTCGCCGTCCAGCTCGTAGGCGACGGCGATCCGCAACGCCGGCAGCCCGCTCAGCACATCCAGCTTGGTCACCGCGAGCTCGGTCAGCCCGTTGACCTGGGCCGCGTAGCGCAGGATGACGGCGTCCAGCCAGCCGCAGCGGCGCGGGCGGCCGGTGGTGGTGCCGTATTCGTAGCCAACCCGGCGGATGCGCTCGCCGGTCTCGTCCAGCAGCTCGGTGGGGAACGGCCCAGCCCCCACCCGGGTAGTGTAGGCTTTGGCGACGCCCACCACGCGCGTCACCTCCTTGGGGCCGAAACCCAACCCCGTCAAGGCGCCGCCGGCAATCGTCGCCGAACTGGTCACAAAAGGATAGGTGCCGTGGTCCAGGTCCAGCAACGTCCCCTGCGCTCCCTCGCACAGCACCCGTTGCCCGGCGGCGAGCGCCTGGCTCAACAGAGCCACCCCATCTACCAGGTAGGGCGCGAGCGCCTGGGCCGCTTCGTAGAGTTGGGCGACCAGGGGGGTCAGGTCAGGCATCGCTTCCAGCTCATAGAGCTGCGTCAGACGAAGCACATGGCTTTCCAGCAACGTGCGGGCGGCCACCGCGAAGGCGTCGGGGTCGCGCAGCTGGCCGGCGCGCAGGTTGACGCGGGCAGCCTTGTCGGCGTAGGCCGGGCCGATGCCGCGCTGCGTCGTGCCGATTGCGCTCTGGCCCCGCCGGCCCTCCGAGGCGCCATCCAGCAGCCTGTGCGTCGGCAGGATCAGGTGCGCGGCGGCGGCGATCTTCAGGCGCTGCGGACTGATCTCTATCCCGGCGGCCCGCAGTGCCTCCATCTCCTTGAGCAGATTGAGCGGGTTGACCACCGTGCCGGCCCCGATGAGACAGAGTGCATCGCGGTAGAGGATTCCCGAAGGGATCAGGTGCAGCGCCAGTTTGTGGCCCTCCGCGATGACGGTATGCCCGGCGTTGTCGCCACCGTTGTAGCGGGCGACCAGGTCGGCCTGCGCGGCGAAATAATCCACCACGCGGCCCTTCCCCTCATCGCCCCATTGAGCGCCAATCACAATTGTAGCAGGCATGGTACTCCTTATGCTTCAGAAGATTAACAGCTACACGGTGTTAAAGGATATCTTTCCTTATTGTAACCCCAGTTGTCACCAACACAATCAAGCGACCACGGACGACAGACCGCCGCCCCCCACCTAAAATAGCGTCCCCTGTTCCGCTTTTTCGTAAGGAATTTGCAAATGCTCGTAAGCCAGGCGGGTGGCGACGCGCCCGCGCGGGGTGCGATCCAGAAAACCCAGCTGCAAGAGATAGGGCTCCACCACATCCATGATGGTGTCGGCCTCCTCGCCGATGGAGGCCGCGATGGTCTCCAGCCCCACCGGCCCGCCGCCGAATTTCTCAATGATTGCCTTCAAGACCCGGCGGTCCAGATCATCCAACCCCTGGGGATCAATGTCCAGCAGGGCCAGCGCGGCGGCAGCCATGGCCGCGGTGATCGTGCCGTCGCCCTTTACCTGAGCGTAATCGCGGACGCGGCGCAGCAGCCGCAACGCGACGCGCGGCGTGCCCCGGCCCCGCCGGGCGATCTCCGCGCGGCCCTCCGGCTCCAACGTGACGTTCAAGACCCGCGCCGCCCGGCCAACGATCTCCTCCAAGGCGGCCTGATCGTAGAAATCCAGCCGGTACACCGCGCCGAACCGGGTCCGCAACGGGGCGGAGAGCAGCGCCAGGCGGGTGGTCGCGCCGACGACGGTGAAGCGCGGCAGGCTCAACCGCACACTCCGCGCGCCCGGCCCCTGCCCGATGACCAGGTCCAGCGCGAAATCTTCCATCGCCGGATAGAGGATCTCCTCCACGACCTTCCCCAACCGGTGGATTTCGTCAATGAAGAGGACCTCTTTCTCGCGCAAATTGCTGAGGATGGCCGCCAGGTCCCCCGCTCGCTCAATGGCCGGCCCGGCGGTGATGCGGATCGGCGCGCCCATTTCGTGGGCACAGATGTGGGCCAGGGTGGTTTTGCCCAGCCCCGGCGGGCCGTAGAAAAGGACGTGCTCCAGCGCCTCATGGCGTCCCTGGGCCGCCTGGATGAGGATGCGCAGGTTTTCGCGCAGCGTCGCCTGGCCGATCAGGTCGTCCAGGCTGCGGGGGCGGAGTGCCCGATCCAGCACCTGCTCGTCGGCTTCCGGTTGGGGTGAAACAGTCCGTGTGGGCGTCATCGTCTAACCAATCCCTCGTTGGTAGAATCAGAAAGGAGCCTCATGCTTCTTCCAGAGCATACGCCACGGCCGCCTCCGCGTGGAGGCGGGTTGTATCAAAGAGCGGCCGCGAGCAATCCTCCGCGCTCACCAGCAGCCCGATCTCGGTGCAGCCCAGGATGATGCCCTCGGCGCCGTCGCGCACCAGCTGGGCCATGATCTCTCTGAACCGGGCCCGTGAGATCGGGTTGATCTGGCCCAGGCAGAGCTCGTCAAAGATCACCCGGTGGACCAGTTCGCGCGCCGCCGGGTCCGGCGTCAGCACTTCCAGCCCGAACCGTTCCGCCAAGCGACCGGTGTAAAAATCCTCCTCCATCGTGAAGCGGGTCCCTAACAGGCCGATCCGGTGCAGCCCCTGGGCCGTGATGGGGCGGGCCGTGGCATCGGCAATGTGCAGTAACGGAATGGTGATCTGCGCTGCAATGGCGTCCGCCACTTTGTGCATCGTGTTGGTGCAGAGGACGACAAAATCCGCCCCGCCGCGCTCCAGCCGTCGGGCCGCCGCTCCGAGGGCCTGCCCGGCCACGTCCCAGCGTCCCGCGCGCTGCAAATCCTCAATCTCCGCAAAATCCACCGAGTAGAGCAGGCAGCGCGCCGAATGGAACCCGCCCAACCGCGCTTTGACGCCGGTGTTGATCAAGCGGTAATATTCCAGTGACGATTCCCAACTCATCCCACCGATCAGCCCAATGGTTTTCATAGCCCCTCCGGCTACGGCTCAGCACAAAGTTAGCTTCATTATGCCCCGGTTCCGGCCGCTGACAAGTGGCCGGAACAAATTTTTCTCCCAACAAAACAGCCCGGCTGGTATCAGCCGGGCTGTAAAACATAGCCCCTCTTACTTTTGGAACAACCCCGTCAGGCCACGCACGACCGCCCCCTCGTCGGTTCCCTTACCACCGGCGGAGGGCGCAGATTGCAAAATCCGGTCGGCCAGCCGCGAGAAGGGCAACGATTGCAGCCAGACCCGTCCCGTCCCCTGGAGGGTCGCCAGGAAGAGCCCTTCGCCGCCAAAGATCATGGATTTGAGGTTGCCGGCGCGCTGAATATCGTAGGTAATGCCGGTTTCAAAGGCAACCAGACAGCCGGTATCCACCATCAATTTCTGGCCCTGGAGCCGCTTTTCCACGATGGTGCCGCCGGCATGGATGAAGACCATCCCGTCGCCCCGTAACCGTTGCAGGATGAACCCTTCGCCGCCAAAGAGACCGGCCCCCAGCCGCTTGTTGAACGCAATGCTGATCTCGGTGCCCAGCGCGGCGCAGAGGAAGGAATCTTTCTGGCAGATCAGCTCACCGCGGGCCTCATCCAGATCAATAGCAATGATCTTGCCCGGATAGGGCGCGCCGAACGCGACGTGCTTTTTGCCCTCGCCGGAGTTGGTGAAATGGGTCATGAAGAGCGACTCGCCCGTGAGCAGCCGTGAGCCAACGCTGGTCAATGTATCCAGAAAACCGGACTTGGGCTTGGAACCATCCCCCATCTTGGTCTCAAACGTGATGCCCTCCTCCATGAAAACCATGGCGCCCGCTTCAGCAATCACAGTTTCCCGGGGATCCAATTCTATCTCCACAAACTGGAGATCATCACCATAAACCTGATAATCAATTTCGTGACTTTTCACCGCCCCCTCCTCTTATGGCTAACGACTAAAGTGTGTAACGAAACAGGCCGCCGCAACAGCAAACCCTCTTCATACTACGCGCCCCGCCGAAGAAAGTTGCTCGCGGCCCTCAAGTCTGCCGCCCGGCAAAGCTGAAACGCGCGTGATAGTGCGCCATCAGCATGTGATAGTGTCCCAGCTCGACCGCGGCCAGTTGCATGAAGAACTGCCGCTCCGGCCCAAACCGCGCCTGCCGGGTCTGGCGGACATAGAGGAGGTAGCTCCTGTCCTCAGCCGTGAGCGCAAAGAGCAACACCTCTTCTTCGGTAGCGTTATCGGGCAACACCTCCAGCGCCGCTTTCCCGGCCGGAAAGATGGGGGCGGCCGCATCCAGGGCCCGCACCGGCGGCAGTTCCGCAATCGCCGCCCAACCCTGGCCCGCCCGGAGCGCTTCGTACTGGCGCCTGAGGCACAAATAGTGATGCGCTTCGTCCTCGGCCAGCTGCCGATAGAGTTGGGCGGCCTGGGGGTCGGTGCTACGTTGGGCAGCCTGCCGATAAAACTCGCGCCCGTCCAGCTCTAACTGCATAGCCTTCAGGAATACGTCTTCGGCGTCCATCAGACCTCCGGGGACTTTTTCAAGCCGGTGCCGGGAAAGGCTGGCAGCGGTCAACCCGCCAGTGCCCGGCCGCGAGTTGGTCGGCCAACGCGATGAAATCGGCCGCACGCCAGAGCTGGCCGCTGCCCACCGGCCATTCGCCGCGCAACGTCTCCCGCCAGCGCACGGGGATCGCCGCCAGGCCGTAAGCAGCGCCGGCCAGCGCACCGGCCACGGCCGCGGCCGTATCGGTGTCGCTGCCCAGGTTGGCCACCTGCACCACCGCCTCTTCAAATGACGCCGTGGTCAACAGGCCCCACACGGCGCTCTCCAGCGTATGGCGGACCCAACCGCTGTTGCGTAGCTCTTGTCGCGTCCGGGAGGGGGCTGCCGCAATCACCGCCACCAGCGGCTCCGGCAAGGCAGCCTCAGCCAGCGCCGCGTTCACCGCCTGGGCCGGGGGCTGCCCCTGCAGCAGATGGTAGATCACCACGTTGACAAACACGCTCCCGGCGATGCATTCGGGGTGCGCATGGGTCACGCGGCTCTGACAGGCGCTCGCGGTCAGGAGCGAAGCTTCGTCGTCCCACCAGGCCAGCGCCACCGGCCAGCAACGCATCACCGCCCCATTGCCCGCCGAGTGCGGGGCCGTCTGTTGCACCATGGCGACCGCCTGCTCCCAGGATTCCCCGGCCGCGATGCGGCTCAATACGTGGCGAGTATGCACCCCGACATCCGGCGGATGGGCCTTGTACCAGGCGACAAACCGCTGCGCCAGATCGGCGGGATCTAACCCCCAGCTGGCCAGGAGGCTTTCGGCCAGGGCCAGGGCCATTTCGGTATCATCGGTAAAGCTGCCGGCGGGCAACCGGCCTGGCAGCATTTCGCGCTCCAGGCGATCCGAGGAGCGTGCCGGGCCAAATTCCAGGGGCATTCCCATCGCATCGCCAACGGCTGCCCCCACCGCACAGCCACGGATCCGGTCTCTTATTTGTGCATCCATGTCCGCCTTTTCACATTTGAGGGGTGTCGCTATAACAACAAGCGGCCCGGTGCAACACCGGGCCGCTCAAGGGAGTTAACCTGGGGAAGCAAGCCCGGTCAGGCCGCTTCCGATGTACCCCTGCCGCGACTTGAACGCGGGCCACTGGCTCCGGAGGCCAGTGCTCTATCCAACTGAGCTACAGGGGCGTGATAAGATGATTGTACCACAAACGAAAGGTTTGACAAGAGTAGGGTAACGCGGCGAGCCCGGCGCGCGGAATGGTTGCGTTTTCCGGCTTCCGTTGTATCATACCCCAGATATGAGAACCGCGACAAAAGAAATACGGCTGGCTCCCTCCATCCTCTCGGCTGACTTCACCCACCTGGGAGAACAAGTGCTCACCGCGGCGGCGGCCGGGGCCGATCTGATCCACGTGGATGTAATGGATGGGCACTTCGTCCCCAACCTGACCGTAGGTCCGCTCGTGGTGGCGGCATTACGTCCCTTGACCACGCTGCCGTTAGATGTCCACCTCATGATTGAACAACCGGAACGCTACCTGGAGGTCTTTGCCCAAGCCGGGGCCGATTGTCTGACGGTGCACCCGGAGGCCGGGCCCCACCTGCACCGGACGTTGCAACAAATCCACGCGCTGGGAGTGAAAGCGGGCGTGGCGCTCAACCCTGCCACCCCGGAAACGGCCCTTCAATACGTCCTGCCGCTGGTGGACCTGGTGCTTGTGATGACGGTCAATCCAGGCTTTGGGGGCCAGGCCTTCCTGCCTGAAGTGCTGCCCAAAGTGCGAGCCGTGCGCGCGTTGCTGGACGCCGCCGGTAGCCCGGCCTGGTTGGAGGTGGACGGCGGGATCAGCCCCCAGACCGCGCCGCTGGTTGTGGCGGCCGGGGCGGATACGTTGGTGGCAGGAGCGGCGGTCTTCGGCGCCCCGGCAGGCATCGGCCCGGCCTTGCAGGCCTTGCGGGCGGCAGCAACCCCATCCTGACAAAAAAGATCGGCCCCGTTCGTAACGAACAGGGCCGATTCAGGAGCAAAATGACCTGGATTATTCTTCGTGGGACAGAGTCCGCAGGCAGCGGGTGCAGATGTAGATGCGGCGGGGTTGCCCATCTACCAGAACCCGCTTGCGCTGGATGTTCGGGCGGAACATCCGCAACGTGGCCCGCTTGGAGTGGCTTACATTGTGCCCGAAGCTGGGGGCTTTGCCGCAAATTTCACATTTTGCCATAGTTTCACCTCTCTAATCGCGATAACGGGACTATCATACCACAAAGGGAAAAAGACGCAACCGACCAGGAAATCACCGGCTTTATTCTGCCCGTGCCGCGAGAAAAAGGACCCTTGAAGGCCCCAGGCAATAGCCCTGGGGCGAAAATTGAGGTAAAATAGCCCTATTGGCCCGACATTCTGGAAGATGAGGAGGAATAGCATGAATGACAAGGTGCAACCCAAAGGGAAGATTGAAGTCTTCCCGGCGGCGATCGCCTCTATCGTCAGCGAGGCAGTCCAAACCTGCTACGGCGTGGTCGGGACTGTGCCCAAAAACTTCGCCACCGGCCTGGCGGATTTCCTCTCCCCAGAGCGTAAGCGCGGCGTGGAAGTCCAGGTCAACGAGGGCCAGATCACGATTGATGTCTATGTCGTGGTAGAATATGGGACCCGAATCGCAACGGTGGCAGAAAGCGTCAAGCACGTGGTGAAATATCAGGTGGAAAAGGCCTTAGAATTGCCGGTGGCAGCCGTCAACGTCCACGTCCAGGCGCTACGGGTGAGTAACACCATTTAACGAGGAAAATAAAGTGGTCAAGCAAGAAGGAGCTAAGATCTATGCCCTGGACGGGCACGATTTTAAAAGGATGATCTGGGCGGCACTGTGCTGGCTGCGCCAGCATCAGGCCGCCATCAACGCACTCAACGTCTTCCCGGTACCAGACGGCGATACCGGAACTAACATGGCTTTGACGATGACTTCGGCCTGGAACGAAATCATCAACCTGGAAGAGGATAACATCGGCCGGTTGTCCGGCAAAGTGGCTCACGGCGCGCTGATGGGGGCACGCGGCAATTCCGGCGTCATCCTTTCGCAGATCTGGCGCGGTTTTTCGCGCAGCCTGGACAGCAAGCCGGTGTTACGGGCCGCCGATCTGGCCGGCGCAACCCGCGAGGCGGCGGAAACGGCGTACAAAGGGGTGGTCAAGCCGGTGGAAGGGACGATTCTCACCGTCGTGCGCGAAGTGGCGGATGAAACCGAGGAAATTGCCAAACGGACCGACGACCTGGTGCGCATCTTTGAACGGATGGTAGAACGCGCTAAAGCAGCCGAGGCCCGCACGCCAGCCCTCCTGCCCGTCCTGCAGCAGGCGGGGGTGGTTGATTCCGGCGGTCAGGGTCTGGTCGTGATCCTGGAAGGGATGTGGCGACAAATGATCGGCTTACCGGTAGAAGAAAAGGATAGCGGACGTTTTGCCCAAGTCGTGGACCTGGCACCACCGGCCGAGACCGAATTGGATCTGGCGGAAGCTAACGAATACAGCTACGACGTTCAGTTCATCCTGGTCGGCCAAAACATGGACGTAGAGCAGATCCGCGCCGACATCAGCGCCATGGGCAAAAGCGGCCTGATCGTGGGCGACCCGATGACCATCAAAGTCCACATTCACGTCCCCGATCCCGGTGTGGCGCTGAGCTATGGGGTGCAATGGGGAGCCCTGCGCGACGTGGTCGTAGAAGACATGCGGGCCCAATACCAGGAGTTCATCGCCGGGCGCGACGCCCATCCGGTGCTTGGTCCGGGGAGCGAACTGCCGGCGGTCCTGGTAGCGCCAGAACCGCCCACCATCGGCGTGGTCGTCGTCTCGGCCGGTGACGGGCTGGACAAGGTCTTCCGCAGCCTGGGCGCAACGGCCATCGTCCCCGGGGGCGAGACGATGAATCCCAGCACCGCCGAAATTCTGGAGGCGGTGCGACAGGTACCGTCCGACCAGGTCGTGATTCTGCCGAACAACAAGAACATTATCCTGGCGGCGGAACAGGCGGCGCAAGTGAGCGAAAAAGAGGTCGCCGTCGTCCCGACCAAAAGCATCCCCCAGGGCGTGGCCGCACTGCTGGCGCTGGACCAGCAGGCCACGCTGGACGGCAATGTCCAGGTCATGCTGCAAGCCGCGCAACAGATCGTCTCCGGCGGCGTGACCCACGCCACCCGCGATGTGACGCTGAACGGTGTGGAGGTGCACCACGGAGACATCATCGGGCTGTTAGATGGGGAACTGATGCTGGCGGGCCGCTCCGTGCCCGAGGTGATGGTCCAGTTGCTGGAAAAGGCCGACCTGGAGGACCGTGAGCTGATCACGTTCTACTACGGCGAAGGGGTCAACCAGCAACAGGCCGAGTCGTTAGCCCGTACTTTTACCGAACGCCATCCCGATCTGGAAGTTGAAGTGGTTCACGGCGGACAGCCTTATTATCCCTATTTATTTTCCATTGAATGATCCAGGCAGCAGTAGAACAACGGAATAATCACTGAGTGACAATCATGAACAATGTACAATTGATCACGGACGGTACCGCTTTCCTCACTCCGGCCCGTTTACACGAGTTGGGGATCATTTCACTGCCCATCGTCGCCCAAACCGGCGGGCGCAACTTCTTGTATGACCAACAAACAGAGGGCCATCTGGATCTGCTCCGCCAGATGGCCGCCCACCGGACGCCGGTGGAGATTATCGGCCCCTCGGCCGACGATTTCCGGGCGGTCTTCCAGCGCACCCTCTATCGCACCAATAAAATGCTGGTGCTCCTCTCCTCCGGCCATCTCAGCCCGATCATGCGGAATGCCCGCATCGCGGCGCGCGATTTTATGGGCCGTTGTGATATCACCATCATGGATTCGCAGACCGTCTCGGTGGGCCTGGGCATCCTGGTAGAACGGGCCGGCGAGCTGCTCAAAGAGGGGAATCTGCCGGTCAGTGATGTGGTCAAGCATATCCGGGGCATGATCCCCCGCATTTACGTCGTGATGATCACCCACACGCTGGATTACCTTTACACGAGCGGCAAGCTGAGCGCCACGCAGGCCATCCTCGGCGCGATGCTTAACATCCACCCGTTTCTGGTGATTGAGGACGGAGAGATCAACCCGCTGGAAAAGAGCCGGACGCCAGAGAAGTCGCTGGACAAGCTGGTGGAGTTCGCGTCAGAGTTTACCCGCATTCAACAAACGGTGATCTTCCACAATGGAGCCGGGGCCATGGACGAAGCGCAGGGTCTCAAAAGCCGGTTGGATCTGGTGTTACCCGGCCGGCAATTCCCGGTCATCACTTACGACCCGGTGCTGGCCTCCCATCTGGGGCCTGACGCGGTGGGCATGGTCATCTATGAAGGTCACTGGCGCTAACGGCTATGGCCAACCAGGTCCGCATTATCACTGACAGCGTCTCTGACCTCCCCACCGCTTTGGCCCAGCGGCTGGGAATCACCGTGCTTCCCATTTATCTGCTGATCGGCAATGAGAGTTATCGGGACGATGGATTGTTGGACCGGGCCGCTTTCTACGAACGCCTGTGGCAGACGCCGCGTCTGTTTGGGACGGCCTCGCCCCCACCTTCCGAATTTCAGGCCGTCTACGAGCAGATGGCCGCAGCCGGGGCCTCCGACATCGTTGGCCTCTTCATCGCATCCAACCTGAGCAGCGTGGCCAGCAATGCCCAGCTGGCCGGCCAGCAAGTGCGTGGCGCGCGGGTCCACGTGTTAGAAACGGGTCAGGTCACGATGGGATTGGGGTGGATGGCAGTGGCAGCAGCGGAAGCGGCCGCGCAGGGAGCCTCCGTTTCGGAAATCACCGCGCTGATACAAAAGATGCGCTCTCGGACGACGGTGACCGGCGTGCTGAGGTCGCTGGACTATGTCCACCGGGGCGGGCGAGTCGGCTGGGCGCGCGCCAAGATGGGCGATCTGTTGCAGATCAAGCCGCTCATCGCCATCCATGATAGCGAAGTCAGTTTGCTGGGCCGGGTGCGCACGCACCACCGCGCCTTGCAAGCTCTGGCGGATTGGCTCCACCAGCGTTGTCCGCTGGAACGGGCAGCCGTGTTGCATAGCGGCGTGGAACCGGAACTGCAAACCCGGTTCCAGGCCATCGTGCAGGAATGTCTGCCCGCCGGCGAGGTGCCAATCGTGGCCGTCTCGCCGGCCTTTGGCGTTCACGTCGGTCCCGGCGCGATTGGCGTGGCGGTGGTCACAGCCTGACGGGGCGCAGCAACGTCAGACAGCGCGCTCTATTCTAACGCTCAAACAGGACCTGGTATGCCCAAACCTTTGGAAACATTGCAAAAAATTCTCCACCTGGAGGAGGAATACGATTTTCGGGACAAAGCGGTAGGGGGAGGCCTGGCCCGCTATGCCGAAACCTGGCTGAAGCAGGCCAGCGAAGCCTACGGCGAGGAGCAACGGGCCTGGGTGTTGGAGGTCACCGACCGGTTGCGTGCTTACAGCAGCCTCCAACCAGAAGCGCGCCAGGCAGCGATGCAGGCACTGTGGGAAACGTTGCAGGCCGGCCCCCCAGCGGCGAGTCCCTCCCTGCCACCTTCCCTGCCAGTGCCCCCTGCGCCGCCGGCAACGGCGCCGGTCCCCACGCCGCCACCGCCCCCTGAGCCAGGCCGGCCCACGCCCTCACCCCGGGCCGCCCAACCGGCCGGACGCGGGTTGGCCGCCCCGGTAGAGACGCTCTCCGGCGTCGGGCGCAAACGGGCCGAGCTGCTGGCAAAATTGAACGTGCGGACCATCCGCGATCTGCTCTTCTTCTACCCGCGCCGCTACGAAGATTATTCGCAGCTGCGCACCATTGACCACCTCAAATACGGCGAAACGGTCAGCGTAATCGCCACCGTGTGGGACGCCGGCGGACGGCAAACTCGCACCGGCAAATACCTGTTTCACGCCACGATCTCTGACAACACCGGGATGATGGAGTTGACCTGGTTTAACCGGCATGACCTGGAGAGCCGTATCCGGCCGGGGATGCAGATCGTCGTCAGCGGCAAAGTAGACGAGTATCTGGGCCGGCTGACCATGAATGCGCCGGATTGGGAGCCGGTAGAGCGCAAAAGCCTGAACACGGCCCGCGTCGTCCCCATCTATCCCCTGACCGAAGGGCTCACCCAACCGTGGCTGCGGCAGATGATAGAACAGGCCCTCGCGGCCTGGGCCGGGCGGATAGGTGACCCCCTGCCAGCGGCGCTCCGGGGAGCGCACACGCTGCTCCCGCTCCAACGGGCTTTGTGGGGCATCCATTTCCCCGACAACCAGGAGCATCTGAGCGCGGCCCGGAGGCGTCTCGCTTTTGAAGAAGCGCTCTACCTGCAACTGGGGCTGCTGCGCCAAAAGCTGATCTGGAAATCCGAACCGGGACCGGAGATTCGGCTCACGCCGGAGCAGATGGAAGCGTGGACAGCCGGCCTGCCCTATGCCCTCACCGGCGCCCAGCGTCGCTCCCTGGATGAGATGCTGGCCGATCTGGTCTCCGGGCAGCCGATGAACCGTCTCCTGCAGGGCGACGTCGGCTCCGGCAAGACAGTGGTCGCCGCGCTCTTGATGGCCGCGGCCGCCGCGGCCGGCTATCAAGCCGCGTTGATGGCTCCCACTGAAATCCTGGCCGAGCAGCACTACAAGAACCTGACTCGTCTGTTCGCTACCTTCCCAGAACCACAGCCCACCCTGCGGCTGCTGACCGGCAGCACCACCGCCGCCGAGCGGGAAGAGCTCTACGCCGGACTGGCCGACGGCTCCCTGCCGCTGGTGGTCGGCACCCACGCGCTCATCCAGAACAAAGTCACCTTCCGCAATCTGGCACTGATCGTGATTGACGAGCAACACCGCTTCGGCGTGGAACAGCGGGGCGCCCTTCGCCAGAAGGGCTACAACCCGCACCTGTTGGTGATGACCGCCACCCCCATCCCCCGCTCCCTGGAGTTGACTTTTTGGGGGCACCTGGATGTTTCCGTATTGGACGAAATGCCGCCCGGTCGCCAGCCCATTCAGACCCGGGTGCTGCAACCCCGGGAACGGGAACGGGCGTATGCCTTCATCCGCTCTCAAATCCAGGCCGGCCATCAAGCTTTCATCATCTGCCCGCTGGTGGAAAGCTCCGAGAAAATTGACGCCAAAGCCGCCGTGGAAGAGCATCTGCGGCTCCAGCGCGACATCTTCCCCGAGCTGCGGCTGGGACTGTTGCACGGCCAGCTGCCGGCGGATGAGAAAGAGCAGGTCATGGCGGCCTTCGTCCGCGGCGAACTGCACATCCTGGTGGCCACCTCGGTCGTGGAGGTGGGGATTGACGTCCCCAACGCCACCGTGATGTTGATTGAAGGGGCTGAACGTTTCGGCCTGGCGCAGCTGCACCAATTCCGCGGCCGGGTGGGACGCGGGGCCGCCCAGTCGTACTGCTTGCTGCTCTCCGATACCCCCTCACCGGAAGCGCTGGAGCGGCTCAAGGCCGTGGAGACCACGACCGACGGCTTTGTCCTGGCGCAAAAGGACCTGGAGATGCGCGGCCCGGGCGAATTTTTGGGCACCCAGCAAAGCGGGTTCCCCGAATTGCCAATGGCGACCTGGGCCGATACCCGGCTCCTGCACACCGTCCGTGACGTGGCCGCCCGGCTGTTGGCCGAGGATCCCGAGCTGACACAACCGGAACACCAGCCGCTCGCCCAACGGGTGGCTCAATTCTGGCACCGCGAAGGGGAGTTAAGTTGAACCAGCGTTTAGCGGTCTACCCTGGAACGTTTGACCCCATCCACTGCGGACATCAAGACATTGCCCGGCGGGCCGCCCTGTTGTTTGACCGGCTCGTCGTTGCCGTTTACGAACGCCCGAACAAGACGCTGCTCTTTTCGGCCCCGGAACGGCTGGCGCTGGTCCGCGAGGTGCTCCAGGATGCACCGAACATTGAAGTCTCCCTTTACAACGGCCTGACCGTTGCTTTCGCTAAATCCATTGGAGCGCAGGCCCTGGTGCGGGGCTTGCGCGTGATCTCGGATTTTGAGCTGGAATACCAGATGGCACTCACCAATCACCAGTTAGCGCCAGAGATTGAGACCGTCTGTCTGATGACCCATGAACGGTACGCTTTCCTTAGCGCCAGCATCGTCAAAGAGATTTTCATGTCGGGCGGAGATGTGACGGCCATGGTGCCCCCACCGGTCTACCGGGCCCTGCTGAGCAAGAAAGAACTCCTGCGTAGCCAGGATCCGCCGGTAACGGTCGTCTCCCTCCGCGATTGAGAAGGGACGATTTAAACCTGCCACAGCATAAGGAGGCGACGATGGACCTGGAGTTCCTGATTCAACGGCTGGAGCAATACATCCTGGAGGAGAGCACCCGCCTGCCCTTTGGCAACCGGGCGGTCGGCGAGGAGGGCGCGCGCACTCAGATCGCGCAGCTGCGCGAGGCCATTCCCGCCGAAGTGAGACAGGCCAAAGAAATCGTCCAGCAACGCGAGGCCCTGTTGGCGCAGGCCCGGCAGGAGAGCGCCCGGCTCGTCGCCGAGGCGCAGGCTGAAGCCCAACGTCAGGCCGCCGAGCACCGCATCGTGCAGGAGGCCAAACAGCAGGCGGCAAGCATCCGCCAGCGGGCCGACCAGGACGCCGCCGCCCTGCGCAACGACGCGGACGAATATGCCTTCAACGTGCTCAGCCAGCTCCAGGAAGAGCTGACCCGTCTCCTGCGGGTAGTGGAGAACGGCCTGCAAAAGTTGGAGGTTGATCGCGAAAAGCGGCTCAAGGGCGGCGAAGGGGTTTGACAGAACGCCCCTTCTTCGTATAATGGGGCTTGCGTTGGCGGCTTGTCAGACCGCCAACGTTGCATCATTATGAAGTAAAAGGGAGTAACAAAAACCATGACACCTCAGCCAAAGCGAAGATTATCGCGCGGGCGCCGGGATCGCCGCCGCGCCAATGCTTACCGGATGGAATTGCCGGAGCTGACTCACTGCCCGCAGTGCGGCGAGGCCGTGTTGCCCTACCACGTCTGCCCCAAATGCGGTACCTATCGCCGCGCCCAAGTGTTGGATCTCAAAGAGAAGAGCAAGAAAGAGAAATAGGGCATCGGGTCCGGTGCGCAGCAGCCCTTATTAACAGTTCGCTGCGCCCTCACCCTTGATCACTCCATAACATGAGCACAGCTTTCCTCTTCACCGGTCAGGGAGCCCAGTTTGTGGGCATGGGTGCGGCCTGGTACCAGGCCGTCCCCGCGGCCCGCCTGGTCTACGAGCAGGCCGATGCGCTGCTGGGCTATGCCCTCAGCCGGCTCTGCTTTGAGGGGCCGGCTGAAACGCTGGACCAGACCGAGTTCACGCAGCCGGCGCTGTTCACCACCGAGCTGGCGCTGTGGGCCGCGGTACAAGAGCGCTGGCCGGAGCCTCCGGCCTTCATCGCCGGGCATAGCCTGGGCGAGTTTGCTGCGCTGGTCGCAGCGGGCGCTTTGACATTTGCCGACGGGCTGCACGTGGTGACAGAGCGTGGCCGGCTGATGGCTCAAGCCGGGCGCGAGACCCCCGGCGCGATGGCGGCCCTGCTGGGCGCGACGCCGGAAGCCGCCCAGGCGCTCTGCGCCGAGACGCAGGCCGCCACAGGGGAGACACTGGTCGTGGCCAACGATAACTGCCCCGGGCAGCTGGTGCTCTCTGGGACGGCAGCGGCGATTGACGAGGCCACTCGCCGGGCCGCCACCCACGGCATTCGCCGCGTGACCCGGCTGGCGCTGAGCATTGGCGGCCATAGCCCGCTGATGGCGCCGGCGGAGGCCGGATTGGCAGCCGTGCTGGCGGCAGTCGCGTTGCGCACGCCGCAGATCCCGGTGGTCTTCAACGCGACCGCTGCGCCCTTGCATGATCCGGCCGAGATCCGGGCCGTGCTCACCCGGCAGCTGACCTCGCCGGTGCGCTGGCGCGAGAGCCTGCTCTGGCTGAGGGCGCATGGCGTGGACCGTTTCGTGGAAGTCGGCCCGAAAGAGGTGCTGGCGGCGTTCGTGAAGCGGACGCTGGCCGATGTGCAGGCCGAGGTTGTGCAACTACCGGCCGGGTAGTCCAGAGGTGATGCAGGCATGGCCACACTGGATGGGAAGATCGCGCTGGTAACGGGCGGCTCGCGGGGCATTGGGCGCGCCATCGCGCTGGAACTGGCACGGCGCGGCGCGGAGGTCGCCGTCAACTATGTCCGCCAGGCCGAGGCCGCGGCCCAGGTAGTAGCCGAAATTGAAGCGCTGGGCCGGCGGGCGTTAGCCGTCGCGGCCGACGTGGGGGAGGCCATCCCCACTGCCCAAATGGTAGAGACCGTCCTCCGCACTTTCGGTCGCGTGGATATTTTAGTCAACAACGCCGGGATCACCCGCGATATGTTATTGATGCGGATGAGCGAAGAAGAATGGGACGAGGTCATTCGCGTCAACCTCAAAGGCGCGTTCAACGCCTGCAAGGCAGTGACCCGGACCATGCTCAAACAGCGGAACGGGCGGATCATCAACATCACCTCCGTCTCCGGGCTGATGGGTCAAGTAGGGCAGGCTAACTATTCGGCCTCCAAAGCCGGACTGATCGGCCTCACCAAGAGCCTGGCCCGCGAGCTGGGGCCAAAGGGGATCACCGTCAACGCCATCGCGCCGGGATACATCCCTACCGAGCTCACTGCTTCATTAGCGCCGGAGTGGCAGGCCCGCTTGCTGGAGATGACCCCGTTGGGGCGTCTGGGCACGGTGGACGACGTCGCCCATGCCGTCGCCTTCTTCGCTTCTGACGATGCCGCCTTCATCACCGGGGCAGTCCTGGCGGTGGACGGTGGGCTGAGTATGTGAGGAGGAAGTATGGAAAGCGAACAATATAAAATCCCGGGCATTGTGACCGTCAAGCCCGAGGTATTGGAGACGATCGCCTCACTGACGAGCGCCCAGGTACCCGGCGTGGTGCGCATCGCAGAAAAAGACCTGGACCGCTTTTTGGGAATCGCCAGCAAGGGCGTTGAAGTAGAGGTCCGCGAGGGCCGGGTAACCGTCAACCTGCATCTCATCGCCGAACCGAACCTCAGCCTGCTGCGGCTGGGCCAGACGGTCCAACATGAGGTCACCCGTGCCATCCAGGAAATGATCGGTATGCCGGTGGAAGCGGTGAACATCTATATTGAGGATGTGATGTTTCCAGAGGCGGCGCCGGCACCCGCCCAGGCCTGATACCCTGTGGTCGCTGTCGGTTTTGCAGAACAGGTACGTTACAACGTGATGAAAGGGGATCGTCGGCAGGCCCGCGAGCTGGCCCTCCAGGCGTTATACGAGATTGACGCTGTGGCCCATCCCATCGGCACGGTGCTGGCAGAGCGCTTTGCCGAGGAACCAGCCCCCGAACCCCAGGTGCAAGATTACTGCCGGCGTCTGGTCATGGGAATTGTACAGTGCCGCGAGCTACTGGATCACTACATCCAGGCCCATGCCCCGGAATGGCCATTGGATCAGGTGGCGCTGGTAGACCGCAATCTGCTACGCATGGCGTTGTATGAATTTACGTTAGGAGGAATTCCGACCAAGGTGGCGATTAACGAGGCCGTAGAGCTGGCGAAAGATTTTGGCTCCGACAGTGCCCCCCGCTTTGTGAACGGGGTATTAGGAGCACTGGTGCCCCTGCGCCGGGAGATCCTCCATGCTTTGCAGGCTCAGCAGCCCCAGGAGCAGAGCGCCACCGCCAGGCGTGCCCCGTGAATCTGGAAAGCACCGACAAAGCAAAACAGAGCGGACCTGAATGCAGTTGAATGAAGAAGGCCGCTCTTTTTTGTGCCTCAGCCCACCTGTCATAGCCGTTGGAGCCCTCACGTCGTGAGGTGCATAATCTCAATATCATAAGGAGTTTGCGTATGGAGAAAAGTCGTATTCTGATCATGGGGGCCGCCGGGCGCGATTTTCACAACTTCAACACTTACTTCCGCGACAATCCGCGTTACGAGGTCGTGGCGTTCACCGCGACCCAGATCCCGAACATTGACGGCCGGATGTATCCGCCCGAATTGGCCGGCAGTCTCTACCCCAAAGGTATCCCGATCTACCCTGAAGCCGACCTGCCGCGCCTGGTCCGGGAACTGGGAGTGCAACAGGTAATTTTCGCCTACTCCGATGTCTCCCACGAGTACATCATGCACAAAGCGGCCACAGTGATCGCCTTAGGGGTTGATTTCCGACTGATGGGCGGCCAGGCCACCATGATCAAAAGTTCCAAGCCGGTCGTCGCCATCACCGCCGTCCGCACCGGCTCCGGCAAATCGCAGACCACCCGCGCCGTCTGCACCGCGCTTCAGGCGATGGGTAAGAAGGTCGTCGCCATCCGCCACCCGATGCCTTACGGCAACCTGGTGGCCCAACGGGTGCAGCGCTTCGCCACTTACGCCGACCTGGACGAGCATAAGTGCACGATTGAGGAGCGCGAGGAGTACGAGCCGCACATTGACCGGGGGATCGTCGTCTACGCGGGAGTGGACTACGAGGCGATCCTGCGTCAGGCCGAACAGGAGGCCGACGTGATTGTCTGGGATGGCGGCAATAACGACATCCCATTCTACAAGCCCGACCTCTGGATCGTCGTCGCCGACCCCCACCGGCCCGGCCACGAGCTGACCTACTACCCCGGCGAGGCCAACGTCCGCGCGGCCAACGTCGTCGTGATCAACAAAGTAGATACGGCCAACTACGACGCCGTCCGCACCGTGCGCCAGAACATCCGAGCTGTCAACCCGGAGGCAATCATCGTGGAGGCGGCCTCTCCCATTTTCGTGGACGATCCGGCGGCCATTCGGGGCAAGCGCGTCCTGGTCGTGGAAGATGGCCCCACGTTGACCCACGGGGAAATGGCCTACGGCGCGGGGTACGTAGCGGCCCAGCGCTTCGGTGCAGCCGAGATCGTGGATCCCCGGCCTTACGCGGTGGCTTCCATCACCGCGACCTATGAGAAATATCCCAAGACCGGCCTCATCCTGCCGGCGATGGGATACGGTCACGAGCAGATGCGTGACCTGGAGGTCACCATCAACAACACGCCGTGTGACCTGGTAATCGTCGGCACCCCGATTGACCTGACCCGCATCCTCAGCGTGAACCACCCAATGCAACGGGTGCGCTACGATCTGCAGGTCATCGGCCAGCCGTCGTTGGAGCAGATCATCAAGCAGTTCATCCCGTAATTGCACCGTGTAGCGATGACCGGCACCTTTCCAGATGCCGGTCATCTTACTACAAAGAAGATCACTTGACCCGCCGACCGCCCTTGAGCTGCCCTTGCAGCTCCTTCAGCCCGTCCCAATCCCCAACAGCCGCCAGTCGGGATTGCTCCGGCCAGGTGGTCGGGTCGGCCAGCCGCAGGCCGGCCGCCAGCATCACCTCGCGCAGCCAGTCCACATCGGCCGCGGCCAGTTGTGCAAAGGTGGTGACCCCCGCCGCCGCCAACACACTGGCAATCTTGGGGCCGATCCCCTCCATAATGGTCAGGTCGTCGGGTTGAGGCGGCATGGCCGGAGCTGCGGCCGCGACCGCCTCAGCCGGAACAGGGGCCGCGACCTCTTCTTCTGCCGGCAGCCCGGCCGGAGTCGCGGCCGCGACCTCCTCAGCACGAACAGGGGCCGCGACCTCTTCTTCTGCCGGCAGCCCAGCCGGAGTCGCGGCCGCGACCTCCTCAGCGGGCATCGCCGCTGCGGTAGCGCCCCAGCCAGCATATGTCACCGTCGCAGCCGGGGCTTCCTCTGGCGCTTCTGTTGAGGTCACTTCATACTCAGCCGGCGCTACAGTCTCGGCCGGGGTCACCGCTTCGGAGACGGGCGGGACCGGCGGGGGAGGTTCTGAAGGCGGCACGCTGGCTGGCAGCACCGCCGGCACGGGCACCGGTTTAGAGGGCGGTGGAACGCACTGTTCGTCGCGGGGTGGAGACGCCGGTTTCCGCCGGCTAAACCACCAAAATACAAAAACAAGAATGATAACAGCGACCCCCTCAAGTACCAGCAAACGAATCCAGTCTCTAAGTTGCCATGACATACCGCACCCTCCTGAACGCACTAAGAGCTGAATCTGTTGATGAGGGGCGACACCCGCAGCCCATCGGGCGTCGCCCCTTGCTACACGCATTAACGGTCGGTGGCGCGCTCCCGTGCCAGCCGTTGCTGTAAAGCCGCCAGCTCGGCCGGCCGGTGCTCCAGAATCAAGCGGGCCTGCTCTGGCCAGGTGGCGATACCACGCGCGCCGATGCCCGCCTGACGGATAATGGCACGCAGCCGTTCCGGCGTTGCGGCTGCCACTTGCGCGAAGGTCTGGATGCCGGCCGTCCGTAGCGCCGCCGCCGTCTTGGATCCGATGCCCCAAATCTGCTGGAGATCATCAGCCTCCAGCGGCAGTCGCTCCTCAGGAGCAGGGGCGGCCTCGGCCGCGGCAAAGGAGAGGCCAAAGGCCAGCCCGGCTTCAGCCCCGGCCGGCGCCGCTGGCGCTGCCAGCAGTCCGAAGGAGACCGGCCCGACACCACCACGCCAGCGGTAATCGCTGTCCAGCGCCATCCGGAAATCCTCCAGGATCGCCGGTTTGTCGTCAATCGCCCATTGGTCGGCCGTCCAGCGATAGAGCAGGAGCGCGCGGATCTGCTGAGTGTAGGGCGTGCTATTCCAGCGCTGGATTTCAGCATAGGCAGCCCGCACCCACCCGATATTCTGGTTGATCCAGCCCTGGCTTCCCCCTTCGTTGGACATATCGCGGCAGACGTGGTTAGTCTCGGTAATGTAGACCGGCAGCCCCCGCCACTTGGCCGGAATCCGCTCCATAAAGAGCCGGTAGGTCTGGAAGTCGTAATAATGATCGGTAAGCGGCTCCCCGCCAAACGTGTTCAAATGAGTGATTGCCTCTACCGACGGTCCGTGAGTGTAAGCGTGCAAAACAAAGCCATCTAACGCCGTGATGCCGTCCAGCATTTGCTGGAAGTAATCCAGCGGGCGGGCAATCTGCGCGTTGTAGGGATCAATCGCGCCCGGCGTGATGATGGAATTGGGCAGCACCGCCTTGATGCGGGCATAGACCTTGTTGAAAGCCTGAGCGTAGAGCGCCGCCGTGAGCGTCTGGCCGTTGGGGTGCTCGCTGGGATTATTCATCTCATTGCCGATCTGGATGGTCCAGAGATAGCTGGTGGCGGGAGCCTCGGCATGTTTCAGGTAAAGCTCCGCCCAGCGCGCGCAGGTCTCGGCGAAGGCATCGTAGAACTGCGGCTCCGGCAGCGTCCCGCTGGGATGGTACCCGTGATTCAACCGGACGATGACACCATACCCATCCTGCGCCCACCGCCAGTACCGGTCGCGTACCGCCTGGTTCACCTGCTGGTGCGCGGCGGGATTGCTGCCGATCCCTTCAGTGAAGAAAATCCAGCCCTTGTGCGGTTTATCGGCGTAGAGGGCGCGGATTTTATCGCCGTACCAGTGTTCGTCACCGGCACTGATGGCGTGAATGCCGAAGAGGTAAGCCGATTGCGCCAGCGGCAACGTTTTGTCATCCACCGGTGTGCGGTTGTCGGGACCGAGCGGAGCCCGCAGATACCAGGCCGCGACGTAGCCCTCCTTCCGGGCCGGCGTGCGCACCTTGAGCCATTGCCCCTGCTGGCCCAGCTTTGCCGCCGTAACCTTGGGATCCTCCAGCGACTCCAGCACCGTCCCATGTGGCACCCACCAGACCTGCGGCTGGTTGGCGTCAGGACCCCCACGGACGCGCAGCCCATATTCGGGACTTTCCACCACGACATATTTGACCTCGCCAACGACGGGGGCCGGACCGGAGGGTAATTTCATATAGGCGGCCGCGCCGTAGCCGGCCTGCCCATCGGCGGTCAGCACACCGATCCACTGCCCATCCTTTCCCACTTTGGCCTTGACCGTGGCCTCCGGCTCTAAGGCCTGGAGCACCGACCCGTGCGGGGCCTGCGTCAAAATGGGGAAGGTGGTAGCCGGCCCGCTGCGGATGTTCAAATAACCCACCTCCGGGCTGTTGATTTCCACCTTGACCCCGCTGGGTTTGGGGGATTCCCCCAAGGCGAAAGCGCGCGTCGGCGCGAAGTAGGCCGGTTCCATCGTCGCCGCCGTAAAGAGGCTGAAGAAGGTGGGCTTGTAGACCGCCATCCGGTCCAGCCAGGCCTGGTACTCCGCCTGTGTCATCCGTTTGTTGCCATGCTCATCGTAATAAGGCCCCAACACCGGGTAGATCGGCAGGGATAGCCCCTGCTGTTGTAACCAGATCCGCTCATCGCGGTAAGTCCACTGATCCAGCACCACCTCGGGTGGGCGCTGGAAAGTGCCATAAGCCATGGGCATCAAGCCCCCCTTACAGAGCGGGGCCATCTGCACAAAAGGCAGGTTGAGGTGTGAGGTAATGTTAGGATAGGAACAAAGGTAGAGCTGGTCAGGGGCGACGCCCCGATCTACCAGCGTTTGCGCAAACTGGGCCGCGACCGCGTGCTTATCCTTGCTGCCCTCTTCCATGTCAAAGATAAAGCCATCGTAGCCATCCCGAAACGCCGCCAGGACCATAGCCACTTCGGCAGTCAGGTCGTTCAGCCGGAGATAGCTCCAGGCCACCGGCGTCAATTTAGCCTGGCGGATCTTTTGGGCCAGCGCGGCCGCATTGGCGATATACGAGGAGCCCTCACCGACTTTGTAGAGGATATGAGTCACCCCCATCTCCGGCGCAATCTGGAGCGCCCGGTCCAATTCCCAGGTCCGATAGGCCCACAGGCCCTTCCCACGCAGGATACTCATGGTCATCTGCTCCTTTCTTAAATGTCGGAACGATTTTTAATGGCACACTCCCCCAGATTGACCACGGGCAACGTCGTGGTCTTTCATCTGTGGTCGGTGACTGTCCGGCGGCCACTGACCCAGGGGTTACCCTGAAGGTAGTAGCGCCAGGGCGCTTGCAAGGCAGCCATGTCGCCCCGCACCCCGATCCGGGGACCGGCGGCAATGGCGCTGTCGGGCAACGCCGCGTCTTCCTCCACCCAGAGCGCCGAGTCGGGTGCGCAGAGATCGGCCCCATTACAGCTCAGGTCAATAGCCAGAGCAGCACAGAGCCGGCCCGGCCCGCGCGTCAGATCGGCGAGGGGCCGGCCCGGACGCAGCGCTTGCATCGTCGCCAGCCCCGCCTGCGGCTCCACAGCCCGGATCAGGACAGCGGCCGGGAAACCCTCGGCTTCGGTGACGATATTGAGGCAGTAGTGCATCCCGTAGATTAAGTAGACATACGCCTGGCCCGGCGGGCCAAACATCACCGCGTTACGTGCCGTCCGGCCCATACTGGCGTGGCAGGCCCGATCTCCCTGCCCGATGTAGGCCTCTACTTCCACAATCCGACCGGCGAGCTGCTCGCCGTGGTACAGGCGCACCAACCGTTGGCCCAACAGCTCCCGGGCAACGATGAGCGTGGCGCGGCCGTAAAATTCACGGGTCAGACGTTTGATTGGCAAGGTTGACTTTTCCCTGCTCCTGGGGTATTGTTATTGTAGCATATTCCCAAAAGTAGCACAAGGGGGTGCTACAACAAGCGGAATTTGTCGCGCAAGTGTGTAACACCCCCCTGGCTCGCAGGATGTGAGTAACGTTGAGAAAGGAGCCGCCGGTGCCCTCAGGGAGAGATTTGCCGGACTGGTTGCGTGAATTGACGCCCCAAGAGGCCGATGACGCCGGTACAGCGGCCACCACGCCGGGCTGGCTGCACGAGGTGCCGCCGGAAGCGCCCGCCGCACCGCCGGAACCGGCCGCACCCCGGCCATCCCGCCGCCGGCGTTCTCGCCGGTCCGCCACCGGCGGCCTCCAACCCTGGCAACGCTTCGTCCTGGCCCTGCTGCTCTTCCTGAACGTGGCGATCATCGGGCTGCTGCTCCTGACAATGTTGGGGCGGATCGCCATCCCATAAGAGCCGGCACTGTCCCAACGTTGGGTCCCCCTGACCAAACGGGATCAGCTTCCATGAAGGCCGGATTTAACACAGCGGCGCCAAGGCCAGCGGACTTTCTTTTCACCATTGGCTATTCGCCATTCGCATTCCGTGGCGGGCGGCAAGGCTTTCACGGAAGCACAAAATGGCGGGCGTAGCCCCTATCCGTGTGGCTCCGGCTTTGTTGCTTCCCCCTTATGAGGTATAATCACGATTTGGAGGCTCCCATGCAAAAACGACCAGGATGGCTCATCGTGATCACACTCTTGCTGCTGGCAGGTTGCGCAAGCTCCTCGGGGAATTTCACCGACGATTTCTCCGATCCAGCCACCGGTTGGGGGGCGGCCTCGCATGAAACCTTCGTGCGCGGTTATCAACAGGGCCAATACTTCTTCCAGATTGACGTGCCGCAGTGGTTCGTCTGGACAACAGGGGGACGGAATTACAGCGATGTCTCCCTGGAGGCCCAGGTCCGTACCGAAGGGACGAGCGACAATCATTACGGGTTGCTCTGCCGCTACCGCAGCGGGCAGTTTTACTACTTCGCCATCAGTGCCGATGGCTACTACGCCATCTTCCGGCGGGTGCAGGGCGGCGACCTGGTGCCGCTGACCGGTCCCGCCATGTTGCGTTCCCCGCTGATCCACACCGACGGCTCCGCCAACCGCCTCCTCGCCGTCTGCCAGGGGTCCACGCTGACGCTCTCCATCAACGGCGAACAGGTCGCCCAGGTGCAAGATAACACGCTCACGCAGGGCGACATCGGCATGGCCGCCGGTACGGTCGTCCAGGGACGGACGATGGTCTGGTTTGATGATCTCAGTGTCAAGAAGCCCTGAGGTGCCCCAATGTGCCGCTGGATGAAGCCAATCGGCCGGCTCGGAGCATTCATCGGTCTGTGGGTAGCCCTGATCGCGTGCCAGCCCGGTACGCCCGCCGGTCCCTGGGCCGAACCGTTTGACACGGCAGGCAGCTGGCGCTTGAGCAGCGACGCCGCCGCGGCCGTGACCATCACCGACGGGCAGCTGCACATCCAGGTCCACCAGCCGCAACAGATCGCCTGGGCTGCCGCCGGGCGCTCCTTCAGTAACTTCCGGCTGACGGTGGAAGCGACGCAACAGGCCGGCCCCGTTGATAACGAATACGGCGTGCTGGTCCGCATGGACGACGACCAGCGTTTCTACGCTTTTTCCATCAGTGGCGACGGCTATGTCCGCGTGGCGCTCTACGACAACGGGAGTTGGACGCTCCTGGGGTCAGATTGGACGCCCAGCCCCGCCATCCGGCAAGGGGAGGCCACCAATACCCTTACCGTGGAGGCCCAGGGTCAGCAGTTCACCTTCCAGGTCAACGGTGAGACGGTGGCCCAGGTGGAGGATGCGACGCTCTCCCAAGGGGAAATCGGCCTCTACGCCGGCGCTTTTGACGAGGGCGACGTCAGCGTCAGCTTTGATAATCTGCAGGTGGAGCTACTGCCCTGACCCACGCCCCGGTATCTTGCAGAGTATAGCGCCTGTATTGAAGAAAACCTGGGCGGGCTTTATGCCCTGGCGTGAGATTTGTGGCTTTTCGCAGGGGACTCAAATTTGTTATTGCAAAGATACAAACGGCCACCGATTGCCTGAAAACTGCAGGACGATTTCTCGGGAGACAAGGATGTCAAAAACTGAATCCACCCACTATGCCTACCCCTGGGCCCGGTCGCTCTTCCTGGTCGTCCTCTACATAGCTGCCCTCATCATCCTCTGGTTTTTCCCTGTGGAGCCGGTGCGGCTTTTCTTCCGGGCCCTGATCCACGGCTTCCTCTACCTCCTGGCGGGACTGGCCCTGATCATCATCACTTTCCTCCTGATCGTGGCCATCATACCTGCGCCACCAGAGGCTGCGCCGAAGGACAAAGAGGAAAATGAGCCGGAGTGGAATGAGGACAAAAGTCGCGTCCTGGTGGGACATTCGCTCGTCGTGCCCGCCTTGTTGAACCCCGGCCAGGCAGAACAGGTATGGAAAACCGTAGAACTGGCGGCAGAAAAGTCCCCGGCGGTCGGAACCGTAATATTGGATGAAGCGCATGGCGTTATCGCGGTCACTGCTGAGGAAGAACGCGACGCCACCCGGCTGCTCCGCGACATCCGGGAAGCGCTGCACGCCGAGCGCCTGACGGTGCGCAAGCCGGCGTAGATGCGCGTCTACCTGGAATCCCTGGGCTGCCGGCTGAACGCGGCCGAGCTGGAGACGCTGGCCCGCGAATTTGCCGGGGCCGGCGACGAGGTTATCCCCACCCCTGACGGGGCCGACCTGATTGTCCTCAACACCTGCGCCGTGACCGCGCAGGCAGCCCGCAAGAGCCGCCACCGGTTGCGCACCCTGCACCGGCGCGCCCCGCAGGCCCGCTTAGCCGCCATCGGCTGCTGGGCCACCGATGAAGCGGAGGTAGCGGCGCAGCTGCCGGGTGTCGCCTGGGTCATCCCCAACAGCGCCAAATTGCAGACCGTGGCGCGGCTGGGGCGTTCTCCGGCGGCCCCCACCCCCTGGAGTCCCGGCCGGTGGGGGCATACCCGCGCCTTCATTGGCGTACAGGATGGCTGCGACGAGCATTGCACCTACTGCGTCACCCGCCGGTTGCGCGGCCCGGCCTCCAGCCGCCCCCTGGTGGAAGTAATCGCCACGGTCCAGGAACGGGTGGATGGCGGCGCGCAAGAGGTCGTGCTGACGGGGGTTTGCCTGGGCTCCTACGGGCACGATCTGGGGCTGGCAAGCGGGCTGGCGGCGCTGGTAGAGGCCGTGCTGCGCGAAACGACGCTGCCCCGGCTGCGGCTCTCCTCGGTGGAGCCGTGGGACGTGGATGAGCGGTTGCTCCGGCAATGGGAAAACCCGCGCCTCTGCCGCCAACTGCACCTGCCGCTCCAGGCCGGCCATGATGCCACGTTGCGCCGGATGGGCCGGCGGATCACCACCGCGCGCTTTGCCGCCTTAGTGGCCGCCGCGCGTGCGATCGCGCCCGACCTGGCGGTGACGACCGACCTGATCGCCGGTTTCCCCGGCGAGACGGAAGAGGAGTTCGCAGCGACGCTGGCCTTCGTAGCAACCCTGGGCTTCGCTCGGCTGCACGTCTTCCCCTACTCAGAGCGGAAAGGGACGCCGGCGGTGCAGCTGCCCGGCCAAGTCCCGCCGCCGGTGCGGGCGCAACGCGCCGCGCAGCTGGCAGCGTTGGGCGATCAGCTGGCCGCTGCCTACCGGGCCCGCTCCCTGGGACAGACGCTGCCCGTGCTCTGGGAGCAGCGCAACGCCGCCGGCCGCTGGCACGGCCTGACCGACACCTACCTGGAAGTCGTGGCCGAAAGTGAAGCCGATCTCTACAATCACCTCACGCCGACGCGGTTGGTGGCCGTTGAGGGCGAGCTCCTGTGGGGCGTGGTGGAAAAGAGACCACAGACCACGGACCACAGACCACCGGAATAGAGGTATTAGCCGTCCACGAATGAAACACGAATCCACGAATGATCGCGATGCCATTCGTGGATTCGTGGACGGCCAGTGGCTCTTGAAGAAACCACAGACGACAGACCACGGACCACCCACCGGTAACCATGGTCTGTGGTCCGTGGTCCAGGGTCATTTTTCTTGGGATCTGTCGTCCGTCGTCCGCGGTCTCCTAAGGGGTACCGGGCAATCCCCAGCGGCTCAAGGTCTCGGTGATGGAG
>CAYTGR010000017.1:0-4738 GCA_964437445.1 uncultured Anaerolineales bacterium | reverse complement strand
GGTCTCCTAAGGGGTACCGGGCAATCCCCAGCGGCTCAAGGTCTCGGTGATGGAGGCGCGGGCGGTTTCAGCGCCGAAACCCCAGGCTAGCAGCGCAAAGTAATCGCCCCACGGATTGGCCCCGAACTCCGCGCGGGCCACGTAGAGCTCGCCGAACCCGGCGCCGGCCAGCAGCAGCACCGCGACGGCGTAACTGATCAGCGTGAACCAGTTGAGCCGTTGCCGGGCCTGCTGGGCCTGCTGCGCCGGTGTCCGCGTACTGACGGCCGGTGCGCCCAACAACCAGCTCACCGCCGAGGCGAACACCCCCGGCGTTTTAGCCCCTTCCAATGAGAAAGCGGTCATCCCGGCGTCGCGGAACGTCTCGGTGGCTGCCGGAGGGGTCGCCTTCCTGGCCTCCGCCACTGCCGTCTCCAGCTCCTGCTCCAGCTTTTGCAGATCGGCCTCCGCCGTCCAGGTCAGCTCGTTCAACCGACGCTGAAAAGCTGCGGCGGCCCCAGTCTGCCCCAGCCGGTTAAGCTCATCAACCCGCTCCTTCAACCGGAGGTAGTGGTTGGCGGCCTGAGCAATCCGGTCCAGCCGTTGCTGGAACTCCTCCGGGCCGGTGACGCCCGGTTGCGTCGGCAGGTCGGGCGTGTCGCGCCGGGCGTCCTCCAGCTCCCGCCGGAGCGATTGGACGTAGAGACCGCCATCCGTCCATTCTTTGAGCCGCGCCTCCAGCTCGTCGGCATACTGGAACTGGACCAGCCACTCGGCGCGGGCGTTGTGCCAGCGGCCCCAGAGCTGCTGGACCTGGTCCAGCACCTGGCTGGCCTCCGTCCACTGTTCGGCCTGCATGAGCGCCTCCACGGTGTATAACAGCCCATCCAGCCGGTCCTTAAAGGCGCTCGCCTGGGTTTCAAACGCAGCCTCGGCCTGCAGCGGGGCGCGGAACTGGCCGATGCGGACCAGCAGCGCATCGCGGGGGCGACCCTGCGCCCGGTAGCGGTTCATCCAGACACCTAACGCCACGCCGATGAGCGTGACTGCCGCCGCCCCCCAGGGCGGATCTTTGACCGTGACAGTGACCGGCACGGAGAGCGCCCCGCCGCTGTAATTGAGCAGCAGCTCGCCGCTGAAGCGGCCGCTCGGCACGCCGCGCAGCGCCACGGTCACCGGCACCGTGAGCAATCCGCCGGCGGCGATCTCAGTCGCCGGCAGCGCCACGGTGAGCGCCGCCGCCGGCAGGACGATCTCCCCGGCGGCGTTGGGCAGGTCCAGCGGGATGGCTTGCAGGCCGGTGATGGGTTCGGTGGTGCGGAGGAGCAACGTCCGCGTGGCTCCCATGCCGCGCGTCCCGGCAATGGTCAGCGCGGAGGGAGTCACCGTCAGGCCGGGCGTCTGCGCGGTCGCGGCGACCGTCCAGAGCGCCCCGCAGAGCAAGACCAGGGTGCCGATGAGAGCAAGACGACGGAACATGGGACCTCCTTTCACAGGATACGTGGTGCGTGTCGCGTATGGCGTGTTGCGTGATGCGTCAAACGTCACGTCAGACGGCCGGGCGCGGGTTGGTCGTGGCGCACTTCAGCGCGCTGACCACGGCGCAAAAGCACCTCACAACCGGCTTTCAAGACTTACGCCAATTCACGTTGTTTGTAGTGGCAGCTTCAGCCGCTCTTGACCTCCAAGAAACACCTGAAGGCGTCACTACAGCCTCCTCTTGACATGAGCGGGACCGCCAGCCGGTAGCCGCCCGCTCCTGCTATAAGAATTAATTTAGGAACAATGTTAGCCAGCTGATAGCAGCGCCACCAGCCGCGCCTGCTCTTCCGGCCAGCGGCGGCAATGATCCAGCAGCAGGTTGATCTTCTCGTCCTTGCGCTGCCCGCGCCCGAATTTGTCATAGACGGCGGGGAAGTGATCCAGGCAGAAGGCGTCCAGTTCAGCGTCGTCAAAGCGTTGATTGAGCTGCCGACGCAGGTCGCCCAGGGACATCGGTAATGGGTCAGGGGGGATGGAAGTAGACGAGTTAGACGCTGCTTCAGAGCGTGGCGCTGTCGCGCCCCAACAACCAAGCCGGTTATCGGGCAGCCGGCTGAAGAGGACAGGAACGCTCCAATCCATCCGGTCACGGACGCTGAGGCGCGCCTCCTGCGCGGCGCGGTCCACCAGGCCGTGCGTTAACAGCGAGGTGTAGAAGGCAGCCGCGAAGTCGCGCGCGGTCGTCAGCCCCACCCGGTCGGCCATCGCCACCACCGCCGGGATACCACCCTCGGCGACGAGCGCCGGTCCCAACGGCAGGAAGGCATCGGCGCGGCCGCGGGCGGCGCTCTCGCAGGCGGCTAAGAAAACCAACCGGGGTCGCTCGGCCAGCCCATGGAAGAGCTCCAACACCTCCTGTGTCTGGACCGGGCGGTCTTCCAGGTAAAGCTCCGTCTCGCCCTGCTTCCGCTTGCCGTGGCAGACCAGGTGGAGAAGGGGATAGCCCTCCAGCAACGCGGCACGGAGCGCCGCCACCGTCGGCGGGCGGGCGGTGCCGCTCTCCAGGCAGGTGACCTCCACGCCGGGCAGCGCGGCAAAGAGCGCGTGCAGCGCCTGCCGCTCCTCCGGCGAGATGGGGTCCAGCCCCCGTTGGGCCAGATCAGGGGGCGAGGCGATCACCAGCAGCAAGCGCAGCGGCGGCCCGCCCAGCGGTGCGGGCAGGGCCCCTTCACCGGCCGGGATGAAGCGCGAGAAGAGCGGATCGGCGGCGGTCGCCAGCGGATACCAGCGCTGGCCAATCTGGTGTTGGAGCCGCTCCCAGCGCAGGGATTCCAGTTCCTCGGCCTCTAAGTGCAGCCGCAACTGCCGCTGCCACTTCCGCTCGGCGAAAATGGTCCGCGCCTGCCGGTAGGCATCGCGGAGCGCGCCCTGTTCCCCGAAGAGCGCCTCGCCAAGTCGGCGGCCGTAAGTTTCCGCGTCGGCCGCAGCCAGTTCTGCCAGGTTGAGCTGGAGCGTCCCGCCCGGCAGCGGATCCAGCTCCGGCGAGCTCAGCTCGGCGCGGTAAACGCCCTCGGTCTCGCCAGGGAAGAGACGCAGGAAGAGGGGATGGTAGGGAGAACGTGAAGCGTCAAATGTCAAACGTGAGGCGTCAGGTGGGGTGGGGGGTGTGGGCTGCGTGTTCCGTTCTACAGGGGACCATTCAGGAGGCTGGTCAGAAGGTGGTGAGGGTTGGTGGGGTGACACGGGAATGCGGTCCTCCAACCGGGCCACCAGGTCCGGCAGCCGCTCACGGCGCTCCAGCCACTCAATCAGCGAGATCGCCTTGTCGGAGCGCGTCTCACCGGCCAGCTCTTCATAGGGCACGCTTAATTCAAAGCAGAGCCGGCGTAGCTCGCTCAGGTCGTAGTGCCTGGTCAGCCGGTCCAACATCTCTCCCCGCGTCAAGGTTGGTCCCATCGCATCCCTCCCCGCAGGATAGTGAACAGAGAGCAGTAAATAGAGAGCAGTGAGCAGTAAGTAGAGAGCAGTGAGTCATAAGCCATGAACAAACCGGGGCAATGAGCGGTTTACATCTCACGCCTCACCCCTCACGTTTCACGTCTCACGCCTCACGTTTCACGCCTCACGCCACTGCTATTTCACGCGCACGCGCCACCCCTCTTGCAGGTAATCGGGGTCGCGCGGCAATCCCCGGCTGTCCCACAGATGCCCGTTCCAGATCCAGAATTGCTCCCTGGAGATGGCGTAGCGGCGGATAAGCCCCCAGACGGTGTCGCTCGGCGTGACCACGATATAAACCGGCTGGGCAAGCAGACCGCCCGGCTCCGGCACGGTTTCCGGCGCAGTTTCCTCCGGCTCGGCGGCCAGCACGTTCACCGATCCCACCAGCAACCAGAGCGCCTTTTCAGTCGCGGCTGCGTGGTAAATACTGAAGAAATCCACACCCCGGCGGCTCAACGCTTCTACCCAGGGGATGAACGCTTCCGGCAGGAGCGGCTCGCCCTGGAGCGATTGCAGCGGCGAGAGGACCGGGTAGACCGGCGGCGTCGCCCCCCAGAGGAGGCTGAGGTCGCCCAAGGCCTGGTAGACGTCGCGGTCAATCACCCGCTCCGGCGTGCTGCCCCAATCGGGAAAGCAGAAGGGCATCCAGCCACCCTGGCAGAGCGGGGCCAGGTGTTGCAGCGCGGTGGTATCGGCCAGCGCGGAGAGCGGCGGCGTGGCGAGGATCAGATTCTCGGTGTTAAGTTGGGCAGCGATGAGCGCCTCCACCAGCGGGCGGAGCTGCGGTCCGGTCAACGGGAGGGCGTCCCACGAGAGGATCACCGCCTCGTAGCCCAACCCCAGCGCCTGCTGAATCGTCCAGAGCGCCTCCTGCGGCGCGCGCGCCGTCAACTGGAGCCAGGCTAAGGTGCGAAAGCCCAGCCCGCGCACCCGGCGAGCCATCTCGCGGGTCGTTTCGGGAAAGTAAAATGGGCCGTGGCCCACTTTGATCAGCAGATGAGTGGCCCTGGTAGCGGCGGCCATCTCTACAGCCCGCTGTAAGTCGTAGGAATGGGCCAACCAGATACCTTTGCCGTGCAGCACGGTCATGCCTGCCCCCTTAAAGCGTTGAAAGTTAAAAGTTGAAGATTGAAGGTCGAAAGTTGAATGTGAGAGTATTATAGCCGGAGCAAGGGAATCCGCAAGGCGATTTACAGGGGAATTCCCCATGGCCTGACGTTTACCAGCGGTGGGATGAAAATGTGAGCCGTGAGCGGTGAGCAGGAAACAGGAACTG
>CAYTGR010000016.1:63363-80695 GCA_964437445.1 uncultured Anaerolineales bacterium | reverse complement strand
CGTGAGGCGTGAAACGTGAAACGTGAGGCGTGAGATGTGAAGCGTGAGGCGTGAAACGTGAAGCGTGAAACGTGAGGCGTGAGACGTGAGGCGTGAAACGTGAAACGTGAGGCGTGAGATGTGAAGCGTGAGGCGTGAAGCGTGAGGCGTAAGCGGTCAAAGAAGGCGGTGGTGCCGGTGCCGGCCAGGAGTGCGCCGCTCAGGACGGCCAGCGCCAGGAAGCGGGCCGGCGCGCGGAAGTGGACCAGTCCCGGCACGTGCAGGCGGACGGCCAGCAGGTAGAGCGGGTTGTAGCCACCGACGGCCAGGCACAGGCCCATCCCGGCCAGGATGACCAGCGCCAGCTGCTCCGGTGAGCGCTGCCGCAGCGCGTGCCAGGCGCCCCAGGCCGCTAACGTCAGGCCGGTCAGCCCCAGGTAGGCCACGCCTTCCGGCAAGAGTGGCGGCAGCAGATAGGGGGGCAGGAAGGCCCGGGGCAAATCCCAGGGCCGCAGGGAGAACGAGACCGCCTCGCGCCAGGGCAAGCCGCCCGCGCGGACCGAGAGCTGCGAAAGTTCCAGGGTGGGGAGCAGCTGGATAGCAGCGATGAGGAAGGGGAGGGCGTAGGGGATGAAACGTGAGGCGTGAGACGTGAAGCGTGAAACGTGAGACGTGAGACGTGAGACGTGAGACGTGAAGCGTGAAACGTGAGACGTGAGACGTGAAGCGTGAGACGTGAGACGTGAAGCGTGAAACGTGAGACGTGAAGCGTGAAACGTGAGACGTGAAGCGTGAAACGTGAGACGTGAAACGTGAGACGTGAAACGTGAGACGGGAGACGGAAGATGTGAGACGGGAGACGGGGAGTGTGAGTTGGAGTCCGGGGGGCGGGCGGGAGGCGGCGGGGTTGGACGGCGGCGGCCCAGCCGGTGACAGCACCAGCGGGCGGCCTGGTAGGTGATGAGGCCGACTACAGCGATGAAAGCGGTCTGGGTGTGGCCGGCCAGCAGGATCAGCGCCAGCGCCAGCAGGCTGGCCGGGGCGGGAGACCCCGGAGCGCCGAGTGCCGACCGCAGACCACGGACCGCAGACCACAGGCCCCTGACCCCTGATGGCTGACCGCTGACGGCTGACCGCTGACCGCTGACGGCTGACGGCTGACGGCTCACAACTGACGGCTGAATGCTGAACACCAACGGCAGCCAGGCCAGCCCTTGCAGCTGGTTGAGATGCTCCACCTGGACGCCCAGATAGCCACTGCCGGCATAGAGCAGCCCGGCGGCCGCTGCACCCCACCGGTCGGCGCCCAACTGCCGGGCCAGCCGGTAGGCGTTGACCGCTGCAATCACCAGGTGCAGCAAGACGCTCCCGTGCAGCGTGCGGGCCATCCCCGCTAAGGTGGGGCCAGAGAGCCACCACAGCGGCCAGTTGAGCGGATAGAAGATGCCGGCCTGTGAGTTTGCCAGGAGCGGCGCTCCGGCAAAGAGATAGGGATTCCACAGGGGTAATTTCCCGGCCTGGAAAGCACGCGCCGCCGCCGTCCAGTAGGGGAAGAAATAGGTGAACAGATCGCCCCCCGCCAACATCCACCCGGCGACCAGCCGCCGGTAGATCAGCGCCAGCGCCAGCACCATCAGGAACGCCGGGGCGCTGGCAGCCAACCGGGCGGCCCACCGCTTGTTGTCGGGCTTAGGGCGTTGGTGGTCGGTTGGGTGCGGTCTGGTCTCCGGCGTCATGGTGTTCCGCAGAGCCGCTGGGTTTGCAGTACCGTGGGGTCCTCCGGGGCCAGCCGGAGCGCGGTCTGGATGTAAGGCGTGGCCTGATCGCACTGATCCAGGAAATAGTGGCAGAGGGCCAGGGTGTAATAGAACTCTATAGAGGGACCTTTGACGGCCCCGGTGGTATTGTTTGCCTCGGCTTTGCCTTCAGAGGTAGGGATCAATGGGTCGGTGTGCACGGTCTTCTGCTCCGGTGTGAGCAGAGGGACAAACCAGGCGACGTAGACCTTGCCCGGCGCTGGCTGGGGCATTCCACTCAACTGGAGCACATACCGGCCGCTCAGTACGTCCAGGCGCACGCGCCCCTGGATCGGTGAACCGGGTGCGCTGCCCTGGACCACAGCCCGCAGCGGTCCTGTTGGGTCGGTGGGGTGCAAAAATTCGCCTCGCGCGACCTCGGCCCCGGCCGGTGCATCACCCACTGTACCTATGGACTCCTCGGTCACCACCAGGAAGACCGTTCGCCGCCGACTTTCGGCCTCACCGTACTGGATGGAGTTTTTGAAGGCCGGGATGGCGTCTTCATAGTTGCGCCGCTGAAAGTAGAGCGTCCCTAAGTGACCCGACGCGCGGGCGTAGAGGGGATCCACTTCCAATGCCTGTTGGAGGTAAGTGGTGGCTTTCTCGTATTCTCCCTGTAGCAGATAGGCATAACCCAGCAGATCCAACGCCATTGCATTGTTGGGGTCGGCTTCCACGGCCGCCTGGAAGCTTTCCTGGGCAGCGGTGTAGTTGCCTAACACCTGTGCGTTGCGTCCGATAGCCAGGTAGAGGTGGGCCATGTAGGCATGTTGCTGGAGCGCCTTGCGGTAATTTTCTATCGCGCCGGAGTAGTTCCCCTGTGTCTCCAGGACGTAGCCGTAGTCGCGCAGCACATCCAGGTTGTTCTCGTCCAATTGCAACGCGGTTTGGATGGCGTCGTTTGCGGCGAACCAGTTGCCCAGGTCCATGTACGCTTCGGCCAGGTAGGCGTAGGTCTCAGGGTAGGTATCGTCCAGGGCCTGGGCTTTTTCCAGGGTGACGACGGCCTCCTGCGGAAGGTTGAGCCAATCATAGGCCATGCCCAAAAGCGCCCAGGCCCGGACGCTCTTGGGGTTAAGCCGCAGGGCTTCGCGGATCATCTCCAGGCCCCGCTCCGGCCGTCCCCGCAGGATTAACAGCCGGGCCAGGGTCTCGTAGCGCGTGGATTGCTCCGGGTCCAACAACAGGGATTGCTGGTAAGCGGCGATGGCCTCGTCAATTTTCCCATTCCAATAGAGATCATCGGCCTCGGCATTGAGCGAGACGGCCGAACGGGTCGGTGTGGGGGCGGGAGTGGCGGTGTTCAGGATGGGCAGCGTGGTTTCCGGCTGGCTCCACAGATTGTAGAGCAGGAAAAAGGCGCCGCCTACGGCCACCAGCAGAATGAGGGTGCGCCAAAAAGAGGAGCGGCGGCGGCGATAAGAATAGCGTTCCGGTTTTAAGTACATACCTCAAAGCAACTGCTGGTTACGATACCAGGCCCAGGCTTCGGCCACGGCCTCACGGGCCGGGACGAGCGGGAACCCCAACTCGCCGACGGCTTTGCGGCCGTCAAAGTAGAGGTCCAGCGCGCTCAGGCGGACCTGGTTGCCCTCCATGGGCAGGGGCGACGGGTGGCGCTCGTTCCACCAATCCACGAACGCTGCCAGCGGCCCCATCAACGGCCGGGGCAGGGTCAAGAATGGCGAGCGCGTCCCCGTTACCTCGGCTACCAGCCGCATCAGTGCCCGGTGCGAGAGATTTTCGCCGTTGAGGATGTAGCGCTCGCCGGTGCGTCCCTTTTCCGCCGCCAGCACGTGGCCCAGCCCGACGGCGCGGGCCGAGACGAGGCCCATCCCGCCGGGCGGCGCTGCCACGGCCCAGCCTTTCAGGGCCGTGCGCAGGATCTCGCCGCCGACGAAGTAGACATCGCGCTGCCCGATTACCGAGACTGGATTGACGATCACCACGTCCAGCCCGGCGGCCACCGCTCGTTGTACTTCAGCCTCGGCCAGCAGCTTGCTGTGCCCATAGTGGAAACGCTCCGGTCGCTGGTTGAAGACGGCCGTCTCGTCCAACAGCTGGCCGGGGCGGGTGGGAATCCCCAGGACGGCGACGGAACTGGTGAAGATCACGCGCCGGACGCTGCTTGCCTGGGCCGCGCGGAGAACGTTGCGCGTGCCGCCCACGTTGACCGTGTAAATCTGGTCTGCCTTGTTGCGCCAGTATTGTGAGATCGCCGCCGCGTGGAACACCAGGTCGCAGCCAGCCATGGCGTCCCGCAGCGCCGCTTCGTCCATCACATCGCCGACGGCCCACTCCGGCGTCAGGCCGTCCAGGGCGTCTAACCGCGAGCTGGCGCGCCGCAAGGCCCGGACCTGGTAGCCGCGCGCCAGCAGGGCTTCTACGATGTTCGCGCCGACACAGCCGGTCGCGCCGGTGACTAACGCTCGCATCCGATCCCTGCTTTCAGGCATGAATGTCTTGTACGTTGAGTTGTAAGCGGGTCGTGCCGTTCCATTCGTTGATCTCCAGGGTGTAAGCCAGGTCTACATTCCGGGGCAAGCGTCCGATCCAATCGCCCTGGCCGAAAGCGATGGCGTCCCAGGTGGTGCCGTGCTCGTCGGCCAGAAAGAGTTTGAGATGGCGCCCGTCGGCGCCGACGGCCCGGGCGTTGAGCACTCGCGCCCGGCGGCTGATGAAGAGCGGGGGCAGGTTGCCATAGCCAAACGGCTCCAGCTGCAGCAGGGCCTGGTGCAGTTCCGGCGAGAGCGTGCTCAGCGGGATTTCGGCGTCGGCGTTGAGCGTCGGCACCAGCGTCCTGCCCCCTAATTCCGCCTGGGCGGAGGCCAGCAGCCGGCTTTGCAGTTCCGGGAGCCGCTCGGTGCGCACGGTGAAACCGGCCGCCGCTGCATGTCCCCCGTGGCGTACCAACAGCTCCGCCATGGTATCCAGCGCCTCGGTGATGTGGAATTCCAGGATGGAGCGGGCAGAACCTTTGCTGAATTCACCCTCTATCGCCACGACGACCGTCGGCCGGTAAAATTCGTCGGATAGCCGGCCGGCCGCCAGACCGATGACGCCGGGCGGGAAGTCGGCCGCCGCCGCAAACAACAGCGGCGGGATCTCTTCCTGGGCCAACACCTGCATCCGGGCCCGTTCCTGGACGTAGGCGGTCAGTGCCTGGCGCTCGCGGTTCAGGTGCTCCAGCTCTTCGGCCAGGGGGAGCGCGCGGTCCATATCGGGCGCCAGCAGCAGCTGGAGCGCGGTCTGGGCCTGGCTGATGCGGCCGGCCGCGTTGAGTCGGGGCGCGATGACGTACCCGATTGTGGTGGAGGTGATCCGGCCGGGGGTCAGGTTCGCCACCTGCATCAGAGCGCTTAATCCTGGCCGGCGGGCAGCGTTGATCTCTACCAGCCCGCGCCGGACAAGTACGTGGTTTTCGCCCAACAGGGGGACCATGTCGGCGACCGTGCCCAACGCCACCAGGTCCAGCAGTGCGGTTTCCTCCAACGTCTTTTGGGTAGTGCGCAAGGGGACCTGTCGGTTGCTGCGCAGCAGCGCCTGCGCCAGCTTGAAGGCTACCCCTGCGCCAGCCAGCGTTTTGAACGGGTAAGGGCAGCTGTCACAGCGCGGGTTGATCACGGCCTCGGCCGTGGGCAGCGCCGGGCCAGGATGGTGGTGGTCGGTGACGATCACAGCCATCCCCTGCTGGCGGGCGTGGGCCACCTCCGCCAGCGAACGGATGCCACAATCCACGGTGATGAGCAGCTTGACCCCTTTTTGGGCCAGCAGATCCAGGGCGTCTAAATTGAGGCCGTATCCCTCTTCTAAGCGGTCGGGAATATACGGCTCCACTCGCGCGCCTAAGCTGGTCAGCGTTTCCATCAAGATAGCGGTGGCGGTGACCCCGTCGGTGTCGTAATCGCCGTAGATGACGATGAGCTCGCCCCGTTCTATCGCCCGGCGCACTAACGGTAACGCCTGGGCCATGCCGCCCATTTGAAAGGGATTATCTTTTGCCAGTGTACCGCTCAGGAGGGCGGTGGCCTCTTCCGGTGTGGTCAACCCACGGTTATAGAGGATCTGGGCTACCAGGGGATGCTGGGAAGGAAGGCGCGCCAGGAACGCCTGCGGGGCCGGGGGGTAGATTTGCCATTGTTTGCGTTCCAAAGCCACCATTATGTTGCTCGTTTCACCCAGGTTACCGTTTGGAGTATACCACAGCGGATGGGCGCGTCAATTGCTCGGCGTGCGAGACGCAAACAGCGGCTCCCTCGCTCATTCGCTACGGAAGCCGCTGTTTGCAAGATCGGTGAGTTTACAGCCAGCCCTGACCCTTGACGAAGTTGGTGAGGACGGGCACTTCCACCCACTTGCCCTGGTAGGATTGGATGCCCAGAACGATCTGGTAAATCAGCACGGCGGCCGCCACAAAGCAGCCAACGACCACAAAGCTCAGGACTGTCCCGATTACGTAGCCTACCACGCTGAGGACAAGCGCCTGGATGGCGTTGTACTTGATGAAGGGACGATTTTTCTTATCCTCCAGGATCAGGACAATGATGGGGACCAGGGGAGCGAAAATCCAGCTCAACAGCGCCCAAAGCCGATCATCGTCAGTAACGTCTGTCTGCGGAGGGATAGCGGCCATCTATAAAAACTCCTTTCCTTGAAACAATAGATTTTTGGTTTGATCCGAGTCAGGAAGGCCCCGGTCCGGATGAACACATTTGTATTTTAGGTGACATACAATAAAAAGTCAAGCGCTAAAGCGGCCCAAATCCTTCGGGATTCCAAAGGGATGTTACTGCCGGTTGGCGGCCAACAACGCTTGCCGGGCTGTAAATCCGGCATATAGTAGTTCTTGAAGACAACCGATCGCTGCCGGCTGAAAATGGCGAGGTTTTAATTGGGTAAGACAAGATGAGAGACGGCGGCGCTGGGAAACCGGGAAGTTCATTCTGAATGGGCGGTTCGCTGATGGTTGGATGCGGGGCAAAGGAATCTGCTCACGTGGGCTTTTGTAGTAACGCCTGATGGCCTTTAAAAACCGGTGGGGTGCCGGGCGATCAATCGCCCGGCTACCCAAGCCACGCCCGGTAAACCGGGCTGCCGTAGCCCCGTTCACGGGGCGTTGCTGGCTAGGCCGGCGGTTAACCGCCGGGCGCCCAGCGCGCACGTGACCGGATTATTTTCTTGAAGACCATTAGCGCGTTGGACGGCGCTAAAGCGCCTGACGAAGTTAGCGTTGTAGCGTTTCAGTGTGTTTGTAGTGACGCGCTTTAGCGCGGCAAAACGGCGCTGAAGCGCCTGACTACAAACGAAGAGCGTTATTTTCATGAGGAGATTTCATCCTTTCGCCTTCATCCTTCATCCTTTTCAAATGTGAGCCGTGAGCGGTAAGCAGGAAACAGGCACTGCTACCGGCTGCTCTCTGCTCACTCCTTAACTGGTTTCTATATTTTCAGAGGAATTCCTCATGAACTGGCGTTCACCAGCAGGGGGATGAAAATGTGAGCAGTGAGCGGTAAGCAGGAAACAGGCACTTCTGCTACTGCTCTCTGCTCACTACTTAACTGGTTTCTATTTTCAAAGGAGTGCAATGAAAAAGCAGTGGGGACAACCGCTGATGACAATCGGTTTGTTGAGCACTTTGATCCTGTCGGGAATGGGGGCCACGCCGCCGCCTCCGGATCGCCTGACCCAGGCCGCCACCTTGCTGGCGGCTGAACTGCCCCCGGCCTGGACGTTGCAGGGCGTGACCGTGGACGGCGAGGCGCTGACCGTCTGTCTGCAACTCTCGCTGACCACCTTGACCGCCGAGGGTGGATGGGGGGCCGAGCAGGTGCAGGAGACCGTGCTGCAGACGGTGGCTGCACTACCCTGGCAGTCGCTCTCCGTTCAGGCGGTGGACCCGGCTACCGGGGCGTGCCGCCCCCTTTCGGACTTCTTGCCGGCGGTGAGCGGTGAGCCGTCAGCGGTCAGCCGTCAGCCCTTAGCGGTCAGCCTTCAGCCCTCAGCCCTCAGCACTCAGCGGGCCGGCGCGTTGTCCGGCAAAACCATCTATCTCAGCGCCGGGCACGGCTGGCAGTGGAACGGCTACAACTGGCGGACCCAGCGTCCGGTCTACCAGGGCTTCATAGAGGATCACAACAACGCCGAAGCCGTGACCCAGTATCTCATCCCCTACCTGGAACAGGCCGGCGCCACGGTCATCCCGGTGCGGGAGCGCGATTGGAACACCGGCCGGACCATCGTGGATAACGGCGCGCCGGGGTATCTGGAAAGCGGCACCTGGCAGACCGGCACGCAGACAACCGGCTATGGCGGCTCTTACCGGTTTGCCGTCACCGCCCATGGGGCGGCGACCGCCAGCGTCACCTGGGTTTTGACCGCGCCCACCACCGCGCGCTACGCGCTCTACGCCTGGAACGTGCCCGGCAGCAACCGGGCCGCCGATGCCCATTACACGGTTCAGCACGCCGGCGGCGTGACCGACGTGTGGCTGGATCAGCGCATCCGCCCCGCCACCTGGCGTTACCTGGGCACCTTTCCCGTCTACGCCGGCCCGGTCACGGTGACGTTAGATAACGGCTCGGCCACGGCCGGCGTGGCGGTGATCGCCGACGCGCTGCGGTTGGGCGGCGGGACCTTTGACAGCCTCGGCGGGATCAGCACGGAGGCGCCCCGGCCACCCTTCAAACCCTGGTGGGAATCGGCCACCTACTATTTCAGCCAATGGGTGGGGCTGAATCCGGCCGACTGGCCCTACTTCAATGATGTGGTCGCCCGCCCGATGTTCTCGCGCTGGAACCACCGGGGCGTGAGCGAGGATGCGCTCTACATCTCGTGGCACACCAACGGCTCCAGCGGGACGACGCGCGGCACGGTCTCGTATGTTCACAACGGCGATACCTATCCGCGCACCGAAAGGAGTCTGGAATTGCAGGCCGCCGTCCACACGGAGCTGATCCACGACCTGCGCGCCGGCTGGGATCCCGCCTGGACCGATTTGGGCAAGCGCGCGGCCAATTTGGGCGAGGTGCGGATGCTGTGGGATGACGACCCGGCGGTGCGGATGCCCGGCGTGCTGCTGGAGATCGCCTATCACGACCAGGTGGACGACGCCAACGCCCTCAAAGACCCGCGCTTCAACCAGCTGGCCGCACGCGCCGTCTACCAGGGGATCGTTCACTACTTTGAGCAGCGCGATGGGCTCTCTTTGACCGAGTTGCCGGAACCGCCCACGCACCTGCGGGTGCAGAATCTGGGGGGCGGGCAGGTCCGCGTGGCTTGGGAACCTTCTCCGACCGATGGGGTGGGGCTGGTGGGCGATCCGGCCACCGCTTACCGGCTCTACACCAGCCCCGACGGCTTTGCCTGGAGCGCGCCGCTGCCGGTCACCGGCACGGCGGTCACGCTCAGCGGGCTGGCGCCGGGCCAGACGCTCTACGTGCGGGTGACAGGGGTGAATGCGGGCGGTGAGTCGTTCCCGACCGAGGTGCTCGGCGCACGGGTGGGGAATGCGTCGCTGCTCATCGTCAACGGTTACGACAAGCTGAACCGCTATGGGCTGGTCGCCGAAACTGATCCGGTGGAGGGGGCCAACCTGCGGCTCTGGCTGGAGCGCATCAACCGGCTGGCCTATGTCGTCTCGCACGGCCAGGCGGTGCCCACCGCCTACGCCTGGGATAGCGCCAGCAACGAGGCGGTGTTGAGCGGCGCGGTGGAGCTGCGCGCTTATGCGCTGGTGGATTGGCTGCTGGGCCGCGAATCCACCGAGGTGGACGGCACGCTCAACAGCAGCGAGCGGGCGGCGCTCGCTGCCTTTCTGGCGGATGGCGGCGCGCTGTTGATTAGCGGCACCGAGCTGGCCTGGGACCTGGAAGCCGCCGGGCGCGACCCGGCCTTCCTCAACGACACGCTTCATACCCGCTATGTCGCCGACGATGCCCAGACCTACGCCGTCCAGGCCGTGAGCGGAGGCGCTTTGGCCGGGCTATCTGGCTTCACCTTTGATGCGCCCGGCGAGTACGACGCCGATTATCCCGATGTGCTGGCGCCACTGGCCGGAGCGCAGAGCGCGCTGACCTACAGCGGCGGGACAGGGGGGACGGCGGCGGTGCAGTATGCCGATGGCTGCACCCGGCTGCTGGTCTTCGGCTTTCCCTTTGAGGTGATCCGCCCGGAGTCGCGCCCGGCGGTCATGGCGCGCGCGCTGGATTTCCTGGATGAGTGCATCGTCACGCCCCCGGAGACGGGGATCACCAGCCCGGCAGCGGGCAGTTACACCTCTACCACGCCGGCGTTCACCGGTTGGGCCGCCGGCAGCGATTTGCAGCGGGTGGAGGTGCAGGTGCAGCGGGAGGATGGCGCCGGCTGGGACGGGAGCGCCTGGGGCCTCCCGCGCTGGCTGACCGCGACCGGCGTGACCGCCTGGAGCTATCCGTTGCCCCCACTGGCCGAAGGGACTTACACCCTGACGGCGCGCGCCATGGGGAGCCTACCGGATCCCACACCCGCCTGGCTGACGATGACCGTGGACACCACTCCGCCGCTGGCTCCCACGCCGCTCACCCCCACCGGCGGCATCACCCTGACCACGCTGGCGGTGCCGCTCCGTTGGGCTGCCCCGCCCGACACCGGCTCACCGCTGACCTACCGCGTGGTGGTCCATGAGCTGACCCGCACCACGACCACCACCGCGCTCACCGTGACGTTGGGGGCCGGCTCCTACCGCTGGCAGGTGCAGGCGCAGGACGCGGCGGGCAATATCGGCCCGTGGAGCGCCGAGGAGCGCTTTGGCGTGGAGCAGCAAAAGCTCTACCTGCCGTTGGTCTTGCGGAACTGGCAGGCTGAGCCGGTGGCGCCCTCTTGCTGGTGGGTGCTGGACGATGGGTTTGAAGCGCCGGAGACCTGGATCTACAATCAGCGTGCTGTGCGGGCCACCGAAATTGCGCGGAGCGGCGGCTGGGCCGCGCGGGTGGGCCTGGTGGCCGGGGAGACGCCGGTGGCGGTTTATTCCTCCATCTCGCGCGTGCTGACGTTGCCGGCCGCAGCAACCACTATCACGCTGCGGTACTGGGTCTACCCGGTGGCGACCGGCGAAGATGCCGGCGATAAACATTACCTCACCCTGCGTAACGAAGCCGGGCAGATCGTGGAACAGATCCTCATCCCGGCGACCAACACCCAAACCTGGGAGCAGCGCACCCTGGATTTGAGCCACCTGGACCTGCCGGGCACGCAGGTCACGCTCTTCCTGGGCGTGATCAACAACGCCACAGCGCCCCTGGCCGCCCTTTACATAGATGATGTCCAGATAGAGGCCTGCTCCAACGTGCTGCGGTAGGGCGCCCACTTTAGTTTGTCGGAAGACCACGGACGACGGACCGCAGACCACCCTGATGGTCTGCGGTTAACCCCAGCGTATCCCACTCGTTCAATTCCCCGGTTGGGTGTATACTACGGACTTACGACGAGGCGCTTGAGCGCCCTTGATACCGTGGGGTGATACGTGTACGCCGTAGTCTCTTTGCTGGATGAGCGCGCCTGCGCTGCGATCCAACACTTGTGGGATGAACTGGGGCCGCTGGCCGGAAAGTCTGTGCCCGGCCATACGCCCTTTCCTCACCTCTCGTACCATGTGGCAGAAACCTATCCGCTGGCCCAATTAGAGCCGCTCCTGGCGCAGTTCGCCCGGGCTCAGGCTCCGTTCCTGATCCGGACTACCGGTCTGGGTCTGTTCACCGGCGCGCAACCGGTGGTCTTTCTCCCGGTGGTGCGGACTCCGGTGCTGGCCCGCTTTCACCTGGCACTGTGGGAGGCGCTGGCGGCGCTCCCCGGGGCGGGACGGCAGTACTACCATCCCGAACACTGGATCCCCCACATCACGCTGACTTACGGTGAACTCTGCACCGCCGATCTGAGCACGCTCATCTGTCGGCTGGGCGGGCGGGATTTGTCCTGGGAATTGACGGTGGATAATCTCAGCGTGCTCTATGATGAGGGGGGCGAACGCGGTCTGGCCGCCCGTTTTGCGTTGGGCGGAGGGCTGACGCCTGAGGCTGAAGCCTCAGGCTGATAGGCGAAGTCGGCTGAAGCCGACTGGGGATGAGAATTGGCTCGTAGTGCCGCGCTTTAGGCTTGTAGTGCCGCGCTTCAGCGCGGCTAAGACGGCGCTGAAGCGCCTCACGACAAACAAGCGGTCTGTCGTCCGCGGTCCAAACGACTTGCATCTTGCCTAAGGAGATTCTACGATGTCTGAACTACTACCTCATTGGGATATGAGCAGCGTCTATCCCGGCCTGGAGACGCCCGAATTCACGGCCGGGTTTCAGGCGGTGATCGCCGCCGTGGATGCGCTGACGGCGCTCTTTGACGCGCACGCGGTCGGTCGCCGCGAACCGGCGCCGCTGGATGAGCCGACGCTCCAGGCGTTTGAGCAGGTGCTGGCAGCCTACAACGCCACCCTGACGCAGGCGCATACCCTCAGCGCCTATATCCAGAGCTTTGTCACCACCGATTCGCGCAACACGGTGGCGCAGGCCCGTTGGAGCGAGTACCAGCAGCAGGCAGTGCGGCTTGCGCTGCTGACGACGCGATGGGTCGCCTGGATCGGCTCGCTGGATGTGGAGACGTTGCTGGCCCGCTCGGCGGCGGCGCGGGCGCATGAATACACCTTGCGCCGGGCTCAGGTGCAGGCGGCCCACCAGATGTCACCGGCAGAGGAGGCGCTGGCTGCTGAACTGCGCCTGACCGGCGGGGCGGCCTGGGCCAAACTCTATCACTCCTTTGCCTCGCAGCTGAGCGTCACGGTGGAGCTGGAAGAAGGTCCTCAACGGTTGCCGATGAGCGCTATCCGCAACCTGGCCTACGAGCGCGATCGCACTATCCGCCAACGTGCTTACGAAGCTGAGCTCCTGGCCTGGCAGGGAGCCGTGGTGCCCATCGCGGCGGCGCTGAACAGCCTCAAGGGTGAACTGCTGGCGCTGGCCCGGCGGCGCGGGTGGGAATCACCGCTGGAGCTGGCGCTTTTTGAGAACGCCATTGACCGCGAGACGTTGGAAGCGCTCTTCACGGCGGCCCGCGAGTCGTTCCCCGATTTCCGGCGCTACTTGCAGGTCAAGGCGCGGGCCTTGGGGCTGCCGGTGCTCGCCTGGTACGACCTGTTCGCGCCGGTGGGGACGGCGGAAACGGCCTGGACCTTTGCGGAGGCTTCCGCGTTTATCGTGGAGCAGTTTGGCACCTTCTCGCCGCGCTTGCGTGACCTGGCTGCGCGCGCTTTCCAGGAGCGATGGATTGATGCCGAGCCGCGCCCCGGCAAGCGCGATGGCGCCTTCTGCATGTGGCTGCGCCGGGATGAGTCGCGCATCCTGGCCAACTTCAAGCCCGCTTACGGGGGGATGGGGACGTTGGCCCACGAATTGGGGCACGCTTATCACAACCTGGTGCGGGCCGACTGCACCTATTTACAGCGGCAGACCCCCATGACGCTGGCCGAGACCGCCAGCATCTTCTGCGAGACGTTGGTGCGCGAAGCGGCGCTGGGGCAGAGCACGCCGCAGGAGCAGCTGGTCATCCTGGAGGCCTCGCTCCAGAGCGCCTGCCAGCAGGTGGTGGATATTACCAGCCGCTTTCTCTTTGAGCAGGCCGTCTTTGAGCAGCGGCGGCAGCGGGAACTCTCGGCCGATGAGCTCAACCTGCTCATGCTCAAGGCTCAGCGCGAAACCTACGGCGAGGCGCTGGATCCGCAGCGGCTGCATCCCTACATGTGGGCTGTCAAGCCCCATTACTATGATTCCACCTTCTACAACTTCCCCTATCTCTTTGGGCTGTTGTTTGGCCTGGGACTCTATGCCCGCTATCAGGAGGACCCGGCAGGCTTCAAGGCCGGCTATGATGAGCTGCTGACTGCTACCGGTCAAGCCGATGCGGCCACCCTGGCGGCTCGCTTTGGCATCAACCTGCGGACTCCGGATTTCTGGCGCGCCAGCCTGGAGGTGATCCGGGCCAACATTGACCGGTTTGAGGCACTGGTCAACGCGCTGTAACGTTTTACGCAACGCAACACGGAACACTACACGTATAACGTATTGTGCGTATTCCGTTTTAACTTTGTCTTGAGAGGAGCAACCATGCCCAAAATCACTTTTATTGGCGCCGGCAGCACGGTCTTTGCCAAAAACCTGCTTGGTGACATCCTGAGTTTCCCTGAGCTGGCGGACTCTACCATTACCCTGTTTGATATTGACCCGGAACGCTTGCGCACTTCCGAGATTGTGGCGCACCGGCTGGCCGAGGCGTTGGGGGTGCGCCCGGTCATTGAGGCCACCATCGACCGCCGGGCCGCTTTAGCGGGCGCCGCTTACGCCATCTGCATGATCCAGGTGGCCGGTTACAAGCCCGGCACGGTGATTGACTTTGAAATCCCCAAAAAGTACGGGCTGCGGCAGACCATTGCCGATACCCTGGGTATTGGCGGCATCATGCGCGGGCTGCGGACCATCCCCGTGCTGTTGGCCATGGCCCGCGATATGGAAGAGCTCTGCCCGGAGGTGACCTTCCTCAACTACGTGAACCCGATGGCGATCAACTGCTGGGCGCTCAGCCGCGCCACGCCCATCAAGACCGTGGGGCTCTGTCACAGCGTGCAGGGCACGGCGGAGCAGCTGGCGCACGACATCGGCGTGCCCTTTGAGGAGCTCAACTATTTCTGTGCGGGGATCAACCACCTGGCGTTCTACCTGCGTTTTGAGCGCAAAACCGCCGCCGGGGTGGAAGATCTCTATCCGCGCCTGCGGCAGGTGATTGCTGAAGGGCGGGTGCCGGATTGGAACCGTGTCCGCTACGAAGTGTTCCGCCGCCTGGGGTATTTCGTCACCGAATCCAGCGAGCACTTTGCTGAATACGTCCCCTGGTTCATCAAGCGCGATCGGCCCGACCTGATTGAGCGCTTCAACATTCCGCTGGATGAGTATATCCGCCGCTGCGAGGTGCAGATGGCCGAATGGGAGGCGCTGCGGGCGCAGCTGGAGCGCGGCGAGGGGGTGCTGGAGCCGCGCCGCACCCGTGAATATGCGGCCTACATCATCCACAGCCTGGAGACCGGCCTCCCGCGGGTGATCAACGGCAACGTCCCCAACACCCAGCTCATTGATAACCTGCCGGTGGGCTGCTGCGTGGAAGTCCCCTGCCTGGTGGATAAGAACGGCATCCAGCCGGTGCGGGTGGGGGCGCTGCCGCCGCACTTAGCGGCGCTGATGCAGACCAACATCAACGTCCAGGCGCTGACGGTGGAGGCGGCGTTGACCGGCCGGCGCGAAGCTATCTACCACGCGGCGATGGTAGACCCGCACACCGCTGCCGAACTGGACCTGGACCAGATTTGGAATCTGGTGGATGAGCTGATTGCGGCGCATGGCGATTGGCTGCCGGCCTATCATTGAAGCCAGTTTCACCGCTGAGACGCGGAGCACGCCGCTTACTCAACTCACACCTGCCCTGCCGGGAGACCACGGACGACTGACCACAGACGACCAGCCGGTTCAAACAGGGTGGTGTGCGGTCTGTGGTCAGTGGTCATCAAGAGCAGCGGGACTTCAAAAGTCGGTGATGGCACGGGTCACTTCTTCCAGGGTTTGTGTCAAATGCACCTGACCGGAGAGCACCGTCACGGCGCCGGTGAGCGGGTTGATGCCTATCAGGCCCAGGGAGGGGTATTCGCGTAGCGCTGAAGCGGGCTTTCAAGCCCCGTTCACGGGGCGACGAAAATGGGACACACCTGAACGATTTGGCTAAAGGGCAAATCAGCTATAATCTCACGGTATGACTTTGCTCAATCCTGCCGGCCTGTGGGCGTTGTTGTTAGCGGTACCCATCCTGGTGCTCTACTTCCTGCGGCTGCACCGACAGGAGGCGCGCGTGCCCAGCCTGCTGCTCTGGGAGGCCGTGCGGGTAGACCGGCGCGCCAACCGCCCCTGGCAGAAATTTCGCCGCCACTGGTTATTGTTCCTTCAATTGCTGGCGTTGCTGGCGCTGGCGCTGACTCTGGCCCGCCCGGCCTGGCCTGCCCCCGAGGCGCTGCGGGGGCAGGCAGTGATCCTGCTGGACGTTTCGGCCTCCATGCAGGCCCACCAGGGTGAAACCACCCGGCTGGAGGTCGCGCTCCGCCGTCTGCGCGACCTGGCCGGCACCTTGGGCAGCACTGACCGCGTCACGCTCATCACCGTGGGGCCAGAGCCGCGGGTACTGCTCCAGGCGGGCGACGCGGCGGCGCTGCGCCGGGCGCTGGCAGAAGTCGCCCCGACCACCGGTCCGGCCGATTGGACGATGGCCGCGGCTTTAGCGGCGGGCCTGGCGCGCGGTGAGCGGGTCACCACCTGGCTGGTGACCGATGCCGCCGGCGCGATTGCCATGCCCGCCCTGCCCGGTGAGGTGCAGCTGCTCGGGGTGGGCGACGAGGCCGCCAACGCCGGTCTGGTCGCCCTGGCGTTGCGGCGCGCCCCCGCTGGCTTGACCGCCTTCGTGCGCGTGCGGAACGCCGGTCCCGCAACGCAACGGACGTTAGCGCTCTACGCCGATGGCCGCTGGGTGGCCGGTCAGGCGGTAACGCTGCCCGCCGAGGGGGAGGTAACGCTCTCCTTCTCCGGTTTCCCGGCCCTGACTGTGGCCGAGGCCCGTTTGGAAGGGACGGATGCCCTGGCGCTGGATGACCGGGCCACTGTCTCGCTGGCAGCGCCGGCGGGGGGGCGCGTGCTGGTGGCGACGCCGGGCAACCGCTTCCTGGTGCAGGCGGTGCGCGTCTTGCCGGGGTTGACTGTGGATGAAGCGGTTGATCTGGCCCCGGCCCTGGCGTTTTCACACACTGCTGCCTACGATCTGATTGTCGTGGATGGACCACTCACGGCTACGGCGGCGTTGGTTGCTGAACAGCACCCGGTCGCCGGCGGCCTCTGGTTTGTTGCCCCGGAGGGCGGCTCACCGTGCGGTGAGCCGGCGGGCGTCTTTACCGCCACGGCGCCGGTGCGGGGCCGCTGGTCGGATGCCCGCCTGGCCTACGTGACGTGGGACGATGTCACGGTAGCGCAGGCAACCCGGTACACCCCGCCGGCCGATGCCACCATTCTGCTGGAAGCCCCCGGTGGGCCGCTGCTCTGGGTGCTGGAGCGCCCGCAGCAACGCATCGCCTGCCTGGCCTTCGCCCTGCAGGATTCTGATCTCCCGTTGCGGCTGGCTTTCCCCGTTCTGGTGGCTAACCTGACCGGTTGGCTGCTTCCCTCTGCCGCCGTTGAGCCGGTCGTGGCCGTGCCCGGCGCGGGCGGGCTGCTGGATGAGACGGAAACCGACTTGCGTCCCCAGCCGGTGCTGGTAAGCGGGCAACCATTGACGGCTAAACCGGTCGCCGAACCCGGTTGGCGCGAGTTCAGCCGCTGGCCGCTGGCGCTGGCGCTGCTGCTGGTCCTGCTGGAGGCGGTCGCCTGGTGGGGGGCAGAGTGGCGGGCGTGGTTGAAACGTCAAACGTCAAACGTGAAGCGTGAAACGGGAAGCGTGAGGGGGATCGGCGAGGGCGT
>CAYTGR010000016.1:49975-63263 GCA_964437445.1 uncultured Anaerolineales bacterium | reverse complement strand
AAACGTCAAACGTGAAGCGTGAAACGGGAAGCGTGAGGGGGATCGGCGAGGGCGTGTGGCGGGTAGGGCTGGTGGCGCTGCTGGTGGCGGCGCTGGCCGGGTGGGAATGGCGCCGCCCGACGCGCGACCTGGCTGTGGTCTTCCTGCTGGATCGCTCCGCGAGCATCACACCTTCTGCCTGGGAGCAGGCGGTGGCCTTTGTGCAGGAAGCGCTGGCGCACAAAGCGCCCGGCGACCGCGCCGGCGTGGTGGTTTTTGGCACAGAGCCGTGGGTAGAGCGCGGGCTGGGCACCGCCTCTACGCTGGCGGAGATCGCCACCTTCCCGCCGGCCGAGGCAACCGATGTGGAGGCGGTGGTCCGCTTGGGGCTGGCGCTGATTCCCTCTGAAGCGCCGGGGCGGTTGGTGCTGCTTACCGATGGGCTGGAGACCACCGGCCAGGCTGAGCGGGCGCTGCGCGAGGCGCAAGCACGCGCCGTGGACCTGGTCGTGGTGGACCTGGGGGGCGGCGCAGCGCCGGCGGAGACCTGGCTGGCCGACCTGCGGGCGCCGGCCCAGGCTTATCCTGGGGACCAGGTACCCGTGGCCGTGACGGTGGGCACGAACCGCGCCCAACCGGTCTTGCTCACCTGGACGGCGGGCCGTCAGAGCGGGCAGCAAGCGCTGGCCCTGTCGGAGAGCGGGGGAACGCTGGCCCTAACGCTGGCAGCTCAAGAGCCGGGCTTCCTGCCGGTGCGCGTCTGCCTGACCGCCGCCGCGGATACGTTCGTGCAAAACAACTGCGCCGATGGTTGGGTGCTGGTGCAGGGACCGCCTCAGGTGCTGGTGCTGGGCGCCGGCGACGAGCGGGCCGCGCTGGTTACGGCGTTGCGGCGGGCCGGCTTGGCGGTGGTGGAAGCGGAGCCTGCCGCAGCGCCCAAAACGGTGGAGGCGCTGGCGTCTTATGCTGCCGTGGTGGTGGTGGATACCCCGGCGCGGGCGCTTTCCACCCAGGCGTTAGAAGCGCTGCGCGACTTTGTGCGCGACCTGGGCGGCGGGCTGGTGGCCGTCGGCGGGCCGCAGAGCTACGGCATCGGCGGCTGGCTGGGCACCCCCCTGGAAGAGGCGCTGCCGGTGACGATGCAGGTGCGCGACCCCGAACGTTTCCCGCCCCTGGCGATGGCGGTGGTGATTGATAAATCCGGCAGCATGGGAGTGGAAGAGGCCGGTCTGCCCAAAATCCGCCTGGCGGCAGAAGCGGCGGCGCGGGTGGCCGAGGCGTTGAACGACGCCGACACGCTGGCCGTGATCGCCTATGACGACCGCCCGGCAACGACGCTGGGCCCCGTCACGTTGGATCAGCGGGACGAGCTGCTGGTCCGCTTGCGGCGGCTCCAGGCGGGCGGCGGCGGCATCTACGTCCGCGAAAGCCTGGTCTATGCCGCCGACCTCTTGCGGTCGGTAGCGACCGCCCCGCAGCAGCAGCGCCACATCTTGCTCCTGGCCGACGGCTCCGACGCCGAACACCAGGAGGGCGTGATCCCACAGGTGACGGCGCTGCGGGCGGAGGGCTTCACCGTCAGCGTCGTCTCCATCGGCTCCGGCTCGGATGTCCCCTTTTTGCAACAGGTGGCGCAGGTCGGCGCGGGGCGTTTTTACTTGACTGAGTATGCCGCCGATTTGCCGGCGATCTTTGCCGAGGAAGCGTTACAGGCCAAGCGTTCGTACATCGTGGAGGAGCTTTTCTATCCGGCGCTGGTAACCCCATGGGAGCCGGTAGCAACCTTCGCCACCACCCCGCCCTTGCGCGGTTATGTGGCCACCACCCCCAAGCCGGCCGCGCAGGTGGTCTGGGAGGCCACCCGCAACGATCCGCTGCTGGCCGCCTGGCAATTTGGCCTGGGGCGCGCGGTCGCCTGGACTGCCGATGCGACCGGGCGTTGGGCCGCGGGCTGGGTGGCCTGGGACGAGTTCGCCCGTTTCTGGGGCAACGTCGTCCGCTGGACTTTCCCGGCGCCGGCCGCGACGGGGGTGACCCTGCGCGTGGTACCAGAAGGGCGAATGGCGCGCTTGGTGGTGGAAGCGGTGAAGCCAGACGGCGCTTTTGCCGACGGCTTGCGCTTGCAGGTTCATGCGTCCCGATCGGGGGAGCAGAACTCAGCCCAGGAGGTGACGCTGCGGCAGAGTGCGCCGGGGCGGTACGAAGGCCGGCTGGTGTTGAACGGAGCGGAATCATGGCTGCTGCGGCTCACCGGCGACCGGACTTTGACCGCCGGCTGGGCGCCGCCGCCCGCCGCCGAATATCTGCCGGCGGATGGGGCGGCCGCCGTGGCGCGGCTGCTGGCCGTGGGCCAGGGTCATACTGTTGACAATCCGGCGGCGATTTTTGCGCACGACCGGCGGGGGCGGGCGGCCGGACAGCCGCTCGCGCCGCTGCTCACGCTCCTGGCAACCTTGCTCTGGCCGGTGGATATTGCCTGGCGGCGGTTGGGGTTGACCTGGGCGCTGGTAGCGGCGGCGCTGCTACGCTGGGGGCAGGGGGTCAACGAGCGCTGGCGCCGCTTCTGGCTTCAACGTCGGGGCCGGCCGGCAGCTGCATCGGCTCCCCCCACGCTGGCGGCCACCTTGCGCCGGCGGGCATCGCATCCGCGTCCAGGATCGGTGACGTTGCCCCCTGCGCCGCCGGCTGAACCAGCTGTTCCGGCCGTAGCGCCAACGCCGGCGGCTCCGCCACCTCCCGCAGCATCCTCTGAGCCGTTGCCTGACGAGAGCCTGGCGTCGCGGCTGAAAAAGCGGGTGCGCTCGTAGCTGGCAGGTTGGCAGTCGGAGAGACGGTGTTATAATTTGTTAACCACCTTATTTTAGAGACGGAGGCAGGCTCATGAGTCCAGCTCAACCCAGTGCTGCGGATCGTAAGAAGGCCGATCAACTTTACGAGGAGGCCATGGCAGCCTATGCCCGATGGGATGTGGAAGAGGCGGCCAAGAAATTGAACGCTGCCTTGCAGCTGATCCCCAATCAGGCTGATTACCACATCAGTCTCTCCCAGGTCCTGGCCCGCGCCGGCGACTTTGATCAGGCACTGCGGGCGCTGGCGAACTTCCTGCGCCTGGAGCCCAACGCCCCCATTGCTGGCCGGATTGAGCAGCTCTTCGCCAGCGGGATGGATCCGGTAGAGGATGCGCTGACGCACCAGATGACGGCGGCGCAGCTGCCGATTGAGATGATTGGCGCGGCCATTCAGATGTGGATGGAGTTCCGGGTCTCTTTGGGCCGGGAGCCGCTGGTGATCCGCAAGCCGGAGTCGTGGGCGGCCGCGTTGGACTACACCACGCGCAAGGTCAACCTGCGCGATGTGCCGCTGGCGAAGGTCGCAGGGCTCTATGGGGTGGCGCCCGAAACGGTGCGCGAGCACTATGAGACGTTGGTGAAGGCTTTGGACATTATGCCGTGCGATTATCGCTACTTCATCGGCGATCAAAATCCTCTGGACAAATTGGTGGAGGCCGCCGAGATGTTGGAGCAACTGGAAACCCGCTTCCGACAGGAGGCGTAAGCTGGCCGGCGATTAAGGACCGGATTTACGCCGCAAGAGCTTTTTAACCGCCAGGACGCCCGGAAAACCTTAAAAATCTCTGCGACCTCAGCGTTCTCGGCGGTGATAACAGGGGGAACCCATGCGGGTTATTTATCGGGATCAACAGTGGGAATTCAATGAGACGATGACCGTCCGGCAGCTGGTGGAGCGGGTGGGCTTGCTGCCCGGCACAGTGCTGGCCTTGCGTAACGGCAAGCTGATCACTGAGGATCAGGTGGTGCGCCCAGACGATGAGATCAAACTGATTGCCATCGTTTCGGGAGGGTAACAGGCCTGCAAATGCTGCCCGGCAACCATAACGGGAGATGCCGGGTCAGGAGTGACAGCTGCTATGAGATGTTCCAAGTGTCACGCGACGGCAGTGATCAACATGCGCCAGCATAAGCTGGCGCTTTGTGAGGAACACTACCTGGAGTGGTTCCTGCAGTACACCCAGCGTACCATTGAAAAATACCAGATGGCCACGCCGGAGATGCGGTTGCTGGTGGCTGTCTCCGGCGGGAAAGATAGTTTGGCGTTGTGGGATGTGTTGCTGCGGCTGGGGTATCAGGCTGACGGGATGTATATTGACCTGGGGATTGACGAAGGGCTGGGCTACTCGCAGCACTCGCGGGAGAAGGCGGAACACTTTGCGGCCCAACACCTGGTCACGCGGTTGATCGTGGTCAGCATCCCGGAGCTCTATGGAGAGAGCATCGCCCAGGTCGCGGCTCGCCGTCGCCGGAGTGGGGGGCCCTGCTCCGTCTGCGGCTTGATCAAGCGGCACGAGATGAACCGCGCGGCGCTGGAGGGCGGATATCACCTGCTCGCCACAGGGCACAACCTGGACGACGAGGCGGCCGTGCTCTTCGGCAATGTCCTGCACTGGCAGACGGGCTACCTGTTGCGCCAGGGACCGGTGCTTCCGGCCGATGGTGAGGGGCTGGCCCGCAAGGTCAAGCCCTTTTGTCGCTTTTATGAGCGAGAGACGTTAGCGTATACGCTGTTGCGCGGCATTGATTACATTTACGATGAATGCCCGTTTGCCGTCGGCGCGACCAGCCTTGCCCACAAGGCGATCCTGGAGCGGATGGAGACTCAATCGGCGGGGACCAAACGGCAATTTTATCTGGGGTTTCTCCAGGCCAGAGAAGAGGGGCTGTTCCGGGCGTCGGAAGAGGAACGGCCTGTGCTGCACCCTTGCGAACGATGCGGTCAACCGACGACGGCTCCAGGGCGGTGCGCTTTCTGTCGCTTGTGGGAGCAAGAACCCTGATCCGGCGTTACGGCGATAGCTGCTTCTGCTTGTTGTTGATGTTGTACTGAGCTGCTGAATGCTAAAACGCTGCGGCGCTGAAACGCTGTAAGGAGGCTCATTCATGCCAGCGCTTTCCCCTTCGCAGTTCCGCGAGCTGGCCACCCGCATGGAGGTGGAGATCGGGCGCGTCATCGTCGGGCAGCCGGAGGTCGTGCGCCATGCCTTGATCGCATTGCTGGCCGATGGGCACCTGCTCCTGGAAGGGCTGCCGGGCCTGGGCAAGACGATGCTGGTCCGCACGTTGGCCTCGGTCTTGCAGCTGCGCTTTACCCGCGTCCAGTTTACCCCTGATCTGATGCCTTCCGACATTGTCGGCACCGACATCCTGGAAGTGACCGAGAGTGGCGAGCGGCGGTTCCGTTTCCATGCCGGCCCGGTTTTCACCCACCTTCTGCTGGCCGACGAGATTAACCGCGCTACCCCCAAAACGCAGTCAGCGCTGCTGGAGGCGATGCAGGAGCGCCAGGTCAGCGCCGGGGGACAAACCTACCCGTTGGAGCGACCGTTTTTAGTGCTGGCGACGCAAAATCCGATTGAACTGGAAGGGACTTATCCCCTGCCGGAGGCCCAGCTGGACCGGTTTCTGTTCAAGGTCTTGGTGGGCTACCCGACCGCGGAGGAGTTGGTGGAGATCCTGGGGCGGACCACCGGCACGACGGTGCCGCAAGGGGAGCCGGTCGCCGACCGCGAAACGGTGTTGGCGCTGCAGGAGCTGGCGCGCGGTGTGCCGGTGGCGACGCCGGTCGCAGCGTATGCGGCCCAGCTGGTCACGGCGACCCATCCCGACGCCCCGGATGCCCCGGAACTGGTGCGGCGGTTTGTCCGCTACGGTTCCAGTCCGCGCGGAGCGCAGGCGCTCTTGCTGGGCGCAAAGGTGACGGCGCTTCTGGCCGGGCGCTACAACGTGGCGCTGGAGGATGTGCAGGCTGTGGCACCGGCAGCGTTGCGCCATCGGCTGATTCTCACGTATGAGGCGGAGGCGGCGGGAGTTAACGCCGATGCTGTCATCCAGGCGGTGTTGGAGGCCGGCCCACGCGATTAGATGAAACTGTGAGCCGTGAGCGGTGAGCAGGAAACAGGAACTTCCCTACTGCTCTCTGCTCACTACTTAACTGGTTTCTATGCTTCAGCGCGGCGCAGACGGCGCTAAAGCGCCTCACTACAAACTCAGGGTGTTATGTTCAAAGGAGACTAAAATGTTGATTACGACGACACCATCGGTAGAAGGCCATCACATTGTCCGCTATCTGGGCCTGGTGAGCGGGGAGGCCATCCTGGGGGCCAATATCTTCCGGGATTTCCTGGCGGGCATTACCGACATCGTGGGGGGGCGTTCGGCGGCCTACGAGGAAGAGCTGCGCAAAGCCCAGGCCACCGCGGTCAAAGAGCTGGCCGAGCGGGCCGCCGCACTGGGCGCCAACGCCGTGGTCGGCGTGGACCTGGATTACGAGACAGTGGGCAGCAGTGGCAGTATGCTCATGGTCACGGTCGCCGGGACGGCGGTGGTGATAGAGTAGGCCGCGCGGCCACGTGGTCCTTTACGTCAGACGGCAGGGGGAGGTGTGACGATGGATGCCCTGGAAGCGATCATGAGCCGGCGGAGCATCCGCCGGTACACAGGACAGCCTGTTCCTGAAGCCTTGATTCAACAACTATTGGCGGCTGCGATGGCCGCCCCGTCGTCCAGTAACCGGCAACCGTGGCATTTTGTCGTCATCACCGACCGGCAATTATTGGATGCGATTCCCGGTTTTCATCCCTACGCGGCGATGCTGCCGGAGGCGCAGGCTGCCATTTTGACCTGCGGTGATACTGAACGCAGCAGCGTTTGGACTATTGATTGCTCCGCGGCCACCGAGAATTTGTTGCTGGCGGCCCATGCGCTGGGACTGGGGGCGGTCTGGTTGGGCGTTTATCCCAATGCGGATCGCGTTCAGGGCATCCGGGCGTTGGTAGAGCTGCCGGAGACCATCATGCCGCTCTCGCTGGTCGCTCTGGGCTATCCGGCCGAGCACAAACCTCCGGCTGAACGGTACGATCCGGCGCGCGTGCACTACAATCATTGGTAGCTGGGCCTTTTTGTGGTATCATTCACCCTTGTGCCGGCATTCTTGGCAAATCCCGGCACCTTATGGTGGCTATAGCGTTGATTTATCCCTTCGGGAGGCTGGCGGGACGTGAATCCCGATTTACAACGTTTCTTTGCCCTCGCCCAGGCAGGGCGTCGCCAGGAGGCCGTCATTGGGCTGCGCGATTACCTGCTGGAGCATATTGACGATGTAGAGGGTTGGATCATCCTCGGCGGGTTGACTTCCGACACCCAGGAAGGCGTCCGGGCGTTGGAACATGCCTTGCGCCTGGATCCGGGCAACCTCATTGCCCGGCGGGGATTGGTTGCCCTGGAGAGTCGGCGGTTTTCCGCACCTCCGGCTGAAACTGTGGCGCCGTCCCCTTCGCCTGTCGTAGGCGCTGTTGCCGGGAATGCCGGGGCAGCGGAGGTGGCGATCTTACCTCCTGTGGCGGTGGTGCCGGACCTGGTTGTCGCTCCCGCGGATGGTGTCCCTGCTCCTTTAAAGACGGCTTTGCCATCTGAACCTGTGCTTCCCCCTGGAGGGGGTATCACGGCGGCCGAGCCCCAGCCGTTGCGGGAAGTGCGCTCTCTCGTCTGGCCTTTCCAGCCGCGTGAGGGACCTCGGCGCACCTTAGGCGAGTTGTTAGATGCCGATTTGCTCACCCGGCAAGACCTGGAGTGGGCCGCCAGACACGCCCGCGAGCCCAAGGTGCGCGCGGCCGCCCAGACGGTGCTGGACAAGGTCCACCGGTTGCCCCACGTTGCGTTGACCGAGGGGGAGGCGCGCCTGATCGCCTGGCCGTTCCGCCGGCAGAACCGTCCGCTTGGTGAACTGATTGATGCCGGGACGGTGGAAGCCAAAGATCTGCGCTGGGCCGCCTGGTTTGCCCCGGAGCCGCGTTTGCGCGAGGCCGCGCGGGTCATGTTGCCCCTGGTGGCTCGTGAACAGCGGGCCGCTAAATCGGCTGGGGCGCGGGGAACACGCCGTCCGGCGCAGGTTACCAGCCCGACACGACCTCCAACCGAACCGGCCCCTCAAAAAACGCGGGCTGACGCTTCGCATCGTCCGATGCCCGTGATTCACGGCTCGGAGTATCTCACCCAGCAGATCCGCGGCCGCTACCGCCGCCAGATCGCGATCATTGTGGTAGGTATGGCGTTGGCCGGTAGCGCGACGGGGATTGCGTTAGCGCTGGCTTTTGCCGCCCTGGTAGAAGGTGTGGCTGCGCCGTGGTGGCTCTGGGGCGTGGCGCTGTTGCTGATCGCACCGATTTTCTGGCTGACCGGCCTGCTCCGTGAAGTGATGCGCGAAGAGCGGAGCTTCCGCCGGGGGCGCGAGGGTGAGCGCACTGTGGCCCGCCTGTTGCGACAGGGGCTCAATGAGCAATGGACACTTTTCCTCAACGTTCAGTTGCCCGGCAATCGTGCGGACATGGATATGTTGTTATTGGGGCCACCGGGCCTTTTCGTGCTGGAGGTCAAAGCGTATAGCGGCCAGTTTGCCTACCGGCGCGACCGGTGGTATCGCAAAACGATGACCGGCTGGCGTCTCCAGCGGCGTAACCCGATCCGGCAGGCGCGGGGCAACGCCGGTTTGTTGCACGCTTACATCCAGGAGCACCTGAAAAAGGAGTTCTGGGTGGAACCCCGGCTGGTCTGGGCCGGCGAGGGTACTCTGGAGTTGGAACAGCCGGCCACGCCGGTCTGGGTGCTGGCGCACTTGCCTGAAGAGACCCGCCGTCTGCGGGAGCTCACGGTGCGCCTTTCCCGCGAAGACCAGGCCGCGCTTTCCGGGCTGCTGCGCGGTCTGTGCAGCACACTCAAGTAAATCCGTAGTGCGTGTGGCGGAAGACGCACCACGCAGTACGTTGTGAGGCAGCATGTACGACTTGATCTTCCTCCACGCCCCCAGCGTGTATGACTTCCGCCAACGGGCGACGCTCTGGGGGCCGATCTCCGATCTGGTGCCCTCCACGCCGGTCTTTGACATGTACCCCATCGGGTTCGCTACCCTGATGGCCTATCTGGAGCAGGCGGGCTTTGCCGTGCGGATCAAGAACCTGGCGGCGCGGATGGTCCGCTCACCCCGCTTTGACGCTGAAGCGGCCATCGCTAACCTGGAGGCGCGGGCATACGCGGTGGACCTGCACTGGTTGCCCCACGCGCACGGCACGGTAGAGGTGGCGCAGCTGGTCAAGCGGTACCACCCTGAGCGGCCGGTGATCATGGGGGGCTACTCGGCCACCTATTTCCATGAGGAATTGATCCGCTATCCCTGCGTGGATTATGTGCTGCGCGGCGATTCCACGGAAGAGCCGCTGCGCCGTCTCATGGAGCACATTGTGGCCGGGACGGAGCCGGTGGACGTGCCTAATCTCACCTGGCAAGGGCGCGACGGCGCGGTGCAGGTGAATCCGCAGACCTATGTGCCGGAGAGTCTGGATCACCTGACGCTGGATTACTACCCGATGGTCCGCTCGGTGGTGCGCGACCGGGACCTGCTCAATTACGTTCCCTTCAGCCACTGGCTGGATTATCCCATCATGGCGGCGCTGACGGTGAAGGGCTGCACGCAGCACTGCACGATCTGCGGCGGCTCGGCCTTTGCCGGGCGCGGCTTCTGCGGGCGCGAGCGGCCGGCCTACCGCTCGCCGGAGGTGCTGGCCGAGGATGTGAAGCGGATGGGCAGCTTGAGCCGCGCACCGGTCTTCCTGTTGGGCGATCTGCGCCAGGCCGGGATGGACTACGCCCGCCGCTTTTTCCGCGCCGTCCAGGGCTTTCGGGGGCCGGTGATCGTGGAGTTTTTCTGGCCGGTGGATCGCGCCTACGCGGAGGAACTGGCGGCGGCTTTCCCCGGTTTCATCGTGGAGTTCTCGCCGGAGTCGCACGACCCGGCGGTGCGGCGTGCTGCGGGCAAGGGATACACCAACGCCGGCATTGAGCAGACGATTGAGGCCTGCCTGGCGGTCGGCGCGCGCCGCTTTGACCTCTTCTTCATGATCGGGATGCCGGAACAGACGGCGGCCTCGGCGCTGGAGACGGTGGATTATTGCCGCACGTTGCTGCGCCGGTTCCCCGACGGGCGGCTGATTCCCTTCACCTCGCCGCTGGCCCCCTTCCTGGATCCGGGCAGCCTGGCCTATGAGCGCGCTGCGGAGTACGGGTACCTCCGCCGGGCCTTCACGTTAGAGGATCACCGCCAGCTGCTCTTGCAACCCACCTGGAAGCACATCCTTTCCTACGAAACGCACTGGCTGGACCGCGACACGCTCGCCGATGTGACCTACGAGGCCGGCTTCCGGCTCAACCGGCTGAAGCGGGAGGTGGGCCTGGTGAGCGCCGAGAAGGCCGCCGAGACCGAGGCGCGCATCGGGCAGGCCCGCGCGCTGATGGCCGAGATTGACGGCCTGGTTGCCCGCCTGACCGGCTCCGCGCTGGAGCAGGCGCTCCTGGCGCTCAAAGAGCGGATTGACCGCGCCAACACCTCCACCGTCTGCGACAAGCAAGAGCTGGATGTTCCCGTCGGCCCCGTCCCGTTCAAGGTGCTCAACTTGGCGCGGGTGGGGGTGGCGGGGTTGGTGAGCGGGTGATAATGGTTGTTGCAGAAATCTCAGCGGTGAACCAAAGATGCCTGAGTTGAGTGATCACCTGGACCGTTTGCTTTGCGGCGATGTGCTGGAGATTTTGCGCACTTTGCCCGCCGATGCGGTGGACCTTTCCATCACGTCGCCGCCTTATAACAAAGGTGAGAACAAAAAGGGCTGGTTGGTCAAAAATGTTCAATACACCCATTCCGGGGACCGGATGGCGGAGGCCGCTTACCAGGAATGGCAGATAGAAGTGCTCAATGAAGTTTACCGGGTAACCCGTCCTGGTGGAGCCTTCTTTTACAACCATAAAATCCGTTGGGAGCGGGGGGTGCTGTTGCACCCCTATGCCTGGATTTCCCGTTCTCACTGGACTTTACGGCAGGAGCTCATCTGGGATCGGAAAATCGCGGCGAATTTGCGCGGCTGGCGTTTCTGGCAAGTGGACGAGCGCATTTACTGGCTGCAAAAACCGGTGGGGGAGGATTGGATTGGGGAGGAGCTGGAGTCACGCCATGCCTTGCTGACCTCTATCTGGCGTTTAACGCCGGAGCGGAATAGCGCCCACCCCGCTCCCTTCCCGCTGGCCTTGCCGGTCCGCATCATTTACTCTCTTTTAGGCGATCGGCAAGGCAGTCTTGTGTTAGACCCCTTTTGCGGTATTGGTACCACGCCGGTCGCGGCCAAGTTGCTGGGGCACCATTTTATCGGCATCGATATTTCGCCTGAGTATATTGCGTTGGCGCAAGCGCGTTTAGCGCAGGCCGAATCCGAGCGCGACAAAGTGACGCAGGAGCTGGCCTTGCATAGGGTGACCAAAACTTTTGCCGAGCGCAAGGCGGAGGGGACTTTTACCGGCCGGTATGGCCCAGCCGCCAGCCGGGCAGCGGCTGAGCCAGCGCCTTTGTGGGAAGAACTAGAACCGGAGTCCCAGGCTCAACAACTGGCTATGTTTGAAGAGACATAAGAGCTGGCTAAGTTTCCTCTTCCTCTTCAGCCGATAGGGTTATAGAGGCCGGTGGCATGATTTCCTTCCAGGATTCTTGCGGTGAAGCGATTTCGTACTCGGGGGTGTTCAATCGGAGGTCCAGCAGGAGGCCCTGGTTTTCCTGCAGTGCCAGGAAGAGCTCGGCCGTCTTTTCCGGCCGCTGGTTGGCCAGCGCTTCAAACAGCAGCGAGAGCGCCTGAGTCATCACCCCGAAGGCGGGCACGCCGGCCGGGGTCTTGACCGGGACGGTGATGACCAGCTCGGCTTCGCGCGCCGGCAGGATCACGCCCGAAGCACCGATGCAGATTGTCTTTAGTCCCTTGGCGCGCGCCAGATGGACCGCGTAACCGGTATCCACGTTGGGGCCGCTGTTGCACAGGGCCAGGAGCACGTCCCCTTCGTCCATGCGTGAGACAACGCTGGCGGTCTCCATCATGCTGGGGGAGAAGGCCTGGGCGATCATCCCGAGCGCCTCAAAATTCTTGGCCATGAAGCGGGCGATGTCGTAGCCCATGTATTCGCCGCTGATCCAGATGCGCCTGGCGCTGCTCACCAGGCGCGCAGCCTCGGCCAGACCAAAGAGTTCGGTGGTGGCAAATTGTTGCACGTTCTGTTGGGCGTTTTCCAGCAGTGCGTGGAGCAACGCCTCCACCGTGCCGGCCTCTGCGGCCTTGCGATAGGTGGCGGTGACCTGGTCGCGGACGTAACGTTTAATTTCGCGGGAGAGCTCGCGGTAGCCGGAATAGCCCAGTTCCTGAGCAAAACGGACCACGGTGGCCGGGTCCACATCCACCCGCCGCGATAGTTCCGTGGCGGTCAGGAAGGCGGCATCTAAGGTGCTGTTCATGATAAAATCGGCCAGCCGCCGGAAACCAGGGCTTAGCTCCTCATAGTGTTCACGGATCAAATCTTGAAACATGAGACTCCTTTCTGTGAAGGCTTTTAAAATGCGAATCTCCAATGGTTTTACTTGATATGATTGACAGCTCAATTATAACACATTTTGAAGGATACAAGCCATTTTTTTACGGTTTAGTTTGGAGCGTGGCGGAGCGACCAATAATCCGGCGCGGACTTACCCCGAATTTCATGACGTCTGCATTTTAAGCGTGGTTGACTTCCTGGGAGGTAAGGCTATACTCTATTGGATTCATGCAGCCAATCCAATAACCGCCCCCGTTGAGACCGGGGCAGGGTTGGCAGTTATCGGTGAGGTAATCAAATGACCGATAGCCTGTTGCAGGAAATCGCCTGCCCGAATTGCAGAAATCCACTTCAATTGGAGCCGCACGCTTCCTATGTGATTTGTGCTGCCTGTGGTAGCCGTTTCGTCCTGAAAGGGCATCTCTGTCCGCAATGCGGGACTTACTACGAGGATGAGGTTTCCTACTGTCGTCGTTGTGGCCTGTCGCTGGTCCGCCGCTGCCCCAAATGTGATACCCCCAACTGGGTCGGCGATCCCTACTGCGTGCAGTGCGGTTCCCCGCTGGATATCCTGGAGACATTGGCGCAACGCCAACGCACAGGCACGGCCGACCGGCTTTACCAGCAGATGGACGAAGCCAGGGAAATCAAGGAACGCGAGGAGGCCGCTTCGGCAGAACGGATGGCGCGGATGCGGGCTCAAGACGAAATCCGTCAGACCGAGGCGCTGCGGCGACTCCGGGAGCAGCAGGAGCAGGAACGTAAAGTGATGACTGTCGTGGCGATTGCCCTGGGGGTTTTCCTGCTGTTGGTAATTGTTTATCTGATTTTCTTTTAGCTTAACT
>CAYTGR010000016.1:3628-49875 GCA_964437445.1 uncultured Anaerolineales bacterium | reverse complement strand
CTGGGGGTTTTCCTGCTGTTGGTAATTGTTTATCTGATTTTCTTTTAGCTTAACTCAAGTTGCCATCTGCCCTGCGAGGAGACTACGGACGGCTGACTACAGTGTGGTCAGTGGTCATCAAGAGAACGTGCCCCACGACTAAAGGCTGATGGACTAAGAATTAAGCAACGACTTTGATAAGGAGTGCGACATGGCGCGTCAGCAGGATAAGGTTGTCGTAAATTTGGATTCTTACGCCGAGACGCTGTCTGCCCACCGGGTGGCTGGGGATCAGGCTGGCGAGGCTAAAACGCTGGGCGAGATGGCCCAGGCCTGCCTGGCGGAGGGAGCGCTGGAGCAGGCCTTGGAACTGTACGATCAGGCTTTGCCCCTGGTGCGGGCCGCCGGCGACCGGGCCGGTGAGGGGGCCTTGCTGAACGATATGGCCAGCGTCCACCTGGCCTGGCAAGAGTGGCACTCGGCGCAGGCTTACCTGGAGGAAGCGCTGGCTATCCGGCGCGAGCTCGGCGACCGGCCGGGTGAGGCCGTCACCCTGGTCAATCTGGCGGGAGCGTACCAGGGCCAGGGGGACGTGCCGGCGGCGATGGCAGCTTACGAACAGGCCCTGGCCATCCGCCAGGAATTGGGGGATAAGGCCGGGCAGGCCAAAATTTTAAACAACCTGGGGATCCTCTACGCCCGGCAGGGCAACCTGAACCGGGCCAAGGTTTACCTGAACCAGGGCTTGGCGCTGGCCAAAGCGGCCAACGCCCGCGAGGTGATCGCCGCCATTCGCAAGACGCAGTCGCAGTTGCATAGCCGGCCGCGTTGACGAGATTTTAAACCGATGAGGAGCAGCTTTTGACTGAGCAGACAGCATGGCAGGGCGTGCGGGATATTCTGGCGCAAGTTCAGGCGGCCGGGGCTGACTGGCGTCAGGTGGAGGAAGCCTGGCCGCAGATCCGGCAGGGATGGGAACAATTGACGTTGGTTCCGCCGGCTGAAGAGGTCTCATCGGACGACGGTTGGGACTGGCACACTGAAAGCCAGGCTATATCGGCCAGTACCCCTTCAGCAACGGTGGATTCTGAGCGCGAGGCGTTGATCCTGGCCTATGCGCAAACGATCGGGCCCTACCTGGAACGGCGCGGCTTGCGCCAGGAGGCGCTGGCCTGGTACGAACGAGCGCTGACGGCGGCGCACACGTTGGGGCAACGTCCTGAAGAAGGGTATCTATTGATCAAGGTGGGGCGCTTTGCCGATGGGCCGCGGGCCACTGAAGCCATTCAAACGGCCTTGGCGCTGTTTCGTGAACTGGGGGATAAAGCGGGCGAGGCGACGGCGCTTTATCATCACGGCCTCCGGTATTACCATGCCGCGCGGCCGGTGGATGCCCGCCGGACGTTAGAGCAGGCGCTCCGGATTCAACAGGAGATCGGGGATCGGGCCGGCGAGGGGCAGACGCGCTACGGGCTGGCGTTGTTGGAGGGGCAGGGACGTCAGACCACGGCTAAACAGCGCCGGCGGCTGGAACTGCTGGAGCAGGCGCTGACTCTGCAACAGGAGGCCGCTGATCGTATGGGTGTCGCCCAGACTTTGGATAACCTCGGCATTGTCCACCAGCGCCTGGGTCAGGCGGCGGAAGCGCTGGCGAACCTGGAGCAGGCGCTGGCGCTGCGCCGCGAGCTGGGCGACCGCCCCGGTGAAGCGCAGACGTTGACCAACCTGGCTACCCTCTTGGGGGCGGTGGGCGAAACAGACCAGGCGCTGGCTTATTATGAGCAGGCTTTGCCGATCTGGCCCCAGCTGGAGCGCGATGACATGGTCGGGATGACCTATTATGCGATGGGCCGGCTCTGTCTCTTGGCTCAGCAGCTTGACCGCGCCACTACGTACTTTGAACAGGCCCGCGCCCAGGGCGAGAAAATGAAGTCCCGCGAGCTTTCGGACGCGGCCGCCATGGCGTTGCGGATGGTGCGCCGGCAGGAGTCTGAAGCTCAACTGAAAAATATGGGCCGCCAGGGCTGGCATTGGCTGCTGGAGAAGATGGGGTTGCGCCGGCGTACCTGAGTCGGGTTACTGGAGATGGCTGTGGTCTCATGCCCGGCGAGGAGCCGGGTATGATTGTCCGCCCGCCATCGTGCGCCCCCATGCAAGCCTCGCCGCCCGCCTGGCGCTGGGGGGCCGGGGAGCAAGCAAGACTCTGTGCGCTCTGTGCCTCTGCGGTTAAATCTGGCGTTCACCAACCGTGGGATGAAAATGTGAGCAGTGAGCAGGGAACAGGAACTTCTACCTGTTGCTCTCTGCTCACTCCTTAATCGGACGGCGCTAGCTCATACCACGAAGGCCCAAATCACCCACAATCCAATCATCGTCACCCCGATCCCAAAACGAACGACGAAGGCCCATCCGCAGCCAATGGCCATGCTGCGGGTGGCGGCCCAGGCTTCGTCCCTATTTTGACGGCGGAAATATTCCGCCAGGAAGAGCGCCAGTAGCGCCAATAATGGCCCCCCAATGATGGGGATGACGAAGCTGCCCACCAGTCCGGCTGCCATGCCAATGGCTATTGAGCGCCAGGGGGCGCCGCTTTGACGCGCCTGAGCGCCCATCAAGACATTATCGGCCAGCGAGCCGGCCAGCGCCAACACCGAGATGATGCTGAACAACCCGATCCCTACCGGGGTAAATCCTCGCACTATCCCGTAAATCAGAGCGGTCACCCAGATGACTGTGGGACCGGGAAAAATCGGGATCACCATGCCGAAAAGCCCGATCAGCATGGCTATCAGCGTGACGACTCGGACGATTCCTTCTGTGGATGGCCCCATAGACTTCTTAGACTCCTTATCAGGTTGGGATTATGGCCCCTCTTGCAGGTCCGCGGCCCGAGTTTGCGCCTGGGCCGCCTCCGTCGGGCGTCCCAATTGTGCCAGCGCCTCTCCCCGCCAGGCATGGGCCTCCGCCAGCGTGGGCGCTAAGGCGACCGCTTGATCTAACGCCAGCAAGGCCTGGCCTGCATCGCCGGCGAGCAGCCGGCTCCGGCCCAGCAGAATCCACGCTTCGGCGTCGGCCGGGGCCAGCCGGATGGCCTGCTCCGCGGCCCGGCCAGGGAATTCGTTCCGCTGGAGCCCTCGCGTCACGTAGAAGCGCGCTACCGCTTTCCAGACCTCAACGTCCTCGGGGCCACGCAACAGGGCCGCCTCCGTCCAGCTATCTACCGCGGTGTAATTGGCGTTGAGGGCCGCGACTTCCATTAACCCCAGGCAGGGCGCCGGGTTGCCCGGATCCAGTTGCTGGGCACGGTGTAACGCCTCCTGCGCCGTGACCACGTCGTTCTGGCGTAGAGCGTGTAATCCCAGCAGGAGCCAGCCCACGGGTGCTTCTGGCGCCAACGTGATCGCCTGTTCCAACGCGCGGCGGGCCTCGGCAGGCCGCCCGGCGCGGGAGAGCGCCTCGCCCAACCAGGCGTGCGCTTCGGCAGAAGTCGGGTTGGCGGCGACGGCCTGTTCCAGGCTGCAAACGGCCAGCGCCCATTGCCCCTCGGCCAGGCACTGCTGTCCAGAGCGCAGGTGACATCCCGGCGTAGCGCAGGGCTGGAGCGCAGCCACGGCTTGCTGTGCGGCGGGATCGGCCGGGGCGGCGGCTTGCCAGCGGCCGGCAGTTTCAGCGGCGGCGGCGCAATTCCCCTGCTGCGTCTGGGCCTGGGTCAGCAGGGCAAGCGCCTGGGCATCCAGCGGCGCTTCCGCCAGGCGGAGGGTGGCCTCGCGGGCTAACGGCCCCCATTGGCCGGCCTGGGCCAGCAGCGTCAGGCGCAGCGGCGTGAGCTGGGCCGCCGGCGCTCCCCGGCGGGTTGCTTCGGTGAGCGCCCGCAGTCCCTCCGTGCCGTGTCCCCACCCGGCGTAAAGTGCTGCCAGTCGCAGCGCCGGGTAGGGATCATCCGGCAACAACGCCAGGGCCTGCTGGTAAGCGGCGGCCGCCGCTGTGCGTTCCCCGTGGGTGGCGCGGCTCTCGGCTAAGCGCAGGACCTCCAGCCCGGCCGAGGCCTGTCCGCTGGCAGAGAGGGTGGCCAGCAGCCACCCTGCCAGCAGCAAAAGGAGCACCCGCCCCCACTGTTTCCTGCTCACCACTCACCTGTTACTGGTTACTAAAGCGCCTGACTACAAGCAAAGCGCTATTTTCAGGGGAGTGACGGTTATGGTGCACTCCCGGCGGCGCGCAGCGCCAGCGGCAGATAGAGCCGCGCCCGGATGGGGGGCAATCCCACCGTGGCGGTGATGAGCTGCGGCCCTTCCCCGGCCAGCACCTTCAACGGCACCCGCGCCGGGAGATGCTCGGCGTGGCCGGCCGTCAGGTAGTATTGGCCCACGGCCAACGTTTGCGTCAGCTGCCAGCCGGCGCCCAGGGTCTGGGTCACCACCTGACCGGCGGCGTCCTCCAGGCCGAAAGTCACGGTGACCAGGGCCGGTTCGTCGGCGTCCCAGAGACTGTTGGTGTTGGCATCGCTGAAAGCGGTAGCAGAAAGATAGAGCGTGCGGCTCAGCCGCACAGCGAGCTCCGGTGTTTCCGGCCAGGCTTCCCAGTTGCCGGCGTTGTCGCGCGCGCGGGCGCGGAAGTACCAGGGGCCGCCAGGGGGCAGCGTGGTCGTGAGCGTGGTCTTGCCGTTGGTCTGGCCGAAACCGGCGAGGGTGGTCCAGGGGCCGGTGGGAGCAGGGGCGCGCTGGAGCTCCTCATACCAGTAGCCGGAGAGCGTGTCGGTGACGCTCCAGGTCAACGTCAGAGTCGTGGGGGTGAGGAAAAGCGGCTCCGGGTGCAGGGTGGAGGTTGGCGGCTCAGTATCAACCTGGAGCAGCAGGAACGGGGCACCGCCGATGGTGGTTGTGCTGACACTCCGCGTAGCGCCCGGCAGCGCGATCTGGTAGACGCCGTTGATCGCGGTCAGCGTCTGGGTCTGCCCCCGCACGTTGACCAGCGTCGCGGTCGGCAACACGGCGTCGCGGGTGTAAGTGAGCGGCGCGGTCGTCGTGTTCCACAGCACATCCACCCGGCCGTAGGGCGTGCCCCAGAAGGTGATGCGCCGCCCGCCGCTGGCATCCAGCGGGCCGGTGACCTGGTTCTCGCCGCGCAGGTAGCGGGCGGCCACCTGGTAGGCGATATAAGCGGGGCGCAGGCTGCCATCGTCGCGGGTCAGCCCGAACTGCTCGCCCATAAGCGCGTAGTCATCATGCAGGCGGAAGAAGAAGAATTTCTCCACCCCGGCGGCCCGTGCCGAGGCGTAGGCCTGGATGACGTAAGCGGCGGCCTCCTCGGCGGTGGCCGCGTAGGGGTAGGGATAGCCGATAGCTTCATCCCAAACCGGGACACCGACCTCGGTCAGCCAGAGCGGATGCGCGCCGACTCTGGCCGTTACCACGGCGCTGACCTGGCGGGAAATGTCGTAGGGGGTATGGACGTTGCTGTAGAGGTGGAAGGACATCACGTCAAAAAAACCGTGGTGGGCGGCTGCCTCCGGATCGCTTTGCAACGCAGCCAGCACCTGCTCGTAGAAGTTGGGGCTGTACCAGTAAATGTGATGGCCGCCCATGAGCACCGTCGCAGTGGGGTCGGCGGCTTTGATCGCCAGATAGCCCACTTTGAGCAGCCGGGCATAGTCGGCAGGACTACCGGTCCAGAAACCGCCGTTGTCGGGTTCATTCCAAATCTCCCAGGTCTGCACGCCGAACGTTTTGAAGTGCGCCACCACCTGGTAGACATAAGCGCCCCAATAATTATCCGGGTGATCCCAGGCCAGGTTCAGGTTACAGGGGACGCGCGCTTCCGGTCCGGCCAACCGGCGGAAGGCGCGCGGGAAGCCCGCTGGACCGGGTGACACTGCCGGAGTCGCCTGCGCGGTCAGCCCGCAGCCGGCCCAGCCGGGCGTGGCCCAGAGGATGCCGACGACGGCGAGTCCGTGTGCAGCATCGGGCGTCACTACTTGTTGCTCGTGTGGCCCAAAGGTGAAAGTGCCCCGTGTGGCCTCAATCGCATCCCAACGGAAGTCAACCCGGTCCCAACGCGAGCCGGCGGCGTAGGCCTGCGCCGGGCGGTCTACGGGACCCTCATAGAACGAGAAACAGGTGCCCAGCCGGCCATCGGCTTCGGTGACCGGCGGCAGCGGTATGAGGGGACCGTCGGCCCGGCCCGCCGCAGCGGTCAGTGCCAGCAGCAGACCGGTCAGCAGCAAGCCGGCCCCGGCCCGCCTGCAGGAATAGCGCGCGATCGGGTGGTGGTCCATGGGGTTATTTTACCATCACCTGGGGGAAGGGCTACTTTTCAGACCAGGAGGTCTGTTCGTGCCTTCGTGGTTCCATTTGTGGTCGGCAAAATGAACTGGCTGCGCTATCTTGACAGCCGCTGCAACTTATGCTATTATGTAACTAACTGGTTAGTTATAAACTTCAGAGGAATCCACTAAGGGGGTGCTATGGGCGATACTCGCAACGCCGAAGCCACTCGTGGGCGCATTTTGGCCGCGGCCGAAGCCATTTTTGCTGAAGAGGGCTTCAGCGGGGCACGGGTGGATGCTATTGCGGCGCGGGCGCAGATCAACAAGCAGATGCTGTACCATTATTTTGGCGACAAAGAGGGCCTGTATGTGGCGGTCGTCAGGCAGATGTTGGAGCGGGTTGCTAACCGTATGAACGAGGCGTTTGATGTGGCCGAGCATGAAGATCCGGTGGAGGCACTCCATACGATGCTGCGCGCCTATTTTGATACCGTACAGACTGAGCCTAACTACAGCAAGCTGATCATCCATGAAGCTATTCACGGTTGGCCGGCGTTCACGGCGATTGAACGCGGCGCGGATACGATGGGACAGGACGTGGCCGATCAACTGTTCGGCCAGCTTTCGCCGTTGATTCAGCAGGGGGTGGCTGCGGGCACGTTGCGGGCCACCCTGGATCCGCGTCTGGTGATCGTCCTGGCGACCATTCTCTGCCGCATTTACATTTTGCTCCTGCCCCGCCTGCAACTGCTTTGGCCGGATGAGCCGCTGGATAGCCCGGAGCGGCTGACCTGGGCGCGCGAGCAGCTGGTGGAACTTTTGATGCACGGGTTTGCTACCCGCTAATGGGAAGTGGCTGATGCTCAACCAAATTTTGAAGAACCTGTGGCGGCGTAAGATGCGGACGGCGTTGACCGTCGCCGGCATTGCTGTCGGCGTGGCGCTGATTGTGACGCTGGGCGCGCTGGGGGCCGGGATGCGTACCGGCTACGTTGACATGTTCGGCGGCAGCGGCGCCGATCTGATTCTGATGCAGCGGGGGGCCTACGACATCACGCTCAGCGGCGTGGATGAGGAGGTGGTCGCCCAGGTGGCGGCTTTGCCAGAAGTGGAGGCCGCTACCGGGATGATCGTGGGGAACCTTACCGCGCCGGGGATGCCCTACTTTTTTGTCTTTGGCTATGCGTTGGATGGTTTTGCCAGCGAGCGGTTTAAGGTGGTGGCCGGCGAACCGTTAGGGACTGCCCGTGCCGGTGGGCGGGGCAGCCGTGAACTGCTCCTGGGCGAAAAGGCCGCTGAGGCCCTCAAATTGGGGGTCGGGGACACCCTGCAGCTGACCGGCGGCACTTTCCACATCCGGGGCATCTACGCCACCGGGAGCGGCTTTGAGGATGCGGCGGCGGTCATCTCCCTGGCCGATGCGCAGCAGCTGTTCCAGAAACACCGGCAGGTGGGGGCGGTCCAGATCAAGCTTAAAGATGTCCGCCAGAGCGAGGCTGTGCGGGTTAAACTGGCCCGCCTCTTCCCCCGTTTGACGGCGTCGCAATCCAGCGAGGTTGCCGACCAGCAGGATATGGTCAGCATGATCGAGGGATTTGCCTGGGGCATTGCGTTGCTGGCTGTCGTCATTGGCGGGGTGGGGATGATGAATACGGTGATGATGAGCACGTTTGAGCGGACGCGCGAGATCGGTACGCTGCGCGCGCTGGGCTGGAGCCGGAGACGGGTGCTGGTCATGGTGCTGGGGGAGAGCCTGGCGTTAGGGTTGGTCGGGGGGGTGGTGGGGTGCGTCGCCGGGGCAGCGCTGCTCTACCCGTTGAGCCAGCAACCGGCGCTCAGCTTCTTGCAGGGGCGGCTGTCGGCGGGATTGCTGGTCCAGGGGCTGGTGACGGCGGTCTTGCTTGGCGCGGTGGGCGGACTTTATCCGGCCAGGTGGGCTTCCCGGCTGCTGCCGGTGGAGGCGATGCGCTATGAGGGCGGCTCCGGGGAACAGCGGCTTGCCACCTTGCCGATCAAGTCTCAAACCTTGCGCATGTTGTGGCGGCGGCGCGGGCGCACGCTGTTGACGGTACTCGGCATCAGCATTGGGCTGGCGGCAGTCATCACCCTGGGTGGGCTGACCAAGGGCTTTATCCGGGAGTTCAACCGGGTGGCGACCACCAGCGATGTGGATTTGATGGTGCGTCAGGAAGGCTCGTCTGATATCGGCTACAGTGCGATTGATGAGCGGGTGGGGCGGCAAATTGCGGCGCTGCCGGGCGTCAAGAGCGTTTCCGGTTTGATTATCGGTATGGTGACGCTGGAACATGCGCCCACCGTGCCCTTTTTGATCGTGATGGGCTATGCCCCGCACGAACCGGCCATTCAGCATTTCACCATTGTGGAAGGCCGGGGGTTGGTCGGCAACCGGGAAATCATCATGGGCCGGCCGGCGGCGACCATGCTCAAAACGCGCGTGGGCCAGACCATCCGCCTGGGGGAGAGCAACTTTCGGGTGGTGGGGTTGTACGAGACCGGCACTGCCTGGGAGGAAAGTGGGGGGGTGATTTCGCTGCGGGATGCCCAGCAACTGTTGGGCAAACCGCGCCAGGTCACGCTCTACGGCATCAAACTGGAGTCCTTGCAGGATGTGGAGTCGATCCGCCGGCAGATTGAGGCCATGCCGGGTCTGGCGGTGTCGCTATCTACCGAATTCACCGAAACCATGCCGGAGATGCAAAACCTGAATGTCATGATGGGGGCCATCAGTGCGCTGGCGATCCTCGTCGGTGGGATCGGCATGATGAACACGGTTTTCATGAGCGTTTTTGAGCGGACGCGGGAGATCGGCACTCTGCGGGCGTTGGGCTGGCGGCGGCGGCGTGTGTTGGGGATGGTGCTGCGGGAGTCGGTGGCACTCAGCCTGTTCGGCGTCGTGGGCGGGCTGTTGCTCTCGCTCCTGCTGAGTGTGTTGTTGCGCCAGCTCCCGGCCTGGGGTGGCTGGCTGATCGTGATCTTCTCGTGGGGCTTAGTGGCGCAGGCTTTGGGGATTGCGCTGGGACTGGGAGCGGCCGGCGGCGCCTATCCGGCCTGGCGGGCCTCGCGGCTCAGCCCGGTGGAGGCGCTGCGGTATGAGTGAGGCAAGAATCAAGGATCAGTAAATTATACAATCAAACAATCCGCCAATGGTTGCGTGATTGACTATTTAAGGAGCTAACCATGAAACGTATTTTGGGGCTGTGGATGACAGTGGTGGTGTTAATGGCCGGGTGTACCAGCTCGGAAGCGGGAACGCCGACTGCCGAGACGATGGTGCCGCCCGTGCCGGTGATCTCCGCTTCAGGCAAGGTGATGCCGGAGCGGTGGGCCTCGCTGACAGTGCAAACCGGTGGGGTGATCCAGGAGGTGCCGGTTCAGGTGGGCGACCCTGTGCCGGCCGGCGCGGTTTTGTTGCGCCTGGATGATACGGAGGCCCGTCTGGCCGTGCAGCAAGCTGAGGCCGCGCTGGCCGCAGCGCAAGCGCAGCGGGCGCGGCTGCAGGCCGGGACGCGCCCTGAAGCTATCGCCGTGGCCGAGGCGCAGGTGCGGGCGGCCGAGGCGGCTGTGACCCAGGCCAGCGCTCAGCGCCAACAGCTCAAGGCGGGAGCCACCGAGGCCGAGATTGCTGCCGCCCAGGCCCAACTGGCCGAGGCGCAGGCGCGGGAGTGGGCCGCGCGCGATCTCTACAACCGCGAGGGCTGGGCGATGGGCGATGCAGCGACGACGCAGCTGCGCGCGGCGGAGGCCGCCCGCGCGGCTGCCGAAGCGCAGCTGGCACAGGTCCAGGGCGGCGCGACCGCCGAGGGGCGCGCCGCCGACGCGACGGTCTGGGGCGCGGTGGCCCAGAAGGAAGTCGCGCAGGCGCAGCTGGCGCTGCTCCAGGCCCCGGCGACGCCGGAGGAGCTGGCCGTCGCCGAGGCGGCGGTGCAGCAGGCTGAAGCGGCGTTGGCCGTAGCACGCACCGCGCTGGCGCGGACTGAGCTGCGCGCGCCGTTTGCCGGGACGGTGGGCGCTGTGTTGGTCCACCAGGGCGAGTTGCTCACACCGGGACAGCCGGCCCTCATCATCGGCGACCTGAGCACGTTACGGGTGGAGACCACCGACCTCAGCGAGCTGGATGTGGCCCGCATCCAACCCGGGCAGGCGGTCGTCGTCACGTTTGATGCGCTACCTGATCTCTCCTTGCCGGGGACGGTGGCTCGCCTGGCACCGATGTCTACGCCGGGGCAGAGCGCCGTCAATTACCAGGTGGTGGTGGAACTGGCGCAGTTGGATCCGGGGTTGCGCTGGGGGATGACAGCGTTTGTGGATATTCAGTGGCAGCCGTGAGGGGCAATCTGAGCGTGTGGAGAGGGGAATACCATGGAGCAGAGTGAACAAGCGCGGCTGGTGGTAGAGGCCCGTGATCTGACCCGGGTCTACGGCAATGGCGCGGGCACCGCCGTCCGGGCGTTGGATAGGGTCAGCTTCCAGGTGCGGGCTGGGGAGTTTGTCGCCGTGATGGGACCCAGCGGTTCCGGCAAATCCACGTTGCTCAACGTGATCGGCACGCTGGATCGGCCTACCTCAGGGCAGATCCGGGTCAACGGGCAGGATTTGAGCACCCTGCGCGATCTGGATAGCTTCCGCGCCCGGACGGTCGGCTTTGTCTTTCAGCTGCATAACCTGATCCCGACGTTGACCGCGTTGGAGAACGTGATGGTGCCGATGCAAGGGGTTGGTCTCAGCGGGGCGGTTCAACGCCGGCGGGCCACCGAATTGCTGGAGCTGGTGGGGCTGCCGGGCCGTGGACATCACCTGCCGGGGCAGCTCTCCGGTGGGCAGCGACAGAAAGTGGCGATTGCCCGAGCGCTGGCGAACCGACCGGCCCTGCTGCTGGCGGATGAACCTACCGGGAACCTGGACAGCGTCAGCGGGGATGAGGTGATGGGCGTCTTTGAGCAACTCCATTCGGAGTACGGGACTGCTATCATCATTGTAACGCATGATGTGACCGTGGCCCGGCGCACCCACCGGATTCTGATGATGCAGGACGGGCGGATCATCCGCGAGGACCTGGTGGGCGATGCCTGCACCGAAGCCCTAAAGGCGTTAGCGCGGTCGGAGTTGGGGCAGGCGTTGCGGGCCAACGTGCCAGTGGCCGGCTTATCAGGGGCTGAATATCTTGCTTTCCGGCAAGTGCTGGCCCGGCTGGAGGAACGAGCTGTGGGACTCTAAGGAGTTGTGCAGGCGGGATCTGCTGCTGGTTGCATTTTCGCCCGCTCTGGTTACAATGGGGGCAGCCCGCATGGGCAATCCTCACCGAGGTTGAGAGATGGCGCAGACAATTCTGGTGGTAGATCCCAACGAGGGTTTTGCGATGTTGTTGGTGGAGGAACTGCAACGGCAGGGGTACCAGATGAGCTCCTGTAGCGACGGCGCGGAAGCGTTGGCGGCGGTTCAATCTCAGGTACCTGACCTGGCGCTACTGGATATGGGTTTGGAGGAGCCGGATTCGCTCACCCTGGCCCGCCAGTTGCACGAAAGCTGGCCTGCCCTGCGGTTGGTCCTCATGCCAATGATCGGTGAGGTCGTGCCGACTGAAACCTTAGGGTTTCCGATCCAGGGCCTGCTCCCTAAACCCTTTTTCCTACCCGACCTGCCCGGTCAGATCGCAGCTGCTTTTAAAGCGCCGCTGACCGGCATGGCACCCTCCCCGGCTCCAGCTGTGCCCCAGGCTGCTCCTCCAACCCCGCCGGCCCCGGTCAAAGAACAACAACAACCTCCAGCGCCGGCCAGGTCGCCGGTGTCGTTTGCTAAACACCGCAGCGAGATCCAGTTGTTGATGAATGTGTTGGCACGTGAAGTCACTGCTGATGCTGTGCTGTTGACGGTGGGGGATCGGTTGGAACTCTGGGTGGGGCGCCTGGAGGAGAACCAGGTGCAAGTGCTGGCTCGGGCGGTGCTCCAGGGACAATCTATCTGCGCCGAGATTGCCCAGGCTCTGGGACGCGAGCCGGAATGTCTGGAGCACAACATCGCCGGCAAAGATTATGGTCTGTATGCGCTTAGCCTGGGGGCAGACGCCATGCTGGCGATTGTGATCCGAGGGGCTTCCGCGCTGGGCTTGCTGCGCCATCGCGCCCGCATTGCTGTGGAAGATATCATCCGCTTGAGTGGGCGATAGCGCCGGAAGTGTGCCGTACTTTATGATCGTGGTGGCCGGTATTTCCCTGCTACTGTTGCTGGCCGGGACGTATTTGATCGGATTCCATCTTTACGTCTGGGACGGCGCCCTGCTGTTAGGGCTGGGACTGTTAGGGATGGCGCTGGCGCTGCGGTCGTTGGCTGTGCCGGTCCGTCGCGCCCCGGGGCCGCGACGGACCGTAGCCTGGAGTGAGTGGTCCCGGTTGTGGGGGCGAGCAGGGGCGATCCTGCTGGCCGTCACGGTAGGACTGGCAGCGCGCAACCGGCCGGCTGAGGCCGATTTCACGCTGCTTTTCGTTTTCTGGCTCCTCGCCGTGGCCTGGTTCGTGGCCACCCTTGGTTCCCCCCTGCTCCATCGCCCCCGGTTGGCTACGTCGTTGTCGCGCGCGGAGCGGATGGGATTGGCCGCGCTGTTGGTGGCAGCGTTTGCGGTGCGTGCAATAGCGCTGGGCCGTATCCCCTACAACTTTGGGGGCGATGAAGGGACGCAGGCACTGGCCGCCTTACAACTGGTGGAGCGGCCTTTGGGCAATCCCTTCGCGACCGGCTGGTTTGCCGTCCCCACTATGTCCTTTGCCCTTTACGGGTTAGCGATGCGGCTTTGCGGTGCGACGATGGCCGGGGCCAGGGCGCTCTCGGCGCTGGTGGGGACCTTGACGGTGTTGACCACTTTCCTGTTGGGGCGCTCGCTGGGGGGACGGCGGGTGGGGTGGGTGGCGGCAGTGACTGTGGCCTGTTCGGCCTACGCCATTCATTTCAGCCGCCTGGCCTCCAACCAGATCTTTGATCCACTCATCGGGACGTTAGCCATCTGGCTGCTGTGGGAAGCGCTCCGCCGGGCCGAGCAGGGGGCGCCGGTCGCGCTCTGGTGGGGATTGAGCGGGATGGTCGCCGGCCTGGGCTGGTATCTCTACTTTGGCGCGCGGTGGGTCACGCTGTTGTTAGGGCTTATCCTGGTGTGGCGGGCGCTGGTGGAACCGTGCTTCCTCGCCCGGCACCGGCAGGGATTGGGGGTACTGGGGGCGGGCTGGTTGGTCGTCGCTGCTCCGTTGGGGGTCTGGTACACAGCTCATCCGGCCGATTTGACGGCGCGTTACAACCAGGTGAGCATTTTCGCCTCCGGTTGGTTGACTCAGGCCATGCAGGTGACCGGGAAGAGCGCACTGGCCCTGTTGATTCAGCAGCTCTGGAAAGCGGCCACCGCCTTTCACCTGACACCCGATCCTACCTTCTGGTACTATCCTAACGCGCCGCTGGCCGATTTTGTGACCGGCGCCCTGATGCTGGTGGGACTGCTGGCGGCCCTGCGGCGCTGGCGCTGGCCGGCGCGGGGGCTGACCTTGCTCTGGTTCGGCTCTACCTTGCTCATGGCCTGGGGGCTGACCGAAAATCCGCCCAGCAGCCAGCGGGGCCTGTTGCTGGTGCCCGCCTTTGCGCTGCTGGTCGCCTGGGGCACCGAGGCGCTCTGGGAGCTCGGCGCGCGCTATCGTGCCGCGGTCCGGCGGGCGGTGGTTCTGTTGTTGGCCCTGGCGGTGACCTGGAACCTGGTCTTCTATTTTCTGATCTATACTCCGCGCCGGATTTACGGTAATCCTACTTCTGAAGCGGCCACGGCAATTGTGCACTTTGTGGAGAGCCACCCTCGTTCGGGAGCGGTAATTTATCTGATTGGCCCACCTTACCTCTATTGGGGCTTTGGCGGTTTTGCCTTTCTGCTGCGTGACCAGCCGGGGCAGGATGTGGAGGCCGGGCAGGTTCCCACCGGGATTTCATCTCCGGCCCGTTTCGTCTTTGTGGAAGCGCGCTTAGGGGAACTGGGCGCCTTCCAGGCGGCTTACCCCGGTGGGCAGCTGACCACTCTGACGTCCTCTAACGGGCGCCCCCTGGCGTTGATCTACGATTGGTAGTCGCGCTGGGGATTATTTTTAGCTGCGTAAGCCCTCTCCCTTTTGTTTGTCTGCTTGACAATCTTACCTCCGCCGGTATAATTCCTGTTAAGCTGATGAGCGGTGACGGTCAGGCACAACTGCAAAACCTTTGCGGTTGGCTCTGGGGCGCTGATCGGTATTCCTAGCCGGTTTCCTGGCTACAGGGGGAATCGGGAGCGCAGAAGGGGGGGAGAGCAAGTGACGTATGTGGTAGCGGATGATAACGAGTCGTTCGACTCGTTGCTGCGCCGGTTTAAGAAAAAGGTGCAGGGGGATCGGATTCTTTCCGAGATTCGTCGGCGGCGTTATTTTGAGCAGCCGAGTGTGATCCGCAAGCGCAAGCGGGCGGCCAAACTGCGCAAGAGCCGCCGGACGGCTATGAAAGACGTACGCCGTCAGGCCTGATGAGCTCTGACACTGGTTGAGCAGGGGGTAGCATGAGTTTGAAAGAGCAGCTCCAGCAAGACTTGCATCAAGCGATGCGGACGCATGATGAACGCCGCAAGCTGGCGTTGCGCCTGGTGTTGACCGCGGTGCAAATAGCCAAGGCGAGACAGGGGACGCTGAGCGATGAGCAGGTGTTGGAGTTGATCCGGCGTGAGGTCAAGCGCCGCGAAGAGGCCCTGGAACTGGTGCTCCTGAGCGGGCGGCAAGATCTGCTGGCGCAGGATAAGGCGGAACTGGAGATTTTGCGCGCTTATCTGCCGCAAGAGCTGAGCGCGGAGGATCTTCAGGCGCTGGCACAGGCGGCCATTGCTGAGGTCGGAGCGGCCTCCCCTGCCGATCTTGGCAAAGTGATGAAAGTGTTGATGCCTCAGGTCAAGGGGCGGGCGGATGGACAACTGGTTAACCAAATTGTCCGTACCTTGCTCGTGGCCTGAGCCTGTCAATCTTTATCATGCACTGATTCAAGAGGGAGCTCTTGCAAGAGCTCCCTCTTTTGCTTAAAGCGCGATCGACAACGTGGCGGACCGATGATGGGCTCTACTGCACAGCGCTTATCCCGTCGCTGGGGGATCCAGCAGACCCTGGCCGGATTCTGGCTGGTGTTGGTCACGGCGTTGATGCTTATCGCTCCGCTGACCAATGGTTATCAGCTGGAAATAGGGAGCGTGGCCACTCAGGATATTCGCTCGCCCCGCACGGTCACCTTTGTCAGTGAAATTCGCAGCCAGCAAGCTCAGGAAGAAGCCGTACGGCGAGTCGCCCAGGTTTATACTGCGCCGGACCTGACCATTGCGCGTGAGCAGTTGACGCGCGTCCGGCAGGGCTTGGCTTTCCTGGGGGCAGTGCGCCTGGACCCTTACGCCACCGAGGCACAACGCCAGGCCTGGGTCCGGGCCGTGCCCGAGTTGAGCACGCTGCCGTCCAACGTTGTCGCGCTGCTGTTGGGATTGCCGGAATCTAACTGGAGTGCAGTCCAGCTGGAAGTGGTGCAGCTGCTGGATCAGGTGATGCGCCAGGAAGAGATCCGGCCGGAGCGGTTGGCGAGCGTGGCCGAGCGGATCCCGGCGCTTGTCTCGTTGGATCTGGCCCAGGATGAGGCCACGGTGGTGACCGTGTTGGTGCAGCGGTTTCTCAAGCCCAATTCATTTTACGACGAGGCCGCCACCGAGGCGGCCCGTGAGCAGGCACGGGCGGCGGCTACACCGGTCTTTATCACCGTGCAAAATGGTGAGGTGATCATCCGGGAGGGCTCGGTGGTCACGGAACTGACGCTGGAGACGTTGGAGGCGTTGGGCCTGACCCGGCGGCAGCGGGATTGGGGCAATCTGGGCCCGGAGCTGTTGCTTGCCATCGGCGGGACGCTCCTGCTGGGCCTGTATCTATTCCGTGTCCAGCCTGACGTGCTGGCTACGCCACGTCTGGAAGCGTTGCTGGTTTTGCTGTTAACCGGTTTCATTGTGTTGGCCCGTTTGTTGATCCCGGCCGGTTTGCTGCTGCCCTATCTCTTTCCTGGCGCGGCGCTGGCGATGCTCCTGGCGACTACATTAGGGACGCCGGCAGCGTTGGGGGGGCTGTTATTCCTGGGCCTGGTCAGCGGCTGGATCGGCGGGCACTCCATAGAGCTGCTGATCCTGGTCACTATGGGGGGACTGGCTGCCGTGCTGACCTTGCCGCGTTATGAGCAGACGGGGCCTATTTTCCGGTCAGGGTTGCTGGGCGGTTTGGTGCAGGCGCTTACAGCGCTGGCGTTCGCCACGGCCGAGCTCCGGGCCGACCCCCTATCGGGGCTTTTGAAGGCCGGTGTTGCACTGGCTGGGGGGCTGGTCGCCAGTGGGTTGACGGTGGGCGGCTTGTTTCTGCTGGGACCGTTGTTTGACCTGGCAACCACGTTCCGGCTGTTGGAACTGAGCCGTCCCAACCATCCGTTGCTCCAGCGGTTGTTGCGCGAGACGCCGGGCACTTACCATCATACCATCATGGTAGCCAGTATGGCTGAGCAGGCGGCTGAACGGATCGGCGCGAACGCGCTATTGACCCGGGTGGGGGCTTATTATCATGACATCGGTAAGCTGGCACGGCCCTATTTTTTCGTGGAAAACCAGGAGGGCTTGAGCAATCCACACGACCGGCTGGATCCGCGCGCCAGCGTGGAAGTGCTTAACAGCCACATCCGCGATGGCGCGGCCTTAGCGCGGGAATATCGGCTGCCGGCGCGGGTGCGCACTTTCATCTTGGAACATCATGGGACCACGCGCGCCAGTTTTTTCTACCAAAAGGCAGTGCAAGCGGCCGGTGCGGAGGCCAGTCTGGTGGACGAGGCCGATTTTCGCTACCCGGGGCCACGTCCTCAGAGCCGGGAGACGCTGTTAGTGATGCTCGCCGATGCTTGCGAGGCGGCGACCCGCGCCAACCGGCCGGCCAACCCGGACGAGGTGGCGCGGATTGTGCAGGCGATTTTTGAGAGCCGGATCCGCGACGGGCAACTGAACGACTGTCCTATCACGATGCACGAACTGGAACTGGTCCGCCAGACTTACATTGAGGTGTTGCGGGGGGCTTTTCACCCGCGGGTGCAATATCCTGATTTTAAAGCGAGTAGAGAACGAGATGAACCTTCCCTATCAAGTTGAAATTCAGGCCGAGGTGCCGTTGGAGCCGGGAATGGAGGAACCGCTCCGCCAGGCCGCGCTGGCGGCCCTGGTGTTGGAGGGGGTCCAGGAACGCTGTGAAGTGATGATCGTGATCGCCGACGATGATACGCTGCGTGAGTTGAACCGGCGGTTTCGCGGTGTCAATGCGCCGACCGATGTCCTTTCATTCGCCAATGAAAGCCGGGGGCCGTTTGCCGGCGGTGGTGGGCAGTTCCCGCACTACTTGGGTGACCTGGTGATCTCGCTGCCCACGGCCCAGACCCAGGCGGCGGCCGTCGGCGGTACGCTGGTGCATGAGCTGCAGTTGTTGATTGTCCATGGCATCTTGCACTTGCTGGGGTACGACCACGCCGGGCCGGAGGAAAAGTCCCGGATGTGGGCGGCGCAGGAGCGCATTCTCCAGCGGTTAGGCGTCACCATCCCGTTACCCGAATGAAACCACCGCGCAACGCCACGTTGTGGCATAGCTTTAAATACGCCGGGGCCGGCCTCTCCGTGGCCCTGCACACCCAGCGCAATTTCCGCATCCATCTGGCGGTGGCGGTGGCGGTGGTCGCGTTGGGTCTCTGGTTGGGGCTGCCGGCGTCGGCCTGGGCGCTGCTGGCTCTCACCATCGGTATTGTCCTGTTTGCCGAGTTAACCAACTCGGCCCTGGAATTGTTGGTGGATCTGGTCAGCCCGGATTACCATCCCCTGGCGGGTCAGGTCAAGGATCTGGCGGCCGGCGCTGTCCTGGTCACGGCACTTACTGCGGTGGTGGTGGGTTTGTTGATCCTGGGGCCGCCCTTATTGGCCCGGTTGGGCTGGCTCTAAGAAAAAAGGATTTTGCGCGCTCCGCTGCTTCTTGCCCAATGTTGAAGAAGGCGTTATACTTAAGGCAACCACCATTCCAAAGGCTGGTCGGCCTGGTACAGAGTGCTGGAGACAGGAGGATAGGGAGATGGGTTGGGCCACACCGCGCGATATTGCGTTAATTTTCCTCAGTTTGCAAGCGATCTTTATCGGACTGGTGCCCTTACTGTTGTTGAGCGGGCTGATCTACGCCACGATCAAAGCGCGCATTTGGTTGCGCCAGGCGCTGCGACAGGTGTTTGGCTACCTGGAAACGGGCCGGCAGTACGTGGAGCGGGGCATGAAGGCGGTAGCGGCTCCGGTCATTGGGGTCTACAGCACAGTCCGTATGGTGCAGACCATTCTCATGCGGGTCAATTCACTCATCTCAGGGGGGAAAGCATGAATCTCAAAACACGGGTATTATTGATGGGCGGCCTGTTGGGGGCGCTGGTTGGCGTGTTGGCGGCTTACATCTACTTCAACAATACCCCGGTCACAGTGGACGAGGCGGGGCAGGAATCTATGGAGCCGCCGTCGGCTGGCCAGTCGGTGCGAGTGGGGCTGGGGGTGCTGACTGTGCTCAAGATGTTGACCGGCGAATAAGCCATAGCGGCCGGCCGGTGGTCTAAGACGGATGGGGCAAGCGGCGTAGCCAGGGATTGTGGCGGCGCTCACGGTCCAGCGTGGTTGCGGAGCCATGCCCGGGATAGATGATGGTCTGTGGCGGTAATGCCAACAGGCGTTTCAGGCTTTCGGTGAGCGCATGGGAGCTGCCGCCGGGGAAATCGGTGCGCCCGACGCTGCTGGCGAAGAGTGTATCCCCGGTCAGCAACGCTTCTTCCTCTGGAATGTAAAAACAGATACTGCCGGGGGTGTGGCCTGGGGTGTGAATGACCTGGAGGTGGAGCCGCCCTACTTCCACAACCTGACCGTCCGTCAGTTCCAGGGTAGGGGGCGGTGAGGGGACGTAGGCCAGATCAAACCACTCTGCGCCGCCACCGGTGGCGAGTAACTCCCGGTCCGCCGGATGAATCCCGATGGCCGCGCCGGTGGCGGCGACCAGGTAGGCATTGGCTGCGATGTGATCAATGTGACCGTGGGTGTTGAGAATATACCGCACTTTGAGCTGGCGCTGCTGAATCTCTTGTAGCAGGGGGGCGGTATCCCCACCCGGATCTACCACCACCCCGTCACCGGTGGTTTCGTCATAGACCAGGAAACAGTTGGATTCAAAAATCCCAATGGGCAATCCGATAATCATAGACTCCTCGTTTATCCTGCGCTCAACGTGTGGCGTTCAAGGTCGGGAACCGGGCTGCGCCGAACGCTCTATTTTACTCATACTCGCCGAAAGATGCAACTCGTTCCCAGCCCCGGCGGTCGGCTGAGAATGGGCTTGTAGTGAGGCGCTTCAGCGCGGCTAAGGCGGCGCTAAAGCGCCTGACTACAAACTTTTCACGCTCTTTTTAAGGGAATTCCCCATAAACTGGCGTTCACCAGCGGGGGGATGAAAATGTGAGCAGTGAGCGGTGAGCAGGAAATTAAGGAACTTCTACCTGCTGCTCTCTGCTCACCCCTTAACTGGTTTCTATATTTTATGAGGAGGAGGTAATGACCCAATGAACCTGGCCCGCCGCGAACGGTTGTTGGACCTGGCCCAGGCGCGCGGCCTGGAGGCCCTGGCCATCATGCCCGGACCGAATCTGATCTATTTGCAAGCGCTCTCTTTCATGCTGAGCGAACGGCCGGTGCTGGCCCTGTTCCCTGTGGATGCGCCCCCGGCAATTGTGCTCCCGGCTTTTGAGTCCGCCAAGGCAACCGCCGCCGAAATTGAAGCCTTCCCTTACACGGACGAAGAGGGGTACGCGCTGGCCTTCCACGAAGCGTGTGCGGCGTTGGAACTGGCCGAGGCCCGCATTGGGGTGGAGGCGCTGCGGATGCGGCTGTTGGAGGCGCGCATCCTGCAGCGGTATGCGCCGGGGGTGGAACTGATCGCGGTGGATGATCTGCTGGCGGAACTGCGGATCGCCAAGGAGCCGGATGAGCTGGCCGCCATGCGGCGCGCGGTGGCTGCGGCCGAGGCGGCTTTCCTGGCCTGGGTGCCGCAGCTGCACGTCGGCATGACCGAAAAAGAGGCTGCGGCCCGGTTAACCGCAGAGGTGTTGACCCGTGGGGCCGAGGCGCTGGCGTTTGAGCCCATCGTGATGGGCGGGCCGAACGCCGCGTCGCCTCACGCCGTGCCCGGCGAACGGCCCTTCGCGCCAGGGGATTGGGTGGTGGTGGATTGGGGGGCCATGGTGGATGGCTACATGGCTGACATCACGCGCGTGGTGGTCTTCGGGGAACCGGCGGGATCGCTGGCTGCGCTGCACCGGATCGTGTTGGCGGCCAATGCAGCCGGCCGCGCGGCGGTACGTCCCGGCGTCCAGGCGCAGGCGGTGGACGCGGCGGCGCGCGCGGTGATTGAAGCGGCCGGCTATGGGCCGCAGTTTACCCATCGCACCGGTCATGGCCTGGGATTGGAAATCCACGAGCCGCCCTATCTGGTCGCCGGCAATATTTTGCCCCTGGCCGCCGGCATGACCTTCACCGTGGAGCCGGGCATCTACGTGGAGGGGCTGGGTGGCATCCGGTTGGAAGATGACGTGGTGGTGACTGCCGACGGCGTTGAGACGTTGACTACGTTGCCCCGCGATCCGTTCTGCGTGCCGGTCTGATAGGCCGGCGCCAGGCGCGATCGTGGCCGGTGGGCAGACCTGGCGGCAATCAGCAACAATCCAGTTGACCCCGTTGGAGGACGCACGACCTGGCCGTGCGTCCTTTTTTGCCTCCCGGCCGGTGCGCCCTTGAATTTGTGTGATGGCGCTTGAATAAATTCAAGATTTGTGCTACGATGTTAGATGAGGGGGCTGGCGAGCGCATTGAATTGCTACCGGGCAGCTCTGCGCGAACCGGGGCGGCCGATGAGAGGGGAAGGGGGAATGTTCCTCAAGAGTTTCGCTTACCTGATCAGCCACCAGGCCGAGTTTGTCGGCGCGGTGGGACGTCACCTGCTCTATGTCGCCGTGGCATTGGGGGTGGGGATCGTGCTTTGCGTGCCGTTGGGGGTGTTGACGTCACGTTCCAAAGTGGCGGCTACCACCGTGATCAACGGCTTCAGCGCGCTGCGGGTGGTGCCCAGCCTGGCAATTCTCTTCCTTGCCCTGCCCTACTTTGGCCTGACTTTTACCTCGTCGGCGATTGCCCTCGTCATTCTGGCCCTGCCCCCTATTTTGATCAACACGGACGCCGCGTTTCGCACGATCAGCCCGGCAGTGCGGGAAGCGGCCCTGGCGATGGGGATGACGCGCTCGCAGCTGCTCTGGCGGGTGGAGGTGCCCCTGGCCCTCCCCTTGATCGTGGCCGGTATCCGCACGGCGACGGTGGAGGTGATCGCCAGCGCGACCCTGGCGGCTTTTATCGGCGGCGGGGGGCTGGGAATCTACGTGACGCGGGGCTTTGCCCTCTACAACATCCCCATTCTTCTGGTCGGCGCGGTCCCTGTGGCGGTGTTGGCGCTGCTGGCCGACGTGATCCTGAGCCAGGTGCAGCGTGCAACAGAGCCACCGGGGGGCCGGGCGGCGGGACGACGCCCGGCGGCGGAACGTTGTGTGGTGTGAACAGCATGGAAATTGAGCGCAGTGAAGATTGCGAACTAAAGTTCGCGCCACGTCTGCGACTGACTAAATAACCAAACGACCAAAGACTAATTGACTATCTTTTCAGGGGGGAGCCAGATGCGTAAACTGATCCGAGGGTTGATGGTGGTCCTGGTAGTGTCTCTGCTGCTGACGGCCTGTGGCGGTAGCAAGCCGGCCAAAGTCGTTGTGGGATCCAAAGATTTCCCGGAGCAATTGATTTTGGGGGAGATGTACGCGCAGCTGTTGGAAAATAAGGGGTTCCAGGTGGAGCGGAAGCTCAATCTGGCGGGGACGCCGGTCGCTCACGAGGCGCTCAAGAACGGGGAGATTGATCTGTACCCGGAGTATACCGGCACCGGCTTATTGACGGTGCTCAAATTGCCGGTCAACAGTGATCCCCAGCAGGTGTATGCTGCCGTGGTCAAGGGCTACAAAGAGCAATTTGACCTGGTCTGGCTGGACCCGGCTCCGATGAACAACACCCAGGCGCTGGCAATGACCCAGGAGGGCGCGGCCAGGTACGGCATCCGCACGATCTCCGACCTGGTCGCCCATGCCGATCAACTGGTGATGATCGGCCCGCCGGAGTTTGATCAACGCGAGGACGGGTTGCCCGGTCTGATGAAGGTGTACGGTCAGTTCACGCTTAAAGAATACAAGCCGGTGGAGAAGGGACTCCGCTACAAGGGGCTGGTAGAAGGTCAGGCTGACGTGGTAGTGGCTTTCGGCACCGACGGCGAGATCGCGGCCTATAACCTGGTTGTCCTGGAGGATGATAAGGGGATGTTCCCGCCCTACCAGGTTGCCCCGGTGGTCCGCCAGCAGACGTTGGAGGCTAATCCCCAAATCAAGGATATTCTCAATCAGCTGGCACCGAAGCTGACCAATGCGGTGGTGCAGCAGCTGAACTACGAAGTCAGCGGCAAGGGGCGCGAGCCGGCGGATGTAGCCAGAGAGTTTTTGACGCAGGAGGGGTTGTTGAAGTAATGTGAGCACCATCCGTTTTGATCACGTCTCCAAGCGTTACCCCGGCACCGGTCATCCGGCGGTGGATGAAGCCACGTTTGAAGTGGCGGCGGGCAGCTTTGTGGTCTTGCTGGGGCCGTCGGGCTGCGGCAAGACGACGTTGCTGAAGCTGGTCAACCGCCTCCAGGAGCCGACTGCCGGGGTAATCACGCTGGATGGGACCGACGTCCGCTCGCTGGAAGTGACGGCGTTGCGGCGGCAGATCGGTTACGTGATCCAGCAGGTGGGCCTCTTCCCGCACATGACGGTCGCGCAGAACATTGCCGTGGTGCCGGAGCTGTTGGGTTGGCCCAGGGAGCGGATCAAAGCGCGCGTGAACGAATTGCTGGCGCTGGTGGAGCTCCCGCCGGAGGAGTATTGCAGTCGCTACCCGGCGCAGCTTTCCGGCGGCCAACAGCAGCGTGTGGGCCTGGCGCGGGCGCTCGCCGGCGATCCAGGCGTGATTCTGATGGATGAACCGTTTGGCGCAATTGATGCCATCACCCGCGCGAGCTTGCAGGATGAGGTGCTGCGTTTGCAGCGCCGGTTGCGCAAGACGATCCTTTTCGTGACGCATGACGTGGAGGAGGCCTTGCGCCTGGCGGATATGCTGGTGGTCATGCGGGCCGGCCAGATTGTCCAGTATGACACGCCGTTTGCCGTGCTGACCCGGCCGGCCGACGCTTTTGTCCGCAACTTGATGGGGGCCGAAGACCGGGTGCGGCAACTCGGCCTCCTGCGGGTGGAGACAGCGATGCGCCCGTTGCCACCGGACTACACCGCCGATGGTATGCCGACGGTGGCGGTGGGCGACTCGCTGCGGCGGGCCCTTTCACTGTTGTTGGAACCGGGGGTGACTGCGTTGACCGTGGTGGACGGGGTCAGGCCGGTTGGTTGCCTGACGTTGGATCAACTCCGCCGGGCGCAGGTGTAAGGCCATGTTGAATTATATCCTCAGCCGTCCCGACGTGGTGCTGAAGCTGCTGTGGGAGCACCTGGAGATGACCGGCCTGGCGCTGATCATCTCTACCGCGTTGGCGCTACCGCTCAGCGTGGCGTTGTACCGGAATGAACGGCTGAACACGGTCGTGACCGGCTTCCTGGGCGTTCTGTACACCATTCCCAGCCTCGCGTTGATCATTTTGCTGCTGCCGTTCTTCGGCCTCAACGCCAGATCGGTGGTCGTCGCCCTGGTGATCTATACGCAGGTGGTCTTGCTGCGGAACTTCGTGGCGGGCCTGAAGGGGATTGACCCGGCCGTTTTAGAGGCTGCGCGCGGGATGGGGATGAACGGCTGGCAGATCTGGGTGCGGATTCAGCTGCCACTGGCGTTGCCGGTGATGTTGGCGGGCGAGCGGATCGCGGTAGTCGTGGCGGTCGCCATCGCCACCGTCGGCGCCAAGTTCGGCGCTGGCGGGTTGGGGACGTTGCTGTTTGACGGTATTTCGCAGGTGGGCCGGTACGACAAGATCTGGGCCGGCGCATTGTCTGTTTCACTGCTGGCGCTGGGGCTGAACCGGGGCTTGTGGGCACTGGAGCGGACCTTTGATCCGGAAACGCGCGCTCGCCGCGCCCCGCAAACGTGCCAGCCGTGACAGTTTAATACGGAGGTGAGGAAAAAATGGGTGCCTGGTGGGGAACTTTGGGTCTGGCTGCGCAATTCTTTTACCTTATCGCGGGGCTGTCCAGCGCGATTTTGTTGATTCAACTGGTCCTGAGTCTACTCGGCGCCGGGGGAGATCATCTGGCTGCCGATGGCGGAGGGCTGGACCTGTCTGGTCACCTGGATGTGGGGGGGCACGACTTGAGCGTCCACGATGTCGGCGCCCACGATATCGGCGCTCACGATGTGCCGGCCAGCGTTTTCTCGGTGCGGACGGTGTTGGCCTTCTTTGTGGGATTCGGCTGGACGGGTGTGATTATGCTGCGGTCGGAGGCCGCATTACTGCCGACCATTGCGGTGGCGACCGTGGTCGGCACGCTCTTCTTACTGGTAGTTTTCTGGCTGATGACGATGATTTACCGGCTTTCGGAATCGGGGACAGTGGATTATCGCAATGCGCAAGGGCAGGCCGGCACGGTTTACTTGCCGATCCCGGCGCAGGGACGGGGTCAGGGCCAGGTGCAGCTGGTAGTCCAGGGACGGATGCGCGAATTGCCGGCCGTCACCGAGGAGGCAGAGCCGCTGCCGACTGGTGTACGTGTCCGTGTGGTCAAAGTGTTGGATGAGAATACAGTGGTGGTCAAGCGTGAACTCTAAGGTAGCTCTGGCTGGTGGCATGAATTGTAGACTCGCTGATTCACATGGAGGGAACAACTGATGAATGACATTGGCTGGCTTTTCCTGGTGTTGGCGCTCGTTTTTGTCGTCATTGTGACGGTGGTAACGCTCTTGAGCCGCTACAAGCGTTGCCCCCCGGATAAGATCATGGTGATCTATGGTAAGGTGGGGAAGGGAGCGGCCGGGGCCCGTTCGTCACGCCCGATTCACGGCGGTGCCGCTTTTATTATCCCGGTGATCCAGGATTATGCCTTCCTGGATCTGACGCCAATCACGATGGAAATTGATCTGCGGAGTGCGCTTTCCAAGCAAAATATCCGTATTGACGCGCCCTCCACCTTCACGGTCGGCATCTCTACCGAACCGGGGGTGATGGAGAATGCTGCCGAACGGTTGCTGGGGCTGACGCGCGAAGAGATCCGCCGGATCGCCGAGGACATCATCTTCGGGCAGACTCGTGTGGTGATTGCCACGATGGACATTGAGGAGATCATCGCCAACCGCGACAAGTTCGTGGAGAACATCACCAACGGCGTGGAGGTGGAGCTCAAGAAAATCGGCCTGCGGCTCATCAATGTGAACGTCAAAGACATCACCGATGAGTCGGGGTACATCCGGGCGCTGGGCCAGGAGGCCGCCGCGCGCGCCATCAACGAAGCCAAGAAGCTGGTGGCAGAGCGAACCCGTGACGGGGAGATCGGCAAGGCGGAAGCGGAGCGCGAGCAGCGGGTTCAGGTAGCGGCGGCGAATGCGACGGCCGTGGAGGGCGAGAACACCGCCGCCGTGCAGATCGCCAACTCCAATGCCCTGCGGCGCGAACGGGAGGCGGAGGCGAACCGGCGGGGGAGCGCCGCCGAGAAGGTCCAGGCGGCCAAAGCTCTGGAAGAGGCCTATCAGGCCGAGCGGCTGGCCGAGCTCCAGCGTGCCGAACGGCAGCGGGCCTCCCAGCAAGCCGACGTGATCGTCGCCGCCGAGATTGCCAAGCAGCGGGTGCAGATTGAGGCGGACGCGGTCGCCGAGCGGTTGCGGCGGGAGGCTCAGGGCGCGGCCGATGCCCTCTACGCCAAGCTGGAGGCCGAGGCGCGCGGGCAGCGGGAGATCCTGGTCAAGCAGGCTGAAGGTCTGGCGGCGATTGTGGCGGCGGCCGGTCAAGATCCACGGCTGGCGGCGCTGCTGATGATCACCGACAAGTTGCCGGCGCTGGTGGCCACGCAGGTGGAGGCGATCAAGAACCTCAAGATTGACAAGGTAGTGGTGTGGGATTCGGGCGTTGGAAGCGAGGGGACACCAACGACCGCCCGCTTCATGGCCGGGCTGCTCCAGTCGTTGCCGCCGCTCCAGAATCTCTTTGAGATGGCCGGGCTGAAATTGCCCGATCTGCTGGATGTGCAGGCCGCGCCGCAGGGGACCAAGTCAGAGGAACCGCAAAGCTGAAGTTGGTGAGAGCAAAACCGAGCATTCACCGTCGAGAACGCGGAGTTCGCAGAGGGGTAGGGTTTTCGCTGCGTTCACAGCGTCCTCGACGGTGAAAAAACTCGGCACTGCGTCAGTCTTGTGACGCGAGACTGCGCGACCTGGGGGGGAGAGAACTGCCATGCCGACGAAAAAACCTGAGACCGCGACGGCTGCTCCAACGGGAACCCGCCAGGCGGCCAACCTGAACAGTCGCCGTTTTTACATCAACCGTGAGCTCAGTATGTTGGAGTTTAACGGTCGCGTGCTGGAGGAAGCGCGCGATACGCGCCATCCGCTGCTGGAACGGGTCAAGTTCCTGGCGATTTTTGCCAATAACACGGATGAATTTTTCATGATCCGGGTTTCGGGACTGCGCCGCCAGCTGGTGGGGGGCGTGTTGGAAGCGCCGCCCGACGGGATGACGCCGGCCGAGCAGATGACTGCCATCCGCCGGCGGTTGTTGCCGTTTTTGGCTCAACAGATTGAGTGTTGGCGGGATGACCTGGCCCCCAAATTACGCGCTGCCGATATCCATGTCTTGAATTACAGCGAACTGAAGGGCAAGCAGCGTAAACTGCTCCGGCGCTATTTTGAGCGCGAGATCTTTCCGGTGTTGACGCCCCTGGCTTCGGATCCGGCGCATCCGTTCCCCCACATTTCTAATCTCAGTTTGAACCTGGCCGTGCTGGTGATTGATCCCCAGTGGGGGGAGCGCTTTGCGCGGCTGAAAGTGCCTGACATCTTTCCCCGCCTGCTTCCCATCCCGACCGAGGAGAAAGCCGACAGCTACGAGCGGCTGGGGTTAGGGGAGGCTAAGTTCAATCACTTCATCTGGCTGGAAGAGGTGATTGCGGCCAACCTGGATCTGCTGTTTCCGGGGTTAGAGATTGCCGCCGCCTATTCCTTTCGGCTGACCCGCGACGCCGATATGGAGATCCAGGAGGATGAAGCTTCTGACCTGTTGAGCACGGTGGAAGACAGCGTGGACCAACGTTTCTTCGGCTCGGTGGTGCGGCTGGAAGTGGATGCCGCTATGCCGGAGCGGATTCGCAAACTGCTGGTGGAAAACCTCGGCAACCTGGCCCCGTACCAGGTTTACGCGGTGGAGCGGCCGTTGGGAATGTCCTGCCTGATGGAGTTGCTGCGGGTAGATCGGCCGGATTTAAAGGATTTACCTTTTCTGCCGGCGATGCCACGGGCCCTGGCGCGCGGCGAGAATATCTTTCGGGTGATTCAGCGCCACGACTTGCTGCTCTATCATCCGTATGACAGCTTCCTGCCGGTGGTGGATTTCGTCCGTGAAGCGGCCCGTGATCCCAACGTGCTGGCCATCAAGCAGACCCTGTATCGAGTTGGCTCCAATTCTCCGATTGTGGATGCGCTCATGGAGGCTCGCGAGAACGGTAAACAGGTCGCGGTGTTGGTGGAGCTGAAGGCGCGTTTTGATGAAGAAAACAACATCGTCTGGGCCAGAGCGTTGGAGCGCGCGGGTGTTCATGTGGTCTATGGGCTGATGGGGCTGAAGACACACGCCAAAGTCTGCCTGGTGGTCCGGCGGGAACCGCACGGCATTGTCCGTTACGTCCACTTCAGCACAGGGAATTACAACGTCAGCACGGCACGGGTTTACGCCGACCTGGGCTACTTTACCTGCGACCCGGACCTGGCCTCCGATGCGGCGGATCTCTTCAACGCCCTGACGGGGTATTCGCGCAAGCAGGAGTACCGCAAGCTGCTGGTCGCGCCGAGCGGCTTGCGGCAGGGCATCCTGGATCGCATCCAGCGCGAGATTGACCGCCACCAGCAGCACGGTGATGGCTACCTGGCCTTCAAACTAAACGCTCTGGTGGATCCGGCCTGTATTGTGGCGCTTTATCGGGCCTCCCAGGCCGGTGTGAAGGTAGATTTGCAGGTGCGGAGCACGTGTTGTCTGCGCCCCGGCCTGAAAGGGGTGAGCGAAAACATCACGGTCACTTCTATCGTGGGTCGCTTCCTGGAACATGCGCGCATTTACTACTTTCACAACGGGGGGGAGGATGAAGTCCTCATGGGCAGCGCCGATCTAATGCAGCGTAACCTGGACCGGCGCGTGGAGTTGCTCTTCCCGGTGCAGGACCCCCGGTTGCGGGCCATGATCCGTGATAGCATCCTGGGTATCCATTTGAAGGACAACGTCAAGGCGCGGCGGCTTTTGCCTAACGGCAACTACGAGCTGTTGACGGTTAAATCGGGGGAGGCCGCTATCAACTCCCAACTGTGGATGTTAGAACACAAGGGGTTGTGGCACTGGGAAGATTAGAGGGGATGTTTGACAAATCTATGGAGTCTCAATCACAAAAGGAGGTGTTAGATGACTGAACCGGAGTTGCAAGCCGAGGGGGGTGTGACGTCTGGCGGTGCTCGTCGCCTGAGCGAGGATTGGCTGGCGGTCATTCTGGCCTTTTTGCTCATCTTACTCTCGGCCCTGGGCATTTTCGGTGAGCACGGCCTGAAAATCGTTTTTTGAGCCAGGAGTGAAGCGTAATTTTTGACATTAAGATTAGGAGGTGGGTCAATGACAGCCCGTACCGGTTCCCGAAGCGGCTCTATGGTGGTGCGTGTGATCGGCGGTTTGGCGATCGTTTTTGTCCTGGCGCTGGCGGCCTGGTGGGTGACGAAGCAGGTTTACCAGTTGAAACTGCCGGCCGGAATCCCCGGTAAAGCGTTGGAATATCCGCTGTGGGCGGCCCTGTTAGGGTTGCTGGGCAACGGGATCCTCAAGGGACTCAAGCTTCATGAATGGGCTCGCCCTGGGATGCGGATGGAGCTCTTCTTGAAGACCGGGTTGGTGCTGATGGGGGCCAGCATCAATCTCTCGCTCCTGGTCACGGCCGCCGGTGGGGCGATTCTGCAAGGACTCATCATCATGAGCAGTGTTTTCTTCTTCTGCTGGTGGCTGAGTGGGAAATTTGGCCTGGATGATAAACTCCGCGCGGTGATGTCAACGGCGGTCTCCATCTGCGGCGTCTCGGCGGCGATTGCAGCGGCCGGCTCGGTGATGGCAAAGAAGGAGCAGGTGACTTATATCACAGCGTTGGTGATCGTCGTGGCGCTGCCGTTGATGGTGATTGCGCCGCTCCTGGCCGGGGCGCTGCACCTTTCCCAACCGGTTGCTGGAGCCTGGTTTGGCGGCAACATTGACACCACCGCCGCAGTGGTCGGGGCCGGGACCATTTACGGGGAACAGGCCCAGAAAGTTGCTTCCATTGTCAAATCTACCCAGAACGCCTTTATCGGCGTGGTCGCTTTCCTGTTGGCGCTCTATTTTGCGGCCCGCGAGAGCGGGGGGCGGCGGCCTAGCCCGCGCATCATTTGGGAACGCTTCCCCAAGTTCGTGTTGGGGTTCATCCTGGCTTCCATTCTCTATACGGCCGGTCTGATTGACGGCGGCAAGGGTACCGCGATAGAAGCGTTCAAGAACTGGGCCTTTACGTTAGCGTTTGTCTGCATGGGGCTGGAACTTTCGCTGGCCGATTTCAAGCGGATGGGGTGGAAGCCGGTCTGGGTTTTCCTCATCGTGACCGTTTTCAATACGTTGTTGGCTCTGCTGGTGGCCTGGCTGATTTTCACGTTCGTCCTACCGATTACTGGGTGAACTGACAGAACCCCGGCGGAGAAAACCAGATGAAAGTCGCGCTGATCGGGGACGTACACGGCAACCTGCCGGCGCTGGAGGCTGTGCTGGCGCACGCGCGCGACCATCATGTAGAGGCGCTGTGGAACGTTGGTGATTTCGTCGGCTACGGCCCCTTCCCGGAAGAGGTGGTGCAGCGCCTGCGGGCCGAGCAGGCGCTGAGTGTGGTGGGGAACTACGATCTCAAAGCGCTACAGGCAGGAGCCAGGAAAGGCGGAGCTAAGAAATCCAGGGTCCAGGAAAAGGGATTGGCCTTCCGGTGGGCCTACGAGCATCTCTCCAAGGCAAGCCGGGCTTACCTGCGTGACTTGCCTAAGGAGATCCGGCTGCAGGTTGCGGACCGGCGGATTTTGTTGGTGCATGGCAGCCCGGCCTCGGTCAAAGAACACCTGGGGCCGGAGACCCCCGCAGAACGGCTGCAAGAGCTGGCCTTGACGGCTGACGCCGACGTCATCATTTGCGGGCATTCCCACCAGCCGTTCAAGCGCAAGGTAGCCGGCGTCTGGTTTATCAATCCCGGCAGTGTGGGCCGGCCGGACGATGGCGATCCCAGCGCCGGTTATGCTATTTTGCAGGCGACCGCCGAGCGGCTACGGGTGGATTTTTACCGCGTGCCGTATGATGTGGCGCGGATAGTGGAGGCCATTCGCGCGCACGAACTGCCGGAAGCCTTTGTGCAGATGGTCGTGCAAGGGCGGCCCCTGGAGGTGGTGTTGGGGGAGGCCCCGGATTCAGTCATGCCGGAAGATCCCGCGGCCGGGTGGTTGCCAGCCGTGCTGGACTTGGCGCGCAGTTGCGAATCCGACATGCAGCACGTCCAGCAGGTGACCCGGCTGGCCTTGCAGCTGTTTGATGATCTGAAGCCGCTGCACGGGCTGGGGATGCAGGAGCGGGCCTGGCTACAATATGCCGGGCTGCTCCACGACATCGGCTGGATTGAAGGGGCGACCGGCCATCACAAAACGGCGTTGCGGATCATCCTGGAGACGCCGTTGCTCCCGTTTGACGCGCGGGAGCGGCTCATCATCGGCTCCATAGCCCGGTATCACCGGGGGGCGCTTCCGGCTGCGCGCCATGCTCACTTCGCGGAATTAAAGCCGTTGGAGCAACGGCTGGTCGGTATCCTGGCCGGCCTGCTCCGCCTGGCCGACGGCCTGGATTGTACCCATCAAAGCCTGGTGGAGGAGGTCACAGCCCAGGTGGTCGGCAAGCGGATCGTCATTCGTTGCTATGCGCGCCAGCTGGCCGCCGAGGAGTTCGCCGACGCGACGGCCAAAAGTGACCTGTTGGCGCAAATGCTGAAACGCAGCGTCGCGCTACAGAGCGCAACAAAATAGCCCGGCACAACTGCGAAGGTTGTGCCGGGCCGTAGCGGCACCTCACTTCTTAATTTTCCCCTTTTCTTTTTCCTTTGCCCTTTTTGCCCTTTTTCCCCTGGTCTTTTTCATTCTCATCTTGCTTGTCGTTATCTTTGGCGGCCGGTTCCGCCGGCTGGTAATCCAGCGCCCGGCTCAGCGTCTCCACCAGTGTCTTCACTGTTTTGACCCGGGCGTAGTACTTGTCGTTGCCTTCCACGATGGTCCAGGGCGCGTACAACGTGCTGGTCTTGAGGAGCATTTCCTCCACGGCCGTTTCGTAAGCCTCCCACTTGGCGCGGTTGCGCCAGTCCTCGTCGGTCAATTTCCAGGCCTTGTAGGCGATGGACTCCCGTTCTTGAAAGCGGCGCAGTTGCTCTTCTTTGCTGATATGGATCCAGAATTTGACCAGGATGTTGCCGAAATCGGTCAATTGATGTTCAAATTCGTTGATTTCGCGGTAGGCGCGTTTCCACTCCGCCTCGGTGCAGAAACCCTCAATGCGTTCTACCATCACCCGCCCATACCAGCTGCGGTCAAAAATGAGGACTTGCTTTTCCTCGGGGGGGCGCAGCCGCCGCCAGAAGCGGTAGAGGTAATGGTGGGTTTTGTCCTCGCCCTGCGGTGCGGCGATGGGAAAGACTTCGTAGCCACGCGGGTCCAAACGCTCCGTGACACGCTTGATATTGCCACCCTTGCCGGCTGCATCCCAGCCCTCGTAGACGATGATGAGCGTGCGCTTGTGGGTGTAAAGCTGGTAAGCCAGCTCGCGCAGCTGGAGTTGATATTGCACCAGCTGCCGGCGATATTCCTCTGGGGAAAGCGCTTTGGTCAGGTCAACGGTTTCCAACATGGACTAATCCTCCTCGGCGTTGGGCGCGGTGGCCGTTGCGGGGCGGGTCTCCGGCAGCGGCTTCCCGCGCGCGGTGAGCGTTTCTTCCAGGCGGCCGATGATGGTCTCAAAGACTTTGATGCGCGTCCAGTAGCGATCCGTGGCTTCTACGAGGGTCCAGGGACCCCACTCGGTGTCGGTACGGGCCAGCATTTCCTCAATGGCGATGACATACTCGTCGTATTTGCGGTGGTGTTCCCAATCCTCCGGCTGTACGTGCCAGGCCTCCAGCGGATCTTTTTCCAGCTTTTTGAAGCGCCGCTTCTGTTCCTCTTTGCTGATGTGGAGGAAAAACTTGATGATGATGTAGCCGTCGTCGGCGATCGTCCGTTCAAAACTGACGATGTCGTCATAGGCCTCGCGCCAGACTTTTTCCGGGGTGAAGCCCTCCACGCGCTCTACCAGGAGCCGGCCGTACCAGCTCCGGTCAAAGATAGCCATCTGGCCGTAGTTGGGCAGCTTCAGCCAGAAGCGCCAGAGCCAGGGCATGTGGGTCTCGTAGGTGCGGGGGGCCTGGATGGCGTAGAGTTTGAAGCCGCGCGGATCAATCCGTTGCGTCAACAAGTTGATCGTGGTCCCTTTGCCGGAGGCATCCCAGCCCTCAAACAGGATCACGCTGGGGATGCCCGCGTCCCAGCAGGCCTTTTGCAGGTCGTACAGCCGGTTCCGGGCAGTGACGAAACGAGGTTTGTACTCCTCTTTGGACAGCGTTTTGGTCAGGTCCACTTTCTCCAGCATACTCCCCTCCTTCAAACAAAAGACGAAACGTTAACATTAACACTGGCAAGTAGCGATGGCGCGGGAACGGCCACCCGCACGGGCGGCGCGCGTTTACTGTTCCCCCAAATAAGCTTTGCGCACCCGCTCATCGTTCAGCAGGTCCGTGGCTTTGCCTGCCAGGACGACTCGCCCGGTCTCCAGCACGTAGCCCCGGTGGGCGATCTTGAGCGCGGCGCGCGCGTTTTGCTCTACCAGCAACACCGTGACCCCCCGGGCGTTAATTTCATGGATGGTTTCAAAGATCAATTTCACCAGGAGCGGCGCCAACCCCAACGACGGCTCATCCAGCAAGAGCAGCTTGGGATGGGCCATCAGCGCCCGGCCGATGGTGAGCATTTGTTGTTCGCCGCCGGAGAGCGTGCCCCCCAGCTGGTTTTTGCGTTCCTCTAAGCGAGGAAAGAGGCTGAAGACGCGCTCGCGGTTGGCCTCAATGCGCTGTTTGTCACCACCGAGGGTATAGGCTCCCATGTTGAGGTTTTCCGTTACCGTCAACGTGGAGAAGATCTGGCGGCCCTCGGGCGCTTGCGAGATGCCCAACCCCACGATTTTGTGGGCCGGTATGCCGCCGATGGACTGGCCATTAAAGGTGATGGTTCCCTCCCGTGGCCGCACCAGGCCCGAGATGGTCCGCAACGTGGTGGATTTACCCGCCCCATTGGCTCCGATCAGGGTGACGATCTCGCCCTCTTCCACTTCCAGGTTGATTCCTTTCAGGGCGTGGATGTGGCCGTAATAGGTGTGGAGGTTCTCAATTTTCAGTAACATGGCATCCTTTCACTCACTATCCGGGGGCTCTATATCCCTTCCTCGCCCAGGTAGGCCTTGATGACGTCCGGGTTGTGCTGGATTTCGGCGGCGGTGCCTTCGGCGATCTTCCGCCCGTGATCCACCACCACGATATGTTCACACAGCCCCATCACCATTTTCATGTCGTGCTCAATCAACAACACGGTGATGCCCATGTCGCGGATCTGCCGGATTAAAGTGACCAGCTCTAACGTCTCCTGTTCGTTTAACCCGGCGGCCGGTTCATCCAGGGTGAGCAGGACCGGGTTGGTGGCCAGGGCGCGCGCGATCTCTAAGCGCCGCTGGTCACCATAAGGCAGATTTTTGGCCAGCTCGTGGCGATACTCGGCCAGTCCCATGAAGGTCAGCAGGCGTTCTGCTTCGGTGGTGATATAAGCTTCTTCCTGGTGTTGCGAGGGCGGGCGGATCAAGGCCTGCCACACGCCGGCTTGGGTCCGATGGTGCAGACCGGCCATCACATTTTCCAGGGCCGTGAGGTTTTTGAACAACCGGATGGTTTGGAAGGTACGGGCGATGCCGCGTTTGGTGATTTCATGGGGCTGCAACAGGCGATTGCCCCTTTGCCAGCGTTGCAGTCCCCCGACCGGCGGGTGGGCAATCCGTTCCCCACGGAACCAGATCTCACCCTCGGTGGGGGTGTAAAAGCCGGTGACCATGTTGAAGACGGTGGTCTTGCCAGCGCCGTTAGGCCCGATGAGTCCTAAGATTTCCCCCTGCGCCATAGTGAAGGTGACGCGGTCTACGGCCAGCAGGCCGCCGAATTGTTTGGTCAGGTTGCGCACGTCAAGGAGTGGCGGTTCCATAATGATTTCTCCCCCTCACTCTTTCGTTTCCCGGATTTCCAGCTGGACCCGGCGGCTGGGCCAGAGACCTTCCGGGCGGGCAATCATCATGGCGACCATAGCGATCCCCAGCCAGGCGTCACGCCACTCTTTCAGTGGGCGAGAGAGCTCCGGCAAGGTCACCATGCCGAGGGCGCCCACAAAGACGCCGGGGATAGAGCCGGTGCCACCGAGTACCACGATGCAGAACATGACCACCGATTCCATGAACTTGGAGAGGTCAGGCGAGATCACCGTCAGTTTGGCCGCGTAGAGTGCCCCGGCCAGGCCAGCCCAGCCGGAACCCAGGACAAAGGCCAGGATCTTGACCTGGACGGTGTCTATCCCCATGGCCTCGGCTGCCGCTTCGTCCTCACGGACGTACATCCAGGCCCGTCCCAGGCGCGAATGTTCCAGGCGGCGCACGGCGAAGATGGTGATCACCAGGAAAAAGAGCATCAAGTAGTAGTGGTAGATGGGCTGCCGCAGTTCCAGGCCGAACAGGTTGGGCCGCTGGATGCCGCTCAGGCCGTTGGCCCCGCCGGTGATCCCGAACAGGTTGTTGACCAGCGCCAGGCGCACGACCTCACCGAAGGCGATGGTCACAATCGCCAGGTAGTCGCCGCGCAGGTGCAAAATGGGGCGGGTGATCAGATAGCCAAAGAGGCCGGCGACCACGACGCTGATCGGAAACGTCGCCAGCAGGGGGACGCCCAATCTCAGATTGAGGATGGCGGCGGTGTAGGCCCCCAGGGCGTAGAAAGCCGCGTGGCCCAGCTGGAAGAGGCCGGCATAGCCAACGATGATGTTCAGGCTTAACCCCAGGATGATGTAGACGCCGGTACGCCAGATGACGGTGCGGTAATAATCGCCCAGGGGCAGCGGCAACAGGATGGCCAGGACCAGCAATCCGGCCTGCCACAGGAGGGGTCTTTGTCGGAGGCGGACTAATAGTTGTGTCATGATGGGTTCCCCCGCTTATACTTTCTCCGCTATCCGCTCGCCCAACAGGCCGGTGGGGCGGAAGAGCAGGATCAGGATCAGCACGATGTAGGCGATCACATCCTTCCATTGCGGAGAGATGTAGCCGGAAGCCAGCGTCTCCACGACCCCCAGCAGCATCCCGCCCAACATAGCGCCGGGGATGTTGCCGATGCCGCCCAAAATAGCGGCGATAAAAGCTTTCAGCCCGAACGTCCAGCCTAAGGTGAAGTCAAACGACCCGTAGTAGAGCGCCACAATCAGGCCGGCAGCCCCCCCCAGGCCGGGACCAATGAGGAAAACGACGCTGATGATGCGATCTACGTCTACCCCCATCAGGCGCGAAACGTTGGCGTCCAGCGACACCGCCCGCATCGCCATGCCAAGGCGGGTCCGCTGCACGAAGAGGTAGAGTGCGCCCATCAACACGAATGAAGCGATAAGGACCGCAATTTGCATGATTCCGATCCGCACTCCGCCGCTGAGCATCAGCCCGCCGCTGGGCGTCACGCCGCTGGGGTAGGTCTGCCACTTGGCGCCGTAAAGGTTACGGGCGAGGCTTTCCAGGATGAAAGCGACCCCGAGCGCGGAAATAATGGGGGCCAGCCGTCCAGCCGAGCGCAGCGGCCGGTAGGCAACCCGTTCGACCAAGACCCCGGCCAGCGCTACCACCAGGATAACCAGGATGGCCACCGGTGCAATCATCCAGGCGCTCCCTTGGGTGGCCCAGCCTACCAGCAGCGTCATCCCCGTCAGGCCCAGGTAAGCTCCCCACATGAAGAGGTCACCGTGGGCAAAGTTGATCATTTTCAACACGCCGTAGACCATGGTGTAGCCCAGGGCGACGAGAGCGTAAAAAGAGCCGATGGTGACACCATTAATTAATTGTTGGATGAATTGCATGGATCTCTCCTGGTAATAAAATCAGCGAATCAGCGAGCCGGCGAACCGAACGGCAGCTGCTCGCTGATTCGTTGATCGGAATCCATTACGGCGCGGGCTGCACCGAATTCAAAACGAAATTGCCTTTGTCGTCAATGACGTAGGCCACGTGAATTGTGCCCAGGCGGTCGCCTTTCTCGTCCCAGCCCAGGATCGGACCGGTGAGGCCGTTGACGTTTTTCATTGTATTGTGCAGGTATTCAGCCAGCACCTTGGGGTCGGTGGACTTGGTCTGTTCTATGGCATAGCGAATGACGTTGAAGGCCTCGCCTGCCATGATCGTCCAAACGCTGGCCGGCTCCTCACCGTACTTGGCTTTGTAGTCGGCCACGAACTGCTTGGCCTCGGCGTAGTTGAGGTCCTTGGGCAGCGGTTCGGTGATGACGTACATGCCCCTGGCCGCGTCCAGCCCGGCAATTTCCACCATCACTGGGTTGTTGGCCGCGTTGCCGCCCACCCACTTAATGTTGAGCCCCAGTTCCTTGGATTGCTTGAGCAGTAAGCCGGCCTGGGAGTGGTAGCCGGTGAAGAAGACGGCATCCAGGTTAGCGGCGCCGATCTTGGTCAGGATGGGGGTGAAGTCCTGATCGTCGGGGTTAATGGCATCGTAGAAACCGATGGTCAACCCCATTTCTTCAGCGTATTTCTTTGTCTCCTCGGCCAACCCCTGGGCGTAGGTGGAGTTGTCGTGGAGAATACCGATGTTCTTCGCGCCCATCACTTGCTGCATAAACTTGGCGGCAAAGAGGCCCTGGCGGTCATCCAGGAAGCAGACGCGGAAGAAACGCGGATAGCCTTTGGTGGTGAGCCGGACGGCGGTGGAAGAGGGGGTGATGTGGAGGATGCCGGCCTCATTGTAGATGGCCGAGGCGGGCTCGGTGGCGGTGGAGTTGTAGGCGCCGATCACGGCTATCACCTTGGCATCTACCAACCGCTGTGCCACCAGGGCTGACTGGGTGGGGTCGCCGGCATCGTCTTCCACAATCAATTCCACCTTCTTGCCATTGATCCCGCCGGCGGCGTTGGTCTGCTCCACCAACATTTTAACGGCGTTCTCAAACCCCTTGCCTTCGTAGGCGTAGTCCCCGGTCATCGGGCCTTGCAAGCCGATCTTGATCGTGCCCCCGCCGCCTCCGCAGGCGGTGAACAGGGTCAAGGTCAGGATGAGCGCGAGCAACGGCAAAGCAAACTTCTTCATGATTCTCCTCCTCAAAAGTCATTGGTTTGGGCTATAGCATCGTTACAATAGGGGAACGGCACCGGCGCACTGTTTCGTGGGTTGTAACTGGCTCTTGGCTGACCTCCTTTCGGTTGCCACAGCCCTTGGGACTCCGGCTTTTACCTCCGCCCCCTTGGAGGTTGCAGGGTTGGGCTTAAAAAGTCGCCGTTTCCTCTGCCGGCGGTGCGGTGAGGCTGGGCTATATAAATTCTGGTGCGGCTGAAGCCGCCCCGAGGTAATGTTGTGAGGGGCGACTCAATCATACCAGAAGTAGTTTAACACAGTTTAAATGAAAGGGCAAGACTCAAGGCTTCAAGGCTAAGGAGATTTTATAGGACTGGCGCAGAATCGGGTTGGTAGTGGCGGCGGTAGCCGCTTTTTGCGCCCCGGGAACGCTTGGCGGGGCGCAAAATCCCCTTTTCTTTTCAGGTCAGGGCGCTTTTTGTCCACACCACTTCCACTGCCCGTTTTCACGCTTCATTGTGTAAATTTCCTCCGAAAGGGAAGGACTCAGCTGGGCGCCGATCTCTCCCAGCAAGCCTGTCACATGGACTTGGGCCTGGTTGCCTTTCAACGTGAGCAACTCGTAGCGGAGCGTGGCCGGCGGTTCGCTGCTCAAATCCAGGCCCAGCGGCTTGGTCAACAGCCCGGTCCACATGGCCGCCTGCTGCATGTCGCTGATCTCGGATTCGTAGCGGTTGCAGACCAGCTGGAGCATGGTGTCGTACTCCCGCCGGAATTGGGCCTCGGTCCAGGCCCGGGCGGCGGTCAGTGCTTTTTGATCGTCGCCCTTGTGGGTGGCGAAAAACTCGTTCCAGATAAAGAAACCGGTCGCCACTACTGCCAGCGCCAGCAGACCCCAGAGGATGTTCATCAGCCGGGAGTAAGCTGGCAGCGCGGCCGTCCGGCTGGGGGCGGCCGGTGAAGACGATCCCAGTCGCCGGGGTGGCGGCGGCTCCGGCGATGGGGGCTCCGGTGCGGAGGCGCGGGGCTGGACGGGGGCGGCTGGTGGAGGCGGGGCGGAGGTCTCAGGGGCCAGCCGCTTGACCGATGGCGCGCTGACCGGTGTCGCGGGCGGTGGCGGTTGCGCCTGGGGCGGCGGCGCGGCCGTCAAGGCCTGCAACCGTTGTGTGGCCCAGGCGTCGCCCGGTTTGAGCCGCAGGACCTGCTGGAGACAGAAGATTGCTTCCCGGTCGTTTTCCGCGGCCTGGGCCAGCGTGGCCCACGCCGCCGGATTGTCCCGGTTTTGCAGCAACAGGGCACGCAGGAGCTCGCGAGCTGGCGATTTCTGCCCGGCTCGGAGCAGGGCCAGGGCCTGTCGTAGGGGATCTTCGGTGCTCATGGTCCTCCTCTGAGAATTATTCTAACTGTTTCCACGCTTCCGGCAAGCTGTGCAGGAGATCACCGGCGGCCATGCCGGCCGCGCCGGATTGCTGCCGGGCCAGCGCGCCGGCCAACCCGTGCAGGTAGGCCCCTGCCGCCGCCGCTTCAAACGCGCCCAGCCCCTGCGCTCTAAGGGCCACGATAGCACCGGCTAGCACGTCCCCGGTGCCGGCGGTCGCTAGGCCGGGATTGGCGAACGGGATCAGGGCCACCCGGCCGTCGGGCGCGGCAATGACGGTGAACGCCCCCTTCAAGACGACCACGTGGCCCCAGGTTTGCGCCTGTTCCTGGGCCGTCTTCAGCCGGTCGCCCTGAATCTCGGCGACCGGACGCTGGCAGAGCCGGGCCATCTCGCCGGGATGGGGCGTCAGGATTGTCTCCGGCGGCAGGAGGCGGAACCATTCCGGCAGCTGGCTGAGCAGGTTCAGCCCGTCGGCGTCCATGACCAGCGGCGGGAAGGGCGGCGGCTCGGGCGCTGCCCCGTTAGCGGCGGCGTTTGTGGCGAAGCCGAACCCGCGGCGTTCAGTGCGCCGGCGTCCCAACAGCGCTTCCAGAAAAGCGGCGGTCTCTTCAGCCTGCCCCAGTCCCGGTCCTACCAGGAGCGCGGTGTAGTCCGTTAACCGTTCGCGCAGCAGCGGGACCGCGTCGGCGGTCAATGCGCCGAGGGCGTGCGGGAGGAGCAGGTAGGTCGCCTCAGGAACCAGCGGGACGATGGCAGCGTGGAGAGCACCGGCCACGGCCAATGTGACCAGGCCGGCCCCGGCTCGCACGGCGGCCTGGGCCGCCAGCGCCGCCGCGCCGGTGTAGTTGGCCGAACCGGCGACGATGAGCGCCCGGCCAAACGTCCCCTTGTGGGCATCCAATGGGCGAGGCGGCAGCCATTGCCGCACCTGTGACGAGGTGACGAGCAGGGGGCCACTGCCTTCCGGCGCGACACCGGCCGGGATGCCGATGTCGGCCACCACCAGTTCGCCCAGGGCAGCCGCGCCGGGGAAGCGGAAATGGCCGCTCTTCGGCGCGGCAAAGGTGACGGTGAGGTGCGCCGGCAGCACCAGCGGGTCCAACGCGCCGGTGTCAAAATCCAGGCCGGAGGGGCCGTCCACCGCGACGATATAGGGGCGCGGGATGGGCATTTCGGGTATTCCATTGAGCACCAACAGCGGCTCAGCGGGCCGGGCTTGTAGCGCTGCCCGCACCTGGGCCAGCAGCTCGGCGATCACTCCCTGGAGCGGTGGCGTCGCGCCGGTGCCTAACAGTGCATCAATGAGCACGTCGGCCTGTAATGTGAGACGGCGCAGTTCGGCCCGGTCGGGATCGTTGTCGGCATTGACGATGGCGACGCCCCGGTCTACAGCCCGCTGGTAGACGTGGTCCTCTTCCGCCGAGCGGGGCCGGCTCAGATAGGCGGTCACGGTCGCGCCGGCATCGGCCAGGTAGCGAGCGACGACCAGGCCGTCGCCGCCGTTGTTGCCCGGCCCGACCAGGACGAGCGCGCGACGTCCCTTGACGGGCTGCCGTTTGAGCAGGGCGCGGGCCACACCCTGCCCGGCCAGCATCATCATTTGCATATAGGAATGGCCGGCCGCGTCGGCGGCCGCTTCTACGGCTTTCATTTCGGCAACGGAGAGAATGTGCATGGTGATTTCCTCATAAGTTTGAATGCTACTATCATACCGCTGCTGGCCTAAAAGCCAAATCCGCCCCGCCGATTTGGGGATCAGCGGGGCGGAGATTTCGCGCATCCTTTGCGTTGCGGCGGAGTTACCGGAGCTTCGCCGCCAGGGCGGTGAGCACGAGCTCCACGGTGGTGTCTAAGCCGAGGCTGGAGGTATTGACGCAGAGGTCGTACAGCCGCGGGTCCAGCCAGTCCTGTTGGGTGAAGGCGCGGAGGTAGGCAGTGCGTTCTCTGTCGTTGGTCACGGCCAGCTTTTCGGCCTCGGATTCCGACAGGTGGTAGAGCTCACAGAGTCGCCGGACACGGGCCGGCAGCGCCGCATGGACAAGGACGCTGAGGTGGCGGGGGTGGTGTTGCAGGATGCAACGCCCCCCGCGCCCGATGAAGATGGCGGAACTCTGGTCCGCGATGCGTTGGATGGTTTCCGACTCCAGTTGGAACAGCTCGCGGTCGGTGGGCACGTAGCGGTCGCCCGCCAGGCCGGTGGTGGGATCGGTGAGCGCCACGAGCTGCGAGAAACGTTGCCAGAACGAGCGCACCCGTTCCTCACGGTGGGCCAGCTCGGCTTCGGCCAGGTGGAGCTGCCCGGCGACCCGCTTGAGGATTTCGCGGTCAATAAACGGGACGCCCAAACGCTCCGAGAGTTTTTGGCCCACGTAGGCGCCGCCGCTCCCCAATTGGTGGCTGATCGTAATGACAAAACGTTCTGGGTCCATGATTTCAGCCCTCCGTGCTCTCAAACTGGCTGTTGTACAACTGCGCGTAGAATCCCTGGCGCGCCAGCAGCTCTTCGTGGGTCCCCTGTTCCACGATGTCGCCCTCGTTCATCACCAGGATCAGGTCGGCGTGGCGGATGGTGGAAAGGCGATGGGCAATGATGAAGCTGGTACGGCCTTGCATCAATTGCGCCATGGCTTCCTGGATCAGGACCTCGGTGCGAGTATCCACCGAGCTGGTTGCCTCATCCAGGATGAGGATTTTGGGATCGGCCAGGAAGGCCCGGGCGATGGTGAGCAGCTGTTTCTGGCCCTGGGAGATGTTAGAAGTCTCCTCGTTGATCTCCATCTGGTAGCCGCCGGGCAAGGTGCGCACAAAGTGATCTACGTGCGCTGCCTTCGCCGCGGCGATGACTTCCTCGTCGGTCGCTTCCAGCCGCCCGTAACGGATGTTTTCCATGATCGTCCCGTTGTAGAGCCAGGCATCCTGTAACACCATGCCGAACATGCGCCGTAGCCCCTGCCGTGTGAACTCCTGTACGTTGTGGCCATCTACCAGGATCGCCCCGCCGTCCACGTCGTAGAAGCGCATCAGCAGTTTGACCATGGTGGTCTTGCCCGCGCCGGTCGGCCCCACGATGGCGATGCGCTGGCCCGGTTGGATGTGGGCGCAGAAGTCTTTGATGATGGTTTTCGCCGGGTCGTAGCCAAACTGTACGTGTTGGAAATCAACCTCGCCCGCCACCGTTGCCAGCTGCGTTGGTTCAGTGGGATCGGGGAGTTCTTCGGCCTGGGCCAGGAACTCAAACACCCGCTCGGCCGCGGCGGCCGTCTGCTGAAGCACGTTGGAGATGTTGGCGATTTGCGCAATCGGCTGCGTAAACGAGCGCACGTATTGGATGAAGGCCTGGATGTCGCCCACCGTGATCATCTTTTTGACCGCCAGCCAGCCCCCCAGGATACAGACGGCCACGTAGCCCAGGTTGCCGACGAAGGTCATCACCGGCATCATCATGCCGGAGAGGAATTGCGATTTCCACGCGGAGGCGTAGAGGGTTTGATTGTACTGGTCAAACTGCGCCAGGCTGCGGGCCTCACCGTTGAAGGCGCGCACGACGTTGTGCCCGCCGTACATTTCTTCTACATGGCCGTTGACGTGGCCGAGGTAATCCTGTTGCTGCTTGAAGTACTTTTGCGAGTACCGGATCACCTGGCTGATGATGAGCATGGAAAGCGGCAGGATCCCCAGTGCTACTAAGGTCATCTGCCAGCTGATGGAGAACATCATGATCAGCACGCCGACCATCGTCGTCACCGAGGTGATGATCTGGGTAAGGCTCTGGTTGAGCGTCTGGCTCACCGTATCCACATCGTTGGTCACCCGCGAGAGGATTTCGCCATGGTTGGTGCCGTCAAAGTACTTGAGCGGCATCCGCTGGATTTTCTCGGCGATGTCTTTGCGGAACCGATAGGTCAACTTCATCGCCACGCCCGTCATGATCCAGCCCTGGATGTAGCTGAACAGAGCCGAGATCAAGTACAGTCCCAGCAGCAGCAGGATGATATTCCCGATGTAGGTGAAATCAATCCCTTCGCCGGTGCCCATGACCTGGCCCATCACGCCTTCAAAGAGCTTGGTGGTGGCCTTCCCCAGAATCTTGGGGCCGATGATGGAGAAGATGGTAGAGGCGATAGCAAAGCCCATGACAATGGCGATCGAGAGCTTATAAGCGCCCAGGTAGTCAATCAGCTTGACCATCGTGCCTTTGAAATCGCGCGCTTTCTCGCCGGGCAGCATTCCGCGTGGGCCTCCGCCCATCGGGCCGCCGCCAAAGGGCCCCCGGCGCATTTGCGGCTGGCGGGTCGCGGTGGTTTGTGTGCTCATGCCAGTTCCTCCTGATTGAGTTGTGAAAGGGCAATTTCGCGGTAAGTCTGGCAGGTAGCCATCAGCTCTTCGTGGGTGCCCCGGCCCACGATGGTGCCCTCATCCAGCACGACGATCTGGTCGGCGTGGCGGATGGTGGAGATGCGCTGGGTCACGATTAGAACCGTGCTCTCGCTGAGCTGCGTCTTGAGCCCGCGGCGCAACGCGGCTTCGGTTTTGAAATCCAGTGCCGAGAAACTTTCATCAAAAATGTAAATCGGGGCCCGCTTGACCAGGGCGCGGGCGATGGCTAACCGCTGTTTCTGGCCGCCGGAGACGTTGGTGCCGCCCTGGGCGATCTCACTGGCCATCCCCTCCGGCCGGGCGGTGATAAATTCGCTCGCCTGGGCGATGTCGGCAGCCCATTGCAAATCTTCCGCGGTGGCATTCTCTTCCGCATACCGCAGATTGCTCTCAATTGTGCCGGAAAAGAGGATGCCCTGCTGGGGGATATAGCCGATCTTCGCCCGCAGTTCGGCCTGCGTGACCAATCGGATGTCCACCCCGTCAATCTTGATCGCCCCGGCCGTCACGTCGTAGAAGCGGGGCAGCAGATTGACCAGCGTGGATTTGCCCGAGCCGGTAGAGCCGATGATCGCGGTTACCTGACCGGGGCGCGCGGTAAAGGTGATGTCACACAGGACATTTTCCTCCGCTCCTGGATAACGGAACGCGACATGGTCAAATTCCACGGTGCCGGTGAACGGTGTCGGGAAGTGCTCCGGTGTGGGCGGGTCCTGGATGGTGATTGGCGTGGCCAGCACATCCGCGACGCGGTCGGCGGAAACCGAGGCCCGTGGCAGGATGATGAACATGATTGAGAGCATCAAGAAGGCCATCACGATTTGCAAGGCATACTGCATGAACGCCATCATGTCACCGACCTGCATTTGAGCCTGGGCCACTTCGTGCGCGCCGACCCAGATGATGGTCAACATGAGCCCGTTCATGATCAGCATCATTAACGGCATCATTACCACGATGATGCGGCTGATGAAGAGCATGGTCGCGGTCAGGTCGCGGTTAGCCCGGTCAAAGCGCGCCAGCTCAAACTCCTGGGTATTGAAGGCACGGATCACCATCATGCCCGCCAGGTTCTCGCGCATTACCAGGTTGAGCCGGTCAATCAGCGCTTGAATGCGCTTGAACTTGGGCAAGGCTACGGTAAAGACGATGGCGATCAGGCTGAGGAGCACTGAGACGGCTACCGCAATGATCCACCACATAGAAGAGCCTTTGCCGCTGGCCCGGATCACCGCCCCAACGCCGATAATGGGGGAATAAAAGACCATCCGCACTAACATGATGATGACCATCTGGATTTGGGTAATATCATTGGTCGTGCGGGTGATGAGGGAAGCCGTGGAAAATTTTTCAAACTCGGCATTGGAGAAGCGCGTCACTTTTTGGAAGAGATCGCGGCGCAGATCGCGGGCGACTCCGGCGGCCGTGCGGGCGGAAAGGTACCCCACCGTTACTGTACAGGCGGCCGAAAGCAGCGTGAACAGCAACATCATGCCACCGGTGCGGAGCAGGTAATTGTTCTGCAACTTGCCGGTATCCACGCCCAACGCCTGATATTCCGCCTTGACCGCGACGACGGCGGCCTGGATGATCATGCTCTCGCCCAGGGCGGCAAACCGCTCCTCAACCCTGGCGCTGATCTGCGCCAGCTGGGCGGGCGGCAATTTGGACAGCAGGGCAAAAAGATCCACGCCGGGGGGCAGTTTGGAGAGATCAAAGCCGCCCATCCCGCCGCCAAGCAGCGCCGCTTTCGTGGGGTCGGCCATCACCTGCTCCAGGCCGGAGACGACCAATAGCGCTTTGGCCAGCGGCAGGTTCAGAGCGTCCACTTCTGCCTGGCTCAGGTCATGGGATACGTACACTGGCTCTTGGGCGAGGAGGGGGTATTCCTGGACGTACCGGGCGTAGTCAGGGGAATCTTGATCCACCAGCGTGTAAGCGTTGAGCACGGCCGCTTTATCCTCCGCACTCATGAAGATGACCAGCTTGTCCAGTTCGCTTTTGCGGATTGCCGTCGGGACCGCGTTGGCGATGCCGCCCTGTTGGATGCCGGTGTTGACGATTTTAGACATGTAATCGGGCAGCGACAGATCGGCCATCGCCTGGACAAAGAGCAGGGCGATGGATATCAGGATCAAGGCCGTAAAGGGTTTCAGGTATTTTACCAGCCGTAACATGATGTTTCAACTCCTTGTATCATTTAGCGTGAGACGTGTTGCGTGGTTCGTTATATCTCGCGCGGTGCATCTTTTACTATGTGGGGTGCGCCGTGTGCTTGGGGGAGTACACCTCATAGACCAGGAGCCAGCCGATGCCCAGCATGATA